>NZ_JBVHPX010000004.1:529696-536115 GCF_055567735.1 Streptomyces sp. NPDC026394
CGGCGCCCCCCCCCCCCCCGCCCCCCCCCGGCGCCCCCCCCCGGGGGGGGGGGGCGGCCCGGGCGGGGGGGGGGGGCGCGGGGCCCCCCCCCCCCCCCCCGGGGGGGGGGCCCCCCCCCCCCCACGACAGGACCTATTCCGTACGACGCCGCAGCGTCACCGGTGCCGTCTCGTACCCCTGGATGAAATTGGAGCGCACCCGGCGTGGCTCACCGGTGAGTTCGGGGCGGTCCACGCGCTTGAGGAGTTCCTCGAACAGCACGGTGATCTCCATGACGGCGAGCGAGGACCCGAGGCAGAAGTGCGGTCCCGCGGACAGCGCGAGGTGCCGGTTCGGCTCCCGCCCGACGTCGAACCGGTCCGGATCGTCGAATACGGTGGCGTCGCGGTTGACGGCCGGGAGCCAGACCGCCACCTTGTCGCCGTCCGCGACGGCCCGGTCCCCGATCCGGGTGTCCCTGACGGCCGTACGCAGTACGTGCAGGACCGGGCTCGCGTGCCGGAGGATCTCCTGCACCGCGGTGGGCATCAGGCCGGGGTCGGCGCGCAGGCGGTCCCACTCGCCGGGGAACCTGATGAAGGCGAGCAGACCGCCGACCATGGAGTGCCGCGTGGTCTCGTTGCCGGCCGACAGCAGGGCGTTGCAGTTGAGGATGATCTCCTCGTCGGTGAACGGCACCCCGTCCACCTCGCCGTGGATCAGGGCGCTGACGACATCGTCCCCCGGGTCCTTCCGGCGCAGCCGCACCAGGTGTTCGTAGTACGCCAGGATCTCGCTGTTCGCCTCGATCTCGATCTCCCGGTCACCGCCGGAATTCATCGCCGTCATGGACTGGTGCAGGAGATGCTCCCAGTCCTCGCGGGGCACGCCCAGCATGTCGCAGATCACCGAGACCGGGAGCCTGGCCGCCATCTGGACCGCGTCGCAGTCCCCTTCGGCGACCGCCGCGTCCACGATGTCCGAGGCCGTCCGGCGGATCGTCGACTCCAGCCGCCGGACCGTACGCGGGGTGAAGGCGGAGCTGATGATGCGCCGGATGCTCCCGTGCCGTGGCGGGTCGCTGACGATGAGCACCCGGCCGGCCGCCTGGGCGGTCGGCGCGGGCGGCGAGTCGAGGCGCATGCCGCGGGAGGAGACGAAGGTCTCGCTGTCCCGGAGGACGGCGTTCGCGAGCGGGTGGCCCAGCACGGACCAGAAGCTGTCCCCCGTCGTCCGTTCGGTCCTGAAGAGCGGTGCGCGTTCGCGCAGGGACGCCCAGAGTTCCTCCGCCCGGCCGCCGGAATACCACAACGGATCGGACAGGTCGGGAAGTTCTTCCTCGACGTGCTGCGCATCCAAAGACATCCACGTGTCCCTTCCGTGGTGACTCGCCGTTCGGGTCGCGTCGCGTACGCCTGGCCATCGTCCGGTCAGCGGGCGCGGCCCGTCAATGGACGGGTGTTTTGTCGGCGGGTGCTGTCTATGCTCGACCGTACGGATGCTGGAGTGCCGGTTTCTGTCATTCGGCGCGCTCGGACCGACAAGGAGAATTGATGGTCTCCGACGACCGCATACGGCCGTTTCGCGTGGACATTCCGCAGGAGGTTCTGGACGACCTGGCGGAAAGGCTGGACCGGACCCGCTGGTCCGCGCAGGCGGCGGATTCCGGCTGGGAGTACGGCGTGCCGGTGGATTACCTGCGGAATCTCAGCGCGTACTGGCGCACCTCGTACGACTGGCGACGGGCCGAGGCGCAACTGAACGCGTTCCCGCAGTTCACCACGGAAATCGACGGAACCACCGTGCATTTCCTCCACGTCCGGTCCGCGGAACCGGACGCGCTGCCGCTCGTCCTCACACACGGCTGGCCGGGATCGGTCGTCGAGTTCCTCGACGTCATCGGCCCGCTCACCGACCCCGCGGCGCACGGCGGCGACCGCGCGGACGCCTTCGACCTGGTGATTCCCTCGATCCCGGGGTTCGGTCTGTCCGGCCCGACCCCCGACAACGGGTGGGGGGTCGAGCGGGTCGCCGCCGCCTGGGCCGAGCTGATGAACCGGCTCGGGTATCGCCGGTACGGTGCGCAGGGCGGCGATTTCGGCTCGCTGATCTCGCGCCAACTGGGTGTCCACGCGCCCGGGAACGTGGTGGGCGTGCACCTGAACTTCCTGCTCACCTTTCCGTCCGGCGATCCGGCGGAGATGGCCGCGCTCTCCCCCGCCGACATGGAACGCGTCAGCCGCCTCGAAGTATTCAACACGGAATTGTCCGGCTACGCCCAGGTGCAGACGCAGCGCCCGCACACGGTCTCGCACGCCCTCGCGGACTCTCCGGTCGGCCAGCTCGCCTGGATCGTGGAGAAGTTCAAGGAATGGACCTATCAGGCCGGAGTTCCGGAGGACGCGGTGAGCCGTGACCGCATCCTGACCAATGTCATGCTCTACTGGCTCACCAACACCGCGGCGTCCGCCGCCCGCCTGTACAAGGACTCGGCCACGAGCTTCGGCCTGCCCAGGCAGTTGAACGTCCCGCTCGGGATCGCGGTGTTTCCCGGCGAACAGGCGCCGCCGGTCCGGCGGTTCGCCGAGCGCACCCATCCGCACATCACGTCCTGGACCGAGTTCGACACCGGCGGGCATTTCGCCGCACTGGAAGCGCCCGGTCTGCTCATCGACGACGTCCGCCGGTTCTTCCGTCCGCTGCGGTAGGGGCGGAGAGCCGTCGAGGCGGGAGCGGGGACCGCCGGTCACCCGTCGCGGTGGGCCGTACCGTACTGACGGTACGGCCCACCGCTGCGCCTCAGCGCGGTCCGACGTCCTCGGTGAGCAGGGCCTGGTACGTGTCGGCGATGCGCCGTACCGCGTCCCGCCGGATCAACCGGGACTGGAAGGTCAGCTCCACCCGTAGCCCGCCCCCCGGCTGCGGCCACACCTCGCAGGCCAGCTCCGCCGACGGCGCGACCAGCGGCTGCGGCAGGGCGCGGACGGCGCACCCGTCGAGCGCCAAGGACCCGGTGACGTTGTTCTGGTAGGCGAACACCGTCTGGTACAGCGGGTTGCGCGTCGTCCGCGGAGGCGTCACGGCCGCCACGACCTCGTCGAAGGCGACGTCCTGGCACGCCATCGCTTCTTTGATCACCGGGTAGGTCCGCGCCATCCGGCTCCTGAGGGAATCGGCCGCGTCCGCGGGCGGCATACGGAGGCACAACATGTCCACCACACAACCGACGGCGCGGATCGCGTGCGCGCCGCCGCGTCGCGCCACCGGGACACCGACGCAGAAGTCCCCCTGCCCGAGCACCTCGCGCAGAGCCGCGTCGAACCCCGTGAAGAGGGCCAGGAACAGCGTGCTCCCGTACTGGCGCGCCTCCCGTGCCAGGCGCTCGACGGCGGGCGTGCCGAGCGTGAAGCAGCACACGCCCACCGGGTCGTCGTCCACCGACTCCGGCTCGGGCCACACCACGTCCTGCGCGCCGAGCAGCGCCGACTTCCAGTAGTCCAGTTGACGCCCGCGGTCCTCGTGCCGGCGGACCGTCAGCTCCTCCAGGGCGAGTTCCGCGAGGGTCGGGGCGGGGCCGTCGAAGGTTTCCCGGGTTCCGGCGAGGCGGCTGCGGTACGCGGCCGACAACTCGGCGACGAGCAGCGATTCCGACCAGCCGTCGAACGCGATGTGATGCACCGTCAGCCCGAACAGGGTGCTGCCGCTCGCCTCGCGCACCACGGCACAGCGCCAGACCTCGCCGGTCTGGATCGACAGCGGACGCAGCAACGCTTTCTCCAGCCGGTCCTGTGCCGGCTCGCCGTCGCCGCACGGGCCGAGGTCGGTGAGCACGACACGGCCGCCCGGGCCGGTCAGACGCGCGACCGGCCCGTCCTCCAGGAGATAGGCGGCGCGCAGTGCCTCGTGCCGTGCGTGCAGGTCGTTCAGGGACTGTTCCAGCGCCTCCAGGTCGACGGGCCCGTCGATCCGCCAGGCTCTGCGGCACAGGGTCGAGGTGTCTTCGGGGAGCAGCTCGTACCGCATGCAGAAGTGCGCCGGCATGCCCACGAGCGGAACCACCGTGCTGTCGGTCGCCCCGGCCCGGTCTTCCGCCGGCAGCGTCACGGCCTGCCCGACCAGACGCCGCAGCCCGTCGAGGTTCGGCTCCTTCATGAAGTCCGACACCGACACCCGGACGTTCAGCTGGCGCTGGATCCGGGCGCACAGCCGCATCGCGTCGAGCGAGGTGCCACCGAGCGCGGCCCAGCTGGTGTCGGGCGGCCAGGCGCCGGGACGTTCGTCAGGGGACCGGACGAGTTCGCCGAAGAGCGCGTCGAGGTCCGGCCCGGTCCCGGTTCCGGTTCCGCTTCCGGACGGCCCGAGCCCGGCCAGGAGCGCCCGGTGGTCGGTCTTGCCCTGCGCCGTCAGGGGAAAGGCTCGTACTTCTTCGATCAACTCCGGTACGCAGTAGGACGGCAGCACGTCCCGGAGCCGGTCGGCCAGGGCCGCGGAGCGCCGCGCCGCGGGCGCGGCCGTGTAGAACAGCGCGAGGCGGGTGAAGGCCAGGTCGGTTCCTTCCACGGGAACGACGACGGCCCGTTCCACCTCCGGCAGTGCCTCGCAGGCACTCTCGATCTCGGCCGGCTCGATCCGGTGCCCCTGGATCTTGACCTGCCGGTCGGCGCGGCCCAGGTAGTGCAGTACGCCCTCGTCGTCGAGCAGGCCCAGGTCTCCCGTACGGTACATACGCACCGGGCCGTCCGCCGTCCGCACGGTCGTGAAGCGCCGCGCGGTCTCCTCGGGATGCGCGAGGTAGCCGACGGCCAGGCCCTCGCCGCCGATCCATATCTCGCCCGGTTGGCCGGGGGCCGCCGGTGCCCCGTCGCGCAGCACGGCGGTCCGGGTGCACGGCACCGCCCGCCCCAGCGGAATCCCGTGCGTCCGCCGGGTGTCGGCAGGCGTGATCCGGTGCGTCGTCGCGAAGACGCAGCTCTCCACCGGCCCGTAGCCGTTGAGCAGCGTGATGCCGGGGTGCGCGGTGAGGAAGCGGCGCACATGGGCGGGCGAGAGCCGTTCCCCGCCGATGATCAGTACCGACAGTCCGCGGAAGCACTCGGGCTGTTCGTCCAGGAACAGGTTGAACAGCGAGGCGGTGAGCCACGTCGTGTTCACCCCGTGCTCGTGGATCATCCCCGCGAGAGTGTCGGGCAGGAAGTACTCGCCCTCGGCGAGGACGCAGGTGCCTCCGCTGACCAGCGGCCCCCAGAGTTCCAGCGAGAACGCGTCCCACGGCAGCGCGGCGGCGGCGGAGGTGACGCGGCCCGGCCCGAAATCGGCGAAGCTCCCGGCGGTGAACAGCCTGGTGACGGCGCCGTGCGTGGACACCACGCCTTTGGGCGTGCCGGTGGTGCCGGAGGTGAAGAAGACCGTCGACGGCGTGCCGGCGCCGGTCACGGCGTCGCTCACCCGCCGGCCGCCGCGGATCGCCGCGGCCACCGGCCGTGCCTCGGTGACGACGACCGGCGACCCGAGCTGCCGGACGAGTTCGTCGCGGCGCTCCCGCGGCCACCTCGCGTCCAGGACGGAGTAGGCGGCGCCCAGTTTGAGCAGGGCCAGCAGTGTCGCCACGAGTTCCGGTGTGCGCGGCAGGAGCACCGGTACCAGATCACCTGGCCGGACTCCGAGCCCGGCCAGCTCCGCGGCGTAGTCGTCCGCCGCCCTGGCCAGCTCGGCGTAGGTCAGGACCGTCTCGCCCTGGATCAGCGCCACCCCGTCCGGCCTGCTCCGGGCCTGTGCGCCGAACGCGCCGTGCAGGGTCCGGTCGCGGGTCAGCACCGCTGGTTCCTGATCTTGAGGGCATCTGGCACGGTCACTCCGGGAGGTGAGCGGGTGATCGGGCGGGGCGGCGGGGACGACAGGGGCCGGTGTGCCGCCGACGGTGCGAGGGCGGCTCGGCTCTCCGTAGGTATCGACCCCGCGCCGAGGCAAAAGTAGTGGGGGGCCGGTCCGAAGGCCAGGTACCGGCGGGTGTCCAGCTTGGACGGACGGCGGGGCGGCCCGCCGCCCGCCGGAGCACCGTCCGCCCGGCTGTCCGGCGATCGCGGTCCGGCGATCCGGCACATGGGGGCGGAAGAGCACGGAAAACAGCCCCCGGCCTGAGATTTCCCTCAGACCGGGAGCTGTTTCACCCGGTCGGGACGACAGGATTTGAACCTGCGACCCCTTGACCCCCAGTCAAGTGCGCTACCAAGCTGCGCCACGTCCCGATACCCGTCCGGCCCGGTGTTTCTCCCGGCCGACCGCGCAAGAGAACAATACCGCATGTCAGGGGGTGTCCGCCGCCAGGTTCGGCACGGCGGGCCCGGCGGCCGCTCCGGTCCGGCCGCCCGGGGGGCGGGGGGGGGGGGGTGAACCGCACAAAAAGGCCCCCCCCCCCCCCCCGGGGGGGGACCCCCCGGCC
>NZ_JBVHPX010000004.1:536125-550963 GCF_055567735.1 Streptomyces sp. NPDC026394
GCGGCGCGGGCGGGGGGGCCGCCGGGGGGGGGGGGGGCGGTGGGGCCCGCCCCCCCCGCCCCCCCCGGCACCCTGGCGGGACGCTACGCGCATGACCACTCCATCGATACAGCGGCCGACGACCACCGCCTTCTTCGTGCAGTCCGCGATCTCGTTCGGGCTGTCCCTGGCCGCCCTGATGGTCGGGATCGCCAAGCTGCCCGTGGGCGCCTGGGAGCGCGGCTTCCTCGGGCTCGGTCTGGTCTTCGTGGTCTCGTCGGCGTTCACGCTGGCCAAGTGCGTACGGGACCGGCAGGAGGTCGAGGAGGTCACCAACCGGGTGGACAAGGCGAGGATCGACAAGCTCCTGATCGAGCAGGACGTCTTCAAGCCGGGTCAGGTCTGACGCCCGGCGTCTCGACGCCGACCGTTTCGGGGCGGTCGCCCAGCAGGTAGCGGGCGCCCGCCCCGCTCACGGCCGCCGCGTCGCCCGGGTTGTAGAGGCCGCACTTGCGCAGGCTCAGGCAGCCGCAGCCGATGCAGCTCGACAACTGGCCGCGCAGCTCCTGGAGTTCGGCGATCTGCTGGTCGATGCGGCGGGTCCAGGTACGGGCGACCTTGTTCCACTCCGTGGCGTTGGGCGCGCGGTCCCGCGGCAGCCTGGCCAGCGCCGCGCTGGTCTCCTCCAGGGACAGCCCGACCGCCTGGGCCGCCCGGATGAAGGCGATGCGGCGCAGGGTGGCGCGGGTGAAGCGGCGCTGTCCGCCGCCCGTGCGCTCGGAGTGGATCAGGCCAAGCTGCTCGTAGTAGCGCAGCGCGGAGGCGGCCAGCCCGCTGCGCCCGGCGAGCTCGCCGATCGGGAGCCGGTCGTGGGGTGAGGTCATGCCCGCCAGAGTAGCGCTTGACTTCAAGTGGACTTGAAGTTGCAGGCTCTTTTCCATGACGCACACGACCCTGCACGGGACCGCCGCGCACGACGCCGGCTTCGGCGAACTCCCGCACCTGATGAGCCTGATGACCGGTGACGAGAAGCACGGCCCGGCCGCCACCTCCACCCTCGACGCCCTGTGGGTGCTCTACGACCGGGTGCTGCGGGTCTCCCCCGCCACCGCCCAGGACCCGGGCCGGGACCGCTTCCTCCTCTCCAAGGGCCACGGCCCGATGGCCTACTACGCGGTGCTGGCCGCCAAGGGTTTCTTCCCCACCGCGTGGCTGCCGGGCTTCGGCTCGTACGACTCGCCGCTCGGCCACCACCCGGACCGGGTGCTGGTGCCGGGCGCGGAGATCGGCAGCGGTTCGCTGGGGCACGGGCTGCCGCTGGCCGTGGGCACGGCCCTGGGCCTGCGGGCCCGGAACCTGACCGATCCGGCGGTGTGGGTCCTGATCGGCGACGCCGAGCTGGACGAGGGCAGCAACCACGAGGCCATCGCGTACGCGGGCGCCGCCGGCCTGTCCCGGCTGCACACGCTGGTCGTCGACAACACCTCGTCGAGCCACGGCTGGCGCGGCGGGATCGCCTCGCGGTTCGAGGCCGCCGGCTGGTCGGCGGTGACCGTGGACGGGCGCGACCACGAGGCCCTGTACGCGGCGTTCACCGCGCCGCATCCGGACCGGCCGCACGCGGTCGTGGCCCGGGTGGAGGCCAAGGAGTACTCGGGCGAGCCGAAGCCGAAGGCCGCGGCGGCCTGAGGCACGCCGCCCGGCCCCGTCCGTACGCACGGCTCCATGCCTACGCACGACCCCGTCCGTACGCACAGCCGTATCCGTATCCGCACGTCCCGCACCGCAGCACATCGCCGAGCACGCACCGACTTCGAGAAGGATCACTCTGATGGACACCATGCGCGAACGTTTCGCCTCGGTCACCACCCAGCTCCTGGACGAGGACCCGCGGCTGGCGGTCGTCCTCGCCGACATCGGCGTCGACGGCTTCCGGTCCGCCCGGGAACGCCATCCCGCCAGGGTGGTGAACGTCGGCATCAGAGAGCAGCTGCTCGTCGGGGTCGGCGGCGGCCTCGCCCTGGCCGGGATGCGGCCCGTCGTGCACACCTTCGCCAGCTTCCTGGTGGAGCGCCCCTTCGAGCAGGTGAAGCTGGACTTCGGGCACCAGGACGTGGGCGGGGTGCTGGTGAGCGCGGCGGGCTCGTACGACTGGCCGGCCGGCGGCTTCACCCACATGGCACCGGGCGACATCGCCCTGCTCGACACCCTCGACGGCTGGACCGTGCACGTCCCCGGCCACCCGGACGAGGCCGACACGCTGCTGCGGCGGGCCGCCGCGGCCGGTGACGACAAGGTCTACGTACGGCTGTCCGTGCAGACCAATGCGGCACCGCGACCGGTCGACGGGGCACGCTTCCTGACGGTGCGCGAAGGGACCGGCGGCGTCGTGCTGGCGGTCGGGCCGATGCTGGACAACGTCCTGGCCGCGACCGAGGGCCTGGACGTGACCGTGCTGTACGCGACGACCGTCCGGCCCTTCGACGCCGCGGCGCTGCGGACCGCGGTGGCCGGTGCGACGGCGGCGGACGTGGTGATCGTCGAGCCGTACCACGAGGGCACCTCGACCCGGCACGCGAACGACGCGCTGGAGCAGGTGCCGCACCGCGTCCTCGGCCTCGGCGTCGGCCGCCGGGAACTGCGCCGCTACGGACAGCTCGACGAGCATCTGGCGGGCCAGGGCCTGGACGCCCGGTCGCTGCGCGAGCGGATCACCGGCTTCCTCGCCCGGTGACGCCGGACGGCCGGCGGTCCGCGCCGGCCGCGGATCTCCGTCCCCCGGCCCCTCCTCCACCCCCGTGACTCGCCGAGGCGCGCGCCGCGGGGTGTTGACCTCGGACCATCGGTGCGTGACACGATCGGTCGGCTCGCCCCAGGCCACCGACCCACGTAACCCCCCATGGCTGGAGGACCGTTGGACACCACGGACAGATCCGAGGACGCTTCCCGGGCCGCGCGCCTTCCGCGGCCTTTCTCCCGGCGCACTTTCCTGCAAGGGACGGCCTCCGCCGCGGCGGTCACGGGCCTGGCCGCGCTGCCGGGACCGCTCGCCCCCGCCGCCCGCGCCGCCGAAGCCGCCCGTCTGCCGACCCTTTCGTTCACCGCCGCCACGAACGGCGCCGCCACCCTCTCCCCCGCCGGCGACCGGCTCGTCGCCGAGATCCAGAACGTCCTGTGGTCCGTCCCGCGCGCAGGCGGCGAGGCGCGCGCGCTCACCCCGCCGGACCTGGAACCGACCCGGCCGGTCTTCTCCCCCGACGGCAGCCGCCTCGCCGTCTGCGCCTACCGCGGCGGCGGCTTCCACCTGTGGACGCTGCGTCCCGACGGCTCGGACCTGCGGCAACTGACCGACGGGCCGTGGGACGACCGCGGGCCCGCCTGGTCGCCGGACGGCACCCGGATCGCCTTCGCGTCCGAGCGGGGCGGTGATCCGGTGGCGGGCAGCCCGTACCGGATCTGGGTCCTGGACGTACGGACGCGGAAGCTGACCCGGGTGACCGGGCTGGCCGGACAGCAGGGGCCCCATCAGGGCGGCGCGTGGGAGGACTTCGACCCGGCCTGGTCGCCGGACGGCGAACGGCTGTGGTTCGTGCGCGGCGCGGTGTCCGGCACCTCCCTGGACAGCCGTACCGTCGCGTCCGTACGGGCCGACGGCAACGGGGCGGTCGTCACCGAGCACACGGCCGCGGCCGGCACCCAGGCCATGGTCCCGGCCCTGGCGCCCGCCGCGCGGGGCGGCGCCCCCCGGCTCGCCTATCTGCGTACCACCGAGCGCCCCGGCGCCACCTGCGCCCTCGTCGTGGACGGCGCGGTGGTTCCGGTGGACGGTGACGTGGAGCCCGTACCGCCGCGCTGGGTCTCGCGCGAGGAGCTGCTGCTGACCGTGGGCGGGCAGTTCACGGTGGTGCGGCCCGCCGCGCCGGACGGCGCGGAAACCATTCCCTTCACCGCCGAGATGCCGGTCCGGCGGCCGCGTTACGAGGCCAAGGACTACGGTTTCGAGCGCACGGGCGTCCGGCCGGTGCGCGGCGTCCACCTGCCCGCGCTCTCCCCCGACGGACGCCAGGTGGCCTTCGCCGCCCTCGACTCGCTGTGGCTGGTGTCCGCTTCGGGCGGCCGGCTGCGGCGGCTCGTCCGGGCGGGCGCCACCCGGTACGTCCTCGGGCCGAGCTGGGCCCGCGACGGCCGTTCCCTGGTGTACGCGGACGACCGCGACGGGCTGTTCGCGGTCCGCCGGCACGATCTGGCGACCGGTGCGGAGACGGTGCTGGCCGGCGGGGGCCGGGTGCAGCCCGCGCTGTCCCCGGACGGCAGGCGGCTCGCCGCGATCGACATGTCCGGAAATCTCATCGTACGGAATCTGGCCGACGGCAAGGAGACACCGACCGCCCCGCTGGGCGGCGGCGGTGTGCCCGGCCGTCCCAGCTGGTCCCCGGACGGCCGTTACGTGGCCTTCTGCGACCGCAACCGCCTCAACCGGCGCTTTCGCGAGGGCTACAACCTCATCCGGATCGTCGACACCCGCACCGGCGAGGTCCGGCTGCACGCCCCGGACCCGGGGCACACGGTGCGGTCGATCGCCGACCGCTACGACTCGGGGCCCGTCTGGTCCCCGGACGGCCGGTGGATGGCGCTGATCGCCGAATCCGCGCTGTGGGTGCTGCCCGTGCGCCCGGACGGCACTCCTGACGGCGCGCCGCGCCGGCTGACCGACGAGAGCGCCGACCACCCGTCGTGGTCCGGTGACTCCCGCACCCTGCTGTACCTGTCGGCCGGCCGGCTGCGGCTGACCGGCCTGGACGGCGGCCCCGCGCGGACCGTCCGGGTGGCCCTGGACCACCGCGGTTCGCGCGCCCGGGACACGGTCGTGCACGCGGGCCGGTTCTGGGACGGCACCGGCGAAGAGGTGCGCGAGGACGTCGACGTGGTGGTGCGCAACGGCCGGATCACCGGTGTCGAGCCGCACGGCCGGGCCGCCGGCCGGCGCGCCGCCCGCCGTGTCGACGCCTCGGCGCGCACCGTGATCCCCGGTCTGTGGGACTCGCACACCCATCCCTGGCAGACCACGTACGGCGGCCGCCAGACCGCTCTCCAGCTCGCCTACGGCATCACCACCGCCGTCTCCTTCGGCGGCTTCTCCTACGAACAGGCCCGCGTCCGGGAGTCCGTCGCCGCCGGCACGCTCGCCGGTCCGCGGCTGCTGGCCTGCGGCGAACTGCTGGACGGCAGTCGCGTCGCCTACAGCATGGGCCGCGCCCACGCCACGCGGGAGGGCCTGCGCCGGTCGCTGGAGCGGGGCGCCGCGCTCGACTGGGACTTCGTCAAGACGTACGTACGGGCCCCCGGCTGGATCATGGAGGAGGCCGCGCGCTTCGCGCACCAGCGGCTGGGGGTGCGGTCCGGGAGCCACCTGCTGTCGCCCGGCGTACAACTCGGCCAGGACCTGACGACCCATCTCCAGGCCACCCAGCGGCTGGAGTTCGGGCACGCCGTCACCGCCACCGGCCACGCCTACCAGGACGTGGAGGAGATCTACACCGGTACGGACTTCCACCTCATCGCCACCCCCTTCACCGCCTCCGTACTGCTGGGCGAGGACCCCGACCTCGCCGACGACGACCGGGTGACGACCCTCATGCCGCCGTGGGACGCCGCGCTGGCGCGGGAGAACGCGGGGCACCGGCCCACCCCGAAACAGTTGGGCGACCTCAAGACCGAGATCGGCGTCTACCGGCGGGTGCTGCGCGGCGGCGGCCTCGTCGCCCTGGGCACCGACCAGCCGCTGACACCGGTCGGCCTGCATCTGCACCTGGCGCTGCGCGCCCTGCACCGCTACGGGCTCACCGCGGCGCAGGCCCTGCGCACCGCCACCGCCCTGCCCGCCCGCGTCTTCGGCGCCGACCGCGACCTCGGCACGCTGGAAGAGGGCAAGCTGGCCGACCTGGTGGTCGTGGACGGTGACCCGTTCACCGACTTCGACACGCTGGTCCGCACGGCGGCGGTGCTGCGGGGCGGGCGGCTCTACGAGCAGGACGAACTGGTGGCGTCCTTCCCCGCGCCGGACAGCCGCGCGGTCAGGGCGGCCGGGGCGGGCGCGGTGGACTGGCTGGAGGTCGGGCGGCAGCACCGGCGCGATTCCTGCTGCGGGGCGGCCGACTGAGGGAGGAGGCTCACCCCTCCTTGGTCTGGCCGCGCTCGAAGTAGTCCACCAGCTCCGGGTCCAGGGGCGGCACCTCGTACGGGGTGCCGCCGTGGCGGAGCGAGGCGGTGGCCCGGTCACCGGCCGCCACCGCCATCCGGGCGGCGACCGGTGATGTGTCGGTCGGCCCGCCGTGCCGGACGAACCGCAGGAACTCGTCCATCAGCAGCGGATCGGCGCCGCCGTGCCCGGCTTCGTCGTCCGCCTCACTGGCCGGAAGTTCGTACGCGGCGTCGGCGTCGGCGCGGTAGCCGGACTGGCGGGAGTTCCACACCCGTACCGAGCCGCCCGGCCCGTCACCGAAGTTCTCCAGGCGTCCCGCGTCGCCGATGACGGTGTAGTTCCGCCAGTAGTCAGGACTGAAATGGCACTGCTGGTAGGCGGCCAGCACCCCGTTGTCCAGGCGCATGTTGACCAGGGAGACGTCCTCGACGTCGATCCGCGGGTTCAGGCCGCGCTGGCTGCCGGGGGGCCAGTGCGCGTCGTGCGCCAGCCAGTCCTCCGGCCGGGGCTCCCCCGGCGCCCGGCGCATGCCGGGATCGCCGTAGACCGTCAGGTCACCCAGCGCCTGCACCTGCCGCGTGTAGCCGTTCGCGAGCCAGTGCAGCGCGTCCAGGTCGTGCGCGCCCTTCTGGAGCAGCAGCCCGTTGGTGTGCCGCCGCTCGGCGTGCCAGTCCTTGAAGTAGTAGTCGCCGCCGTGCCCGACGAAGTGCCGTACCCACACGGTCCGGACCCGGCCGATGTCGCCGCGCGTGATCAGTTCGCGCATCAGGCGGATGACGGGCATGTGGCGCATGTTGTGGCCGACGTACAGACGCGTACCGGTCTCCTGGGCGGTGCGCAGTATCGCGTCGCAGTCCTCGACGGAGGTGGCGAGGGGCTTCTCCACGAAGACGGGGAGGCCGGCGCGCAGCGCCTGGCGCGCCAGGTCCGCGTGGGTGTGGTCGGGGGTGAGGAGCAGGAGCGCGTCGAGGCCGGGGTGGTGCAGCAGCGCCCGGTGGCCGGCGAAGGTCTCGGCGCCGGGGAAGCGCCGGGCGGCGTACGCCAACGCGTCCGGGTCGGGGTCGGCCACGGCGGCGACCCGGGCGCCGTATCCCGGCCGGTGAGCGGTGCGCGCCAGATCACCGCGCATCCCGAAGCCGATGACGCCCAGGCGCAGATCGTCGGTCATGAGGTGCCTCCAGAGGCTGCCGGACTCCATGGTCGGCTGGGTGCGGGACCTGGGAACGAGGGGGCGGCGGGGGCCGGGGGCCACCGGTGTCGCGCCTCCCCTCGCCACCCCACGAGAACACCGCCGGACGTGCTGCACGCACCGTAAACCACAGGGGTGGTGAAGTGGTTCCGCGCGCTCCCATTGCTCGCATAAATGCACGGTGTTGATGTTTTATGCGCCGTGCAGCAGGTATGCCAACGGGTATTGCACGAGGTAAGCAACCCATGACGGTCCGGAACGGCGTGGTCGCAGACCAGGGCGACCGGCGGCGCACTTTCCGGGTGCGCCGCCCGGCAGGCAGGCGGAGAGCAGCACAGCGCGGGGGCGTTCGACGGAGGAGGCTCGTCTTGCATCGCTACTTCACCAACCAGCGGCACGAAGCACTCCGGCACCGGGTCAGGGACTTCGCCGAGAGCGAGGTCCGGCCCCGGATAGCCGAGATGGAGGCGTCCCGTACCGTCTGCCACGACCTGTCGCGCCTGATCGCCCGCCAGGGGTGGATCGGTGCGACCGTCCCCCGGGCCTACGGCGGCATGGGCGCCGGGCACCTGGCCAAAACCCTGGTCATCGAGGAGCTGTCCCGGGTGAGCGGCGCCATGGGCGCCATGGTGCAGGCGTCCCAGCTCGGCGCCGCGAAGATCATCCACTTCGGCAGCGAGGAGCAGAAGAAGACCTGGCTGCCGGCCGTCGCCACCGGTGCCTGCCTGCCGACCATCGCCGTCACCGAGCCGCAGTCGGGCGGCCATGTGCTCGGCATGACCAGCCGGGCGGTCCGCGACGGGGACGACTACGTCCTCGACGGCCGCAAGATCTACGTCGGCAACAGCCACGTCGCCGACCTGCACGGCGTCGTCGTACGGACCGGTGAGGGCTCCAGGGGCCTGTCGGCGTTCCTGGTGGAGGCGGACCGGCCGGGCCTGCGGGTCGGCGCGCAGCAGCAGGCCATGGGGCTGCACGGCTTCAGCTTCGGCGAGCTGTTCTTCGACAACTGCCGGGTGCCGGCGGCGAACCTGCTCGGCGACGAGGGCGACGGGCTGGCCGTCGCCTACTCCTCCAGCGTGCTGTACGGGCGGCCGAACCTGACCGCGGTGTCGCTCGGCATCCACCAGGCGGTGCTGGACGAGACCGCGCGCTTCTGCGCGGAGCGGGAACGCTACGGCAAGCCGCTGGCGAACCTCGGCAACATCAAGATCAAGCTGGGCCGCGTCCAGTCCCGGTTGCTGACCGCCCGGCTGGCCGCCTACCACGCCGTCCACCTGCTCGACCAGGGCCTGCCCTGCGACGCCGAGCTGATGAACGCCAAGCTGGTCAACGTGGAGACCGCCCTGGAGTCGGCACGTGACGCGATGGACATCCACGCCGCCTGCGGGCTGTTCACGGACCGCCCGGTGGAACGCTTCCTGCGCGACGCCCACCACATCTTCGCCCCGGCCGGCACCACCGACGTCCAACTGCTGCGCCTGGGCGAGCTGGCCCTCGGCACGGCCAAGGGCGAGTGGTCCAGCCGGCTGGCGAGTCTGGTCCGCGGGGAACCGTCGGACCTCACCGAGACCGAGGACGACCGGGCCACCGAACCCGCGGTCACCGGACGCCGCATCTCCCTCCTGCGGGAGCGGACAGAGTTGCAGCCGACCGGTTAGGGCCCGGCCGGGGGTGGCGCGGGTCTTCTTCCCGGGAGCCGCGCCACCCCCGGCCCGGGGTTCCCGCCGCCCGGCCCGGAATCCCCTCCCTCCGGCCCGGAGGCTCCGCCGCCCCCGGCCCGAGGTCGGCTCCATCCGTCCCGAGGCCCGTCCCGCCGTCAGTCCTCCTCGGCGCCCCGCTGCTCCATGCGGTGGATCTGCTCGACGAGTTCGGCCGCCATCGCCTTGATCGTCTCCAGGCCCTCGCGTCCCCACGGGCGGCGTTCCAGGTCCACCACGCAGACCGTGCCCAGCGCCATCCCCGTACGGTCGATGAGCGGCGCGCCCAGGTACGAGCGGATGCCGATCTCGTCCACGACCGGGTTGCCCGCGAAACGCGGATAGTCGCACACGTCCTCCAGGACGAGGGCCTTGCGGCGGACGATGACATGCGGGCAGTAGCCGTGGTCGCGGGCCATCATCCGGCCGGGCTGGGCGCTCGGCGGCGCGGGGCCCAGTTCGACGGGTGCCTGCTCGTCGTCGGGGGTGTAGAGGCCGGCGAAGTACTGCCGGTGCTCGTCGATGAAGTTGACCATGGCGTACGGCGCCCGGGTCGTGCGGGCCAGCTTGCGCGCGAACGCGTCGAAGGCGGGCAGCGGCGCGTCGCCGATGCCCAGCGCGCGCAGCCGGGCCACGCGGGCCGGCGCCTCGGGGTCCTCCGGGGTGAGCAGCAGATGACGCGTGGGGTCGTAGGAGGCGTACGACACGCGCGGGACGGGACGGGTCACGGGAACTCCGGGGTGGCGGCGGGGGCGGGGGTGAGCAGGTGCTGGACGAGCGAGACCAGGACCTGGGTGGACGAACTGCACTGGCGGGCGTCGCAGAGCACGACCGGCGTGTCGGGGGCGAGGTCCATGGCGCTCCGTACCTCGTCCGGTGTGTAGTGGTACGCGCCGTCGAACTCGTTGACCGCGACGATGAACGCGATGCCGCGCCGCTCGAAGAAGTCGACGGCGGCGAAGCACTGGTCCAGGCGGCGGGTGTCGGCGAGGATGACGGCGCCGAGGGCCCCGTTGGACAGCTCGTCCCACATGAACCAGAAGCGTTCCTGCCCCGGTGTGCCGAAGAGGTACAGGATGTGCTCGCGGCTGAGGGTGATCCGGCCGAAGTCCATGGCGACGGTGGTGGTGTTCTTGTCCTCGACACCGGCCAGATCGTCCGTGCCCACGCTGATCTGGGTGAGCAGTTCCTCCGTGCTGAGCGGCTCGATCTCGCTGACCGCGCCGACGAAGGTCGTCTTGCCGACGCCGAAGCCGCCGGCCACCAGGATCTTCAGCGCCAGCGGGAACGGGTCGGCGGCGAAGCCGGCGGCGGGCGCCGCGGGGGACGAGCCCGCGGCGGTCGGCAGCCGGGCGTCGGCCGCCAAGGCGTCAGAGCCGTTTGCGAAGTCCATGCAGCACCGCCTCCAGCAGGGCTCGGTCGGTACGGTTCGGGGGGCCTGCCCCGCAGGCGGACACCGGCACCGGCGCGCGGGCGGCGAGCGCGCCGCAGTCGACCAAGTCGGCCAGCAGGACCTTGGTGACCACGGCGGGCAGGCGTATGTGCGCGGCGATCTCGGCGACCGACACCGGCCCGCCGCAGAGCCCCAGTACCTGGGCGTAGTCGGGGCCCTGGCAGGTGACGGGCCGCTTGCCGGTGGCCATCACCATGGTCAGCAGGTCGAAGTGGGCGGTCGGCCGGGTACGGCCGTTGCTGACCGTGTACGGACGGACCAGGCGGCCGGCCTCGTCGTCCAGCCACGGGATCTCCCGGCCCGCTCTGCGGCGGCGCCGTACGCCCATGGTCAGCGACCACCCGCCGGGGCCTGCTGTCGCACCGGCGTCGCCAGGTAGGGCCGTACGCTCTTGACCAGCATCCCCATCTCGTAGCCGAGGACCGCCACATCGGCCTCCCGGCCGGCCAGCACGGCGAGGCAGGCGCCCGATCCGGCCGTGGAGACGAACAGGAACGTGGACTCCAGCTCGACCACGACCTGGAGCACGTCGTCGCCGTTGCCGAAGCGCACTCCGGCGCTGCGGGCCAGGGAGTACAGGCCGGAGGAGAGGGCGGCCAGGTGGTCGGCGCTGTCCGGGTCGAAGCCGTGTGCCGCCTTGACCAGGCCGTCGGAGGACAGCAGAAGGGCGCTGGTCGCGTGCGGTACGCGGTTCACGAGTCCGGTCAGCAGCCAGGAAAGGTCGGTGTGCCGGCTTGCCTGCAGGTGCGCATGTGCCTGCGCGTGCACGTCACTCACCATGGTCGCGGTCGTCTCCTCGGCGGGGTTCGGGCCTGTCGTGACCGGCGTCGGCGCCGGCCCGGTAACTGTCGTAACCGTCGTGGTCGGCGGGGCTGCCGTAGCTTTCGTCGGCGAGGCTGATGCCGCGCCGGAACGCGGCCATCAGGCCGGGGTCGTGCTCGGGTTCGGGCCGGCCGTCGCGGCGGCCGGCCGACGGCAGGATCGGCTCGCCGCGCAACTGCGGCACCAGGTGCTCCTGCTTGCGGCGGCGGGGCAGGCGGGGCCGGGCGCCATCGTCCGCCGCGGTGGGCGGGGCGGGCGGCAGGAGCACCGGGCCGGGGTCGGCGGCGCCGGGCGTGGCGGGGTGCGGGCCGTCGCCGTCGTGGGGGCCGGGGGCCCGGTGGGCGCCGGCGGGTGCCGGGCCGCCGGCCGGCGTTGCGGGGGCGCGCGTGCCGGCGTGCGGTGTCCCGGGCGCGCTCGGCCACGCCCCGTCGCCGTACGCGACGTCCTGGTACGCTCCGGCGGCTGCCCCGGCGGCCGGCGCTCCGTGCGCGGCGCGTACGAGCCTGCGGCGCGGTCCGCGCGGCGAGGCGGGCCCGGCCGGTCCGGGCGCGTCGTCGTGCGGGGCCCGGTACCCGGCGTCGGGGAGGGCGGGCGGCTCGGACACCGTCAGGGTGATCTCTCCGGAGTCGGAGTCCACATACTGCTCGCCCTCCCCCGGCTGCTCGGACTCCGGCCCCAGCAGGCCCTTCGGTACGACGAACACGGCCTGCACACCGCCGTAGATGTTGCTCTGCAGCCGCACCACGATGCCGTGCCGCCGGGCGAGCGAGGAGACCACGAAGAGCCCGATGCGCCCGTCGCTCAGCAGCTCGGCCACGTCGACGTGGTCGGGGTCGGCGAGCAGTCCGTTCATCCGGGTCTGCTCGGCCGTCGACATGCCCAGGCCCCGGTCCTCCACCTCGACGGCGAGGCCCGCCGTGACCAACTGGGCGCGCAGCAGGACATGGGTGTGCGGAGCGGAATAGACCGAGGCGTTCTCGACGAGTTCGGCGAGCAGGTGGATGACGTCGGCGACGGCGTGGCCGCGCAGGGTGCCCTCGATGGGCGGCACCAGCTTGATGCGCGGGTACTGCTCGACCTCGGCGATGGAGGACCGCAGCACCTCGGTCATGGTGACCGGGCGGCTCCACTGGCGGCGGGAGATGGCGCCGCCGAGGACGGCGAGGTTCTCGGCGTGCCGGCGGATGCGGGTGGCCAGGTGGTCGACGTGGAAGATCCCCTTGAGCAGGTCGGGGTCCTCGACCTGGTTCTCCAGCTCGTCCAGCAGCTCGATCTCGCGGTGCACCAGGGACTGCAGGCGCCGGGCGAGGTTGACGAACACCTCGACCTTCTGCTCGTTGCCGCTGGCGTGGCTTCGGGCGACGGCCACCGCGTCCACGACGGCCGTCTCGGCCGCCCGGCCCACCGCGGTCACCTCGTGAGCGAGCAGGTCGAGGCTGTCCCCCGGGGGCGGCGTGGCCGGTCCGCTCTCCCGCGGCTGGAGCCATTCGCCCTGCCGGACCCGGTCCAGCAGGTCGTCGAGGTCGTGCCGGCTGCGGGCACACACCTCGCGCAGCCGGGCGTGGCGGGCGACGGCGGCGCGCGCCTCGTTGTTGGCCGCGGTGCCGGCGGCCGTCACGATGACGCAGACCAGGACGCAGGCACCGAGAAGTACGGCCCACTCACGGCTGGTCAGCCCGGTGCCGCCGACCCGTACGACGAAGGCGGTGGCGGCCGAGCAGACGGCGGCGACCAGGAGGCAGGGCACGGCGGCGAGCCGTACCAGGCGGGTCCGTATGGCCGAATCGGCGGCTGTCTCCGGGAACGCGGCCCGGCCGTGCCGCCCGCCCTCCCGCTCCCGGCGCCGGGCGGCCGCCGGCGCGGGGTCCGCCCCCTGGGGACCATGGGGGCCCAGGAGCCCGGAGGGCCCCGGGGCCTCCTGGGTGGCGGAAGTCCCCTGGGGGAATGCAGCAGGCATCGGCGCTCTCCGGATCGGCCGTCGGCAGTTCACGGAGCACGCACGCTAGTTGTTGCGGGGGTGGGGTACCGACCCACTTCGGCGTTTCGCCACCCCGCGCCACCTCCCCCCGAGGGGGACGCTCGCACACCAGCGCGCTTCTATACGAACTTCCGTTCACCCACGCGCAGTTAAGAGCCACCGGGGGCGCTCGGCCGGGCGGCGGGCGCGACCACCGAAGCCGTCCGCCTCACCTCCGGAGAGACTGCCCAGCTTCCCGGGCAGGGATGCGGTCCGGCACGACAACCACACCACCGAAAAGCGGAAGATGCGACTCCGGCGACGGGTGGCGCCGGGGCTCCGCGGCCGGCCGGGCGGGCTGTCCGGAGCGGGCCTACGGGGCGGCCGGGGCCGTCCGCACCGCGTCCACCCGCTCGACGGTGAAGCACTCCCAGCCGCCGGCGCGGTCGGAACGGGCGCGCAGCAGGCCGTAGTCACCGTCGGCGCTGTTGACCTCGGTGCTGGCGAACCTGTCGTTCGCCTTCGACTTCAGCGCGAAGGTGCCGTCGGGCTGCGGCACCAGCAGGAACTTCTCTCAGGAGGTGATCTTCGCCCCGCGGTTGCGCAGCATTCCGCTGTGGCTTCCCGCGCCCTTGGCCTCGGCGCTGACGAACAGCCCGGTCGCATCGGGGCGCAGGCTCACGGTGCCGCCCTTGTCACCGGTGTGCAGCGTGAACTGCTGCCAGGACCCGGCCTGGTCGGCGTGGGCCCGGAGTCTGCCCTGCTGATCGCCGCTGCCGCCGGCTTCGACGGTGACGTACCTGCCGTTCGCCCGGGACTTCAGGGCTCGCCACTGCCCCGCGGACCTGTCGGTGTCCGCGCTCCCGGCGGCCTGCACCGTTGTCGCGGGCAGGGCTGCCGCCACGGCAGCAGCCCGCGCAGCGCGGCCGGCGACGATATGAGCCGACGCGCACGGTCTCCTCTTCCTGGTTCGGTCTGCGTCCATGGAGGTCCGGGCGCAGAAAAGCGGATTCTCCGTACGAGTCAGCGCGTCCCCGTCAAGGATTCCTGGACGGGGACGGCCGCGGCGCACCCGGCGCCCTGCTCGCTCACACACGAAAGCCGGGCACCTCTCGGTGCCCGGCTCCGCGGTTCGCGCGATTCGGGGGTCTGGCTGCCTCCGGCGCGAGCTGCGTCGTGTCGGCGACGGCGGGGAAGACCTCCCCCGACAGTACGGCCGGGCGCTGGTCAGGCGGCGGGCACCAGGGTGCGTTCGCGGGCCAGCGACGTGGTGGTGGTGTCACCGTTCAGGGTGAGGCGGCCGTTGGGCCACGCGACGACGACGTCGTTGCGGGCGGTGTCACCGCCGAAGGCACCGACGGTGGCCAGGGCGCTGGAGCGGAAGCTCGACTTGGCGGGGCTCAAACGGTGTTCGGACTTGAGCTGGTTGGCGCCGATGTTCTCGTAGGCGGTGACTTCGCCGTCGGACCAGCGTACGAAGAGGTCCTGGTCGCCGGTGGCCGGGTTGAAGTCGCCGGCCGCCAGGTCACGGGCGTG
>NZ_JBVHPX010000005.1:0-516819 GCF_055567735.1 Streptomyces sp. NPDC026394
GGTTGATAGGCCAGATATGGAAGCCTGGTAACGGGTGGAGTTGACTGGTACTAATAGGCCGAGGGCTTGTCCTCAGTTGCTCGCGTCCACTGTGTGGTTCCCGGGTTGCGAACAGTCGCAGCGTCGGTTGAACCAAGTTCCACTGTTTCATTCTTTAATTGAAGAGTGTGCTTGTTCGCTTGAACCCGATAGGGTTTCGGTGGTCATAGCGTTAGGGAAACGCCCGGTTACATTCCGAACCCGGAAGCTAAGCCTTTCCGCGCCGATGGTACTGCAGGGGGGACCCTGTGGGAGAGTAGGACGCCGCCGAACAATCTTTGGAGGACCCTTGGTCCCAGCGTTCACGCTGGGGCTGAGGGTCCTTTTTTGTTTGGTCGAAGCGCGCCGGAGTGGTCGGTGCGCGAGAATGTTTGCAGTACCGAAGACAGGAGTCACGTCGATGTCCCCCAACTCTTCCGACGATCGCTCGGAGCGCCGGCCCCAGCGGCGCGAGGGCGGTGACCGCGGCGGTTTCCGGCGTGACGACCGCGCCCCGCGCCGCGACGACCGGGCCGGCCGGCCCTCCGGCAGCGGCTTCGGCGGTGGACGCCGGGACGACCGCGGCGGCAGCTTCCGTCGCGATGACCGTGGCCCCCGTCGTGACGACGACCGTGGCGGCCGCCCCACCGGTGGCGGCTTCGGCGGCCGGGACGATCGCGGCCCGCGCCGCGACGACCGCCGGGACGACCGCGGCGGCTTCCCGCGCGACGACCGTGCCCCGCGCCGTGACGACCGTGGCGGTTTCCGCCGCGACGACCGCCCTGGCTTCTCGCGTGACGACCGTGCCCCCCGCGGCCCGCGCCGCGATGACGACCGCGGTGGCAGCTTCCGTCGCGACGACCGTGGCCCCCGCCGGGACGACCGCCCGCGCGGCCCGCGCAGGGACGATGACCGTGGCAGCTTCCGCCGTGACGACCGTGGTCCGCGTCGTGATGACGACCGTGGTGGCCGCCCGTCCGGTGGTGGCTTCGGCGGTGGCCGGGACGACCGTGGCGGTTTCCGTCGCGATGACCGTGGTCCGCGTCGTGATGACGACCGTGGTGGCCGCTCCTCCGGTGGTGGCTTCGGCGGTGGCCGGGACGACCGTGGCGGTTTCCGCCGCGACGATCGCGGTCCGCGTCGTGATGACGACCGCGGTGGCTTCCGCCGCGATGACCGTCGGGACGACCGTGGTCCCCGCCGTGACAACGACCGTGGTGGCCGCCCGTCCGGTGGTGGCTTCGGCGGTGGCCGGGACGACCGTGGCGGTTTCCGCCGCGATGACCGTGGCCCGCGTCGCGACGACGACCGCGGTGGCTTCCGCCGGGACGATCGCGGTCCGCGCCGTGACGACGACCGCGGTGGCTTCCGCCGCGACGATCGCCGGGACGACCGTGGTCCGCGCCGTGACGACGACCGCGGTGGTCGCCCCTCCGGTGGTGGCTTCGGCGGTGGCCGGGACGACCGTGGCGGTTTCCGCCGCGACGATCGCGGTCCGCGCCGTGATGACGACCGCGGTGGCTTCCGCCGCGATGACCGTCGGGACGACCGTGGTCCCCGCCGTGACAACGACCGCGGCGGTTTCCGCCGCGACGACGACCGGGGCGGGCGCCGCCCGTACGGTGCCGGGCGTGGCCGCGACGACCGGGGTGACCGCGGCGGTTTCCGCGACGACCGCCGGGACGACCGCCGCGACCGGGAGCCGATCAAGCGGCTGCCGATCCCGGACGACGTCACGGGCGAGGAGATCGACAAGGACGTACGGCAGGAGCTGCTGAGCCTGCCGAAGACGCTCGCGGACGACGTCGCCAGGAACCTGGTCATGGTGGCCAAGCTGCTCGACGAGGAGCCGGAGAAGGCATACGGGTACTCCCGCGTGGCGCTGCGGCTCGCGTCGCGGGTTCCCGCCGTGCGCGAGGCGGCCGGCTTCGCCGCGTACGCCGTGGAGAAGTACGGCGAGGCGCTGGCGGAGTTCCGTGCGGCCCGCCGGATGACCGGCAGCGTGGAGCTGTGGCCCGTGATGGCCGACTGCGAGCGCGGTCTGGGCCGTCCCGAGAAGGCCCTGGCGATGGCCGGTGAGCCCGAGGTGCAGAAGCTGGACCGGGCCGGTCAGGTCGAGATGCGGCTGGTCGCGGCCGGTGCCCGGCGCGACCTGGGCCAGACCGACGCGGCCGTCGTGACGCTGCAGAGCCCCGAGCTGGCGTCGAACTCCGTCCAGCCGTGGACCGCCCGTCTGCGCTACGCGTACGCCGACGCGCTGCTGGAGGTCGGCCGCGAGGACGAGGCACGCGAGTGGTTCGCCAAGGCGCTGGAGGCCGACCAGGGCGGCACCACGAACGCCTCGGACCGGCTGGCCGAGCTGGACGGCGTGGAGTTCACCGACGCGCTGGACGAGGACGAGGGCGAGGACGGGGACGACCGCGAGATCACGGACGCGGCCTCCGAGGCCGGGAACGTGGCCCAGGCCGCGACCGATGAGCCCGCCGCCCCCGCGCTGCCGGACTCCTCCGAAGGCGGCGCCACCGCGGACGCCCCGCGTGAAGGGCGCCCCGAGCAGGGCTGAGGCCGTCGCGGCCCGGCCGCTTGACGGCACATGAGTGAAGGGCGGGACCCCACCGGGGTCCCGCCCTTCACTCATGTCCGCCCGGGTGTCAGGCTCCGGCGGTCGGGGCGAAGCGGGCGATCGGGTTCTCCAGGGTGCCGATCAGCTGGAGGGCGCCGGCCGGGTCCTGGAGGTCCACCATCTGCTCGTTGTTCCGCAGCTGGAGGCGGTTCAGGCAGGACAGCGCGAACTCGTCCGCGAACATGTCGTACTGCCGGAACTTGTCGGCGAGCTGCGGGTTGGCCTCCTGGTAGGCGGTCACGCAGTCGGCGACCGTACGCCAGAAGGTGTCCTCGTCCAGCACGTCCTGGGTGACCAGGATGCCGCTGAGGAAGCGGAAGAAGCAGTCGAAGACGTCCGTGAAGAGGGAGAGGAGTTTCTTGTCCTCGGGGACGTCGGCGCGGATGCGCTCGACGGCCGGCGGCAGCACCGCGTCCGGGTCCATCACCGCGATCTCCTCGGCGATGTCCTTGAAGATCGCGCGCTGTACGGTGCCGTCCTCGATGACCAGGATGACGTTCTCGCCGTGCGGCATGAAGACCAGGTCGTAGGCGTAGAACGCGTGCAGGACGGGCGTGAGGTAGGCGTCCACGTAGCGGCGGAGCCAGTCCGCCGGGGCCAGGCCGGACTCCTCGACGAGGGCGGCGGCCAGCGAGCCGCCCTCGGGGTCGGTGTGCAGCAGGGACGCCATGGTGGCGACCCGCTGGCCGGGTTCGAGGGTGGGCACCGGGCTCTCGCGCCACAGGGCGGCGAGCATCTTCAGGTACGGGGAGCCCTTGGCGGTGGCGGCCTCGTACTGGCGGTGGTGGTAGCCGATGGCGGCGCGCTCGCGGATGATCGAGAAGCGGACGGCCCGGAAGGTCTCGTCGCTCGCGATCAGGCCGGCCAGCCAGTCGTTGATGGCCGGGGTGGCCTCCATGTAGGCGGCGGACAGCCCGCGCATGAAGCCCATGTTGAGGACCGACAGCGCCGTCTTGACGTAGTGCTTGGACGGGTCGCTGGTGTTGAAGAACGTGCGGATGGACTGCTGCGCCAGGTACGCGTCGTCACCGGGGCCGAGGCAGACGAGGTGCTGCTGGGCGACCTCGGCGGCGAAGGTGACGGAGAGCTTGTTCCACCACTGCCACGGGTGGGCGGGGATGAGGTGGTAGTCGGCCAGGTCCAGGCCGAGATCGCGCATCGTGGCGGCGAACCGGTCCAGGGTGGCGCCGCCCAGCTCGGCCCGTACCAGCCCGTCGTAGTCCAGGCCCTCGCCCGCGGTGAAGGTGGAGCGGTCGCGGCGCGCGGCCAGCCAGATCAGATGGACCGGGCTCGCGGCCTCGGGGGCGTACGCGTGGTACTCGTGCACGCCGAAGCCGAGGCGGCCGTTGTTGGCGACGAAGCAGGGGTGGCCCTCGGACATGCCCGTCTCGATGGCCTGGAAGTCGCCCTTCGCCAGCTCGGCGGCGGACGCGGGGCCCGCGGCCAGCTTGTACGCCGTACCGGAGAGGGTGGAGCTGATCTCCTCCAGGTAGACGGGGAGGATGTCGTCGCTGAGGGCGAGGGTGCGGCGCAGCTCGATGAAGAAGTCGAGGGCGTCCAGGGGGGCCTCGGCGCCGTCGCGGCGGCGGGTGATGTCGTCGGCGTCGATGTGCCAGTGGTCCAGGCTCAGCCGGCGGGCGGCGAAGCGGTACTCGACACGGTCGTCGTCGCTGCGTACGACGTAGTGGCCGTCCTGCGGCAGGCGTTGCGGGGTCAGCAGGCGCTCGTGGGCGAACTCGGCGAGGGCCTTGCGGACGAGGAGGCGGTTGGCGCGCGCCCACAGCTCGGGGGTGAGGTGGCGGACGGCGTCGGGTGCCGCGGCCTCGGTGGTGTCCGCGGTGGGGTTCAGCATGGGTTTTCTCCTCGGGCGGCCAGGAACTGGTCGCGGGTGCAGGTGCTCAGGTACGCCTCGCCCTTGGGCAGCGTGACCGTGCGTTCGATCTCGAAGCCGACGGCCTTGTTCAGGGCGTGTACCGCGGTGTTGCCGGTGGCCGGTTCGACGACGACGCGCCGGTTGCCGGGCTCGGCGAACAGCGCGTCCATGACGGTGGTGATCACGGCGAGGGTGAAGCCGTGCACCGGGGTGTCGGTCGGCGCGGTCAGGAAGTGCATGCCGATGTCGCCGGGCGCGGCCTCGTGGACCTCGGTGACCTCGCGGTGCGCCGGGTCGTAGCGCTCCATCAGGAAGGCGGGGACGCCGTTGTGCAGACCGATGAAGGCATCGTGGTACGGGTCGGCGTCGATGCGAGCGAACTCCGCCTCGACGGCCGCGAGGTCCGCGTCCTGCATCATCCAGTACACGGCTTTGGGGTGGGTGACCCAGCCGTGCAGCAGTTCCGCGTCGCCGGCCGGGTCGACCGGGCGCAGCGCGAACTCGCCGAGCGAGGCGTGGGTGCGGGTGAAGACGGGCGCGGTCATACGGGCGAGACCTCCACGGGGTGGTGCGGGCCGGCCGGAGCGGCGAACTCCTGGAAGGCGATGGACTTCTCGACCGGGTAGTACTCGCGGCCGAGCAGCTCGCGGATGATGCAGGAGTTGCGGTACGCGGCCATGCCCAGGTCGGGGGTGACGAAGCCGTGGGTGTGCAGTTCGGCGTTCTGCACGAAGATGTCGCGGCCCGCGGTGTCGACGCTGTAGTTGCGGGCGACCGCGTAGCGGCCGGCGTCGTCCCAGGCGATGCGGTCGGTCAGCGGGGCGAGGAACTCCGGTGTGGCGTACCGGTATCCGGTGGCGAGGACCAGGCCCTGGGTGGCGTGAGTGAAGTCCTGGCCCTGTTCCTCCTGGCGCAGGCCCAGGGTGTACGTGGCGGAGGCCGCGTCGTACGAGGCCTCGGCGAGCGCGGTGTTGGTGAGCAGCCGGGTCGGGCAGGGGCCGTGCAGGTTCTTCTGGTAGAGCAGGTCGAAGATCTCGTTGATCAGCTCGGAGTCGATGCCCTTGTAGAGGTTCTTGTGCGAGGCGTTGAGCCGGTCGCGGGTGGCCGCGGGCAGGGCGTGGAAGTAGTCCACGTACTCCGGAGAGGTCATCTCCAGGGTGAGCTTGGTGTATTCGAGGGGGAAGAACCGCGGGGAGCGGGTGGCCCAGGTCAGGTGGTAGCCGTGGCTGTCGATGTCCTGGAGGAGGTCGTAGTAGATCTCCGCCGCGCTCTGGCCGCTGCCGACGATGGTGATGGAGTCCTTGGCCTGGAGGGTGGCCTTGTTCTCCAGGTAGTCGGCGTTGTGCAGGAAGTCGCCGCCGAGGCCCTGGCAGGCTTCGGGGATGTGCGGCGGGGTGCCGGTGCCGAGGACGAGTTTGCGGGCGCGGTAGGTCTTCTTCTCGCCGGTGGGCAGGTGGTCGGCGTGGACGACGTAGACCTGCTCGGTCTCGTCGTACTCGACGGTGGTGACCTGGTGGCCGAAGCGGATGCTGTCCAGCTTGGCGGCGGCCCAGCGGCAGTAGTCGTTGTACTCGGCGCGCAGCGGGTAGAAGCTCTCGCGGATGTAGAAGGAGTACATCCGTCCCGATTCCTTCAGGTAGTTCAGGAAGGAGAACGGGGAGGTCGGGTCGGCGAGGGTGACCAGGTCGGCCATGAAGGGCACCTGGAGGGTGCTGGTCTCCAGCATCATGCCGGGGTGCCAGTCGAAGGACGGTTTGTTGTCCAGGAACAGGCCGTCGAGTTCGTCGATGGGCTCGGTCAGGCAGGCGAGGCCGAGATTGAAGGGCCCGAGGCCGATGGCGATGAAGTCGTGAGGGGCGGACACGTGGGGTCTCCGTTTGCGGGGTGTCGGTCGGCCGTCGGCTGTGGGGGCCGGTCGGCGGGGACGGTCAGCTCGCGGCGCTGAGGGCCGGTTCGGGGCGCGCGGCGAGGTACGCGCCGGCGTGCTCGGCGATCAGGTCGAGGACCGTGGCGATGTCGGCCAGCGTGGTCTCGGGGTTGAGCAGGGTGAACTTCAGGTAGTGCCGGCCGTCGACGACGGTGCCCGCGACGATGGCGTCCCCCGAGGCGAACAGCGCTTCCCGGGCGTGCAGGTTGACCTCGTCGCTCAGCACCGGGTCCCGGTCGTCGGTGTACGGCAGGTAGCGGAAGACCAGGGTGCTCAGTTGGGGTTCGACCACGACCTCGAAGCGCGGGTCGTCGTTGAGGATCTTCCAGGCGTCGGCGGCGCGGTCCACGACCTCGTCGAAGAGTTCTCCGATGCCGTCGGCGCCCATGGTGCGCAGCGTCAGCCACAGTTTGAGCGCGTCGAAGCGGCGGGTGGTCTGGATCGATTTGTCGACCTGGTTGGGGATGCGGCGCTCGGCCATCCGCGCCGGGTTCAGGTAGTCGGCGTGGTACGTGACGTGCCGCAGGGTGGCGTGGTCGCGTACCAGGACGGCGCTGGAGCTGACCGGCTGGAAGAAGGACTTGTGGTAGTCCACCGTCACCGAGTCGGCACGCTCGATGCCGTCCAGGAGGGCGCGGCGGCGGGAGACCAGCAGGCCGCAGCCGTACGCGGCGTCCACGTGCATCCAGGTGCCGTACCGGGCGCACAGGTCGGCGACCTCGGGCAGCGGGTCGATGCTGCCGAAGTCGGTGGTGCCCGCGGTGGCGACGACGGCCATCGGGATCAGGCCCTCGGCCTCGCAGCGG
This sequence comes from Streptomyces sp. NPDC026394, assembly GCF_055567735.1. Taxonomy (NCBI): domain Bacteria; kingdom Bacillati; phylum Actinomycetota; class Actinomycetes; order Kitasatosporales; family Streptomycetaceae; genus Streptomyces; species Streptomyces sp. NPDC026394. Next base: position 7,248 of record NZ_JBVHPX010000005.1, read on the forward strand.
GCCAGCTCGGCGGCGAGCGCGTCGGTCCGCATCCGCTTGTCCGGGCCGCACGGCACCGCGATCACGGCTTCCGCGCCGAGGCCCAGCAGGGTGGCGGCCTTCTCGATGCTGAAGTGGCCGACCTGGGAGGCGAAGATGCGCAGCCGGGGCAGGATGTCGGTACGGCGTACCGGAGTTGCCCCGCCCTGAGGGGTCATGTCCGGGTCGTTCTCGCGGGCGAGAACCGTACGGCACGCCTCGTCGCGGGCCAGGAGCATGGCCTGGAGGTTGGACTGGGTGCCGCCGCTGGTGAAGATGCCGTCGGCGCGTTCGCCGAGGCCGATGCGCCGGGCGGTCCAGTCGATCAGGCGGCGCTCGATGAGGGTGCCGCCGGCGCTCTGGTCCCAGGTGTCCAGCGAGGAGTTGACCGCGGACAGCACCGCCTCGCCCACCAGGGCGGGGATGACGACCGGGCAGTTGAGGTGGGCGAGGTAGCGCGGGTGGTGGAAGTAGACGGCGTCGCGGAGGTAGACCTCTTCGAGTTCGTCGAGTGCGGCGGCGGGGTCGTGCAGCGGCTGTTCGAGGTCGATGCCGGCCACCGTGGGGGAGAGGCCGTCGACCGTGACGCCGGTGAAGGGGCGTTCGGTTGCGGATATTTTGTCGGCTATGCGGGCTACGCCTTCGGCGACGGAGCGGCGGTAGTGCTCGGTGGTGCTGTCGTTGAACAACTGTGACCGGCTGTCCGGCGCCCCGGTGTGTGCGGCGGGCGACGGGTCCTCGGCGGAGTGCGCGAGGAGACTCATGAACGTGTCCTCCCTGATGCGGACTTGCTCACGTGGGGGGATGCGCATGGAACGCCCGCGCTGGGGCAGAAGACCGTCGGCGCAGGGGGGAACGGCTCCATCCGCTTACGTGATGAGGTAAGCCTAACCTAACCTGTGTGGCGAGAGGGAAACGGGTGCCGAGGCACCGGCGCGGGACACGCGCGCCGGGTCGCCGGCGGGCGGCAGGAAGCCGTACAGCCCGGAATCAGGCCCCGGAACGGCCTGGAGCAGGCGGCCGGTACGGCCCGGAATCAGACCTCTTCGTCCAGTACGCGCAGAACCAGACCGGTGGCCGGCTTGGGCCCGAAGGATGTCGACTTGCGCGGCATGGTCACCCCGCCCAGTGCGAGTTGGCGCACCGTTTGCTCAAGGACCGGGCGCATCAGGACGGCCGTACCGCCGTGCTTCGCCGCCTGCTCGACGGCGTCCGCGGCACTGTGCAGATAGCTGATCTCGGACGAGTGGTCCCGGATGCGCCACACCTCGTCCAGCAGGACCGAGTGCAGCACGGTGGCGTCCAGCTCACGCCACGCCGCGGGGCGGTCCCGGCGGATCGTCCGGTCGAGCAGCTCCGGGTCGGGACGGTCGAGTACGCAGAACCGCTCCGGGCTCGACGCCAGCAGGAAGGCGCTGCCCGGCGTCCCGTCGAGCACCGCCAGCGCCGCGTCGAGCGGGCCGTCCACCGGCCGGACGCGGAAGGCGCCGTCCAGCCCGGCCAGCGCGCCGTCCAGCGGCAGGTGCGGCAGCACACGGTGGATGGCCCGTACCTGGAGCGGGTGGCGCGCGGAGTCCACCAGCAGCACCAGGCCGCTCGCCCAGGGGCTCGCCGAACCGTTGCCGGGGTGCTCCTGGCGCAGCCGCTGGTAGGTGGCCCAGCGGTGGTGCCCGTCGGCGATCAGGGCGTGCCGTATCGCGAGGTCCTCGTCGACGGCGGTCAGGTCGGCGGGGTCGGTGACCGCCCACAGGCGGTGCGCGAAGCCGTCCTCGGTCGTGGTGGCGAGCAGCGGCGTGGTGCGGACGGTCCGTTCGATGACGCCGGTGGCGCCGTTGCCGGTGCCCTGGCCGACGTAGGACAGGAGCAGCGGCTCGAAGTTGGCGGCGGCCTCGCGCATCAGCGCGGCGCGGTCCTCGACGACCTCGGGGATCACGTCCTCGTGCGGCAGGACGGGGCCGTCGAGTTCGAGTGCGCCGATCAGGCCGCGTTGCAGGAGGCTGCCCTTGCTCTGCTCGTACACGTAGAGCGCGGGCCGGTCGTCGGTCGCCAGGACGCCCTGCGCGCGCCAGCGGCGCAGCGTCTCGGCGGCCTGACGGTGCCGGGTGGCGGGGTCGGGGGCCTGCGGGAGGATGAGCCGCACGATGTTGTACGGGTCGGCCGTTTCGAGGTGGCGCACACCGTCCGGGCGTACGACGACGTCGTACGGCGGGGAGGTGACGGCCGTGAGGCTGCTGACGCGGTCCGGGGCGTAGCGCAGCCCGCGGAAGGGGTGGAGGCGGAGGCCGTCGGTGCTGGTCATTGGGGAATGCTATGCCGCCTTCGGGAGTGCGGGATGATCGGGGGGAAACCGTCGTCCCACCGGATATATCGGTAGGCCGGGTTCCGTTTCGCGGGGCCCGCGGAACCGGCGGGAACACCTGTGCAGAAGGAGCGAAACGGCATGAGCGAGCGGGTGCGCAAGCAGCCCGGACGGTGCGAACGGGCACTGAGCGAGGCGTACGACACGGCGCTGCTGGACCTGGACGGAGTCGTCTACGCCGGCGGCTCGGTGATCGAGCACGCCGTCGCGTCGCTCAGCACCGCCCGGGACGGCGGCATGCACCTGGCGTACGTGACCAACAACGCCTCCCGGACACCGGACGCGGTCGCCGACCAGCTCACCGGCTTCGGGCTGCCGACCGCCCCGACGGACGTCATCACCTCGGCGCAGGCGGTCGCCCGGCTGATCGCCGGACAGGTGCCCGACGGGGCACGGGTGCTGGCGGTCGGCGGCGAGGGTCTGCGGGTGGCGCTGCGCGAACGCGGGCTGGTGCCGGTGGACTCCGCGGAGGACGACCCGGCCGCGGTGGTCCAGGGATTCGACCCGAAACTGAACTGGGAACGGCTGGCGGAGGCCGCTTACGCGGTCCAGCGCGGCGTGCCCTGGTTCGCCTCGAACACCGACCTGACGATCCCCAAGGAGCGCGGCATCGCGCCGGGCAACGGCGCCCTCGTGGAGGTCGTACGGACCGCAACCGGCGGCACGCCCCAGGTGGCGGGCAAGCCGGAGACGCCCATGCACCGCGAGACGGTGCTGCGTACGGGAGCGCAGCGGCCGCTGGTGGTCGGCGACCGGCTCGACACGGACATCGAGGGCGCCTACAACGGCGGCGTGGACTCGCTGCTGGTGCTGACCGGCGTGACCACCGCGGCCGAACTGCTGGCCGCTCCGCCGCAGCACCGCCCCACGTACGTCGACGCGGACCTGCGCGGCGTGCTCGGCCCGCAGCCGGAGGTGTCCGAGGAGACGGACGGCGGCTTCGGGTGCGGCGGCTGGACGGCGTCCCTGCGGGACGGCGCGCTGGCGCTGGACGGGGACGGCGCGCCGCTGGACGGGTTGCGGGCGCTGTGCGCGGCGGCCTGGACGGCGGCCGGGGACGGTACGTGCGGCGCCGACGCGGGGAAGGCGCTGGCGCGGCTCGGGCTGTGACGCGCGCGCCGCGACGTGGCGCACGAAGGAGGGAGGGGCCCCGCTCGGTGATGAGCGGGGCCCCTCCCTCTGGTGCGTGTACGGACCGTCGTACACGCACGGTATGGGGGACCGGAGTCGAGGCCCGGTCAGTCCTCGTCGGTGGCGGCCGTGCTCGCGATGTACTCCGCGAGCAGGTCCTCCTCGCTGGCGCCGCGCCGCCAGTAGCCGGTGAACTTCACGGCCCGGCGGTCGAACCCGCGCTCCCGCACGAGGTGGCGGCGCAGCATCTTCACGTTGCCCGCCTCGCCCGCGATCCAGGCGTACGGCGTGCCCTCGGGCAGTTCGGCGGCACGGACCGCCTCCAGCAGCGCGTCCCGCCCGTCCGCCGGCCGCTCGTCGGCCGCGAGCCAGGTGATGTCGGCGTCCGCGAAGGTGGGCAGGTCCTGGCGGTCCGCCGCGTGGGCGACGGAGAGGAAGACCTTGGCCTGGGTGCCGGGGGAGAGCCAGGCCAGGATGCCGGCCACGGCGGGCAGCGCCGTCTCGTCGCCGGTCAGCAGGATCCAGTCGGTCCCGGGCGGCGGGCGGAAGTCGACGCCGCCGTTGTCCTCGACGGCCGGGCCGAGGACCGAGACGCGGTCGCCGGGCTCGGCGGACGCCGCCCAGCGCGAGGCCGGGCCGCCGGCCGCGGCGCCCGGGGTGTCCGCGCCGTGCAGGGCGAAGTCCACGTCGATCTCGGCCGGCTCGTGGCGCTGCTCGCGGATGGTGTACGAGCGCATCAGCGGCCGCTCGGCCGGGTCCTGGGCGCGCCAGGCGGGGTACCAGTTCTCGCTCTGGTCGGCGAAGACCGGCTCGGACTGGTGGGCCTGCGGGAGGAACAGTTTGAAGCGCTGGTCACGGCCGCCGGAGGCCATCTCGTCGAGCCGTTCGCCGCCGAAGGTGATCCGGACCATGGAGGGGCTGAGCCGACGGGTGCGCACGACGTGCACGTCGAAGAAGCGGAACGGGGTGGTGGCGGGTGCGGCGGTCGTGGTCATGCGGAGGAACCTCCCGGAACCGTGACTCGGTGACTGCGGTGGGGGCGGGCGCTGCGGCGCGGTCGCCGTGGCCGGCCGGTGCGGCGGCCGGCCACGGCGTGCGTCAGGCGACCTTCTTGGCGTTCTGGATGACCTTGGTGAGTTCTTCCATCAGCGGTGCGGCGCCCGCGTAGGAGAAGCGCGGCTCGCTGGACCAGCCCGTGACCTGTCCGGCCTTGACGGCGGGCAGCTTGTTCCAGGCGGGCTTGGCGGCCAGGTCCTTGGGCTGGAGGGCGGAGGTGCGGTTGTCGAGCATGAGCACGTCGGCCGGGTACTTGTCGGCGTTCTCCCAGCTCAGGTTCTCGAAGTAGCCGCCCTTGTCCAGGTTGTCGGGGACGATGATGTCCACGCCCAGCGACTTGAAGTACATGATGTCGGAGTTGATGCCGGGGTTGGAGGCGTAGAAGAGGTCGGCGCTGCCGGAACAGGCGAGCACCCGGACCGGGTTGGACTTGGCGGCCTTGCGCAGCTCGGCGGCGGCCTTCTCGAAGCGGGCCTTGGCGTCGGTGACCTTCTTGGCCTTCAGGTCGGCGCCGAGGGACTGCGCCAGTTCGGCGTACCGCTCGATGATCTTCACCAGCGGGGTGCGGGACGCGGTGATCGCCACCGTCTCGGCCAGCTTGGTGATCTTGTCCTTGCTCTCCTCCGGCACGAACCACAGGGCGCCCGGCTCGAACATGTTGGTGATCAGCAGGTCGGGGTCGAGGCCCGCGTACTTCTCGACCGCGAACTGGTTGTACGCGTTGCCGATGATGGTGAGGCGGTCCACGTCGATGTCGCCGGCCTGTGCGTCCGGCTTGCCGTTCTTGAGCTTGGTCGGACCGAAGACGCCGACGATCTGCTTGTCGATGCCGAAGTCGTACAGCGCGGCCGCGGTGCCGGTGAAGGCGACGATGCGCTGCGGCGTGTGGTCGAGCGAGACCTTTTTCTTGCGGTCGTCCGTGAAGGACCAGGCGCCGCCCTTGACGTTCCCCTGCGCGCCCGAGTCCTTGCCGCCTCCGCAGGCGGCCAGCAGGGCGCCGATGCCGACGGCGCCACCGGCGGCGAGAACGCCGCGTCGGGACAGGGATACGCTACGGGGGGTGCTCATGGTCGATGCGCTTCTCTCTGGGCTGGGCCTCGGCACGGCCGTCAGGGCTTGACGGGACTTCAGCCGGTCGTTCACGGTCTTCAGTGCGTTTTCGGACGGACTTCAGGCCGGACGGCAAAGGGCCGGTAAAAGGCCCTGCAGAACGACTTGATGTCTGATCGTGAGGGTAGGCTAACCTAACTCCCGTGTTGGTTGACAGTCCCCCCGAAGCAAACGCCCCCGCGGCTCCGCGGCGGCGGCAGATCACTCGCTCGGCGGGGCTCGTCGCCTCCGTCGGCGCACTGGTGGTCGTGGCCGCCCTGGGTATCGCCGTCGGCGCGAAACAGGTACCCCTCGACCAGGTATGGCACGCCCTCTTCCACTACACGGGTGACGACACCGACGTGGTCGTACGGGACGTCCGCCTGCCGCGCACCCTCCTCGGCCTGCTGGCCGGCGCGGCCCTGGGCCTGGCCGGCACCGTGATGCAGGCACTGACCCGCAACCCCCTCGCCGACCCCGGCGTCCTCGGCATCAACGCGGGCGCCTCGGCGGCCGTCGTCTCCGCCATCAGCTTTCTGGGGATCACCTCACTGACCGGGTACGTGTGGTTCGCCTTCCTCGGCGCCGCGGTCGTCTCGGTCGCCGTGTACGTGCTCGGCGGCACCCGCAGCGCCACCCCCGTACGGCTGGCGCTGGCCGGCACCGCCCTGTCCGCCGTCCTGATCGGCTACATCAACGCCGTCAACCTCCTGGACACCGCGGCGCTGGACCGGATGCGCTTCTGGACGGTCGGCTCGCTGGCCTCCGCCACCATGGACACCGTGCGGGAGGTCACGCCGTTCCTCCTGATCGGTGCCGTCCTGGCGCTCGCCGTCGGACGCCCCCTGAACGCCATCGCGCTCGGCGACGACCAGGCGCGGGCCCTGGGTGCCCGGCTGACCCGCACCCGGGTGCTGGCGATGATCGCCGTCACCCTGCTGTGCGGCGGCGCGACCGCCGCCTGCGGCCCGATCGTCTACGTCGGCCTGATGGTCCCGCACGTCGTCCGCGCCGTCACCGGCCCCGACCTGCGGTGGATCCTGCCGTACTCGGCGGTCCTGTCGCCGGTCCTGCTGCTCGGCGCCGACGTCCTGGGGCGCGTCGTGGCGCGGCCCGGCGAGATCCAGGTCGGCATCGTGACCGCCGTCGTCGGCGGCCCGGTCTTCATCTACCTCGTACGGCGTCGGAGGATGGCCCAGCTGTGAGTTCCACCGTCAAGACCGACACCGGCCGGAACGATTCCGCGGCCACCGGCCGGGCCGCCGCCGGGCAGACCGGCGGGTCCGTGCGGGCGGTCCGCACCGCCGGCGGGCTGTCCGTACGCCTGGACGTACGGACCCTCGTCGTCTCCCTGCTGCTGGCGGCCGTGGCCCTGTTCGCGAGCGTGCTGCTGATCGGCACCGGCGACTTCCCGATGGGGCCGGGGGACGTCCTCGCCACCCTCACCGGGTCCGGCACCACGGCACAGGAGTTCATCGTCAACGACCTGCGGCTGCCGCGGGTCCTGGTCGGACTGCTGGTCGGCGCCGCCTTCGGGGTCGCCGGCGCGGTCTTCCAGGCCGTCTCCCGCAACCCGCTCGGCAGCCCCGACGTGCTCGGCTTCTCCCAGGGCTCGACGGTCGGCGCGCTGCTCGTCATCGTCTTCTTCCAGGGCGGTACCTTCGCCATCGCGGCCGGCTCGGTCGCCGGCGGCATCGTCACCGGGCTGGCGATCTTCCTGCTGGCGTGGAAGGGCGGCATCCACGGCTACCGCTTCGTGCTCGTCGGCATCGGCGCCGCCGCGATGCTCTACGCGATCGTCCTGTACCTGATGACCAAGGCGAACATCGTCGAGGCCACCCAGGCCGTCACCTGGATGACCGGCACCCTCAGCGGCCGGGACTGGGACCAGGTCTGGCCGCTGGCGATCGTCTGCGCCGTCCTGATCCCGCTGTCGCTGCTGTACGGGCGGCCGCTGCGGATGCTGGAGATGGGCGACGACGCCGCGTACGCCCTGGGCGTCCAGGTCAACCGGGTACGCGTCGTCCTGCTGGCGGCGGCCGTCCTGCTGGTCGCCGCCGCCACCGCGGCGGCCGGGCCGATCGCCTTCCTCGCGCTGACCGCCCCGCAACTGGCCCGCCGGCTGACCCGCTCGCCCGGCCCCAACCTGCTGCCCGCCGCCCTCATGGGCGCCGCCCTCCTGGTCACCGCCGACTGGCTCTCGCAGCAGATCTTCGGCGCCGACCAGCTCCCGGTGGGCGTGCTGACCGGACTGCTCGGCGGCAGCTACCTGCTGTGGCTGCTGGCCTCCGAACGCAAGGCGGGACGGATATGAGCCCGCAGGACGCCGCACGGCGGCCCGCAACGGCCACCGCTTCCGCTCCGGCCCCCGCCACACCGACCGAGCCGCCCCAGGCCCCCGCGCCGCAGACCGCTACAAGGAGCAACGCAGTGAGCCGTCTCACGGCCGAGAACGTGACCCTCGCCTACGACCAGCGGGTCATCGCCGAGGACCTCTCGGTGGCCATACCGGACCAGTCCTTCACGGTCATCGTCGGACCGAACGCCTGCGGCAAGTCCACGCTGCTGCGCGCGCTGTCGCGGATGCTCAAGCCCGCCGCCGGCTCCGTACTGCTGGACGGCGCGGCCATCTCCTCGCTGCCCGCCAAGAAGGTCGCCCGCACCCTCGGGCTGCTCCCGCAGTCCTCCATCGCGCCCGACGGCATCACCGTCGCCGACCTGGTCGCGCGCGGCCGCTACCCGCACCAGGGACTGCTGCGCCAGTGGTCGGGCGAGGACGAGCGGATCGTACGGGAGTCCATGGACGCGACCGGCGTCGGCGAACTGGCCGAACGCTACGTCGACGAACTCTCCGGCGGGCAGCGGCAGCGCGTGTGGATCGCGATGGCCCTCGCCCAGCAGACACCGCTGCTCCTGCTGGACGAGCCGACCACCTACCTCGACATCCAGCACCAGATCGAGGTGCTGGACCTGTGCGCCGAACTCCACGAGGAGCAGGGCCGCACCCTCGTCGCCGTCCTGCACGACCTCAACCACGCCGCGCGCTACGCCACGCACCTGATCGCGATGCGGGCGGGCGAGATCGTCGCCGAAGGACCGCCGGAACAGGTCGTCACGGCGGACCTCGTCGAGCGGGTCTTCGGCCTGAAGTGCCAGGTCATCGACGACCCGGAGACGGGTACGCCGCTGGTGGTGCCGGCGGCGCGCAAGGCGCGGGCCGGGGTCTGAGGCGTACGGGCGAGGGGCCGGGCGGTGGCCACGGTCAGAGGCCCGCGGCCACCGTCAGAGCAGCGACCGCAGGCGCAGCAGGTCGCGGAAGCCCGCCTCCAGCTTGACCCGGCCGCTGCCCCACGCCTTGGCGAAGTGCAGTTTGCCGTCGACCATGGCGACCAGGTCGTCGCCGCGCATGGCCAGGCGGATCTGGGCGCGTTCGGGCGGCGGCCCGGGGACGTTCGTGACGTCCTCCAGGGTGCCGTTCGCCAGCCGGCCGGTGAAGGTGACGTCCAGGTCGGTGATCCGGCAGCTCAGCGAACGGTCGAAGGCGGCCGCGCTCCGGACGTCGCCGTCGGCGGTGGACAGGTTCTGTGCGAGCCGGCCGAGGGCGGCGCGGCACTCTTCGAGGGTTGCCATCGAGATCGACGATACGCCGGTACGGGACGGGCGGGCGGTGGCCCGGTCGGCGGGCGGTTCGAGGTAGCGTCGAGGCATGGAAGAGCCGAAGGAGCCGGTGGGCGGCGGGGTACCGGACGAGCGGGTGCCGGACGGGCCTGGTTCCGGTGGCCCGGACGGCCGGGACCGGTCTGAGCGCGGCGGTGCCGGGCCGGACGGACCGGATCGGGGCGGCGCCGGGCCGGAGCGGGACGGTGCCGGGCCCGCCGGGCCGCAGCCGCTGGGTGTCGCGGTGACGCCCACCGGGGACGCCGCGGTCGACGCCCAGCTCCGGCGCCTGGCCGACGCCGACCACCTCGCCGCGAGCGGGCACCTGGAGGTGTACGAGGATGTGCACCGGGGACTACGCGACGCGCTGGCCGCGCTCGACCGGCGCCCCGGGCCCGCCGGCCCGTCCGGCGCGGCCCCGTCCCCGCAGCCGTCCGCAACGTACGACAACAGGAGCTGAACCACAGGTGGCAGGAGTGGCACGACGCCGACTCGACGCGGAGCTGGTGCGCCGCAAGCTGGCCCGTTCCCGCGAGCACGCGAGCCAGCTGATCGCCGCGGGGCGGGTGACCGTCGGCGGAACGACGGCGACCAAGTCCGCCACCCAGGTGGAGACCAGCGCGGCCCTGGTCGTGCGCGACGACGACAGCGATCCGGACTACGTCTCACGCGGCGGCCACAAGCTGGCCGGGGCCCTCGCCGCGTTCGAACCCCGCGGCCTGAAGGTGACGGGCCGCCGCGCGCTCGACGCGGGCGCCTCCACCGGCGGCTTCACCGACGTCCTGCTGCGGGCCGGCGCGGGACACGTCGTCGCCGTGGACGTCGGGTACGGGCAGCTCGCCTGGTCGTTGCAGAGCGACGACCGGGTCACCGTCAAGGACCGCACCAACGTGCGCGAGCTGACGCTGGAGCAGATCGACGGCGAGCCCGTCGACCTCGTCGTCGGCGATCTGTCCTTCATCCCGCTGGGTCTGGTGCTGCCCGCCCTCGTCCGCTGCGCGGCGCCCGACGCCGACCTGGTGCTGATGGTCAAGCCGCAGTTCGAGGTCGGCAAGGAGCGTCTCGGCAGCGGCGGAGTGGTGCGCAGCGCCGACCTGCGGGCCGAGGCGGTACGCGGTGTCGCCGAGCGGGCCGCCGCGCTGGGACTGGGGGTGGCCGGGGTGACCGCCAGCCCGCTGCCCGGGCCCTCCGGCAATGTCGAGTACTTTCTGTGGCTGCGCGCCGGGGCGGACGCACTCGACCCGGCGGACGTCGACCGAGCAGTGGCGGAGGGGCCCCGTTGACCAGTTCTGAAACATCCGGAGCGGCTGAGACAGCCGGCTCGCGCACCACCTGTACCGCACCGTCCCCGGGCGGCCCGGAGCCGTCCGGGCAGCGCACCGTCTTCCTGCTGGCGCACACCGGCCGCCCCGCGGCCGTCCGCAGCGCCGAACTCGTCGTCCAGGGGCTGCTGCGCAGCGGCATCGGCGTACGGGTCCTGGCCGAGGAGGCGGCGGACCTGCCGCTGCCGGCGTCCGTGGTCCGCGTCGAGTCCGAGCAGTGCGCGGCCGAGGGCTGCGAACTGCTGGTGGTCCTCGGCGGGGACGGGACACTGCTGCGCGGCGCGGACTTCGCCCGTACGTCCGGCGTGCCGATGCTCGGCGTCAACCTCGGCCGGGTCGGCTTCCTCGCGGAGGCCGAGCGGGACGACCTGGACAAGGTCGTCGACCGGGTCGTGACCCGCTCCTACGAGGTCGAGGAGCGGATGACCATCGACGTCCTGGTGCGCAACAACGGCAGCATCGCGCACACCGACTGGGCCCTGAACGAGGCGTCCGTCGAGAAGGCCGCGCGGGAGCGCATGCTGGAGGTCGTCACCGAGGTCGACGGGCGGCCCGTCTCGCGCTTCGGCGGCGACGGTGTCGTGTGCGCGACCCCGACCGGCTCCACCGCCTATGCCTTCTCGGCGGGCGGCCCGGTGGTCTGGCCCGAGGTCGAGGCCCTGCTGATGGTGCCGATCAGCGCCCACGCGCTGTTCGCCAAGCCGCTGGTCACCTCGCCGGACTCGGTGCTGGCCGTCGAGGTGCAGCCCAAGACGCCGCACGGCGTGCTGTGGTGCGACGGCCGCCGCAGCGTCGAACTGCCCGCGGGCGCGCGGGTGGAGGTCCGCCGCGGCGCCACCCCGGTACGCCTCGCCCGTCTGCATCACGCCTCCTTCACCGATCGTCTGGTGGCCAAGTTCGCCCTGCCGGTGGCGGGCTGGCGCGGCGCACCGCAGTAGCCGCGGCGGCGCGGACGGATATCGGTTCCGCGGCAGCGCGGACCGGCACCGGCTCGTCCCGGGCCCGGAGCGGGCGTACGGCCGCGGCTCCGGGCCCGAGGAGCGTCATGAGCGCGGCCGCGAGCGACACGGCCGCCGAGCCCTGTCGTCACCTTCCCGTCGTTCCGCCCGGAGGGCGGGCCGCGCGGCGTCTGGTGCACGTCGCTTCGCCACGGCTCGGCTCTTCGGATCTGCCTTTCGGAAGCCGAGCCGATCGCAAGGCGGAGGGTCTTCCCGGTACTGGGTGTACCGGGAAGAGCCCGACAATGACGGGGTCCCCCCGCGCCGTTCAGGCGTGGGGGAGAGCGTGCGTGCTGGGGTCCCCCAGCGGTAGCTGGGGGAGTCGCGCGGCAGGCGGGAATCTGACGCCTAGGACCAGGGCGGGTGCGGCGTGGTCGGTCCAGCCGGGGAACACCGACTCGGCGACGTTGATCGTGGTGTGCACCGCGACGGCGGTCGGCACGATCCCGCCGGAGCTGTCGTACAGCCGCACCATCAGGACCCGCACCGCGACCGAGCCGAGCACCTGACCGGCTGTCCACGCGGCGGAACGGCCCGCCTGGGTGTGTGCGACAAGGTGCCAGGCCGCCCACACCAGGCCGATGACCAGGCCCGCGCCGAGCGTGCCCCACCGCTCCCGCAGCGGTTGCAGCAGATATCCCGTCCACCCCGCCTCCTCGGCAGCGGCGGCGAAGAAGTACAGGACGAGGAGCAGCGGCACGGACGAGCGGGGAGTGCGGCCCGGTGGGCGGTGCTCCGGCCGCCGACAGCAGTCCGTACGTCGCGAGGAACGGGGCGGGCAGCAGGAGCACGGGCAGCGCCCAGCAGCCGGGCCGCGCCGCACCGCGCACCGCGAACGTCCGCCGCACCAGCCGTCGCACCCCGTGCCCGCCCTCCTCGCGGAAGAGCAGGAGCGAGGCCACCGCCACCGGCAGGACGAACTGGAACGCGGTCAGCGGCATGCCCATGGGCAGCGCACCGGACAGGTCGAAGACCGCACCGGCCACCCAGAACGGGACGGAGAGGGCCGCCAGTAACGCGATGAACGTGCAGGGCGATCCGCCGCCCCTCGCAGCCCGGGTCATGACATCGGGTGGCCGGCGGCCAGGAGGGCTCGGGCACGGGACAGGGCCGGGTCGCGGCGGGCCGCCAGGTCCTCGGCGGCGAAGACCGGGACGCGGACAGTCGGCGGGATGCCCGTCCCGTCGAACGTGCGGCCCTCCGCGGTCAGGAACTCCTCGTTGGGCAGCGCGAACCTCCAGCCGTTCGGCAGGGCGCGGTCCAGGGTGTCGGAGAAGACGCCCTGGGTGTTCTCCCCGATGCGGACCGGCGCGGGGGCACGGCCGAGCAGGGCCTGGGCGAAGGTCTCGCCCGCGCTGATCGTGAGCGGACCGGTCAGCAGCGCGAGCGGACCCGTGTAGCGGGGGCCGTCGTGCGGACGTACCCGTGCGGGCTGGGCGGGGGTGAATTTCCGCGGGTCGGCGGGGTCGTTGCGCGCGTGTTTGCGGTACGCGAGATACGGGCGGCCCGTCAGGCGGGAGGCGACGCGCAGACCCAGCCGGTCCGATCCGCCGCCGTTCAGCCGCAGGTCGACGACGAGGCCGCGCAGGGCCCTCGGCCCGGACGTACGGCCCGGGGTGAACACGGCGTCCAACGCGCGGTCCAGCTCCGCGACATCGCTCTCGTGATCGTCCTGGTCGGTGTAGCCGTGGAAGGACGTGATGCGGAGGTAGCCGAGCCGGCCGGGGAGGTCGGTGTAGGAGAGCGCACCCCCGGCCCACCGGCGCAGGGTGACGTCCCGGCCGAGAGCGGCCGCGACCGCCGCGTCCACCTGCCTCAGGAGCGCGGGGGTGGGGGCGGTCGTCCCGGGCCGCGCCCCCGCGTACACCCGGCCGGGGCCCGCGGAGAGGTTGGTGTGCCCGTCGTGGAGCGGTTCGATCATCCCGCGCAGCACGGCGAACAGCTCGTCGTCGGTGGTCCGCGCCGTGACCCGCGGACGGTACCGGGCGCGGACGGCGGCCCAGTCGGTCCCCTTGGCGGCGAAGAACGGGTAGTTCTCGGCGTAGGTGTGCCAGAAGACGTCGAAGACCGTACGGGGGTCCTTCGCCGGGCGCCGGTGACAGCGGGCGGGCAGCGCGGCGATCCGGTGGAGTGTGCGGTACCCGACATTGTCCTGGATGCTCAGGCGGGCCACGCCGGGGCTGTGCGGCGCGACCGTGACGCGCGCCGCGTCCGGCACGGCGAACTCCACCCGGCCGGCGGCGTCCGGCGGCCCCGTACGGACACCGTCGGCGGAGCCGGGGAGACAGCTGACGGCCGTGGTCTCGTACGTACGCAGCCGTCGGCTGTCGATCGTGACGAGGGTGCCGTACCCGTCCATCCGCCACACGCCCTCCAGAGAAGCCGGATGCCGTGCGGCGGGCCGTGCCGCACCGCCGCCCGGCGTACGTGCCGCACGGGCTCCGGCGGACGGCGCGCAGACGGTGACCAGGGCGGTGGCGGCCAGCAGGAGGGCGGCCCGCCGGGTGGGCGGCTGCTCAAGTGGCTGTTCGGGTGGCTGTTCGGTCATGGTGGTTCCCCCGTGGTGCGATGGTTCAGATGGTCGTCGGCCGCGGCGTCCGGCGGAACGTCCTCCGGCGGCGTCCGGAAGGGCGCCCTCCGGATCTTCGGCGCCTGCCGCCGCGCCGGCCCGCAGCGGCCCCGCTGCCGCCTGCCGGACCGCCGTGGGCAGGAGCCCCGGACCCGGCCCCGGGCTCCGCCCCGCCGTCCACCGCCGCTCCGCCGACCATGCGGCCCCCTTCCGATCGTGTCCTCTTCCTCAGCGTGACAGGCGGGGCGGGGGCAGCGCCCTGAGGAAAACATCCGTCCTGTGGTGGGGTTTTCCGCAGGGCGGAGCGGTAAGGGGAGGGGAGGCCGTCGCGGGGCGGGCCCGGGACCTCGTAAGGTCGTATCCGTGTTGGAGGAGATGCGGATCAGGTCCCTGGGCGTCATTGACGATGCCGTCGTCGAGCTGTCGCCGGGTTTCACGGCGGTGACCGGCGAGACGGGCGCGGGCAAGACCATGGTCGTCACCAGCCTCGGGCTGCTGCTCGGCGGGCGCGCCGACCCCGCCCTGGTGCGGATCGGAGCCAAATCGGCGGTCGTGGAGGGCCGCATAACGGTGGGACCGGCGGCACCGGCCGCGGTGCGCGCCGAGGAGGCGGGTGCCGAGCTGGACGACGGGACGTTGCTGATCAGCCGCACGGTCTCGGCCGAAGGCCGCTCCCGCGCCCATGTCGGCGGCCGTTCCGTCCCGGTCGGGCTGCTGGGCGAGTTGGCGGACGACCTGGTGGCCGTGCACGGCCAGACCGACCAGCAGGGTCTGCTGCGCCCGGCCCGGCAGCGGCAGGCACTGGACCGCTACGCGGGCGACGCGGTGTCCGTACCGCTCGCCAAGTACACCGCCGCGTACCGGCGGCTGCGCGCCGTCGCCGCCGAACTGGACGAGCTGACCACCCGGGCCCGCGAACGGGCCCAGGAGGCCGACCTGCTGCGCTTCGGCCTGGAGGAGATCGCCGGGGTCGAACCGCAGCCGGACGAGGACACCGAGCTGGCCGCCGAGGCCGAACGGCTCGGCCACGCCGAGGCACTGGCGTCGGCCGCGTCGGCCGCGCACGCCGCGCTCGCCGGAAACCCCGAGGACCTGGAGGCCGTCGACGCCAGCACCCTGGTCGCGGGCGCACACCGGGCACTGGACGCCGTACGCAGCCACGACCCGGCGCTGTCCGCGCTCACCGAGCGGCTGGGCGAGATCGGCATCCTGATGGCGGACGTGGCCGGCGAACTGGCCAGCTATGCGGACGGACTGGACGCGGACCCGCTGCGGCTGGCCGCCGTCGAGGAGCGCCGGGCCGCGCTCACGCACCTGACGCGCAAGTACGGCGCGGACATCGCCGCCGTGCTGGCCTGGGCCGAGGAGGGCTCGGCCCGCCTCGCCGAGCTGGACGGCGACGACGACCGGATCGGCGAACTGGCGGCGGAGCGGGACGCGCTCCGCGCGGAACTGGGCGAGCTGGCGCAGGCGTTGACCGACGCCCGAGCGGCGTCGGCGAAGCGATTCGCCGACGCGGTGACGGCCGAGCTGGCCGAGCTGGCCATGCCGCACGCCCGGGTCAGCGTCCAGATCAGCCAGACGGGGCTGCCGGAGACCGCCGACGAGAGCGACGGCATCGAGGTCGGCGGCCGAACGGTGGCCTACGGCCCCACCGGCGCCGACGAGGTGGAACTCCTCCTCGCCCCGCACCCCGGCACGCCGCCCCGCCCCATCGCCAAGGGCGCCTCGGGTGGTGAACTCTCCCGGGTGATGCTCGCGGTCGAGGTGGTCTTCGCCGGTTCCGACCCCGTACCGACCTATCTGTTCGACGAGGTGGACGCGGGCGTCGGCGGCAAGGCCGCCGTGGAGGTCGGCCGCCGGCTCGCCCGCCTGGCCCGGTCGGCCCAGGTCGTGGTCGTCACCCACCTCCCGCAGGTGGCGGCCTTCGCCGACCGGCAACTGCTCGTGGAGAAGACCCACGACGGTTCGGTGACCCGCAGCGGGGTCACGGTCCTGGAGGGCGAGGACCGGGTGCGCGAACTCTCCCGGATGCTCGCCGGGCAGGAGGACTCCGAGACGGCGCGGGCGCACGCGGAGGAACTCCTGGAGACGGCCCGCGCGGGACGCTGAGGCGAGGGCGGACGGCCGAGGGCTGACGGCTGAGGGCCGACAACCGGGGCCGGAAGCAGGGGCCGGCCCCCGGAGCCGTACGGACGCACCGGCCCGGCGTACGCCACGCCGCCCGGCCGCCCTACGCTGCCGATCATGATCGGAACATTGCGCAAGGGCCTGCCGTTCGCCGTCGCGGCAGGTGTCACGCGGGTCGTGTACGGACAGGTGCGGCGCCGGCCGCCCGGTGGGCGCGGGCGCTGGGAGCGTACGAACCACGCGGGCCGCACGGTCGGCCTGTACAGCGGACCCGCCACCGTGGCGGGCACCGCGCTCGCCGCCGTGACCGCGCCGGGACTGTCCGCCCGTACGCGCACGGCGGCAGCGCTGGCCGTCCTGGCGGCCGGGGGCTGCGGTACGTACGACGACCTTGCCGCGGCGGGTGACACCCGGCGCGGCTTCCGGGCCCACCTGTCGGCCCTGCGGGACGGGGAGTTGACCAGCGGCGCGGTGAAGCTGTTCGGGATCGGCGCGGCCGGGCTGGCCGCCGGCGCGCTGCTCAAGGAGCGGCCGCTGGACAAGGCGCTCGCCGGGGTGGTGATCGCGGGCGCCGCGCACGCCGTGAACCTGGTGGACGTACGGCCGGGCCGGGCGGCGCTGGCCACGCTCGCCGCGTCGGCGCCCGGGCTGCTGCGGCGCGGCCCCGCGGGAGCCCTGGCCGCGGCGCCCGCGGGGGCCGCGGCGGCGGTCCTCGCGGACGACCTGGGGGAGCGCACCATGATCGGCGACGCGGGCGCCCACGCCCTGGGCGCCGGACTCGGCCTCGCCGTCGCCGCCGGGTGCGGCCGCGCGGGGCTGGCCGTGCACGCCGCCGCCCTGGTCGGAGCCGCGGTGGCCGGTGACCGGGTCGGCCGGGCGGCCACGTCCGGCGGCGCGTAACGGCCGGACCCCGCGTCAGGTCACTGCCGCTGGGCCGACGGAGTGGGTGGTTTGTCGCCCATATGGGTGGTCAGATGGGTGTATGGGCGATGTGTGCCCTTGGAACGGCTCGTCGGCGGTCCCGGATCCACGGCGCGGGCTGGCATCCTGGGGGCGCAGCGCGTACAGCTGCGCGACCGCGCCCCCCCCCGTACCGGCGCCTGCCCCGGGCGGAGCCGGACGCCGCGGCGCGCCGCCAGGCCCGCCACCGACCCCAGGAGCACCGCCCACGTGACCAGCACCCCGGCCCCGCCGCACGGACCGTCGCCGCTGCGCACGGTCCAGGTGCTGGGCCGTGGCAGCGCGGGCAGCGCCGCCCATGTGCGTTCGCTGGCCGCCGGGCTGGTGGCGCGCGGGGTCCGGGTGACGGTGTGCGCCCCGCCCGACGCCGAGGACACGTACGACTACACGGACGCGGGCGCGCGGTTCGTGCCGGTCCCGCCGCGCGCCGACCCGGCGAGCGTCACGTCGCTGCGGGCCGCCTGCGGGGACGCCGACCTCGTGCACGCGCACGGCCTGCGGGCGGGCCTGCGCGCCGCGATGGCCCTCCAGGGCCAGCGGAGCCGCCGCGTCCCCCTCGTCGTCACCTGGCACACCAAGGCGCACACGGACGGGCCGCGGGCCCGTCTGGTCCAGCTCCTGGAACGGCGGGTGGCGCGGACCGCCGCGGTCGTCCTGGGCGCGTGCTCGGACCTGGTGGACCGGGCACGCGAACGCGGCGCCCGGGACGCGCGCCTGGCCCCCGTCGCCATCCCGGCTCCCCGGTCGGGCGGCCGCCCGCTGACGGCCGAGGACCGCCCCGCCCACAAGCAGCGTGCCGAACTGGGTGCCGTGGACCGCCCCTTGATCCTCGTCGTCGGCCGCCTGGAGACGCACCAGGGGCACGACTTCCTGCTGGACGCCGCGCACGCCTGGTGCGCCCTGGACCCGCAGCCGATGGTCGCGGTGGCGGGGGAGGGCGGGCAGCGTGAGATGCTCCAGCGGCGTATCGACGCCGAGCACCTGCCGGTACGGCTGCTCGGCCGCCGCGGCGACGTGCCCGAACTCCTCGCCGCCGCCGACCTGCTGGTGCTGCCCAGCCGCTGGGAGGCCCGCTCGCTGATCGCCCAGGAGGCGCTGCGGGCCGGTGTCCCGCTGGTGGCCACCGACGTCGGCGGCACCCGTGAACTGGTCGGCCACGCCGCCGAACTGGTCCCGTACGGCGACGCGGCGGCCCTCGCCCGCACCGTCCTGGACCTGCTGGCCGATCCCGCCCGCCGGGACACGCTCGCCGCCGCCGGGCGCGCGCAGGCCGCGGGCTGGCCGACCGAGGACGCCACGGTCGCGCAGGTGCTGAGCGTGTACGACGAGCTGATGCAGCGGCGGGAGCGCTGAGCGACCGGGACGGGGCGCTCGGAGCCGGGCGTCCGGCCCTGGCGTCCGGCCTTCGCCGTCCGGTCCTTGACGTCCGGCCTTCGCCGTCCGGAAATCGGAGCGCCTCCGCAGACCGGCGGTGGGTAGAGTCGCCCGGCACCGCGCGCGATCTTCACATCGCCCGCGGCCAGGCACGCCCCGTACGACAGGAGGCCGCTGTGACGGCTGCGCTTCTCGGCTTCGCGCTCTTCGCCCTGCTGGTGACGATGGCCCCCGGGCCGGACACCCTGCTGGTGCTCCGCAACTGCCTGCGCGGCGGCAGACGCGCCGGAGCCGCCTCCGCGCTCGGCTCCGCGGCGGGCTCGCTGGCCTGGGCCGTCGCCGCCGCCGCGGGACTGGCGGCCGCTCTGCAACGCTGGGACGCCGCCTTCATGGCCGTACGGCTGGTGGGCGCGGCCTATCTGGTGCTCCTGGGGGCGCAGGCCCTGTGGACGTACCGGCGGGCGGCCGCCGGTGGCACGGGCCCGGCAGGGGAGAGCGGCGACGAGGGCACGACGGACCCCGCGTACGACACGGATACCACGGCGGTCCGGCCGACGCAGGCGTTCCGGCAGGGCCTCTACAGCTGCCTGCTCAACCCCAAGGTCGGCATCTTCTTCGTCGCGGTCGTCCCGCAATTCCTCCCGCAGGACCGCTCGGTGCTGGGGGTGACCCTGCTCTTCGGCGTCATCGACGCGGTGATCGCGGCGGGCTGGCTGCTGCTGGTGGCGGTGGGTGCCGGGCGGCTGCTCCGCTGGCTGCGGCGGCCCCGGGTGCACCGCAATCTGGAGCGCGGTACCGGCGGCGTCCTGCTGGCCCTGGGCGTCGGCACGGCAGCCGAGACGCTGCGGGCCTGAGCGAGCATCCCTGGGGACGCTATCACCCCCGTTCCGTGTGCCTCCTGGCCCGCAGGGCCAGCCGTAGCCCGAGGACCGTCTGCGGGTCGTCCAGGTCGGTGCCCAGCAGCTGGGCGATGCGGGCCAGCCGGTCGTAGAGCGTCTGCCGGTTGACGTTCAGGTCGCGTGCCGTCTCCGCCTTGCGGCCCGCGCTGGCCAGGTACGCCTCCAGGGTCGGCAGCAGCGGCTGGCGGGCGGACCGGTCGTGGACGAGCAGCGGCCCGACGGCACGGTCCACGAAGTCCGTCAGCACGCCCTGTTCGCCGTGTTCGCGCATCCGCCACAGCAGCAGCTCGATGTCGAGCCGGCGTGCGTCGTGCCAGGGCTGCTCCGGCAGGCCCTGCGCGGCGGCGGCTGCCTCCGTCGCGTGCCGCAGCCCGGGGCCCGCCGCAGGCCAGTCGCCCGCCGTGCCGACCACGACCACCGGGCGCCGCGCTGCCGGGGAGTCCGCCCCGGCCCGTTCGACCCCCGCGCGCAGGGCCTCGGCGACCCGGTCGGCGACGGCCGTACGGTCCTGGCCCGCGCGCAGCGCGACGAGCAGCGGCACCCGGCCTTCGACGGGACGTACACCGAGCAGGACGGGTACGCCCAGCGCGGCCAGCTCCTCCCGCAGGGCGCGGGCCAGTACGGCCCAACTGCCCGGTGCGGGCAGTTGGGAGGGCAGCCGCATGACCACGGGAAGGATCGGTTCGCCGCCCGGCCGGAACCCCAGCAGGCGGGCCTGGGCAGGGGCCTCGCCCGCGGTGATCCGGCCCTCCGCCAGATCGGCCAGGAAGTCACCGCGGCCGCGCGCGGCCAGCACCTCCTCCTGCCGGGACTGGAGCATCACGACGGCGAGCAGGTCGGCGGCGCGCTCGGCGGCGATCCGGTGCACCGGCGCGACGGGCGCGTTGACGGGCAGCAGGACCAGGCGGGCGCGTACGGCGTCGGGACCGGGCCCGCCGCCGGGTACGTCCACCCGCAGTCCGGTCTCCCGCAGGCCCTCCCACGCCTGGAGGGGATCGGCGTCCGCTGCCCCGCCGCCGTCCGGGCCCGCCGCGTACAGGGGACTGCCGTCGGGGGTCTCCAGGCAGAGCGGGTTGCCGGTGAAGGCGGCCAGCCGCCGCAGCACCTCAGGGGCGCCGCCGCCGCGCAGCAGGACGTCCGTACAACTGCGCAGGAGTTCGTCGGCCTGCCGCAGCAGCAGGTAGTGGCTGTTGACCAGCTCGGTGTGGATCTCTTCGGTGACGGTGACGTACGGGACCTCGCGGTGCAGTTGCACCAGCGGCAGGCCACAGGCCCGCGCGCTGTCCACGACGGCGGACGGCAGCGCCTCGAAGCGGGAACCCAGCTCCACCACGAGGGCGGCGATCTCCCGGTCGGCCAGCTCACGGACGAAGGCGCGCTGCTCGGAGGGGCGGGTGCCCAGGCCCAGGCCGGTGGTCAGCAGCAGCTCACCGCCCTTGAGCAGGGAGGCGATGTGCGGCACCTCGCCCGCGTGCACCCAGCGCACGGCGCGGTCGAGACGGTCCTCACCGGCCAGCACCTCGGGCAGCCCGCGCCGCAGCGCGGGCAGCTCCAGTGCCCTGCGTACCGTGATCACCGCTTCGACTTCCGCTTCCGGCCCCATGGCGGGGAACGCTACCCGCAGTCCGCTGGCCGGACGTACCGGGACGGGACGCCGCCCGGCAGGCCAGGCTCCTCACCCCGGCCCTCTTCACCCGGGCGCCCGCACCCCGGCCCCCGCCTCGCCGGCCCTCTCACCCCGACTCCCTCACCACCAGCCGAGCCGGCGTGACCACCGGAGCCGGCTCTTCCGACTCGTCCGCCTCGCCCCCGGCCGCCTCCCGCCCCGTCCGGCCCGCGGCCAGGCGCCGCAGCAGCAGCCGTGCCATCAGGCGGCCCATCTCCTCCACGTCCTGGCGCACCGTGGTCAGCGGCGGGTCCGTCCACGCCGCGGGGTCCAGGTCGTCGTACCCCACCACGCCGACGTCCTCCGGCACCCGGCGGCCGTGTGCCCGCAGGGTCCGCAGCGCTCCGGAGGCCATCAGGTCGGAGCAGACGAAAACGCCGTCCAGGTCGGGTGCGGCGGCCAGCAGCCGGGCCATGGCGCGCTCGCCGCCCTGGGCGGTGAAGCCGCCGTCGGCGATCAGCCGGGGGTCGGGTACGGCGGGGGCCAGCGCGTCGCGGTAGCCGTCCAGGCGGTCCTGGGCGGAGGTCTGGTCGAGCGGGCCGGTGATCACGGCGATCCGGCGGCGGCCGCGGTCACGGAGGTGGCGCACCGCCTGCCTCGCGCCGTCGCGGTTGTCGGTGTCGACGTACAGCGGGCGCGGTCCGTGGCCGGTGTCCGCCCAGCCGGGGCGGCCGCCGTAGACCGTGGGCAGGCCGGACGCCTCGGCCATCGCGGGCAGCGGGTCGTCGCGGTGCAGCGAGAACATCAGTACGCCGTCGGCGTGTCCGGCGGCCAGGTAGCGGCCGACGCGGTCGCAGTCGGCGCGGGTCTCCTGGAGGAGCAGCAGGAGTTGGATGTCGGCGGCCGACAGTTCCCGGCTGATACCGCGGAGTTGGCGGCCGAAGAACGGGTCGGCGAAGATCCGGGACTCCGGTTCGGCGATCACCACGGCGACCGCGCCGGTCCGGCGGGTCACCAGGGAGCGGGCCGCGCTGTTCGGTACGTAGCCGAGGTCGGCGACCGCGCGCCGGACCCGTTCGCGTACTTCGCCGCGGACTCCGGCGCCGCCGTTGACCACGCGGGAGACCGTGGCGCGGGAGACGCCGGCCCGTGCGGCGACCGCTTCCAGAGTCGGACGCCCGCCTTTTGATGGATGCACCATTGAACCCCCGTAGCTGAATTCGGGCCAACTCGTCGGCCCTTGCCAAGCCTTGACGGCTCGGCAGGAAGTCGGCACTGTGTGCCCCAACACGGCATGAGAGCGCTCTCACATCTTCTCAGGCCGCGTGTGAACACGGAACTCCTCATCACCCCACGTCGCCGAGGAGCTATGTCATGAACACGAAAATACCGGTAAGGAAGCGGGCCCGGGCCAGAACGGCGTCCCTGCTCGGCGCGCTCGGCGCCGCCTTCGCCCTCGTCCTCGCCTGGCCACCCGCCCTGCCCACCGCTTCGGCAGGCGCACCGGTCGCCGCGTTCAAGGAAGTGTGGCGCACCGACTTCAACGGCCCGGCGGGCTCCCGCCCGTCCGCCAACGACTGGATCATCGACACCGGTAAGGGCTACCCGGGCGGCCCCGCCAACTGGGGCACCGGCGAACACCAGACCTACACCGACCGCCCCGAGAACCTCCAGCTCGACGGCGCGGGCCGCCTGAAGATCACCGCCCTCAAGAACGGCGCCACCTGGACCTCGGGCCGCATCGAGACCCGCCGTACCGACTTCGCCGCCCCGGCCCGCGGCAAGCTGCGCATCGAGGCGCGCGTCCAGATGCCGAACATCTCCGGCGACGCGGCGCTCGGCTACTGGCCCGCGTTCTGGACGCTCGGCGCCGAGTTCCGCGGCAACTACTGGAACTGGCCCGGCATCGGCGAGTACGACATCATGGAGAACGTCAACGGCGCCAACCGCGTCTGGGGCGTGCTGCACTGCGGCGTCAACCCCGGCGGCCCCTGCAACGAGGCGCAGGGCATCGGCAATTCCCGTGTCTGCCCCGGCGCCGCCTGCCAGGCCGGTTTCCACACCTACGCACTGGAACTGGACCGCACCGGGCCCACCGAGTACCTGCACTGGTCCGTGGACGGGCAGCGCTTCCACACCGTCAGCTCCGCCCAGATGGACGCCGCCACGTGGGCCAGGACGACCCATCACGGCCACTTCCTCCTGATCAACCTCGCGATGGGCGGCGCCTTCCCCGACGCCGTCGCGGGCCGCGCCACTCCCACCGACGCGACACGCCCCGGAGCCTCCCTCCTGGTCGACCACGTGTCCGTCTCCGTACAGCAAGGAGCCACCGCATGATCTCCCGTCGCACCCTCATCGGCGGTGTCGCCGCGACCGCCGCCGCCGGAGCCGGCGCGGGCCTGTTCGCCCGCACCGCCGGTGCCGCGCCGTCCGGCGCCACCGCGGCCGGACTGCCGCTGCACGTCGTCAACCGCACGGGCCGCTACGCCAACTCGGCTGTCTGGATCTACATCGTCGGCAATGTCGGCGGCGAGCAGGTACGGGTCACTCCACAAGGTGACATCAAGCCCATAGCCCTCGGCGACAACCGCCCGGACGGCTTCACCGACTACGCCATGCCGCTCGCCGCGAACGGCAACACCACCCTGCGGATTCCGCGGATGTCCGGCCGCATCTACGCGTCGCTCGGCTCCAAGCTCAAGTTCAAGGCCGTACGGGACGGCAACGGCAAACCCGCGCTGGCCTACCCCGCGGGCTGGGTGTCCGGCGACCCCAACTACCCGATCGTGCACGACTGCGCGGAGTTCACGTACGACGCGGCCGGCATGCACTGCAACACCACGTCGGTCGACATGTTCAGCGTCCCGATGTCCATCCGACTCACCGGCGCGCGGGACCAGACGGCCGGGGCGCTCAAGGCCGGTGCCCGCTCCCGCATCTTCTCCGAGATCGGCCGTACGCCGGGCTTCGGCAAGCTCGTCGTCGGCGACAAGCGCGTCATCGCCCCCAGCCACGGCCTGGACGCCGGGCTGTTCGACCGGAACTACCTCGCGCCGTACATCGACCGCTCCTGGAACGCGTACACGTCCAAGGACCTGAAGGTCACCACCAACAGGGGCACCTTCACCGGCCGGGTCAGCGGCGGGCAGTTCACTTTCCGGGGCCCCGCCCAGTTCTCCATCGCCAAGCCCTCCACCCGCGACGTGCTCTTCTGCCACGGCGCCCTGCAAGCGCCCAACGACGGACTGCGGGGCCCCGTCGCGGCGGTCCTCGGCGCCGCCCTCAACCGCGCCACCCTCGCCGACCACGCGGCCCAGCCCACCACCGACGCGGGCACCTTCTACAAGGGACAGCTCGCCAACCACTACGCGCGCGTCCTGCACGCCGAGGCCGCCGACGGCAAGGCGTACGGCTTCGCCTTCGACGACGTGGCCAACTTCGCCTCGTACATCGAGGACGGCGCGCCGCGCGAGATGACCCTCACGCTGACGGCCTTCTGAGCCACCACGGCCCTGGGCCACCACGGCCCTGGGCCACCACGGCCCTGGGCCACCACGGCCCTGGGCCACCACGGCCTCCTGAGCCACCGGACACGACGAGGGGCCACGGCACCGCTGCCGTGGCCCCTCGGCCGTCCGTGTCCTCCGTCAGCCGCCGTACGCGCCGCTGGCCGTCAGCCGCAGCGCCGTGTCGATCAGCGGGACGTGGCTGAACGCCTGCGGGAAGTTGCCCACCTGCCGCTGGAGCTTGGAGTCCCACTCCTCGGCCAGCAGGCCCAGGTCGTTGCGGAGCGCGAGCAGCTTCTCGAACAGGATCCGCGCCTCCTCGACCCGCCCGATCATCGCCAGGTCGTCGGCCAGCCAGAACGAGCACGCCAGGAACGCGCCCTCGTCGCCCTCCAGGCCGTCCACGCCCGCGTCGTCGCCCGAGGTCGGGTAGCGCAGGATGAAGCCGTCCTCGGTGCCCAGCTCCCGCTGGATGGCCTCGATGGTGCCGATCACCCGCTTGTCGTCGGGCGGCAGGAAGCCCATCTGCGGGATCAGCAGCAGCGAGGCGTCCAGCTCCTTGGAGCCGTAGGACTGGGTGAAGGTGTTGCGCTCCGGGTCGTAGCCCTTGGCGCACACCTCCCGGTGGATCGTCTCGCGCAGCTGCCGCCAGCGGTCCAGCGGGCCGTCCACGTCACCGGACTCGATCAGCTTGATCGTGCGGTCCACCGCGACCCAGGTCATCACCTTGGAGTGCACGAAGTGGCGGCGCGGACCGCGCACCTCCCAGATGCCCTCGTCCGGCTCGTCCCAGTGCTTCTCCACCCACTGGATCAGCTTGAGCTGGAGCAGCGAGGCGTAGTCGTTGCGGGCCAGGCCGGTGTTGTGCGCCAGGTGCAGCGCCTCGGTGACCTCGCCGTACACGTCGAGCTGGAGCTGACCGGCGGCGCCGTTGCCGACCCGGACCGGCTGCGAGTTCTCGTAGCCGGTCAGCCAGGTCAGCTCGTTCTCGCCCAGCTCCCGCTCGCCCGCGATCCCGTACATGATCTGGAGGTTCTCGGGGTCGCCGGCCACCGCGCGCAGCAGCCACTCGCGCCAGGCGCGGGCCTCCTCGCGGTAGCCGGTGCGCAGCAGCGAGGACAGGGTGATCGCCGCGTCGCGGAGCCAGGTGAAGCGGTAGTCCCAGTTGCGGGAGCCGCCGATGTCCTCGGGCAGCGAGGTGGTGGGCGCCGCGACGATGCCGCCGGTCGGCGCGTACGTGAGCGCCTTCAGCGTGATCAGCGAACGGACCACCGCGTCCCGGTACGGGCCGTGGTACGTGCAGTGGTCGACCCACTCGCGCCAGAAGTCCTCGGTCGCCTCCAGCGCCGCCTCCGGCTCCGGCACGCCCGGCGGGCGGCTGTGCGAGGGCTGCCAACTGATCGTGAAGGCGATCCGCTCGCCCGGGCCGACCGTGAAGTCCGCGTAGGTCGTCAGGTCCTTGCCGTAGGTCTCGGCGTCCGTGTCGAGCCACACCGAGTCGGGCCCGGCGACGGCGACCGTACGCTCGTCGATCTTGTGGACCCACGGCACCACCCAGCCGTAGGAGAACCGCATGCGCAGCGCCGAACGCATCGGCACCCGCCCGCTGACCCCCTCCACGATCCGGATGAGCTGCGGTGCCGCGCCCTCGCGCGGCGGCATGAAGTCGATGACGCGCACGGTGCCGCGCGGGGTGTCCCACTCGGACTCCAGGACGAGCGAGTCGCCCCGGTAGCGGCGTCGGTCGGCGGGCAGCGGCCCGCCTTCGGGGCTGTGCGCGGGCCCCAGCCGCCAGAAACCGTTCTCTTCCGTGCCCAGCAGTCCTGCGAAGACCGCGGGTGAGTCGAAGCGGGGCAGGCACAGCCAATCCACCGTGCCGTCCCGGCACACAAGACCGGCGGTCTGCATATCGCCGATGAGTGCGTAGTCCTCGATGCGCCCGGCCACGTGCATCTCCCGTCGAACTGGAGTGACGCCCCCCATGGGACGTGTGATCTTGTCCGTCCTGCCCATGAAACTCCGCCGAGCAGCGAGTCCGGAAATCGGGCGGGGGTGGTGCCTTGCCGGACGGCCCGTGGCGAGTGTCCGAGCAGGATACGACGCACGGCAGTGATCCGCTCGCCGCTGCGGTGAGACAGCACTGCGCCGAACGGGTGGCCTGGGTCACGTGCGGCGCCGCACGCCCCGCGGGAGACGGCCGTACGTGTGCGCCGCGAGCGTGGCCGGGCGCGACCATGCCCGGTCGCTGATAGCCTGGTACCCCGTGGACCGGTGGGCCCGGCGCAAGTCACAAGGCACCCCCGACCGCAGCGAAGGCACCCCTGAAAACCGCAGGGCGTGGCTGATTCGCACCTCTTCACCACGCGACCACGGGAGCCCCCTCTTGGCCATGCCGCCCAGTGCCTTTCGGAACAACACAGGCACGACGACCAAGCACCTCTTCGTCACCGGGGGCGTCGCCTCCTCGCTCGGCAAGGGCCTCACCGCCTCCAGCCTGGGCGCGCTGCTCAAGGCGCGGGGCCTGCGGGTCACGATGCAGAAGCTCGACCCGTACCTGAACGTCGACCCCGGCACCATGAACCCGTTCCAGCACGGTGAGGTCTTCGTCACCAACGACGGCGCCGAGACCGACCTGGACATCGGCCACTACGAGCGCTTCCTGGACGTCGACCTCGACGGCTCCGCGAACGTCACCACCGGCCAGGTCTACAACACCGTGATCGCCAAGGAGCGGCGCGGCGAGTACCTGGGCGACACCGTGCAGGTCATCCCGCACATCACCAACGAGATCAAGCACCGCATCCGCCGGCTGGCCCACGAGGACGTCGACGTCGTCATCACCGAGGTCGGCGGCACGGTCGGCGACATCGAGTCGCTGCCGTTCCTGGAGACCGTCCGCCAGGTCCGCCACGAGGTCGGCCGCGACAACGTCTTCGTCGTGCACATCTCGCTGCTGCCCTACATCGGCCCCTCCGGCGAGCTGAAGACCAAGCCGACCCAGCACTCGGTCGCGGCGCTGCGCAACATCGGCATCCAGCCGGACGCCATCGTGCTGCGCGCCGACCGCGAGGTGCCCACCGCCATCAAGCGCAAGATCTCGCTGATGTGCGACGTGGACGAGGCCGCCGTCATCGCCTGCCCGGACGCCCCGTCCATCTACGACATCCCCAAGGTCGTGCACGCCGAGGGCCTGGACGCGTACGTCGTGCGCAAGCTGGACCTGCCGTTCCGCGACGTGGACTGGACCGTCTGGGCCGACCTGCTGGACCGGGTGCACAACCCGGACCACGAGGTGAAGGTCGCGCTGGTCGGCAAGTACATCGACCTGCCCGACGCCTACCTGTCGGTCACCGAGGCGCTGCGCGCCGGCGGCTTCGCCAACAAGGCCCGCGTCAAGATCAAGTGGGTCACCTCCGACGACTGCAAGACCCCGGCCGGGGCCAAGCAGCAGCTCGCCGACTGCGACGCGGTCTGCGTCCCCGGCGGCTTCGGCGACCGTGGCGTGGACGGCAAGGTCGGCGCCATCACGTACGCCCGGGAGAACAAGCTCCCGCTGCTCGGCCTCTGCCTGGGCCTGCAGTGCGTGGTCATCGAGGCGGCCCGCAACCTGGCCGGCATCGAGGGCGCGAACTCCACCGAGTTCGACCCGGCCGCCGCCGACCCGGTCATCTCGACCATGGCCGAGCAGATGGACATCGTCGCCGGCGAGGGCGACATGGGCGGCACCATGCGGCTGGGCATGTACCCGGCGAAGCTGGCCGAGGGCTCGATCGTGCGCGAGGTCTACGACGACCAGCCGTACGTCGAGGAGCGCCACCGCCACCGCTACGAGGTCAACAACGCCTACCGCGGCGAGCTGGAGAAGAAGGCCGGCCTGCTGTTCTCCGGCACCTCCCCGGACAACAAGCTGGTCGAGTACGTCGAGTACCCGCGCGAGGTGCACCCCTACCTGGTCGCCACCCAGGCGCACCCGGAGCTGCGCTCCCGCCCGACCCGCCCGCACCCGCTCTTCGCGGGCCTGGTGAAGGCGGCCGTCGAGCGCAAGACCGGCGCCGCCGCCGGTGCCAAGAAGGGCGCCAAGGGCTGATCCGCGGGCGGCCGGTCCCCCTCGCAGCGCGCGCGGGGGACCGGCCGCCGTTGGGTACGGTTGACCGGGGTACCTGGCCTTTCCCGGCCGGGTGCCCCGGTCGACTGCTTTGCGGAAGGACGTACATGGCCATCCAGGACAGCCCGGAAGCGTGGCGGGTCACCGCCACCGCGACGCCGTTCACCGGCAAGAAGACCAGCATGCGTACGGACGAGGTCGTCATGCCGGACGGCTCCACGGCCACCCGCGACTACCAGGTGCACCCCGGCTCGGTGGCCGTCGTCGCGCTCGACGAGGAGGACCGGGTGCTGGTCCTGCGCCAGTACCGCCACCCCGTGCGGCACAAGCTCTGGGAGATCCCGGCCGGACTGCTGGACGTCCCAGGCGAGAACCCGCTGCACGCCGTCCAGCGCGAGCTGTACGAGGAGGCCCACGTCAAGGCCGAGGACTGGCGGGTGCTGACGGACGTCTACACCACCCCCGGCGGCTGCGACGAAGCCGTACGGATCTTCCTGGCCCGCGATCTGTCCGAGGCCGAGGGCGAGCGCTTCGAAGTCTCCGAGGAGGAGGCCGACATGGAGCTGGCGCGGGTGCCCGTCGCCGACCTGGTACGCGGCGCGCTCGCCGGCGAACTGCACAACAACTGCCTGGTGGTCGGCGTGCTCGCGCTGGCCGCCGCCCGCGCGGGGGACGGACTGGACGCGCTGCGCCCGGCCGACGCGCCGTGGCCGGCCCGCCCGTTCGAAGCCTGAGCGCCGCCGCGCCGGCTCCGTACACACCCGCGGTCCGATGATGTGCTGATCCGGACGAGTGACGCAACCGTCGCGCTCCACCGGGCGTGTGACGGGTCGTGAACTACGCTCGACGGCGTGCCCGTACGCGACCGCGGCGGGCTCGTAAGCGCAGGTGGACGGGAGCGTGACCCGTGGCGGATCAGGCGGTGGGCGGGGGAGGTGCCCCGCCGGGGAAGGCGGGCGGGCCCGCGACGGCGGCACGGCAGCGGCCGGGACCGGACCCGGACGGCACGGCCGTGGAGACCGCCACCGACCGCGCCGCCCCCGGCCGGAATCCGGCCGGGGGCACCGCCGCGGCCGGACCGGGCAGCCGCAGGCCCCCCGCCCGCCGGACCGTCCCGTCCGCCGCCACCGCGGCCGGCGGGTTCATCGGCCGCCGCCGCGAACTGAAGTCCCTCCGTGCCGACATCGCCCGTACGGGCCTGGACACCCTCTCCGGCCGCCGGGGCGCCCGCAGCCGCGTCCTGCTGATCGCCGGACGCCCCGGCTCCGGCCGCAGCGCCCTCGCCGCCGAACTGGCCCGGCAACTCGCCGACGACTACCCCGACGGTGTCCTGCGCGCCACCCTGAGCACCCCGGGCGGCGGCCCCGTACCCCTCGACCTCGTCGCCCGCGACCTGCTCACCGCACTCGGCGCCCCGGTCCAGCCCGGCGCCGCCGAGGACGAACTGACCGAGGCGCTGCGTGCCGCCCTCGCCGAGCGCCGCGCCCTGCTCCTGCTGGACGACGCGGCCGGTGCCGAGCAGGTCGAACCGCTGCTGCCGGACGCCGCCGACTGCCTCGTCGTCGCCGTCTCCGAAGGCCCGCTCACCGGCATCACGGACGTGCGTCCCTGCACCCTCGGCGGCCTGGACAACGCGTCCGCGGTCGAACTGCTCAGCCGGTACGCCGGCCCCACCCGCATCACCGTCGACCCGCGCTCCGCCGACGCCGTCGCCGAGGAGTGCGGCGGCCGCCCCGCCGCGCTCGTCCTGGCGGGCGGCTGGCTCGCCGGGCACCCCAAGAACTCCGTCGCCGAGCTCCTCCAAGCGCTGCGGGACGTACCCGAGCAGGCCGACGAACCGGCCGGCGGCCGCCCCATGGCCCGCGCCTTCCGGCTCGTCTACGCCACCCTGCCGCCGGTCGCCGCCCGCACCCTGCGGCTGCTCACCCTCGCCCCGGCCGGGCTGGTGGACGCGCACATCGCCTCCGCCCTGGCCGGCTGCTCGGTGGCCGCGGCCGAGGCGGCGCTCCAGGACTTCGCCGCCCGGGGGCTGCTGCGGCCGGTGGAGGACGCGGAGCCGCAGCCGTCCGGGCCCGGGGCCCCGGCCGCCGGGAGCGCCGGCCTCCAGGCGCAGTACCGGATGCCCGGCTGCCTGGTCCAGCTCGTCCGCGCCGCGCTGCACGAGAAGGAACGGCCCGCCGAGATCCAGCTCGCCCGGGCCCGGATGCTGGAACGCACCGTACGGCTCCTCCAGTCGTGCCGGGCGCTCGGCGAACCCGCCGGGTCGCCGGCCCGGCAGAAGGTGGCCGGCCTGCCGCGCTCGCTGCGCTTCGCGTCCGCCGCCTCCGCCGCCGCCTGGCTGCGCAGCCGCCGGCCCGCCCTGCTGGAGGCGGCCCGGATCGCCGTCGAGGAAGGCGAGCTGGACACCCTGGACCGGCGGCTGATGGCCGCGATCGTGCGCACCCTGATCGCCCACCAGGGCGCCGAGGCCGCCGCGCCCGACCTGTACGGGCTGCACGGCCTGGTCCTGGAGGTCGCCGAACGGCGCGGTCTGGCGCGGGAGCGGGCCGCGGCGCTGCTCAACCTCGGCGATCTGGACGCGCAGGCCGGGCGGACCGCGGACGCGATGGCCCGCTACCGGGGCGCGCTGACCGCGGCGCGCGAGGTCAGGGACCCGATCGCGACGGTACGCGCGCTGGAGTCGCTGGGCGGTACGTACACGGAGCTGGGGGACTGGCAGCGGGCCGCCGACTGGTACGGGCGGGCGCTGGAACTGCGGATGACCCGCGGCGAGAACGCGGACGGGGCCCGGCTGCACGGCCGGATCGGCGCGGTGCTGACCTATGCGGCGCGGTGGGGCGAGGCCCTCAAGGAGTGGCGGGCCGCCTACGGCGCGTACCGGAGGCTGGGCGATGTCGCGGGCCAGGCGCGCGCGCTCGGCGAGGCGGCGCGGGTGCAGGAGTACGCGGGCCGCCCCGAGGAGTCGCTGCGGACCTGCACCGCGGCCCTCTCGCTGGCCGCCGAGGCCCGCGACGGACGGCTGGAGGCGGCGCTCCAGCTACGGATCGCGGACACCCTCGACCGGCTCGGCGACCCGGCAGCCGCAAGGCTGCACCGCGGGCTGGGGGAACGTCTCCTCTCAGATCACCCACAGTGACCTACGAAATCGGTGGTGTTCCTCTCAGTAACGGATGCTTTGCAAGGCTAGACAACTCGGAATCCTTAAATAGACTGGCCGGGCCGCGGACACCGCGGTCAGTCCCGGCATGCCTGGCATGCATGGATTTCCTCCTGCAAGCTCTCTTACAAGGACCGTGATCGACGTGAAGGTCGGCATCCCCCGCGAGGTCAAGAACAACGAGTTCCGGGTGGCGATCACGCCCGCCGGTGTGCACGAGCTGGTCCGCCACGGCCACCAGGTCGTCATCGAGAAGGACGCCGGCCTCGGCTCCGCCATCCCGAACGAGGAGTACGTCGCGGCCGGCGCCGAGATCCTCGGCACCGCCGACGAGGTCTGGGCCGCCGCGGACCTGCTGCTGAAGGTCAAGGAGCCGATCGCGGAGGAGTACCACCGCCTCCGCAAGGACCAGACCCTCTTCACCTACCTGCACCTGGCCGCCTCCCGCGAGTGCACCGACGCCCTCCTGGAGTCCGGCACCACCGCCATCGCCTACGAGACGGTGGAGACCCCGGGCCGCCAGTTGCCGCTGCTCGCCCCGATGTCCGAGGTCGCGGGCCGCATCGCCCCGCAGGTCGGCGCCTACCACCTGATGCGCCAGGCCGGCGGCCGCGGCGTGCTGCCGGGCGGCGTCCCCGGCGTGGCCGCGGGCAAGGCCGTCGTCATCGGCGGCGGTGTCTCCGGCTGGAACGCCGTGCAGATCGCCGTGGGCCTCGGCTTCCACGTCACCCTGCTCGACAAGGACATCAACAAGCTGCGCGAGGCGGACCGGATCTTCGGCACCAAGGTGCAGACGATCGTCTCCAACGCCTACGAGCTGGAGAAGGCCGTCGTCGAGGCCGACCTCGTCGTCGGCGCGGTCCTCATCCCGGGCGCCAAGGCCCCGAAGCTGGTCACCAACGAGCTGGTCGCCAAGATGAAGCCCGGAAGTGTCCTTGTCGACATCGCCATCGACCAGGGCGGCTGCTTCGAGGACTCCCGGCCCACCACCCACGCCGAGCCGACCTTCCAGGTCCACAACTCGGTCTTCTACTGCGTGGCCAACATGCCGGGCGCCGTCCCCAGCACCTCCACCTACGCCCTGACCAACGCCACGCTGCCCTACATCGTGTCGCTGGCGAACAACGGCTGGGTCGAGGCGCTGCGCCGCGACGCCGCCCTGGCCAAGGGCCTGAACACGCACGACGGCAAGGTCGTCTACGGTCCCGTCGCCGAGGCGCACGGCCTGGAGGCCACCGACCTGGCGGCGCTTCTCGGCTGAGGCGTCAATAGCGCGCGTCAATGACGCAGTGCCGGCCGGGCCTTGTCCACAAGGCCCGGCCGCGGCCGTTCGCCGACACGCCGCACGCCCGGAACGGCACGAGCGCACCCCAACTCGCCGAGAACGTAACCCTTTAACCGATTCGCACACCCTCGAAACCTCGGGCTTGTGCGGCTTGCACCCTTGACATCGGCATGTTCGATTGCCGACACATCGGGCCGGGTCCGGCGGATTGTGTTGCTGCGAACGCCCGACACGCCATAGAGTCGCCAACCGTCGGCATAGTGCCACGCTGACCTATCGATAAGTTTCCTGGTCACATCCAAGGAGGTAAGACGACTTGTGAATGAGTCGACATTTACTCCCGGAGGTGGTCGACCAGGAGCGGTTGCACGGGGCCAGGGTCCCTCGGGGCTCCAGGCTGTCGGCTCCGTCGCTGTCCACACCTTCGCGACCCAACAGAGCCCCACGACGACAGCCCACCAGAGCATGGACGGCCATCACGTGAACGCCATGGCCGGCGACCGGGGCGGCTCAGATCCCACCCGGCTCGCCGACTACGACGACCTGCCCGAGGGGCACTTCTACGACCCGGACGCGGAGTACGAACCGGACCCCGAATACGCGGCCACGCTCGCGCCGGACGCCGCCCGCCAGCGCCGCGAACGTGTCGGCCCCACCGGGCGCCCCCTTCCCTACTTCCCGATTCCAGGACCGTTGACGGACCACGGCCCCGCCAAAATCATCGCGATGTGCAACCAGAAAGGCGGGGTGGGAAAGACC
The DNA here is from genome assembly GCF_055567735.1 of Streptomyces sp. NPDC026394. Taxonomy (NCBI): domain Bacteria; kingdom Bacillati; phylum Actinomycetota; class Actinomycetes; order Kitasatosporales; family Streptomycetaceae; genus Streptomyces; species Streptomyces sp. NPDC026394. The sequence goes on from NZ_JBVHPX010000005.1 coordinate 41,231, forward strand.
ACCTCGACCATCAATCTGGGTGCCGCGCTCGCCGAATACGGCCGACGGGTGCTGCTCGTCGACTTCGACCCGCAGGGCGCGCTGTCCGTCGGGCTCGGAGTCAACCCGATGGAACTGGACCTGACGGTCTACAACCTGCTCATGGAGCGGGGCATGTCGGCCGACGAGGTGCTGCTGAAGACCGCGGTCCCCAACATGGACCTGCTGCCCAGCAATATCGATTTGTCAGCCGCCGAGGTCCAGCTGGTCAGCGAGGTCGCGCGCGAGTCGACGCTCCAGCGCGCGCTGAAGCCGCTGATGGCCGACTACGACTACATCGTCATCGACTGCCAGCCCTCGCTCGGCCTGCTCACCGTCAACGCGCTGACGGCGGCTCACAAGGTCATCGTCCCGCTGGAGTGCGAGTTCTTCGCGCTGCGCGGTGTGGCGCTGCTCACCGAGACGATCGAGAAGGTCCAGGAACGGCTCAACCCCGACCTGGAGCTCGACGGCATCCTGGCGACCATGTACGACTCGCGGACCGTCCACAGCCGTGAGGTCCTCGCGCGCGTCGTCGAAGCCTTTGACGACCACGTGTACCACACGGTCATCGGCCGTACCGTGCGATTCCCGGAGACCACCGTCGCGGGTGAGCCGATCACCACGTACGCGTCCAACTCCGTCGGTGCCGCCGCCTATCGTCAACTGGCCAGGGAGGTGCTCGCCCGGTGTCACGCCGAGTGAGTCTGCCCGGAGCCGACGAATTGTTCCGCACGACCGGGGGGTCGGGGCTGCAGTCCCCGGCGCCCCGCAAGACGAATGGGGTCCCGCCGGGCGGCGGGGAGACGGCACGGGTACCCGCTCCCGGCGGCGAGCCGGAGCCTGCGCCCGGGCCGGGGTCCGGCGAGGAAACGACCCCGCGGCAGCGGCGGGCCGAGCCGGATTCCGGCGCGGAGGGTTCGGCGGCCGAGCACGGGGGCCGCGGCACGGAGACGGATGCCCCGAAGGGGCGGCGTCGGCAGGACGCGGAGTCCGCGGCGGCGCAGCCGGCCGCGGGCCAGCAGACCGCTTCCTCGCGCCGCCGGGGGCGCGGGGCGAACCGGCGGCCCAGTGGCCGGGAGCGGCACGACGAGAAGATCACGGTCTATGTGTCCGCCGAGGAGCTGATGGACCTGGAGCACGCACGGCTGGTCCTGCGGGGCGAGCACGGGCTCGCGGTCGATCGGGGGCGCATTGTCCGCGAGGCGGTGGCGGTGGTTCTGGCGGATCTGGAGTCGCGGGGGGATGCGAGCATTCTGGTTCGGCGGTTGCGGGGGCGCTGACACGGCGGGCGGGTAGTGGGTCTTGCGCTGCGCGCTGCGCTTGATCGCATTGGTTGCGTTGTGGGGGCGGGGGCGCGCAGGGGGCCAACTCTCCCCCAGCCTTCGGCCGGGGGTACCCCCACGGCATCCTTTAGCTGAGGTGCATCGGATAGTGGGCCAGTTTCCGGACTGCCTGCGGGGATGGCCCCCTACGCGCCCCCTCCGGCCGGTTCCGCGAGCTCGGCCCGGTGGGGGGAGAAGAAGAACGATCGCCCTGGTGCGCGCCGACCTGGCGGTGAGGCTCACGTTGGTGTAGGCGCCGCTGCTGTGCCCCTCCGGGGCGCCTCCCGCGCTGCGCGCGGGGACGGGCCACTCGCACGGCGTGCGCCTCCGTCGGCTCCCTGCTCTGGGCGCGCCCAGCGGTTCGGGTGGTCTCTGGGGCGGCTACGCTTGGGTGGTCCTGAAACCCCCACCTGGATCGCGATGCCCACGACCGAAGACCATGCCCCGTCCGTCGAGGACGGTGCGGCCGGGGACGGGAAGTTCACCGTTCGACTGGAGAACTTCGAGGGGCCTTTCGATCTGCTGCTTCAGCTGATCTCCAAGCACAAGATGGACGTCACCGAGGTCGCGCTGTCCAGGGTGACGGACGAGTTCATGGCGTACATCCGGGCCATGGGGCCGGACTGGGACCTGGACCAGACCACGGAGTTCCTGGTCGTGGCGGCGACGCTGCTCGATCTGAAGGCGGCGCGGCTGCTGCCGGTGGCCGATGTGGAGGACGAGGCGGACCTCGCGCTGCTGGAGGCGCGTGACCTGTTGTTCGCGCGGCTGCTGCAGTATCGCGCGTACAAGCGCATCGCGGACATCTTCGGTGAGCGGCTGGAGGACGAGGGGCGCCGTTGTCCCCGTACGGTCGGCCTGGAGCCGCACCACGCGGAACTGCTGCCCGAGGTCGCCATCAGCATCGGTACCGAGGGTTTCGCGCGGCTCGCGGTGAAGGCGATGCAGCCCAAGGCGCGGCCGCAGGTGTATGTGGACCATATTCACGCGCCGCTGGTCAGTGTCAGGGAGCAGGCGGAGGTGCTGGTGGCCCGGTTGCGCGCGGTGGGGGAGGCCGGATTCCCGGAGCTGGCCGCGGACGCGCCGGACACGCTCACCGTCGTCGCCCGCTTCCTGGCGCTGCTGGAGCTGTACCGGGAGCGGGTGGTGGAACTGGACCAGGAGCAGGCGCTGGGTGCGCTGACGGTCCGGTGGACGGGCGGGGCGGAGGCCGAGCCGGTCGTTACGGACGAGTTCGACCGGGAACCCGGGCCGGAGGCGCCGGCGGGTGAGGGTGAGGAGGACGCGGGGTGAGTGACGTGGAGGTGGCCCACGCGGAGGCGCAGGACGCCCCGGCGGGGGCGCTCGGTGTGGCGGAGCTGGAGTTGCGGCCCGCGCTGGAGGCGGTGCTGATGGTCGTGGACGAGCCCGCGACCGAGGAACACCTGGCCAGGGTGCTGGAGCGGCCCCGCCGGGAGGTCGCGCTGGCGTTGCGGGAGCTGTCGGAGGACTACACGCGGCAGGGGCGCGGTTTCGACCTGCGGCTGGTGGCCGGGGGCTGGCGGTTCTACACCCGTCCGGCGTACGCGGACGCCGTGGAGAGCTTCGTGCTGGACGGCCAGCAGGCGCGGCTGACGCAGGCCGCCTTGGAGACTCTGGCGGTGGTCGCGTACCGTCAGCCGGTCAGCCGTTCCCGGGTCTCGGCCGTTCGCGGGGTGAACTGTGACGGTGTGATGCGCACCCTTCTCCAGCGCGGTCTGGTGGAGGAGACGGGGACGGAACCTGAAACAGGTGCGATCCTGTACAGGACGACGAACTACTTTCTGGAGCGGATGGGCCTGCGCGGCCTGGACGAGCTCCCGGAGCTCGCTCCCTTCCTCCCGGAGGCGGAGGCGGTCGAAGGCGATTCCCGGGAAGGTGTTCCGTCGTTCGACGTAGACGACAGCGGCGACTCTCAGACGGATCATTGATGCGAAGCAGCGGCAGGAACAACAGGGACACCGGTAGGGGCAACTACCGGGGTGCGGGCAACAAGAAGGACGAGAAGCAGCAGCGCGCCGGCCGGCCCCGTCCCGAGGAGCGCCGCTACGACGTGGGCGAGGGCGGTCCGGGCCGTGGCGACGGCGGGGGCCGGGGCGGCTCCGGCGGCCAGAGCGGCGGCGGCCAGGGCGGCCGTGGCGGCTCCGGCGGCCGTGGCGGTGCTCCGGACCGGGGCGACGAGCGCAGGGGCCGCGGTGCGGCCGCCCGCGGCGGCGCCAAGGGTGGTCCCCGTACCAGCCCGAAGAGCGGCGGCAAGCCCGGTGGCAAGGGGCAGCCGCGCGGGCGGGGGCAGGCTCCGGCGCGGCCGCGTGAGTACGACGCGCAGGTGGAGGAGCGCAACCGCGCCCGCCACAGCAAGCCGCAGATCAAGACGCCGAAGACGTTCGGTGACCAGGAGGGCGAGCGCCTGCAGAAGGTGCTGGCCCGTGCGGGCATGGGTTCGCGCCGGGCGTGCGAGGAGCTGATCGAGCAGGCCCGGGTCGAGGTCAACGGGCAGATCGTCATGGAGCAGGGCGTCCGTGTCGACCCGGAGAAGGACGAGGTCAAGGTGGACGGCCTGACGGTCGCCACGCAGTCGTACCTCTTCTTCGCGCTGAACAAGCCGGCCGGTGTCGTCTCGACCATGGAGGACCCGGACGGGCGCCAGTGCCTGGGCGACTACGTGACCAACCGCGAGACGCGGCTGTTCCACGTGGGCCGGCTGGACACGGAGACCGAGGGCATCATCCTGCTCACCAACCACGGCGAGCTGGCCCACCGGCTGACCCACCCCCGGTACGGCGTGAAGAAGACCTACCTGGCCGCGATCCAGGGGCCGCTCCCGCGTGACCTGGGCAAGCAGCTCAAGGACGGCATCCAGCTGGAGGACGGCTACGCGCGCGCCGACCACTTCCGGGTGGTGGAGAACACCGGCAAGAACTACCTGGTCGAGGTGACCCTGCACGAGGGCCGCAAGCACATCGTGCGCCGGATGCTGGCCGAGGCGGGCTTCCCGGTGGACAAGCTGGTGCGGACGGCGTTCGGGCCGATCGCGCTGGGCGACCAGAAGTCGGGCTGGCTGCGGCGGATGACCAACACCGAGGTCGGCATGCTGATGCGTGAGGTCGAGCTCTAGCCACCTGGAGCCGTGTGCCTTGGCAGGCGGTAGGACCACCCCTTATTGTCACTGTGACGATTAAGGGGTGGTTCTTTTCATGGCGTCCGCCGCGACCGGATCGCTCATCGGGCTGGCGCTCGGTGACGCGCTCGGGTACCCGACCGAGTTCCAGGATGTCCGCGCGATCGAGGCCGCGTACGGCCCGTGGCGGGGGATGGGGCTGCCCGATCCCGCGTACGTCACCGACGACACGCAGATGACGATCGCCCTCGGGCGCGGCCTGCGCACCGCCATGGCGACCGCGGGTGGCGGTCTGGACGCTGCGGGCCTGCTCCCGCCGGTCCGGCGGAACTACGTCGAGTGGTGGCGTTCCCCGGACAACAACCGGGCGCCCGGCAACACCTGCCTGACCGCCTGCTCCCTGCTCAGTGACGGCGACCGCCCGTGGGCCGAGGCCAGCCGTACCGGCTCCAAGGGCTGCGGCGCGAACATGCGGGTGGCGCCTGTGGGACTGGTGCCGGGGCTGAGCCGGGAGCAGCGGTCCGGCGCCGCGCAGCTCCAGTCCGCGCTCACGCACGGGCACCCCACCGCGCTCGCCGCCAGCGACCTCACGGCGTACGCCGTGCACCTGCTCGCCGAGGGGGCCCGGCCGGACGAGCTGACCGGGTCGCTGCGCTCGTACGCGGTCGAGAGCCGTGGCGTGTACAGGGCCGACTGGCTCGGTGAGCTGTGGCGGTACGCCCAGGATCCCACCCCGGAGCACTTCGTCGCGCGCGGCTGGGACGACTGCCTCGGCGCCCTGGACCGGCTGGACGCCGCGCTGCGCGCGCCCGACCCGGAGGCCGACCCGTGCCTGGCCACCGGCGCCGGCTGGATCGCCGAAGAGGCGCTCGCCACCGGTCTGTTGTGCTTCCTGCTCTTCCCCGCCGAGCCACTGGCCGCGCTCCGCCGGGCCGCCTGCTCGTCCGGCGACTCCGACTCCGTCGCCTGTCTCGCAGGTGCCTTCGCCGGTGCCCACCTGGGCGCCGGGGCGTGGCCCGAGGAGTGGGCGGGCCGGATCGAGTACCGCGACGAGCTGCTGGCGCTCGGGGAGGCGTGGGATGCGTAGCACGGTGCTGGAGGCGGCCGGGCTGCCGGAGACCGACCTTGGCGTGGTGACGGCGGGGGAGGGGGACCCGCTGGTCTTCGCGACGGTCTCCGGCGCGCATCTGTACGGCTTCCCGTCCCGTGACTCCGACGTGGACCTGCGCGGGGCGCATCTGCTGCCCACCGCGGCGCTGGTCGGCCTGCGGGAGCCGGACGAGACCCGGTCCTGGACGGCGGACCGGGACGGCGTCGAGGTCGATCTGGTGACGCACGACCTGCGCAAGTTCGCGCGGCTGATGCTGCGCCGCAACGGCTACGTACTGGAACAACTGCTCTCCCCGCTGGTGGTGCGGACGAGCGCGGTGCACGAGGAGCTGACGGCGCTGGCGCCCGCCGTGCTCACCCGCCATCACGCCCACCACTACCGCGGCTTCGCGACCACGCAGTGGCGTCTCTTCGAGAAGACCGGCGAGCTGAAGCCGCTGCTGTACACGCTGCGGGTGCTGCTGACCGGCATTCACCTGATGGGAAGTGGTGAGGTGCAGGCGCATCTGCCCACGCTGACCGGGCTGGTGGCGGCGCCCTCGTACGTACCGGAGCTGGTCGAGGCCAAGGCGGAAGCGGAGCACGGGCCGGCGGCCGAACTGGTGGACGTGGCGCGGCTGCGGGAGGACGTGGCGGCGCTGCACGCCCGGCTGGACGCGGCGCAGGCCGCCTCCGCGCTGCCGGACGCCCCCGGCGGCCACGACGCGCTACACGACCTCGTCGTACGCGCCCGCCTCGGCGCAGCGCAGCGCTGAGGCCCGCCGGGCGCGGTACAGGAAGTCCTCGACGCGGCGGCGGTCGGGCTCGGGCGGCAGCGGGGAACCGGACCCGGCCGCCGCGGCCTGCTCGGTCAGGACGGCCATCCGGCGCTCGACCTCGGCCCAGGGCACCTCACCGCGCCGGACGGCGAGCAGTTCCTCGCGCGCCTCGCCGACGTCCAGCGTCAGGATGCCCGTACGCAGCAGGTCACGGGCGGAACGCAGCAGCCGCAGCAGATGCATCGCATGCTTCCAGCGGGGCGCGCCGTGCTGCCGTACGTCCGCCTCCAGCTTCTTGAACTGGCCGGCCGCGTAGCCGGTGAAGGTGCGGTGCACGTGGCGGGAGAGGAAGGCGCCGCGCAGCGCGAGGAGTTCGCGGCCGGTGGCGTCGGCGTGTTCGACGAGGGGGGAGTGCAGGCACTCCAGGGCGTTCGGGTCGGCGCTCAGCGCCAGTGCGCAGAAGCGCTCCAACTCCCAGGAGAACTCCTCCTCGCGCGGCCCGTCCACATGCGTCGGCGGCTTCTCGAAACGCCAGAACAGCGGGGTGGGCGCGAGGTAGACCCCGCGCCGGTCGGTGTCGCTGGCGCCGGTGGCCAGTCCGAAGGCGCGCGAGCCCATGACGCAGGCGTAGACAGTGTGTCCGGTGACCAGGGCGTGGCCTGCGGCGGAGGTCGGCATGAGGGGGATTGTGGCTGGTGGGAGGGGTGCGGCGCCAGCCGGTTCCGGGTGGCGGAAACCCCGCGCGTCGGTACGTTGGAATGACGTCACTCGTCGCGCGGGCCTCATCGACACTGCCGGAATTCGCGGAAGGGCACGGACATGACGGGATCACCAGACCTCGGGAGACCGACGGGCGGACTGCCCGGTGGCGGTCAGGGCGGCGCGGCAGGAAACCTCGTCGGATCGCTGCTCGGAGCGCTGGGCGGCACCGGCCCCGGCGGACACGGCGGCGCCGTTCCCGGCGGCCATGGCGGCGGCATACAGGCCGTGCTCGGCAAGCTCCTCCAAGGGGAGCTGGGACGGCAGGCGCACTCCTGGGTGGGACACGGCGCCAACGAACCGGTCACCCCCGAACAGGTCGCCCAGGCGCTGCCGGGCGAGACCCTGCGGCGGATCGCCGAGGAGAACGGTGTCAGCGCCCGGGAGGCGGCCCGGCAGCTCGCGCACACGCTGCCGCAGGCCGTGGACCGGCTGACGCCCGACGGCCGGATACCGCAGGACCCCGCGTTGCAGGACCTCGTCGCCCGGCGGCACCGGACCGCCGGGCGGACGTAGCCGCACGTGACCGCTCCTTCCCGGACGGTGTCCCGGACGCGGCCACGCGTCCCGTGTCCGGCCGGTTCGCGACCCGCGTGCGGCCGGTCCGTGTCTCGTGCCCGGCCGCTCCGCGTCTCGCGGACCGGTCGGCGTCGTGTCCGGGTGCCGGAGCTGGCTAGGCTTGTGGGGTAGCAGCCGGCGGCCGGCGCGGAATGCGTGCCGGGCGCCGTACACGGATGTTCAGGGGAGCGGTGACGTGGCGGTACGAGCGGTACGCGGGGCCGTGCAACTGGAGCGGGACGAGGCCGGGCACCTGCACGAGCAGGTGTCCGCGCTGCTGACGGCCGTACTGGAGCGTAACGATCTGGCCCCGGACGACCTGATCAGCGTGTGGTTCACCGCCACCCCCGACCTGCACAGCGACTTTCCCGCGGTCGCCGCCCGTCAGCTGGGCATCACCGACGTTCCGCTGATCTGCGCGCAGGAACTGGACATCGCCGGTGCCATGCCGCGCGTGGTGCGCGTCCTCGCGCACGTCGAGACCGACCGCAGCAAGGCCGAGGTGCAGCACGTCTACCTCGGTGCCGCCGGGGCCCTGCGGAAGGACATCGCCCAGTGAGAACCGCGCTCGTCGTCGGTACCGGCCTGATCGGCACGTCCGTCGCCCTCGCGCTGCACGGCCGCGGCGTCCAGGTGTACCTGGCCGACCACGACCCGGACCAGGCCGAGACCGCCGCCGCGCTGGGCGCCGGCACCGCCGCGGAGCCGCCGGGCCCGGTCGACCTGGCCGTGGTGGCCGTACCGCCCGCCCACGTCGCGCCGACGTTGGCCGCGGTGATCCGGCGCGGTGCCGCCCGCGCCTACCTCGACGTCGCCAGCGTCAAGGGCGGCCCGCGCCGCGAGCTGGAGGCGATGGGCTGCGACCTGACGGCGTACCTCGGCACCCACCCGATGGCGGGCAAGGAGCGCTCCGGGCCGCTCGCCGCGACCGCCGACCTCTTCGAGGGGCGGCCCTGGGTCCTGACCCCCGCCGAGGGCGGCGACACCGAGGTGCTCAACCTGGCGCTGGAGCTGGTCGCGCTGTGCCGTGCGGTGCCGGTCGTCATGGAGGCGGAGGCCCACGACCGGGCCGTGGCGCTGGTCTCGCACACGCCCCAGTTGGTCTCCAGCCTGGTCGCCGCCCGCCTCCAGGACGCGGACGAGACCGCCGTACGGCTGTGCGGCCAGGGGATCAGGGACGTGACCCGGATCGCCGGGTCCGCGCCCCGGATGTGGATGGACATCCTCGCCGCCAACCCGGGGCCGGTCGCCGACGTGCTCGGCGAGGTCTCGGCCGACCTGGAGCGCACCGTACGGGCGCTGCGCGCTCTGCAGGCGGCCGACGAGGACAAGCGCGCCGAGGGCGCGCGCGGCGTCGAGGACGTGCTGGTACGCGGCAACGCGGGCCGCGAGCGGGTGCCGGGCAAGCACGGCGCCGCCCCGGCCGCCTACGAGATCGTCGCGGTGCACATCGGCGACCAGCCCGGCGAACTGGCCCGTATCTTCTCGGACGCCGGCCGGGCCGCGGTCAACATCGAGGACGTCCGCATCGAGCACGCCACCGGCCAGCAGGCGGGCTTCATCCAGCTCATGGTCGAGCCGCAGGCGGCGCCGATACTGATGGCGGAGCTGCGCGAGCGGGGCTGGTCGATCCGCCAGTAGCCGGGTCCGGTGCCCGGGGCGGGGGCCGGACCCGCGGGCCGGGGCGTACGGGCTGCACGGGGCGCCGCTGCTTGCCAGTAACCTTGTGCGGGGCCCCGCGCAGCGGCCCCCTGTCCCGCCCCGTGATCGAGGAAGGTGCCCGACACCGTGGAAACCCCCGCCCGGACCGCCCCGGCTGCAGTGATTGTCGCCATCGACGGCCCCGCAGGCACGGGCAAGTCCAGCACCTCCAAGGCCGTCGCCGCCAAGCTGGGGCTCGGCTACCTGGACACCGGTGCCCAGTACCGCGCGATCACGTGGTGGATGCTGAGCAACGGCCTCGACGTGCACGACGCCGTGGCCGTGGCGGACGCCTCGGCCAAGCCCACGATCGTCTCCGGCACCGACCCGGCCGCCCCGACGATCACCGTGGACGGCCTGGACGCCGCCGGTCCGATCCGCACCCAGGAGGTCACCTCGGCCGTCAGCGCCGTCAGCGCCGTCCCCGAGGTACGGACCCGGATCACCGAGTTGCAGCGCGAGATCGCCGCCGGGGCCCCGGAGGGCATCGTCGTCGAGGGCCGGGACATCGGCAGCACGGTGCTGCCCGACGCCGACCTGAAGATCTTCCTCACCGCGTCGCCGGAGGCCCGCGCGGCCCGCCGCAGCGGTGAGCTGACCGGCAAGGAGGCCGCCGACCTGGCGGCCACCCGCGAGGCCCTGGTCAAGCGGGACGCGGCCGACTCCAGCCGCAAGACCTCGCCGCTGGCCAAGGCGGCCGACGCGGTCGAGGTGGACACCACCGACCTCACGCTGGAGCAGGTCATCGAGTGCGTGGTCACCCTGACCGAGGCGGCGATGGCCGCGAAGGCGGCGCGGTGAGGCAGCGCGGCAGGGCGGCGGACGCCGACGGCGGCCGGCTGCCCAGCGCGAGCGGCGCCGCGGTCGGCCGGCGGATCGGCATCGGCCTGATGTACGGCCTGTGGAAGCCGCGGGTGCTGGGCGCCTGGCGGGTCCCGCCGGCCGGCCCGGTGATCCTCGCGGTCAACCACGCCCACGGCCTGGACGGCCCGATGCTGATGGGCACCGCGCCGCGGCCGGTGCACTTCCTGATCAAGAAGGAAGCGTTCGTCGGCCCGCTGGACCCGTTCCTGCGCGGCATCGGCCAGCTCAAGGTGGACCGCTCCGGCACCGACCGCAAGGCCGTCACCGACGCGCTGGCCGTGCTGGACAACGACGGCGTGCTGGGGATCTTCCCCGAGGGCACCCGGGGCGAGGGCGACTTCGCCTCGCTGCGCGCGGGCCTGGCGTACTTCGCGGTGCGCTCCGGCGCGCCCGTGGTGCCGGTGGCGGTGCTGGGCAGCGCGGAACGCCGGAGCCGGGCGGTCAAGGCGGTGCCGCCGCTGCGCAGCCGGGTCGACGTGGTCTTCGGCGACGCCTTCGCGGCGGGGGACGGCAGCGGCCGGCGCACCCGTACGGCGCTGGACGCGGCCACCGTACGCATACAGGAGCGGCTGACCGCTCACCTTGCCCAGGCCAGGCGCCTGACCGGGCACTGAACGAGACTTGAACGGCGGCCCGTGGACGAGCGGGCACCGATGACGGAGAACGAGGAACGGACTTCATGAACGACCAGACCCCCACCGGCGACGAGCACGGTGCGCTTGGTGACGCCGAGTACACGGAGTTCATGGAGCTCGCCGCCCAGGAGGGCTTCGACCTGGAGGAGGTCGAGGGCGACATCGCCGCGGCCGGGCACGGCCCGCTGCCCGTCCTCGCCGTCGTCGGCCGCCCCAATGTCGGTAAGTCGACTCTGGTGAACCGCATGATCGGCCGCCGGGAGGCGGTCGTCGAGGACAAGCCGGGCGTCACCCGCGACCGGGTCACGTACGAGGCCGACTGGAACGGCCGCCGCTTCAAGGTCGTCGACACCGGCGGCTGGGAGCAGGACGTGCTCGGCATCGACGCCTCCGTGGCCCTGCAGGCCGAGTTCGCGATCGAGGCCGCCGACGCGGTGGTCTTCGTCGTGGACGCCAAGGTCGGCGCCACCGACACCGACGAGGCCGTCGTCAAGCTGCTGCGCCGGGCCGGCAAGCCCGTCGTGCTGGTCGCCAACAAGGTGGACGGCCCGTCCGGCGAGGCGGACGCCGCCATGCTGTGGTCGCTGGGCCTCGGCGAGCCGCACCCGGTCTCCGCGCTGCACGGCCGCGGCACCGGCGACATGCTGGACGCCGCCCTCGACGCGCTGCCCGAGGCGCCCGAGCAGACCTTCGGCACCCCGCTCGGCGGGCCGCGCCGGATCGCGCTGATCGGCCGCCCGAACGTCGGCAAGTCCTCGCTGCTGAACAAGGTCGCGGGCGAGGAGCGGGTGGTCGTCAACGAGATGGCCGGCACCACCCGCGACCCGGTCGACGAGCTGATCGAGCTGGGCGGCAAGACCTGGAAGTTCGTGGACACCGCGGGCATCCGCAAGCGGGTCCACCTCCAGGAGGGCGCCGACTACTACGCCTCGCTGCGCACCGCGGCGGCCGTGGAGAAGGCCGAGGTCGCGGTCGTCCTGATCGACGCGAGCGAGTCCATCAGCGTCCAGGACCAGCGGATCATCACGATGGCCGTGGAGGCGGGCCGCGCGCTGGTCATCGCGTACAACAAGTGGGACCAGCTGGACGAGGAGCGCCGCTTCTACCTGGAGCGGGAGATCGAGCGGGACCTCGTGCAGATCCCGTGGGCGATGCGGGTCAACGTCTCGGCGCGCACCGGCCGCCACATGGACAAGCTCGTCCCGGCGATCGAGACCGCGCTGGAGGGCTGGGAGACCCGCGTCCCCACCGGCCGCCTGAACGCCTTCCTCGGTGAGATCGTCGCCTCCCACCCGCACCCGATCCGGGGCGGCAAGCAGCCGCGCATCCTCTTCGGCACCCAGGCGGGCACCAAGCCGCCGCGCTTCGTGCTCTTCGCCTCCGGCTTCCTGGAGGCCGGCTACCGCCGCTTCGTCGAGCGCCGGCTGCGGGAGGAGTTCGGCTTCGAGGGGACGCCGATCCACATCTCCGTACGGGTGCGCGAGAAGCGCAGCAAGAAGAAGTAGCCGTCGGCGCGACGGCGAAACGGTGGCGGGGCGGCTCCTGGGAGCCGCCCCGCCACCGTTTTCGTGCGCGGGGGTCGTACGGGCGTACGGGCTTGCGGGGCTGGTCAGTGACCGTGCGGGCGGTACTCGCGGGGGGCCGGTGGCAGGGCCGGGGGGAAGTGGCCCCGGTGGTGGCCGCCTGCGTGGTGCGGGTGGCCGTGGAACGGCTGGCGGGAGACCGGCTCCCAGTGGCCGGACGACGGGAGGTGGCCGGTCGCGGTGGTCGTACGGCCCCAGATGCTGCGCATCGCCTCGGCGCTCAGCCCTTCCTCGCCGCTCCGGTCCCCCGGCAGCGCCCGGAAGGACCGGCGGTACTCGGCGTACAGCGCGTCGAAGATCGGCGTGGCCGAGGCGGGGGCGGCGTGCGGGGCCGTCATGGTCGCCGTGGTCGCGTCGTGCGACGGGCGCATACCGGGGATCTGGTAGGGATACGGGACGCGGGAGGAGGGGTCGTATGGGTGCACGTCTGTGCCAACGACCCGGATGCTCCCGGGATGCGGGCTCTGCGAAGAATCGGCTGATCGGAGGGAGCGCGACCGGCTCACGACCGGCTCCCGGCGCCGTCGCGCGGCGGCGCCCCGGCCCCGCCCCGTGCGGGGGCGGGACCGGGGCGCCGGAACCGGAAGGGGACGGGCGCGGGTCAGGTGCCGGCCAGCGGCATGGAGGCGGCCACCAGCCTGCTCTCCGCCGCGGCCTTCTCCATCGCCTCGCGCATCAGGTCCTCCCGCGGCTGGTGGCCGACGGCGCCGACGGGTGCCGCGTACACCAGGACGGTCCGCGCCTTGGCGGCGGCGGCGCGCCAGCCGTCCGAGACGGGCAGCGGCTGGTGTGCCTGCCACCACGAGCTGGGCTGGCCGCCGTCGTCGCCCGGCTGGAGGATGGCGTGCAGCTGCCCGGCGGCCAGCAGCACCGACCAGCCGGGGTTGGGGGCGGGCAGCAGGGCCATGTCCGTCACCGTGGCGAAGCCGTGCTCCAGGAGCAGCGGCAGGAACGCGTCGCCCGGCTCGGTGGAGCCGGGGCGGGCGATGGGCCCGGCGGGCTCGACGACCAGCGCCGGCCGCAGGTCGTTCTCGACCAGGACCAGACCGCAGGTGACACCGAGTGTCGCCTGCCGGTGCTCGCCGGGGAGGGCGGCGAAGGGGGTGGCGGGCGGCGGCGCCGCGGGCGGCTCGGCGGCCCGGCCGTCCTCGCCGGTGATGGAGCGCACGGCGCCCTGGAGCTGTTCCTCGGAGACCGGTACGACCTGCGAGGGGATGCACGACGCGTGGGCGAAGGCGAGCACCGCGGTCTCCTCGCCCACGAACAGGACGGTGCTGGTGCGCTCCTGCTCGCTGTCGCCGGGGGTGCGGCAGGAGGTGCAGTCGTAGTTGCCGGGGGCGTTGCCACCGGCCAGCAGGCGGTCGGCTTCTTCGTCACCGATCTCGGCGCGAACGTCGTCACTGACGTCGAGCATGCGCGGCACGGATGGCTCCTCGATCGTTGCGCGGGCTGCCGGGCGGTGCCCGGCTCGTACCAGGACAACGGGCGATCTGTGGCAGGAGTCACGCGCGGCCGGGTACCGGATCGCACCGTTCGAAGCGGAGCGTGAGCTGCGGACCGGAACCGCTCACTCCCTGCCAACTCGTGCTGCGGGCACGGAAGTTGGGCTGGTGAGGTGGGTCACAGATCGCCGGGCGGTCCGGGTGACAAATGCGGAAATCAAGCAATCAAGTGGGTGGCCGGTTTTGGCTGATACCTCCGGTAACAACCGACTGGCCAGGCAGGACGGCGCCACGGTTGATAACCGTGCGTGAGCCTCCCTACATTCTCCGGCCGTGTGCACCGAGCACCACCCGGGGACGCCCGCCGTCCGCATCCGCCGGCCCGCACCACGGCCGGTGCGCCACGCGACTCCCGGCTCACGGGCCGGATCGTGTGGCACCGGATGCACCGCACGCAGCACCACCGAGCACGACCGGCACCACCCCGCGGCGGGCGGGGTGCCGCGGACCGCGGACGCACGATGCGCCCGCACCGCGTCACCAGGGGGACTCCCGGGGTCGTGGAGAGGGATTCCATGCCTTTTTCGAAGGGCGTCATACGCCGTGACATCGCCGCGCTCGCCGGGGCGGCCCTGGTGGCCCCGCTCGCGCTGGTGGCCGCGACCGCCGGACCGGCGCAGGCGGCGGACGGCGGAGTGTGGGACCGCATCGCCCGCTGCGAGAGCAGCGGCAACTGGCACATCAACACCGGCAACGGCTTCTCGGGCGGCCTGCAGTTCACCCACAGCACCTGGCGCGCGTTCGGCGGCACGGCCTACGCGCCGACGGCCGCCGGAGCCACCCGTGCCCAGCAGATCGCCGTGGCAACCCGGGTCCAGGCGACACAGGGCTGGGGCGCCTGGCCGACCTGCGCCGCACGTGCCGGTGCGTACGGGAGCGCCCCCAAGGCACCGAAGGCGTTCCGTTCCGGCCAGGGCAGCGGCAAGCGGCAGATGCAGAAGGACGTCCGCCGGGACGTGGGCGCCAAGGTCGGCAAGAAGGCGCGCGGCACCGGCGGGCACGCCGACCGTGGCCGGGCGCGGGCCGGCGCCGGCGGTTACACGGTGCGGCAGGGCGACACGCTCAGCCGGATCGCCGCCGCGCACAACGTGAGCTGGCACCGGCTGTACGCCGCCAACCGGGCCGTCGTCGGCGGCGACCCGAACCTGATCGTCCCGGGGCAGCGGCTCTCGATCTGAGCCACGGGGCCGCCGCGCGGCACGCCCGGGCCGCGACACGGCCCCCGGCCCCGGAGCCCGTACTCCGAACGCCCCACCCGGCCGTCCACCGACCGGGTGGGGCGTCGCGCTGTCCGGGCGCGGCGGCGCGCAGGTACGCGTGTCCCTGTTTAGCGTGACCCGATGTCCCATTCTTTTCGGGCGCTGATGCCCAAGCGTCTCGCGAGAACCGGCCGCCGCCGAGCGGCCGTCCTGTCCCTGGTCCCGGCGGTGGTCCTGCTGTGCGTGCCCGGCGGCGCGCAGGCGCGGGACACCGCGCACCACCTGCCGTCCCCGGCGGGCTGCTCCCTCAGCAAGGGGCCGTGGAACTGCATCGCCGAGTGCGAGAGCGGCGGTGACTGGCGCAAGAACACCGGCAACGCGTTCTACGGCGGACTGCAGTTCCGGCAGTCGACCTGGAAGCAGTACGGCGGCCTGGCCTACGCGCCGCGCGCCGACCTCGCCACCCGTAAGGAGCAGATCGCCGTCGCCGAACGGGTGCGGCGCACGCAGGGCTGGTCGGCCTGGCCGTACTGCGCCAAGCGGTACGGGCTCGGCAAGCGGGACCGGGCGCTGTCCGGGCTCACGGACTGGGCGGTGCCGCCGGGCCGGTGAGGCCGGGGAAGCGGGCGGCCTCGGCCGGTTCGCCGGCGAAGGCGACGGTGCCGCGCCGCAGGACGTACGCGACCGTGGCGGCGCGGCACAGGGCGGGCGGCAGCGTCTGCTCGGCGACGAGGACGGTGCGCCCGGCGGCCGCGAGGTCGCCGAGCAGCGCGTACGTGCGTGCCGTGACGGCCGGGGACATGCCCTGGGCCGGTTCGTCCAGGAGGAGCAGCCGGGCGGTCCCGGCCAGCGCGCGGGCCACGGCGAGCATCCGCTGCTCACCGCCGGAGAGAGTGCCCGCGCGGCGGCCGAGCAGCGCGCGAAGCTGCGGGTAGGCATCCAGAGCCGGGCCGACGGCACCGTCCGGCGCGGCGAGTTCGAGTTGCTCGCCGACGGAGAGCGAACCGAACACGGCGCCGCGGTCGGGCACCAGGGTCAGTCCGCGGCGCGCGCGGGCGTGCGCGGGCAGCCGGGTGATGTCCGTACCGCGCCACACCACCCGCCCGGCGGCGAGCGGCACGGTGCCCGCGAGCGCGCGCAGCACCGTGGTGCGGCCGGAACCGTTGCGTCCCAGGAGCACGGTGACACGGGCGCCGGGCACGGCCAGGTCGATGCCGTGCAGGGCCTCCAGGGAGCCGTACCGGACGCGGGCCGCGCACAGGGCCGTCTCGATGCTCATGCCGCTGCCGCCGCCGTCGCTGTCTTTGCCGTCACGGGCCGCAGCGGTCGGCGTTCCGCGCGCTGCCGGCCGTTCACGGCCGCGGCTCCGCCAGGACGCGGCGGGCGGGCCCCCGCGTCACGATCCGGCCCGCGGCCATCGCGTAGACCGTGTCGGCCAGCCCGGCGACCAGGTCGAGGTCGTGCTCGACGACGAGCAGGGCCGTGCCGTCGGCCGCCACGGCGCGCAGCACACCGGCGAGCGCGGCCACCTCCGCGCTGTCCAGGCCCGCCGCGGGCTCGTCCAGCAGCAGGGTGCGCGGGCGGCCGGCGAGGGCGCGCGCCAGTTCGACGCGGCGCAGGGTGCCGGTGTCCAGCCCGGCGACGGGCGCGGCGCGCAGCGGGCCGTCGAGGGCGAGCAGGTCCAGCGCCCGGCCGGTGGCGGCGGCCGGGTCCGGTACGCCGCTCTGCTCGGCGCCGATCCGGACGTTCTCGGCCACGGTCATCCCGTCGAACACGGCGAGCTGCTGGAAGGTCCGGGCCAGCCCGAGGCGGGCCCGGGCGTGCGCGGGGCGGTGTGTGATGTCCGTCCCGTCGAGCAGTACCCGGCCCGCCGCGGGGCGCAGGGTGCCGCACAGACAGTGGAACAGGGTGCTCTTGCCCGCCCCGTTGGGCCCGATGAGCGCGGTGACCCGGCCCGGCGCGACGGCCAGGTCGACACCGTCCAGGACGGTGAAGCCGTCGTAACGGGCGTGGAGGGAGCGGGCGGTGAGGCGGCCGGAAGGGAGGGGGCGGCCGGAAGGGAGGGGGCGGCCGGAGGGACTGAGGCGGACAGCGGGCATGGGGGAGGGGGGGGAGGAGGGGGAGGAGGGGGAGGAGAGGAGTGATGGTGTGGGAGTGGGCGCCGGGGTGTGGGGGACGGGCTCCTTCGGGGCGGGGCGGCAGGGCTCGGAGAGGCCACCTCCGGGCGTACGGTTCTCGGGCGTCCGGCTCCCGGGCGTACGACTCCCGGAACCACGGTCCCCGGACGTACGGCCCCCGGGCGGACGTGCCGACGCCATCTTCGCCCGCGCCCGTGCCCCCAGCGGAGTCAGCCGCGGCTCCGGAGCCCCGGACCGACGGGCCACGGCCTCGCGCAGGGCGGCGTGCGGGCCGCTCGGCAGCCGGCCGGCGAGCACGGCCAGGACACCGATCACCGCGGCCGCCGCGCCGCCCCCGGCCCCCGAGTCCAGGCCGACCAGCAGGACCGCCGCGGCGAGCGCCGCCAGCAGGCTGTCGGCGCCCAGGACGAGTACGGCCGCGAACCACAGCAGGCCGCGTACCGGGTCGTAGGACGCCGGGTCGAAGGCGCGCAGCGCCATGCCGAGCATCCCGCCGCCCAGTGCGGCCAGGGCGGCGCCCACCGTGAACGCCGCCAGTTTGAGGGCCGGTACGGGCACACCGGCGGCGGCCGCCCCCGGCTCGTGGTCGCGCATCGCGGCCAGCGCGCGCCCGGTACGGCCGCGGCGCAGTGCCGCCACCCCGAGCAGCGCGAGGCCGAGCAGGGCCAGTTCGAGGACGTAGTACGCGCGGTCGCCGGCGAAACCGGCGGGGCGGTCGAGGGAGAGCCCGGCGGTGGCGTACGGCTGGGCGAAGACGAACCGGCTGACGGCGACCCCGAAGGCGAGGGTGGCCAGGGCCGTCGCGAGGCCGTACCGCCGCAGCGCGGGCCGGCCGGTGAGCAGGCCGAGCGGTGCGGTGAGCAGGACGGCCAGCAGCAGGGCGGGCAGCCCGGGGACGGCCGGCAGGCCCGGGAAGCGGCCCGCCGCGAGCAGTGCGGTGAACAGGGCGCCCAGACCGGCGTACGCGGCCTGCCCCAGGGAGATCTGGCCGCCGCGCCCGGTGACGACCACCAAGGAGAGCAGCACCACGGCGAGCGCCGGTACCTGTACGGAGGTGCGCAGGTCGCCGTGGGCGAAGCCCAGCGGCAGCAGGAAGAGGATGCCGCAGACCAGCCAGGCGCGGCCGTCGTGGTCGGGCAGCCGGACGGTGCGCAGGGCCGGTGCCGAGCCGTGGGACGCGTCCGGCAGGGCCCGGGGGGCACCGAGGCCGCGCCGGGCGAGGGCGGCGGCCAGCAACGCCACGACGAACAGGTTGGCGCCGACGGCCTGGACGAGGGGTTCCAGGCTGCCGCCCGGGTGCAGCCGGGTGAGCTGGCTCTGTGCGACGCCGATGGCCAGGGCCACGGCCACCGCCACCGGCAGGCTGCGCAGACCGGCCGCCACCGCGACCGCCATCACCTCCATGACGAGCAGCGGCAGTCCGTACGGGTCCAGGCGCAGCAGCGGGGCCAGCAGCACGCCCGTCAGCCCGGCGGTGAAGGACCCGAAGGCCCAGCCGGCGGCGGCGACCCGATCGGCGTCGATGCCGCTGAGGACGGCGAGCGGGCGGTTGTCGACGACGGCACGCAGCGCGCGGCCGAAGCGGGTCCAGCGGGTGACGGCGGCGACCCCGGCGGCCAGGATGACGGCGGTGGCGAGCTGCACCCAGGGGTCGTCCGGCAGCAGCGCGGGCGCGTCCGCACGCGCTCCCGGCCCCCACAGCAGTCCCGCGGCGCCGACCAGCAGGACGAAGGCGCCCAGGGAGGCGACCAGGGTGCGGGCCGGGCCCGTACCGCGTAGGGAGAGCGGCCGGAAGACGGCGCGGTCCAGCGCCAGTCCGATGCCGGGCGCGACGAGGAGGAGGGTGACGGCGGCGGCGGGCGGCAGCGGCCAGTTCCAGCCGACCACGAGCTGCCGCAGGACGTAGGCGCACACCATGGCGACGGCGCCGTGCGCGAAGTTCAGCACGCCGGTGGCCCGGTAGGTGACGATCAGTCCGATGCCGGTGAGCGCGGCGGCGCTGCCCACCGCGAGCCCGGCCAGGGTGAGGTCGTACGAGAGCGAGCTCACCGTTCCGGGCCGGGGCGCGGGTCGTCCGGCTCGCAGACGGGGCAGGGCGCCGGAGGGGAGACATCCGCTTCCGCCGGTCCGCCGGCGGCGGCGCGGGCGTCCGGCCGTCCGGCCACGAGCGGGCAGCCGGGCCGGTGCAGAAGCGTTCCGCCGGGCACGGTGAGGGGCGGACCGGCCTCCGCGTCCTGCTCCTTTCGCACGGCCGCGGCCCTGCCCGCCCCCGCCGGCTCCCCGCCGCCCGCCGCCGTGACCGTGTCCTCGGCGCCGTACGTCACCAGCAGCCCGTACAGTTCCTCGACGCGCGCCGCCGCCAGGCCCTGGTCGCCCCGCGCCACCAGCACGGCACCCGCGACGATCAGGGCGGCGCCCGGGATCGAGCAGGAGGCCAGGAACGGGATCTGGCGCTCGGCGAACCGCTCGCCGGAGACGCCGTACCAACCGGCCGCGCACAGCACCGCCCCGCCCGCCAGCGCCGCCCAGCCGCCCCACGGGGCCAGGCGCGCCCCGAACCGTGTTCGCGCGTTGCGCATCACGCCCCCTCGCGGCTTCCGGCGAATGCCTGCACTATGCCCTGTGAAGACAGCACCCAGAAGGCTTGTGCCAGACCGGTCGCGGCCGGTCGCGATGACAGGCGGTGGTGTACATGGCGGTCCGTGGGGGGCGTGCACGGCGGGCTCCGGCGCTGGTGACGGCGGCGGTGCTGCTGATGACGGCCGGGGCGGCGGGTTGCAGTGACGCCGAGGACGGCGGGCAGCGCGCGCCCAGCGGGGCGTCCTCCGCCCCGGAAAAGAGCGGTACGGGAACGGCGACCTCCGGTCCGCCGTCCTCCCCGGGTGACGCCCCGGCCGATCCGGCCGCCGCCGAGCGGGAGATCAAGGAGAACTGGCGGAAGTTCTTCGACCCGAAGCTGTCCAACGCGGAGAAGGCGAAGTACCTCCAGAACGGCGAGGAATTCCAGTTGCTGCTGGAGGCGTTCAACGGCGACCAGCGGGGGAAGCAGGTCGCGGCGCAGGTGTCCGCCGTACGGTTCACCTCGGCGACCGCGGCCGAGGTGACGTACAGCCTCACCCTCAAGGGCGCCACCGCGCTGCCGAACGCCAAGGGCGCCTCCGTGTACCAGGGCAAGGTGTGGAAGGTGGCGCTCAAGACCCTGTGCGCGCTGGTGGGCATGAGCGGCAATGCGGACGCGCCGGGCTGCTGAGGCGGCCGGGGCGGCCGCCTCAGCGCTGCTGCTCGCGCTGACCGCCGCCTGTGGCAGCAGGCTGCCGGAGAGCGACTTCGAACACCGCGGGACCGCGTCCGCCACCGGCCGGGCGCGGGAGCCGATCGTCGTCGGGATCATCACCAGTGCGACGAGCCCGGTGGGCGGCGAGGCGTTCACCGGGCCACGGGACGGCGCGCTGGCGTACTTCGCGGACCTGAACGCGAAGGGCGGCGTCAACGGACGGCCGGTGCGGGCGGTGACCTGCGACGACGGGGGCAGCGGCGTCGGCAACAACGAGTGCGTGCGCAAACTGCTCACCGAGGACAAGGTGTTCGCGCTGGTCGCGACCACCGCGCTGGACTACGCGGGCGCGCCCAGGGTCTCCGCCGCGGGCGTCCCCGACATCGGGGGACAGCCGGTCGGCGCCGCGTACGACACGTATCCGCATCTGTACGGGATCTACGGCAGCCGGGCGCCACGGGACGGCAAGGCGGCGGGCTGGGGCGGGAAGCTGTACGGCGGCACGGAGGTCTACCGCTACTTCAAGCGCGTCCAGCGGGCCCGCACCGCCGCCGTCGTCTCCTACAACCAGGCGGCGTCCGCCGCGTACGCCCGGCTGATCGTGCGCGGTCTGGAGGCCGAGGGGTACGACGTGACCAGCGAGCAGGTCGACTTCGCGCTGCCCAACTTCCCGGCGGTCGCCGCCGGGCTGCGCGACCGGGGGGCCGATCTGGTCTTCGACGCGATGGACACGCACGGCAACGCGCAACTGTGCGAGGCGATGGACGCGGCGGGCGTCCGGCCGACCGCCAAGGTCACGAACGTACAGAACTGGTCGGACACGGTCGCGAAGGACTACAAGGACTCGCCGGGCTGCCGCAACGCCCTGTGGGCCACCGGCGCCAGCCGCAACTACGACGATCCGGGGAGCGGGCCGGGCGGCGCGGCGGTACGGGCCTTCCGTGCTGGTATGACCCGGTACGCCGAGGGGAGACCGCTGTCGCAGTGGCAGCTCGAAGGGTGGGCGGCCGCGATGTGGTTCGCCGACGCGGCGCGTTCCTGCGGGCAGCGGCCCACCCGCGCGTGCGTGGAGCGCTTCGTCGGGCAGGGTGCGCCCTACACCGCCCGTGGCCTGCTGCTCCCCGCCGCGTACCGGCCGCAGGCCGAGCCGCCGGCCACCGACCGGACCTGCCTGTCGGTCGCCCGCTGGCGCGACGCGGCGCGGGGCGGCCGGGGCGGCTGGGTCACCCAGGGCGACATGGACACCAACTGTTTCACCGTCCCCCAGCTTCCGTACCGGCCCTGAGGACCCGGCCGTCACCGTCGGCCCGGCCCGTCGGCCCGGGAAGACCGGCGGAGCGAGCCGTTGGCTGCACACCTCGTGACGGGACGCCCCGGGACGGCATAACTTGTGGCGTTACAGCACGGCACAGAACCGACGATCAACGGTTCGGGAAAGTTCCTCGACGCCGCTACCGATGTCCTAACTCTTTCGGAACAAGTTGGCCAAACGCCTCAACCCGGAACCCGGGAACGTGGTCCAACCGTTCAACGGGGCAGACAGCGGGACTCGTCCGCGGCGACCAAGGGATACGGGGACGGAATACGGGGACGGATGCACAGCTCATTCCTGATTCACCACGCCCACGGCACCGGAGGGGCGGCCCGGACCGGCGCCCGGCGGACGCGACCCCGCCCGGAGCACGGGGCGTACGCAACCAAGGACGCGGCGCAGGCCGCTGTGAGAGGGGTGCGGAGGGTATGAACGCGTCGACGCAACTGCCCGTGACGGGCGCCGGGACGGCCGGTCCCGAAGCCGTCGCTCCCGTGCGGGCCGAGCCCACGGCCCCCGCCGGGCCGGACGTCACGGCCACCGGCCGCGGTTCCCGCGCGGCGGGCGGGGCCGCCCAGCCGCTGCGCGCGGACTGCATAGCCGACTCCGCCGGCGGCCTGACCTTCGACATCACCACCCCGCAGGGCACCAGGCCGGTCTGGAGCGCGGCGCTCGTCCTCAGCCCGCGCGACGGCGGCGCCGACGAGGAGCTGCGGCTGCCGCTCGGCCCGAACGGCTCCGGGTGCCTGCGGGCCGTCCTGCCCAGCACCGTCGCGCTCCCCGAGGGCCGCTGGAACACCTACGCCGACCTCGGCGACGGCCGCGGCCCGCAGCGGCTGCTGCCCGGCGTCACCGACCTGAGCCCGCTGGTGGACCGCCGCCCGCTGGCCGGGATCGGCCGGCTCGGCGTCCGCATCCCGTACACCACCAGGTCCGGCAGTCTGGCGCTGCGCAGCTGGCTGCGCGGACCGCACGCCGAGGCCGGGGACGTCCTCGTCGACGCCTGCGGTGTGACGGTGGCGGGCCGCCTCTACGGCGCCGCCCTCGGCCCGGGCGCCCGGGCCGAGGCCACGACCCGCCCCGGCGCCCCGGAGACGGCCGACCCGGCCACCCGCGTCACCGTCCCGCTCACCGGCGACGGCCCCGACTTCGTCTTCACCCTGCCCCACACGCAGCTCGCGGGCCGCTGGCAGGGCGGCAGTGACCGCTGGGCCCTGTGGCTGCGGGTGACCGAGGAGGCCGAACCGGTCCGTATCGCCCGGCTGCTCGACGACGTACCGGAGAAGGCGGAGACCGTCAGCCACCCGGCGCTGTCCGTCGGCTGCCCGTCGGGCCGGCTGCGCATCGGCCCCTCCTACACCCGCGACAACGACCTGACGGTCCGGGTCACGGGTGGCGGGACGGACGCGAGTGACGGGGCCGGCGGGACGGGCGGGACGGACCGACCGGACCCGGCCGGTTCTTGACCGGGCCTCGTCAGACAGCACGCATAACACCGCACGCCGGGGGCACTCGGAGCAGCGGAGGTGCGATACACATGGTTCCTGTCATTCTGGTACTGCTGCTGGCTTTGATCCTGTTCGGCGCGGGTTTCGCGCTCAAGGCACTGTGGTGGGTGGCCGTCGCGGTGCTGGTCGTCTGGCTGCTGGGCTTCCTGTTCCGTTCGACGGGCGCGGGCGGTGGTCGCACACGCTGGTACAGGTGGTGACCCGGGAGAGACGCGGACGGTAGCTGTCCGCATGTGCTGCCAGACTGCCCGGCATGGTGGAAACCTCGGCACGACTGCTGCGTCTGCTCTCTCTCCTGCAGGCACACCGCGAGTGGACGGGCGCGGATCTCGCCGACCGGCTCGGCGTGACTCCGCGCACCGTCCGCCGTGACATCGACCGCCTGCGCGAACTGGGCTACCCCGTCCACTCGGCCCCCGGCACCGCCGGGGGCTACCGACTGGGCGCGGGCGCCGAACTGCCACCGCTGCTCCTCGACGACGAGGAGGCGGTGGCAGTCGCCGTCGGGCTGCGCACGGCGGCCGCCGGCGGCGTCGAAGGCATCGAGGAGACCTCCGTACGGGCCCTGACCAAGCTGGAACAGGTGCTGCCCCACCGGCTGCGCCGCCGCGTCGGCGCCCTCAACGCCTTCACCGTGCCCATGCCCGGCGCCGCCGGCCCCCGGGTCGACGCCGCCACCCTCACCGAACTGGCCAACGCCTGCCGGGACAGCCAACGGCTGCGCTTCGACTACGCGAGCCACGACGGTACGGCCGGCCGCCGCACCGTCGAGCCGCACCGGCTGGTGTCCGCGCAGCGCCGCTGGTACCTCGTCGCCTGGGACGTGGACCGCGCCGACTGGCGGACGTTCCGCGTCGACCGGATCACCCCCACCCCGCCGCACGGCCCGCGCTTCACCCCGCGCCCCGGCCCGGCCGCCGATCTCGCCGCGTACGTCTCGCGGGGCGTCTCCACGGACGTCTACGCCGAGCGGGCCACCCTGGTGCTGCACGCCACCGCCGCGGAGGCCGCCCAGCGGATCAGCCCGTCCGTCGGCGTCGTCGAACCGCTCGACGCCCACCGCTGCCTGCTGCACACCGGCGCGCACCGCCTGGATGTCCTGGTGGTCCATGCCGTCCTGCTGGGCTTCGACTTCGAGGTGCGCGAGCCGCCGGCGCTGACGGACGCGATCCGCGAGGTCAGGGACCGGCTGACCCGGGCGCTGCCCCCGGATCCGGCTCCTCCGTCGGGGACGGCCCCGACCCCGACGGCTTCCGCGACGCCTGCGGTTCCCGCGTCTCCCGCGCCCCCTGCGGCTCCGGAGTGCCCGGCGGGCTGAGCCGCGCGATCTCCGGGTGGTGCAGATCGAAGGCGGGCGACTCCGAGCGGATCCGGGGGATGGTCAGGAAGTTGTGGCGCGGCGGCGGACAGGAGGTCGCCCACTCCAGGGAGCGGCCGTAGCCCCACGGGTCGTCCGCCGTGACCTTCACGCCGTACTTCGTCGTCTTCCAGACGTTGTAGAGGAACGGCAGCGTGGACAGGCCGAGGAGGAAGGCGCCGACGGTCGAGAGGGTGTTGAGCACGGTGAAGCCGTCGGCGGCCAGGTAGTCGGCGATCCGGCGCGGCATCCCCTCCACACCCAGCCAGTGCTGGACGAGGAAGGTGGTGTGGAAGCCGGTGAACAGCGTCCAGAAGTGCACCTTGCCCAGCCGCTCGTCGAGCAGCTTCCCGGTGAACTTCGGCCACCAGAAGTAGAAGCCGGCGAACATCGCGAACACGACCGTGCCGAAGACGACGTAGTGGAAGTGGGCCACGACGAAGTACGTGTCGGTCACGTGGAAGTCCAGCGGCGGCGACGCCAGGATCACCCCGGTCAGCCCGCCGAACAGGAAGCTCACCAGGAACCCGACGGCCCACAGCATCGGGGTCTCGAAGGACAGCGAGCCGCGCCACATCGTGCCGATCCAGTTGAAGAACTTCACCCCCGTCGGCACCGCGATCAGGAACGACATGAACGAGAAGAACGGCAGCAGCACCGCGCCCGTCGCGAACATGTGGTGCGCCCACACCACGACCGACAGCCCGGTGATCGCCATCGTCGCGCCGATCAGCATCACGTAGCCGAAGATGGGCTTCCGCGAGAAGACCGGGATGATCTCGGTGATGATGCCGAAGAACGGCAGCGCGATGATGTAGACCTCGGGGTGCCCGAAGAACCAGAACAGGTGCTGCCACAGCAGCGCGCCGCCCCACTCGGCATCGAAGACCACCGAGCCGAAGCGCCGGTCCGCCTCCAGCGCCAGCAGCGAGGCCGCCAGCACCGGGAAGGCGACCAGCACCAGGATCGAGGTGAACAGCACGTTCCAGGTGAAGACCGGCATCCGGAACATCGTCATGCCCGGCGCGCGCATCCCGATGATGGTGGTGATGAAGTTGACCGAGCCGAGGATGGTGCCGAAGCCGGAGAGCGCCAGCCCCATGATCCACATGTCGGCGCCGATGCCGGGGGAGCGGACCATCGAGCTGAGCGGGGCGTAGGCGGTCCAGCCGAAGTTCGCGCCGCCGGTCGGCGTCAGCAGACTGCCCAGCACGATCAGACCGCCGAAGAGGAACAGCCAGTACGCGAGCATGTTCAGCCGTGGGAAGGCCACGTCGGGCGCGCCGATCTGCAACGGCATGATCTCGTTGGCGAAGCCCGCGAAGGCCGGGGTGGCGAACAGCAGCAGCATGATCGTGCCGTGCATCGTGAACGCCTGGTTGAACTCCTCGTTCGTCATGATCTGGAGCCCGGGGCGGGCCAGTTCGGCCCGCATCAGCAGCGCCAGCAGACCGCCGACGAGAAAGAAGCCGAAGGCGGTGATCAGATAGAGATGGCCGATCTTCTTGTGGTCGGTGGTGGTCAGCCAGTCGACCACCACCGCGCCGGGCCGCCGCGCCCGCACCGGTCCCGGGCTCGCCTCCACGGTGTCCGTACCCATCTGCGCCACCTCGTTCGCCAAGAGACACCGAAGCGGCCGGAACCCTCCGGCGCGCCCGGGAAGTCGGTAAGGGACGTGCTGGACGTGCTCGGGCTCAAGCCATGATGGCCGTCCCGGCCCGGTCGCGCGAGAGGGTGTGCGCAGCCCGGCCGGATCATTGCGGCGGGCCCGACGGGCGCGGCGCGGGGGTCATTCCCGGGGCAGCAGGGGCCCCAGCGGGCCGAGATCGAGGTTCAGTTCGTCCTTCCCGATGCCGTACCGCTCACACAGCTCGCCCATCCGCCGCTCCAGCAGCATCAGCGTCAGACCGATCCGTTCCTCCTGGTCCTCCGACAGATCGCCCTGGTCGACGCGGCGCAGCGCCTGCCGTTCCATGAGCTGGTGCAGCAGTTCCACCACGGTCAGCACGAGCCGCACCAGGTCGCGCTCCACGGTGTCCTCGTCCAGTTCCACACGCCGGCTCACGGCGCCACCTCCTCCTCGGCTTCCCCGGACCCCGTCACGGACCTCACTGCTCCAACTCCTCGAAGGGCGAGGGAACGTTGGCGTTGACCGAGCTGATCAGGGCCCGCAGATCGATCCGTACGAGATCCACTTCGGCGATGCGCAGGGTGAGGTCGCCCGCGATGACCGCGCCGCCGCCCAGCAGCCGGTCCAGCAGGTCGACCAGCGCGATCTGCCGTTCGGCCAGCGGATTGTCCGGCTGCGGGCCGGCCACCGGGGACGTCATACCGCACCGGTCCCGGTGTCCCCGGCCGCCTCCGAGGGCTGCGGAGGCTGCGCGAAGGAGTACGGGGCCCACGGCCCCGTCAGCTCGATCCGCACGCCAGGGCTGCGGTCCGCCAGCTCACCGACCAGGCCCGCGAACGCCCCGGCCTGCTCGCGGGGGATCAGATAGGCGCCGTTGAGCACGTTGCGGCCGCTGACCCCGGACAGCCGGGCGTCCTGCGGGCGGTGCAGCCGGCTGCGCTCGGCGAACGTGTCCAGCGCCTCGTGCGCGGCGCGGGCCAGCTCGTCGGCGCGCCGCTGGTTCTGCTCCTGCGCCTGCCGGTGGGCCAGCCGCCGGCGCAGGAAGTCGCGGCCCGAGCCGCCCGCGGCCGCCTCACGGGCCGACCCGCCCGCGGGAACGGCGGGCTTGGCGGCCCCGGCGTCCTCGACGTACGCCTTGACGCCCCACTCCATCCGGCCGTCCAGGCTCACCAGCGCGCTCAGGAACTCCTCGGCGCGCTGCGCGAGGACCTGCCGGACCCCGCGCGTGTCGCGGTGGACCGTCACCAGGCGCAGCGGCAGCACACAGAACTCCGCGGCCGCGGTGTCCACCACGCTGCGGTGTGCCCGGGCGGTCCGTTCCAGCCACGCCATGTCCTCCAGGTGGGCGCGGAGCGCCTCCTCCTCGAAGTCGGCGGCCGGCACCCGGGAGACCAGGGCGGCCAGCGCGCCCTCCGTGACGGTCTCCACGGGTGCGTCCGCGACGCCGAGCAGTCCGTCCGGCGGTCGGCAGCCTGCCCGGGCGACGGCGTAGGTGTACATCAGCTCGGCGCCGTGCGTACTCAAGTGATCTCCTCTCGCGGCTCCTGGTCTCCCTCCAGGGCGGCGATCCGCTCGCGCAGCCGTTCGTTCTCCTGGGCGAGTTCGCGGCGCCGGGCACCGGAGGACAGCGACGGGTCGTCGCGCCACCAGTCGATGCCCATCTCCTCCGCCCGCTCGACCGAGGCCACGATCAGCCGCAGCTTGATCGTGAGCAGCTCGATGTCGAGCAGGTTGATGCGGATGTCCCCGGCGATGACCACGCCCTTGTCCAGGACGCGTTCGAGGATGTCGGCGAGGTTGGCGCCGCCGTTCGAGCCGTACGGGGAGGGGACCTGGGAACTCATCGGGCCGGCTCCGGCTCCCGCTCGTCCTCGGTGTCCGCCGGTTCCTCGTCGTCGTACTCGTCCGCGGCGTCCTCCTCGTCGTCGTACGCGTCCTCGGGCTCGTCGTCGGCGTCCTCGGCGTCGTCGTCGTACGTGCCCTCGGCGTCGTCCGCTTCCTCGTCGGCCGCCTCGGTGTCCGCTTCCTCGTCCTCGGCTTCCGGTTCCCCGGCGTCCTCGGCGTCGTCGTACGCGTCCTCGGCGTCCGGCTCCTCGTCGGAGTCGCCGGTCTCCTCCTCGTACGCGTCCTCGGACGGCTTGCCCGCGCCCTCGGTTTCCTGCTCGGCGCGGTCCTGGTCCGCGCCCTGCTCGTCGCGCTCCTGTTCCTCGCGCTCGACGGCCTCGTCATGGCCGACGACGACCTCGCCGTCCCGGATCTCGCCGCGCCACTCGCCGGTCGCCTCGCCCCGCATCATCACGAAGCGGCGGAAGTTCTTCAGATCGAGCCGGGCGCGGCGGCCCTGTGCCCGCCAGATGTTGCCGGTCTTCTCGAACAGACCCTTGGGGTGGTACTCGATGACCAGCAGCACCCGGGTGAGGTTGGCGGCCAGCTCGTGGAAGGTGACGACGCCCTTGAGGGTGCCCTTGGCGCCCTCGGAGGTCCAGGTGATGCGCTCGTCGGGGAGCTGCTCGGTGGTGTGCGCCTTCCAACTGCGCGTGGACCAGAAGATCTTGGCGCGCCAGTTGGAGTCGGTGTCGTCCGTGGACTCCACCCCCTGCACCCCCTTGGCGAAGGTGCTGAACTCCTGGAACTGCGTCCACTGGTTGTACGCCTCGCGCACCGGCACGCCGACGTCGACGTCCTCGCTGATCGTGACGAACTTGCCCTTGCCGCCGCCGCCCTTGCGCCCGCCGGTGAGTTTCTTGAAGGCGCCCTTGACGGAGTTCTTGGCGGTGTCCTTGACCGCGCCCTTGAGGGTGTCCTTGATCACCGGCCCGATCAGGCTGTCACTGCGCCCCTCGGCCACGTCCGTGAGCCGGGTGGTGGCCTCGCCGAGCCGCTTGCCGGTGGCCACCAGCAGGCGCTGGGCCTGCGCGGCGGCGAACGAGACGGCCTCTTCCTTCAGACGGTCGACGGCCGGGTTGCCGGCCACGGTCTCCTTGACGGTGGCCATCGGACCGCCGGACTTCGTGTCAGCCACGGTCCTCACCTCCGCTCCGGCGGGTGCCGGCGCGAGCCGTCTTCTTCGCGGCCGAGGCGGTCTTCTTCGGCGCGGCTGCCGCCTGCTTCGCGGGCCGTTTGCGCTGGTCCGGCGCGGCCTTGGTGCCGGAACCGGAACCGGAGTCGGACTTGGCGCCGGTCCTGGCGGAGGTCTTCGAGGACCGCGCGCTCTGCTTCTTGGCGGCGCCGCGTCCCTCACCCCCGGACTTGCGCGCACCGCTGCCGCGGCTTCTCGGCGCGCTCTCCTCCTCGCCGTCGTCGGACGCTTCCTCGTCGTCCCGCCCGCCGCCGGTCACGCCGCGCACGGTGTCCGCGGCCTTGCCGGCGGTCCCGCCGGCGTCCAGCCGGTCGCGCACGTTCAGAGTCCGCTCGTGCAGGCTGTCCGCCAGGGAGTCGAGGCGCTTGGTGACCAGTGCGCCGGTCGCCGCCTTGCCCACCCCCGCGAGGTCGCCGCGCAGTTGCTCGCGCAACTCCTTGAGCTGCGGGTTGGCGGCTATCTGGTCGTTGACCAGAGAGACCAGTTGCTGCGGGCTCAGATTCAGGCGCTTGCCCAGGACCATGCTGCCGATACCGATGGCGAGCTTGGCCTTCTTGGTGCGGCCGAGCAGATAGCCTCCGGCGACGGCCAGCACCAGTGCCGGCCGGTTCTTCATGTCGGGGATCTCCTCCATGTCGGGTCGCGCTCGTCCGCCGTCCCGTTCCAGGGCTCGGACGTCCGGCACGACGCTCTCCGGGGATCTCGTACTGTCCGGTTCGGTGATGTCTTCGCGCTACGGGGTGCCGCTCCGGGGGAGCGGCACGGGGGCCGGGGCGGTCCGGAAGACCTTCCTCACGCCCCGGCCTGCCGCTGCCGCAGCTCTTCCAGCCGGTCCAGCAGCGCGTCCTCGCGCCGGTCGAACTCGGCCTCGTCGATCTGCCCGCTGTCCAGTTGCTCCGCCAGTTCCCGCAGTTCGCGCTGGACCACGGCCGGGTCGTAGTACTGCCGCTCGGCCTCGGTGAGGACCTGCCGCAGCACCCAGCCCGTCCCCCGTACAGGGGCGGCCGGGAGCAGCAGCAGCTCCTTGATCAGGCCCATCGGTCACTCCGCGGCGGCGGACTCTAGGGGGCGGACGAAGCTGTACGGCGGGAGCGGCCCGTTGACCAGCAGCTCCAGGTGCGGGTGGTCGGCGCCGAGCCGGTCGGCGGCGTCCAGGAACGCGGCCGCGTCCTCGCGCCGCATCAGGAAGGACAGGTTCACCAGCCAGCCGGAGCCCTCGGGACCGGGGCAGGACTGCTCCGCCTTCGGCACCAGCGCCGCTTCCACGGTGTGCGCGTCGGCGACCTCACGGGCCCGTACGGCGTTGGCGACCAGTTCGCCGAGCCGCAGCTTCTGCTGGTACGCGCCGCCGCCTGCGGCCTGGTTGGCCTCGTTGAGGGCGCGGATCTCCGGCTCCTCCGTCAGCACCCGCCGCAGGACGTCCTCTTCGCGGTGGGCGGCCTTGACGTTGTACTCGACCCGCCCGTTGAGGTCGTCCAACTGCGCCTTGTAGTGCTCGGCGTGTTCGGCCAGGACGTCCTGGACCGCCTCGTCGTCGTCGGAGAGCGAGCCGAAACGCAGCGGCAGCACCGCTCCGTCCGCGCCGGCCTCGGTCAGTACGTGCTGGTGGGCGAGGAGGTCACGGCGCTTGGGCCGCAGCTTGTCGGGACAGTCGCTGACGATCGCGGCCAGGTCGCCCTGGCGGACGATGCGGACCGGGCGCGGCGGGTCGCCGATGCCCAGGATCTCCTGCTCGGGCTTCGGGTGGTCGGCGCGGGCGATGCCGTAGACGTACGTGCTCACTCGCTCTCCTCCTTCTTACGGGAGGTGGTGCGCCGCGGCCTGCGCTGCGGTTCGCCCTCGCTCTCGGCCTTGTCCCGCCCCGAGCCGATCGCCTCGGCGAAGGTCTCGGCCGCGCCGGAGAGCGCTCCCTTGGACTTGCCCTTGGCGCCGGACTCGGTGACCTGGCCGACGACGTCGGGCAGGCCGGGGCTCTTGTTGGCGCCGGTCTCCAGGTCGAGACGGTTGCAGGCTTCGGCGAAACGCAGATAGGTGTCGACGCTGGCCACCACCACACGGACATCGATCTTGAGAATCTCGATACCGACCAGTGAGACGCGGACGAACGCGTCGATCACCAGGCCGCGGTCGAGGATCAGCTCCAGGACGTCGTAGAGGCCACTGGTGCCGCCCCCGCCCCCGGACTGCTGTTGTGCCGGGACAACGGTCATGACTGTGGTCTTCCTCTCGCACGCTCGTAGCGGCTGACGCGCCGGTAGCCCGTGAGCATTCCGTCCGGGTCGAGCGTGACCTCGTACAACGCCATGAGGCTCATCGTCTCGGGTACCCGGGCGAGCTCCAGCACCTCGGTCTCCAGGACCCAGCCGTCCTCGGTCTTCTCGAACCGGGACACGGTCTCGGGGTTCATGCCGGTCAGCTCGGCGAGCTGTTCCCGTGCCGACCGCAGGAGTTCCGGTGCGCTGGGGCGGGCGGACGCCGCTCGGTGGTTGTTGCTCTTGTCCGGTGTGTTCGCTGTGTTGTCTCCCATGGGCTCCTCGGCATCAGCGAGTACCGCACGGCGGTGGAGTCAAACCCGCCGACCGGCACCGATGCTTGCGAAATATGCTGCGGCGGCGTGCCGTCGGTTCATTTCCGGGATGTCGGACACCGTAAAAAGGAAGGAATAAAAGGCTGCTGACGGGGAATTAATTCCGGCCGCTCCCGGAGGGTCCGGAGCCGGCCTCCGACGGGCGATCAAGGCTGAAATCAGACCGACGTCGTTTCCCACCCGGTTGGTGCAGTGCCCGGCTCGTACGGGTGACGGAAAAGAGGGCAAACACGCGCTGTCATGCTGTGACAGAAGTGTGACCAAGGGGGGACCGGGCAGGTACGCGCGTATGGCACCCCGGCCCTTCCACCTGCTGCGCGGTACGCCTACGGTGGCTGCCATGGCACCCGTACCGAACTCCCCTTCCGAACCCGACGACGACCCCGAGACCTACGTCGGGCTGGCGCAGCAGGCCGCCGAGGAGCGCGCCCGCGCGCACGGCTGGACCACGGTCCGGTCCCTGGCGCCGGGCACGATCATCACCATGGAGTACCTGGGCGGCCGCCTGAACTTCGAGGTCGAGGGCGGCTCGGTGACCCGTAGCTGGAAAGGCTGAGCGGCCGGCGGCGGACCCGGACAAGGCGACGGCCCCGGCGCTCCGACAGGAGCGGCCGGGGCCGTCGGCCGCGCGGGGGAGAGGCTGTGCGTACCGTCCCCGCGGGTCGGGTGGCGGTCAGCTCCCGCCGGTGCGGCCGCGGACCGGGGCCGGGGTCAGCGGCGCGGTGCGCGGCGCGCGGTCCGCGTGCGGCGGGCGCCGGCTGCCGGTCGGGGTGACCGGGGTGCGCTCCGAGCGGACCGTGTGCGGCCGCGGCGGGTGGTGCGGGCGGCTGTCCGCGGCGCGGGTGGCGGTGCCCGGCCTGGCGACGCCCATCGCGTCCCGGACCAGCACCTCTTCCTCCGGCGCCGGCCGCGGCGCGGACAGACCGGTACGGGCGTGCGCCGGGGTGAGCGGCGCGGGCGCCGGCAGCCAGCGGGTGCGCAACTGCTGCCACAGGGCCGTCAGCCGGGACTCGGCCCACTCCACTCCGGGCTCGAACCAGGGCAGCGCCAGCAGCACCAGCAGCCCGGCAGCCCAGCCCAGCAGCACATCGCTGACCCAGTGGGTACCGAGGTAGACGGTGGTCATGCCGACACCCAGGGCGCCGAGCGCGGCGATCACCGAGAGTGCGCGGCGGCGCAGCGGAGTGGTCGC
Source organism: Streptomyces sp. NPDC026394 (assembly GCF_055567735.1). Classification (NCBI taxonomy): domain Bacteria; kingdom Bacillati; phylum Actinomycetota; class Actinomycetes; order Kitasatosporales; family Streptomycetaceae; genus Streptomyces; species Streptomyces sp. NPDC026394. Next base: position 74,456 of record NZ_JBVHPX010000005.1, read on the forward strand.
CAGATAGGCCAGGACGCCCCAGGTGACGACGGCGTTCGCGGTGTGACCGGAAGGAAATATATCGCCGCCCAGCCACATCTCGTTGGCGCCGATGGTGGTCGCGTAGTGCGGGCCGAGCCGGCCCATGCCCAGCTTGGCGGCGCCCGCGGTGATGTTGAGCAGCAGCAGCGAGGTGCCCAGCACCAGCAGCGGGTGGAGGTTCTTGGTCCGCCAGCAGCGCCAGCCCAGCCAGGCCGCCACGGCGACCGCGGTGGGGCCGCGCTGGCCCAGGACCACGAAGTAGTCGAGGAAGGCGTGGATCTCCGGCCACTGCTTGTACGGCCGGAAGAGCATGGCCTGCCAGTCGAAGGTGACCAGCCATGAGGTGGCGAGCACACCGGCCACGATCGCCACGTACACCGCGAGCGTGCCCCCGAACAGCCACCAGCGGGTCCGGGTCATGCGTGACGGCGGGCGGTCGGGCGGGTGCTCCTCCATCTGGTCGAGCTTGTCATCGGTACGCACTCAATCGACGTTACCGCGTGTGATGTCGGTGCTTGGTCAAACTGTGAGCTTTGTAATGACGATGTGATGTGCAATCTGTCTCAAAGGTGACTTTGGCCAAGGGATTTCGGAAGGAATTCACCGGCCGTCGGATTGCCTCCGGGAGGGGTGTCGGCGGAGGCCCCGAGCGGCTTCTTTCCAATTCGCCGGAGGAGTTTATCGCCGATTCGTGCGGGTGTCGCGGTCCGTTTCCCCGCAGGGGCGTTCACGGAGGGGAATCCTCCGTTCACGGCGGGCCCGAACCGTTCAGCCAGAACGCCCCGTACACCGCCGACCCCACGCTGACCAGGGCCGTCACCGTCCAGGACGCCGCCGGACGCCACCGCGCCAGCCCGGCGGCGAGCGGCAGCAGCAGCGGATAGGCGGGCATCATCAGGCGCGGCTTGGAGCCGAAGTACCCCTTGGCCGTCAGCGCCAGCAGCAGGACGACCCCGCCGTAGACGAGCAACGGCAGCGGCTGCCCCTGGCGCGCGCCCCGGACGTAGAGCCAGACCACCAGAGCGACACCGGCCAGCAGTCCGAGGCCCGCCGGGAAACCGAGGTCCCACAGGAACGAGGCGAAGGCCACGCCACCGTCGAAACCGTTGCCCCAGCCGCCCTGGACGTCCAGATACGCGGTGATACCGCCTTCCCGGACACCCACCCAGAGGAAATAGCCGCACCAGCCGAGCGGCGCCAGCAGCACGCCCAGCAGCATCCGCCGGTGCCGGCGCAGACGCAGTCCGCCGCCCGGCCCGCCGTCCGCCGGTCCGCCGCCCGGTGCGCGGTCCCGCCACAGCGTCACCACCGCGGTGATCCACACCGCCGCGACCACCGCGGCCCCCACCGGCCGGGTCAGTCCCGCCAGCGAGGCCAGCACCCCCGCGGTCACCCACCGCCCGGTCAGTACGCAGTACACCCCCCACGCCGCGAGCGCGGTGAACAGCGACTCCGAGTACGCCATCGACTGCACGATCCCCACCGGCAGCGCCGCCCACAGCGCCGCCAGCGCGACACCGGCCCGCGGCCCGTGCAGCCGCTCGCCGGTCAGATACAGCGCCCAGGCGGCGGCGAGCGACGCGAGCCAGGACACCGCCAGCCCGGCGTCGGCGGCGGACAGCGACGTCACGGCGGAGAGCCCGCGCTCCAGCCACGGCAGCAGCGGGAAGAACGCCAGGTTCGAATGCACGTCCCCGTTGGCAAGCTGGACGCTGTAGCCGTACCCCTGCTCGGCGACCCGGGTGTACCAGAGCGCGTCCCAGCGGGCGGTGAGCAGGGTGTGCCAGCTCTTGCCGTGCGCGGCGGACCAGGCCGCCAGGACGACGAGCCCCAGCGCCCGGATCGCGGCGTACACCAGCAGGGCGGGGGCGGCCCGGCGCAGCGCGGAGCGCGGCCGGTCCGTCCGGCCGGGTCCGTTCCGCTCCGGGCCGCGAAAGGGGGCAAGATCGTTCATCCGGCCGATTATCCCGTGGCCGGAGTCCGCCGTCCGTCAACGGGTATGGGAACCGCCGGGCCCTGCGACGAGCGTCTCATCGTGGGGTGAGCCACGCGTCACGTCACGCGACTCGCGTAGTCTGACGTCTCAACTCGCCCGTCCGCCGGTTCCGCCGGAGCGCCTCCCGCGCCCCGGCACGCGGCCGCGAGAGCATGACAGGAGGTACGCGAATGTCCGGGACTACCACGTCCGGCAGCGAGCGGACGGCGGGGGTTCCCCGGCATGGAGGTGGCGGCGCCAACCGCTGGACCGTACTGGTCGTGCTCTGCGTCAGCCTGCTGTTCGTCGCGCTGGACACCACCATCCTGTACGTGGCGGTGCCGTCGGTCACCGAGGACCTGCGTCCCGGGCCGGTGGAACTGCTGTGGATCGTGGACATCTATCCGCTGATCGCGGCGTCCCTGCTCATCCTCTTCGGCACGCTCGGCGACCGGGTGGGCCGCCGCCGCATCCTGCTCATGGGGTACGGCCTGTTCGGCGCGGCCTCGGCCGCCGCCGCACTGGCGCCCAACCCGCAGACGCTGATGATCGCCCGGGCCCTGCTCGGCATCGGCGGCGCGATGATCATGCCGGCGACGCTGTCGATCCTGCGCCAGGTCTTCCCCGACCGGCGCGAGCGGGCGGTCGCCATCGGCGTGTGGAGCGCGGTGGCCGCCGTCGGCGCCGCGGTCGGTCCGGTCCTCGGCGGTTTCCTCGTCGAGAACTTCTGGTGGGGCTCGGTCTTCCTCATCAACATCCCGATGATGGCGGTCATGGCCCTGATAGGGCGCTGGCTGCTGCCGGAGTCCCGGGGCGAGCGCAACGGGCCCTGGGACACCGTCGGCGCCGTCGTCGCGGCGCTCGGTGTGCTCGGTGTCGTCCTCGGCGTCAAGCGCATCGGCAGCGGCGAGGCACTGCTCGGCCCGACCACGCTGGGCTCCCTCCTCGTCGGTGTCCTGCTGCTGATCGTCTTCGTACGGCGCCAGCGCCAGCGCGAGCATCCGCTCATCGACATGCGGCTGTTCGCCCGCCCGGCCTTCGGCACCTCCGTGGGCTGCATCGTGCTGGCGATGCTCGCCCTCGTCGGGCTGCAGCTCATAGCCGTGCAGTACCTCCAGCTCGTCCTCGGCCTGAGCCCGCTGGAGACCGGGCTGCGGATGCTGCCGCTGGTCTTCGCCGCGATGGCCGCCGGGCTCACCGGCTCGAAGGTGCTGCAGGCCATCGGCCCCAAGGTGATGGTCTCGCTGGGCTTCGTGCTCACCGCGGCCGCGGTGCTCTGCCTGACCGCGATGGACGAGACGGACCGGCCCTGGCTGCTCGTGCTGGGATTCGTACTGCTCGGCTTCGGCTTCCAGAGCACCCTCTTCGGCGCCTACGAGTCGATGCTCAGCGAGGCCCCCGCCGACCAGGCGGGCGGCGCGGCGGCCATCGGTGAGACCTCCTACCAGCTCGGCGCGGGCATCGGCGTGGCCCTGCTCGGCAGTGTCATGAACGCCGCCTACGCCCCGGGGCTGGCCCACGTGGACGGCGTCCCGGACCGGGCGTCCGCCTCGGCCGCGCACTCGCTGGGGGAGGCGTACAAGGTCGCCTCCTCGCTCGGCGACACGGCGAAGTCGGTGCTGCGCGACGCCGCGCAGGGCTCCTTCGTGCACGGGCTGCACGTCACGCTCGTCACCAGCGCCGTGCTGCTGCTGGTCGGCGCGGTGATCGCGCTGCGACTGCCGCGGCGGGCCGCGGACGCGGGGGACCGGACCGACAGCGACGGGACGCACTGCGGCTCGGAGCCGGCGCGCGCGAACACCGGACGGTAGCGGGAACCACCGGGCGGAAACGGAACAAGGACGGTAGCGGAACCAAGGGGGACGGGGGCTGCGGCGCGGGGAGTACGGCGCTGAGCGGGGGCTTCGCGTATGGGGCGGGGCGGCCGGGCAGGGGCTGTGCCCACGGCGGGGGCCCTTGCCGCCGTGCCGCGGCCGCCCGTAACGTCGGACCTGGATAACTAACACCGCTAGTTTTTGTGCGCGCGCAGCTACCGGAGGCCCCGCCATGTCCGCATCCCCGTCCCCGAAGCTCCCGCCCTTCGACGCGGAAGACCCGCTGGGCCTCGACGACCTGCTCTCCGACGAGGACCGGGCGGTACGCGCCACCGTCCGTCAGTGGGCCGGCGACCGGGTCCTGCCGCACATCGCCGAGTGGTACGAGCAGGGCGAACTGCCCGGCATCCGGGACCTGGCCCGCGAACTGGGCTCCCTCGGCGCCCTCGGCATGGCGCTGACCGGGTACGGCTGCGCGGGCGCCTCGCACGTCCAGTACGGCCTGGCCTGCCTGGAGCTGGAGGCGGCCGACTCGGGCATCCGCTCGCTGGTCTCCGTACAGGGCTCGCTCGCCATGTACGCGATCTGGCGCTTCGGCTCCGAGGAGCAGAAGCGGCGCTGGCTGCCGGACATGGCGTCCGGCGAGACCATCGGCTGCTTCGGCCTGACCGAGCCGGACCACGGCTCCGACCCCGGCGACATGCGCACCCACGCCAGACGGGACGGCGGCGACTGGGTGCTCACCGGCCGCAAGATGTGGATCACCAACGGGTCGGTGGCCGGCGTCGCGGTGGTCTGGGCACAGACCGACGACGGCATCCGCGGCTTCCTCGTCCCGGCCGGCACCCCCGGCTTCAGCGCGCCCGAGATCCGGCACAAGTGGTCGCTGCGCGCCTCGGTCACCAGCGAACTGGTCCTGGACGGGGTACGACTGCCGGCCGACGCGGTGCTCCCCGACGCCAAGGGGCTGGGCGGCCCGCTGCGCTGCCTGGGCCACGCCCGGTACGGCATCGTGTGGGGCGCGATGGGTGCCGCGCGCGCCAGTTTCGAGGCCGCGCTGGAGTACTCCCGTACCCGCGAGCAGTTCGGCAAGGCCATCGGCGGCTTCCAGCTCACCCAGGCCAAGCTGGCCGACATGGCCGTGGAACTGCACAAGGGCATCCTGCTCGCCCACCACCTGGGGCGGCGCTTCGACGCGGGGCGGCTGCGGCCGGAACAGATCAGTTTCGGCAAGCTCAACAACGTACGGGAGGCGATCGAGATCTGCCGTACGGCCCGTACGGTCCTCGGCGCGAACGGGATCTCGCTGGAGTACCCGGTCATGCGGCACGCGACGAACCTGGAATCGGTGCTCACCTACGAGGGCACCGTCGAGATGCACCAGCTCGTGCTGGGCAAGGCGCTCACCGGCCTCGACGCGTTCCGCTGAGCGGACCCGGCCGGCGGCCGAGGGCGTCGGCCGGGGGGCGTCGGCCGCCCCGGCCCCGGCGCTCAGCTCTGGTTGAAGAAGCCGCCCTCGGGGCGGCGCCGGCCGGGCTCACCGCTGAGGATGCGGTAGTCGGCCGGGGTGAGCAGGAAGACGCGCGTGGCGACCCGCTCGATGGAGCCGCGCAGCCCGAAGGTCAGCCCGGCCGCGAAGTCCACCACGCGCTTGGCGTCGGAGGAGTCCATCGCGGTCAGGTTGACGATGACGGGAATGCCGTCCCGGAACAGTTCCCCGATGCCGCGGGCGTCCCCGAAGCCCTCCGGGGTGACGGTGGCGATGCGGGTGCTCTGGTCCTGGGCGCTCTCGTCGGCGACCTGGACGCGCGGGTCGGTCACCCAGGGGGTGTTACCGGTGCTGCCGGGCTCGGACCCCTCGGCGTAGTCGTCGTCGTAGTAGCGCTCGTCATCGTTGTCGTCGACGAGGCCCAGCCAGGCGCTTGCCTTGCGTACCGATCCCATTGACGCCTCCTCTCACCCGCGGTCTGTGTGTCCGCACCTCTATCGTCGTCCATGATGCGGATGCTCTGCCAAGTGGATAGCCGCCGCACGGGGGGTTCGTGACACATCTGGTGCAAAGAGGGTGGCATGGCGTCAGAACTGGGAAGAGTCGCGGGAACTGACCGTGTGAAGGCTGTCACATCGAGTGTCGGAACGTCCAGTGGCCGACCGGTACCCGATCGTTCTTGCATTCAAACCGGACGGAATGCGAACCGCCCGAGTGCGGGCGGTGTCCCGTTCCACCCCGTACGGGGGGTCAGGTGAACCCGGCCGGCCGCAGGTGTGAGGCGCGGCGTTGACCCGGGGCCGCGCCGGCGGCCCGGCGGCGCGGCTGCCGAACTTTGTCGACAATGCGTTACCGGGGCCGGACGGGGCAGGCGTGGAGCGAGGGTGAAGCGTGGAACGGCAGACGAGGGTGGAGCTACGAGGGGAGGGGCGCGCCGACGGGGCGCGGGCGTGTGAAGGCGCGGCGGACGGGAGGAGAAGCCGCGAAAGGCCCGGCCGGGACGGCGGCGGGCGGGCAGCGGGTCAGCTCAACAGGACGCCGACCACACACGACCGAAGTCGATGTGGTCGCGGGTGACCAGCCACTGCCGTGAGTCCATGCGGCCAAGTGGAACAGGCTTCCGGTTCCCCGTCAACCATGACGTGCTCCGTTGCTCACAGTCCGGACAGCCTTGACAGCGGGGCGTCCCGGGCGCATAGCCTCAAGGATCGGCCGTGCTGAGGGGCGCGGTCCGGTGGCGGCCCCGGGCCCCGTGTGTGAAGACGCTCAACTCCCAGTGGGATCACTGCGTCCACGGAGCCTTCACGCATGTCTGCGACCGACAACGCGCCGTACCCCGCGCCGTCCGCGCGGCCCCTCCACCCCCCGTCCCCCGACCCGGCCCGCCCGTCCGTCGTCCTTGTCGGCGCGGGCCCGCGCGGCACCGGCCTGATCGAGCGCATCGCCGCCAACGCCCCCGAGCTGTACGGCGCCGCACCCCTGGACCTGCACCTGGTCGACCCGTACCCGCCGGGCGGCGGGCGCGTCTGGCGCCGCGACCAGTCCCCGCTGCTGTGGATGAACTCGACGGCCGAGGACGTCACCATGTTCACCGACGCGTCCGTCGAGCTGCGGGGACCGGTACGCCCCGGGCCATCGCTCGCCGAGTGGGCCGCCGGGGTGCGCGCGGGCGAGTTCCCCGTACCCGGCGAACTTGCGGCGGCGGTGCGCGGGTTGGGGCCGCAGGGGTTCGCCGGGCGGCAGGTGCAGAGCGCCTACCTGGAATGGGTGTACGAGCAGGCGGTGGCCGCGCTGCCGCCGGGCGTCGCCGTGCACGGGCACCGCTGCCGCGCGGTGCGGGTCACGGGCCCGCGCGGCGGCCGGCAGCAGGTGTGGCTGGCGGACAGGCCCACCCCGCTCGTCGCCGACCTCGTCGTCCTCGCCCTCGGCCACCTCGACGCCCAGCCGCCGCCGGAACAGCGGGCCCTGGCCGCCTTCGCCGCGCGCCACCACCTGACCTACCTGCCGTCCGACTTCACCGCCGACGCGGGCCTGGACGCCCTGGTCCCCGGCGAGCCGGTGCTCGTGCGCGGCTTCGGGCTCGCCTTCGTCGACCTGATGGCGCTGCTCACCGAGGGGCGCGGCGGCGCGTACGAGGCCGGGCCGGACGGGGAGCCGGTGTACCGGCCGTCGGGGAAGGAGCCGGTCCTGTACGTCGGGTCGCGGCGCGGCGTCCCGTACCACTCCAAGATCGGCTACACCTGGCAGGGCGAACGGCCGCCGCTGCCGCGCTTCTTCGGCCCCGCGCAGGTGGACGACCTGCTCGCCCGGCCCGGCGGCTACGACTTCCGGCGCGACGTCTGGCCGCTCATCGCCAAGGAACTGGGCCACGCCCACTACCACCGGCTGTTCACCGCGCACCCGGAACGGGTCCGCGGCGACCGGGCCGCCTTCGAGGAGCGGTACGCGGCCGCCGGACCGCTCGGCCCGCAAGTGCGGGCGCTGGTCGCCGCCGCCGTCCCCGACCCCGCCGACCGCCTCGACCTGGACGCCCTCGACCGGCCGCTGGAAGGTGTCCGCTTCCCCGGCGCGGACGCCTTCCAGGACGGCCTGCGCGCATACATCGAGGCCGACCTCGCCCGGCGGCACGACCCCGCCCACAGCCCCGACCTGGCCGTCTTCCTCGCCCTGCTGTCGGTGTACGGGCAGCTCGTACGGCTCGGCGACCACGGCCCGTGGTGGCACGGCTTCTTCAGCCACCTCGCCTCCGGGCCGCCCGGCCCCCGCCTGCGGCAACTGCTCGCGCTGTCCCGCGCCGGAGTGGTGCGCTTCCTCGGCGCCGGCACCACCGTCACCCCCGACCCGGAGCGCGGCGTGTTCTCGGCCACGAGCGCGAGCGTGCCGGACGTACGCGTCGAGGCCCGGGCGCTGGTGGAGGCGCGGCTCCCGCAGCCCACCGTGACGGACACGAAGGACCCGCTGCTGCGCGGCCTGTACGACGACGGGGCCGCCGCGACCAGCAGCGGCCTGCTCGCCGTCGACCCCGGCGACGGCCGGGTGCTGGACCGTGCCGGGCAGCCGCACCCGCGCCGCTTCGCGCTCGGCCCGCACACCGACGCCCGCGCCTCCGGCGCCTTCGCCCGGCCCCGTACCAACGCCCCCGCCTTCCGGCAGAACGACGCCACCGCACGCGCCCTGCTGCGGTTCCTGCGCGCGCACGCCGTACCGGAGCCGGCCCGGTGCCCACCCGGCTGAGCAGCACCACGGCATCCGCCACCTCCCCGTGCCCAGCGACGAAAGGCCGTCCCATGCCCCAGCCCTCCTGCTCCCTGCGCCCCCTGCACCTCGCCTTCGCACTCGACGGGCCGCCCCGCCGGGCCCGCCGCGCCCTCGAGCTCTACGACCCGGAGTACTACGTCCGCCTGGCCCGGCTCGCCGAGCGCGGCACCCTGGACTTCGTCACCCTCGGCGACTCCTTCGCCCGGCCGGGCCCGGACGCGCTCGCCGTCCTCGCCCGGGTCGCGCCGCGCACCGGCCGCCTCGGCCTGGTCCCGGCCGTCACCACCACCCACACCGAGCCGTTCCACGTCTCGACCGCCGTGAACACCCTGGACTGGGTCAGCCGCGGCCGGGCGGGCTGGACCGTGGAGGTGTCCGGCACCCCCGCCGAGGCCCGCCTCTTCGGCCGCCGGGACGCCGCGCCCGCCGACGCGCTGTGGCGGGAGGCGGGCGAGGTCGCCGACGTGGCCGCCCGGCTGTGGGACAGCTGGGAGGACGACGCGGAGATCCGCGACACCGCGACGGGCCGGTTCGTCGACCGCGACAAGCTCCACCACGTCGACTTCCGCGGCACCTCCTTCTCCGTACGCGGACCGTCCATCACCCCCAGGCCGCCGCAGGGCCGCCCGGTCGTCGCCGTCGATGCCACCGCCCGGCCCGCGCGGCAGGTGGCCGCGGCGCACGCGGACGTCGCGTTCGTCCGGGTGGAGGACCCCGCCACGGCGGCCGCCGCCCGCGCCGACCTGCGCGAGCGCGCCCGCTCTCTGGGACGTGACCCGGACCGGCTGCTGGTCCTCGCCTCGCTGCCGGTCGAGCTGTACTGCTCCGGCGATGCCGTCGGACTCGCCGACCTGCTCGGCGACTGGCACGCGGACGGCGCGGGCGACGGCTTCCACCTGCGGCCCGCCGACCCCGCGCGGGACCTCGCGCTGCTCGTCGACGGCACCGTGCCGGTGCTCCAGCACCGCTGCCTGCTCCGCCGCTTCTACCCGGGCACGACGCTGCGCGAGCACCTCGGCCTGCCGCGCCCGGCCAACCGCTACGCCCCGGCCCGGAAGGTCTCCTCGTGACCGGGTCCAGTACCTCGACGCGTACGGCGCCCACCCCCGCGGCGCCCGTCGCGACCGTCGCGCCCGGCCTCCGGCGCCTGCACCTGGCGGCCCACTTCCCCGGCGTCAACAACACCACCGTCTGGGACGACCCGGGGGCCGGCTCGCAGATCGACTTCGCCTCCTTCGAGCACCTCGCCCGTACCGCCGAGCGCGGGCGCTTCGACTTCTTCTTCCTCGCCGAGGGGCTGCGGCTGCGCGAGCACAAGGGACGCATCCACGACCTCGACGTGCTGGGCCGCCCGGAGTCGATCACCGTACTGAACGCGCTGGCGGCCGTCACCGACCGGCTGGGCCTGGCCGCCACCGTCAACACCACCTTCAACGAGCCCTACGAGCTCGCCCGGCGGCTGGCGACCCTGGACCACCTCAGCGCCGGCCGCGCCGCCTGGAACGTGGTCACCACCTCCGACGCGTTCACCGGCGAGAACTTCCGCCGCGGCGGCTACCTCGACCACGCCGACCGCTACACCCGCGCCGCCGAGTTCGTCGCCATCGCCCGCGAACTGTGGGACTCCTGGACGGCCGGGGGCGTGCCGCGGCCGGTCACCCACCAGGGCCCGCACTTCCGCGTCCGGGGCGCCTTCACCCTCCCGCGCAGCCCGCAGGGCCACCCCGTCGTCATCCAGGCGGGCGACTCCGCGGAGGGCCGCGCCTTCGCCGCCGCCACCGCCGACGTGGTCTTCACCCGGCACAGCACCCTCGCGGCCGGCCAGGAGTTCTACGCCGACGTCAAAGGCCGGCTGGCCGCCCACGGCCGTACCGCCGACTCCCTGAAGATCATGCCCGGCGTCACCTTCGTCCTCGGCGACACCGCGGCCGACGCCCAGGAGCGGGCCGCCACGATCCGCCGGCAGCAGGTCTCGCCGCAGAACGCCCTGCTGGCCCTGGAACAGGTCTGGGGCGTCGACCTGTCCGGGTACGACCCGGACGGGCCGCTGCCGGACATCGACCCGGACCCCGGCTCCCAGCTCGCCCAGGGCCGCGTCCGGATCGCCGACCCGAAGGCGGTCGCCGACCGCTGGCGGGCGCTGTCCGAGGCCAAGGGCCTGTCCATCCGGGAGACCGTGATCGAGACGACCGGGCGGCAGTCCTTCGTCGGCACGCCCGCCGCCGTCGCCGAGGAGATGGCCGCCTACGTGGCGGCCCGTGCCGCGGACGGCTTCATCCTCGTACCTCACCTGACCCCCGGCGGTCTGGACGACTTCGTCGACCGGGTGGTGCCGCTGCTCCAGGAGCGCGGCGTGCTGCGGACGGAATACGCGGGCACGACCCTGCGCTCTCACTTGGGGCTGCCGGACCCGGTACGTCCCGTAGGGAAGGACTGACCGTATGAGCACCACGAGCAGCACCGGCACCCAGGCCGAGCAGCACTGGCAGACCTGGCACGAGCAGCGCGCCGCCGAGATCGCCCTCCCGTACGGCCCGCTCGCCCTGACCGCCACGCACTGGCTCGCCGACTTCCCCGACGGCCGCCTCGACGGCGTACCGGGCCACTGGAGCGCGGGCGGCGACGCGGTGCTCCTGCGCGCGGCCGCCGCCGACGGGCTGACCGTCGACGGGGCGCCGCCGGCCGGCACCGTACGGCTCGGCGCGGACGGCACCCCCGCGACCGCCCGGGTGGCGCACGACGGCCGTCGGCTGCCGGTGCTGCGCCGCGACGGGGAATGGGCCGTACGGGTCTTCGACCCCGGCTCCGCGGCCCGGCGCGCCTTCGGCGGCATCGACGTCTTCCCCTACGACGAGCGCTGGGTGCGCCCCGGGCTGTTCCGGCCGTACGGCGCGGGGCGCACGGTCCAGGTGGCCAACGCCGACGGGCGGGAACGGGGCCTGGGCCTCGCCGGTGAACTCGCCTTCACCCTCGACGGCGACGAGCACACCCTCCAGGTCGCGGTCGAGGCCGACGGCAGCCTGTGGGCCGTCCTCGCCGACGCCACCAGCGGCACGGACAGCTACCGCTTCCGCTTCCTGCGCACGCCGGCCCCCGCGGCCGACGGCACCGTGCCGGTGGACCTCAACCGCACCCTGCTGCCGCCCTGCGCCTTCGCCGACCACTTCATCTGCCCCTTCCCGCCGCCCGGCAACACCCTGCCCTTCGCGCTGCGCGCGGGGGAGCGGAACCGCATCGTGCGCTGAACCGTCGAAACCCGGACCGAGGGGGTCAACCACCGTCCCGGCAGCGAGAGTTGCTGCCGGGACGTGTGTGCGTACGGGCTTCGGGCGGGCGTCCGAAAGGCACCCTTGCGCGGGCGGGCCGGGCCCTCGAAACTCCCGAGCAGCGCTGTCCGGGGCCCGCACCGGAAGGACGTGCGGAGTCCCGCGGGCCCGCCGGGCAGCGTCACACGGACCTGCCCGCCGGCAGGTTCTTCCGATCCCCTCGGAGGTAGCAGTGAGGTTCGAGCGCACTACCCCCCGGAGCGGCATCGCGAGACGCGGACGGCTGATCGCCGTCGCGTCCGGGCTGGCCGCGATCGGCGCCATGGCCCTGCCGACCGCCCACGCGGGCGAACCCGCCCCGCCCACCACGTTCAGCGCGTCCCAGCTCGCCGCCGTGAGCGACGCCGTACGCTCCGCGGACGTCGCGGGCACCGCCTGGGTCGTCGACCCGAAGACCGGCAAGGTGGTCGTCCAGGCCGACAGCCGGGTGACCCGGGCCCAGCTCGACAAGATCAAGCAGGCCGCGGGTGCCAACGCCGGTGCGCTGAAGGTGGAGCGCATACCCGGCGTGCTGCGCAAGCTGATCTCCGGCGGCGACGCCATCTACGCGACCAGCTGGCGCTGCTCCCTCGGCTTCAACGTCAAGAAGGGCAGCACGTACTACCTGCTGACGGCGGGCCACTGCACCGACGGCAACCCGCCCTGGTACACCAACTCCTCGCACAGCACCAGCATCGGCCCGACCGCCGGCTCCAGCTTCCCCGTCAACGACTACGGCCTGGTCCGGTACAGCAACACCGGTGTTCCGCACGAGGGCACGGTCGGCGGCCAGGACATCACCAAGGCCGGCAACGCGACCGTCGGCCAGAACGTCACCCGCCGCGGCTCCACCACCGGCACCCACAGCGGCAAGGTCACCGGCCTGAACGCCACCGTCAACTACGGCAACGGCGACGTCGTCTACGGCATGATCAAGACCACCGTGTGCGCCGAGCCCGGCGACAGCGGCGGCCCCCTGTACGCCGGGAGCACGGCGCTCGGCCTGACCTCCGGCGGCAGCGGCAACTGCTCCTCCGGCGGCACCACGTACTTCCAGCCGGTCACCGAAGCGATCAGCGCGTACGGGGTCAGCATCTACTGACGCCCGGAGCCGTCCGGTCCCGGCGCACCGCGCCCGGACGGCCTCCGCACACGCACCCCCACGCAGCCGGCAGCTCCCGGGCCCCCGTCCGCACCCGCGGTCGGGGGCCCGTCGGCGGCGCGCGGGCAAGGCCGACGCGCACCCTCGACCGTTCCCGGGGCCGGTCATACCGTGGTGAGGACGCCCGAACTCGGACATGGGCGCATACGGCAGGGGGCCGTGATGGTCGAGGAACTGGTGGCGGCCGGAATCGCGCTGGCTTCGGCGGGCGCGCTGTACGTGTCGGCGGCGGCGCGGGTGGTCAAGCAGTACGAGCGGGGCGTCGTCCTGCGGCTGGGCAAACTGATGCCGGCCGCACGCGAGCCGGGCTTCACCATGATCGTCCCAGGTGTCGACCGGATGCGTAAGGTCAACATGCAGATCGTCACGATGCCGGTGCCCGCCCAGGAGGGCATCACCCACGACAACGTGACGGTACGGGTGGACGCGGTGGTCTACTTCAAGGTCGTGGACGCCGCCGACGCGGTGGTCAAGGTCGAGGACTACCGCTTCGCGGTCTCCCAGGTCGCCCAGACCTCACTGCGCTCCATCATCGGCAAGAGCGACCTCGACGACCTGCTCTCCAACCGGGAGAAGCTCAACCAGGGGCTGGAAGTGATGATCGACAGCCCGGCGCTGGGCTGGGGCGTGCAGATCGACCGGGTGGAGATCAAGGACGTGTCGCTGCCGGAGACCATGAAGCGGTCGATGGCCCGCCAGGCGGAGGCCACCCGCGACCGGCGGGCCCGGGTCATCAACGCCGACGCCGAACTCCAGGCGTCCAAGAAGCTGGCCGAGGCGGCCCAGGCGATGTCCGACCAGCCCGCCGCGCTGCAACTGCGGCTCCTGCAAACGGTGGTGGCGGTCGCCGCCGAGAAGAACTCCACGCTGGTGCTGCCGTTCCCGGTGGAGCTGCTGCGCTTCCTGGAGCGCTCCGGCCTCCAGGCGCAGGCCCGGACGGAGGCGTACGAGCGGAGTGGGGCGGCGGCCGGGCCGCCGTCCGCGTCCCCGACGGCCCCGCAATCCGCGCCGCAATCCGCGCCGCAGTCCGCCCCGCTGTCCGGAACCGCGCCGGGTGCCGAAGCGGCGGCCGGGCTGGAGGAGTTGCCGGAGGCGGAGCAGCTCCCCTGACACGGGAGCGGCGGTTCCCGGAGGTGGAAGAGCTGTCCTGGTGTGCGAAGGAAGTCCCCCGCTGGGCTGAATCTCCGGTGCGGCGTTCCGGTGCCGGTGGGTGAAGTCCGGCCTGGAGCGTCGGTTTTTAGACAGGTGTAGACCGCGCCCGAGGCCCGTTCCGTACCACTCCAAAGTGTTCGTTTGGTGTCCGCCCAGGGAAACGACGTGCGCGGATATCGGAACGCGGGACGAACGACCGGTCGGGCGCGTTCCGTTCTCCAGACCGGATCTCGTTCTTGTGCGCGAGCCCCGTTAATCGGAATACTCGAAACCGCGCATTGGCATGGACGCGACTTCCTGCGGCAGGCTGCGCGGGCAACTCCCGTTCCGTGTCTGTTCCTCAACACCCTCCGGGCACGCGGCCCCCCACATACCGCTGCCCGTCCCCCCACGGGAGGCTTTGAGTTGAAGCACCGACGGAATACTCAGCGGCGCGCAGTCCTGGCCGGCGCGGGCGCGCTGGCCCTCGCGGCCACCGCGACGCTCACCCTGGCCAACGCCAACGCGGCGGACGGGCCGGCCGCGAAGCAGCTCACCCCCGCCGCGGCCACCGCGCTCGCGTCCCAGCTCAGCGGCCACGCGGCCGGTTCGTACTACGACGCGGCGGCGAAGAAGCTGGTCGTCAACGTCGTGGACCGGGCGGCGGCCGACGCCGTACGGGCCCAGGGCGCCGAGGCCAGAATGGTCCGGCACAGCCTCGCCCAGCTCGACGCGGCCCGGCAGACGCTCAAGCGGCAGGCCACCATCCCCGGTACGGCCTGGGCGATGGACCCGCGGACCAACAAGGTCGTCGTCACCGCCGACCGCACGGTCTCGGGCGCGAAGCTCGACAAACTGAACAAGGTCGTCAAGAGCCTGGGCAGCAAGGCCACGCTCCGGCACAGCAAGAGCGCGTTCACCCCGTTCATCGCCGGCGGTGACGCGATCTGGGGCAGCAGCTCCCGCTGCTCGCTCGGCTTCAACGTCACCAAGGGCGGCCAGCCCTACTTCCTGACCGCCGGGCACTGCGGCAACGCCGTCAAGTCGTGGTCGGACAAGCAGGGCGGCCAGGAGATCGCGAGCACCGAGGACTCCAAGTTCCCGGGCAGTGACTACGCCATCGCCAAGTACACCGCGGACATCGCGCACCCGAGCGAGGTGAACACCTACGGCGGCAGCCCGCAGAAGATCACCAAGGCCGCCGAGGCGACCGTCGGCCAGAAGGTCACGCGCAGCGGCAGCACCACCCAGGTGCACGACGGCACGGTCAAGGCGCTCAACGCGAGCGTCAACTACCAGGAGGGAACGGTCGAAGGGCTGATCCAGACCGATGTCTGCGCCGAGCCCGGCGACAGCGGCGGCGCGCTGTACGCCGGCGATTCCGCGCTGGGCCTGACCTCGGGCGGCAGCGGCAACTGCTCTTCGGGCGGCGAGACCTACTTCCAGCCGGTCCCGGCGGCCCTGAAGGCGGTCGGCGCGGAGATCGGCTGACGGCCGGCCGTGCCACCGGCCGATCGTGCGATCGGTGTCCTGAGCGCGGCCATTCGGTAGCGGAACGTCCCCCGGCGGCAATTGCCGCCGGGGGACGTTTGCCGTTTTCCGACGGTGCGTACGGACGGTGTGGACGCGCCGCCGGCGGTCGGCAAAAGAATAGGAAAGAAGGCTGCGTAAATACTGCCGGTCCGATGGGTGTAGGTCGGGCGGCGTACGGCACCCGGTGCCGGGGCTTCCGGCGGCAGTGAGCCCCAGCGCCCAGGGAATCGTTTTCGTGACGATGTGCGACCCGTTGAAATGTTGACGCGAATGTCATGTGACCCGCCCATTCGAAGGGGTGTGAGGCACCTCTCAAGGCGGCCGCATTCTCGGAAGGCAACCGCCAAATGTCCGGTATGGGGGTGTTTCGTCGGTGCGGTGCGCGACGACTTCAGGAAGTCGGGAGTCCTTTGCCGAAATGTACTTCCGGCTTTTCCCGTTCGACGGTCGGAACGGATTTGCCAAGCCCGTTGCGGCTGGCTCTAATGAGGCATCAGCCCCGTGGCCGAAAAGAATCCGGCGAGCAGCCGGTGAGCCGCGCGCCGTGCCGTTCCGGCGGGTGGTGCGAGGGCTTCCGTGCTGCCGTCCCGTGGAGGGGGCGGGGCGGCGGCACGGTGCGCGGGCCGCGCGCGGAGCAACGGCAGCGGCCGGCCCCCGGGCATCCGTGAAGATGCCCGGGGGCCGGCCGGCCTGCGCGGCGAGAGGGTGGCCGCACCGTTTCAGCGGGTCACCGCCCGGTCGGGGCCGTCAGAACTCGAAGACCAGCCCCTTGCCGCCCTCCATCGTGCAGGGGTTGGCGAAGGTGTGCTCGTAGGCGACGCGGCGTCCCTGCCAGACACCGTTCGCGGTGACCGTGACGGGGTTCCACTCCTTGGTGCACATACGGTCCGCCGCGGACTTGGTGATCGCGTCGAAGTCGCCGTTCGCGGTGCGCAGCTGAGCGCAGGCGGCACGCGCCATCGGGTGCGTACCGGTTCCGGACGAGCTACAGCTCAGCGACACGGCGCGCTGGATGGAGGCCGTAGCGGCGTTGTCCCCGTACCCCACGGTGAGGACCAACTCCGAGGGTGCGTACAGGCTCTTCGGCGTCGCGGGCTGCGCCTGGGCCGTGGTGGCCAGACCGCCGAGCACGAGCGCCGCGCCGAGCGCGATCCCCCCAGTGATGTACCGCATTTTCGAACTCTCCTTCGGTTGTCGTCTCGTATGCCGGACGGTGAGGAGTCTGGCCGAGGCGCGACAGGAAAGCACATCGATCGGTGACTTCCAGTCGTTGGTTGAAAACGCTGTGTGGTGGCGTGAAGTGATGTGACGGGCGTTTCGGTACGTGATGTGTGCTATGCCGCGCGGTCAGCCAGAACGTCGGGGGCGTGGGGTTCCGGCCGGGTCGGGTGCGCGGCGAAAAGCGGCCAACTCCCGTTGTTCATGGGGGTGCAGGGGGCTCGTGGGGGTTCGCCGCTAATGGCCGAAGTGTGGTGCCGACGGAGTGTGTCGGGGGCGTGGCGGGGCGTGAGGAGGCGTCGGTCGGCGCGCGAGGGTCGGTCCGCGCCCACCGTGCGGACCGTCGCCCGTACCGCGGCTCGCACGGCGGTCCGCGCCGCTGCCCGTACGGGCTGTGCAGGGGAAGCGCGCGTAGCTCCTGACCGGCTCATCTACAGTTCTCAGGACGGTCCGCCACCTGGTGACACAAAGAAGGAATTGACACATATGCCGACCGAGACGTTCGAGTTCCAGGTAGAAGCACGCCAGCTCCTGCAGATGATGATCCACTCGATCTACTCGAACAAGGACGTTTTTCTGCGCGAGCTGATCTCCAACGCCTCCGACGCGTTGGACAAGCTGCGCCTCGAAGCGCTGCGCGACGAGTCGCTCGACGCCGATGTCTCCGACCTCCACATCGCCATCGAGACCGATGGTGAGGCCCGGACGCTGACCGTCCGCGACAACGGCATCGGCATGTCGCACGACGAGGTGGTCCAGCTCATCGGGACGATCGCCAACTCCGGCACCGCGAAGTTCCTCCAGGAACTGAAGCAGGCCAAGGACGCGGCCACCGCCGAGGGGCTGATCGGCCAGTTCGGCGTCGGCTTCTACGCCGCGTTCATGGTGGCCGACGAGGTCACGCTGGTCACCCGCCGCGCCGGCCAGAGCGAGGGCACCCGCTGGTCGTCGACCGGCGAGGGCACGTACACCGTCGAGCCGGTCGAGGACGCGCCGCAGGGCACCGCGGTGACCCTGCGGCTCAAGCCGGTGGACCAGGAGGACCAGCTCTTCGACTACACCTCCCGCTGGAAGATCAGGGAGATCGTCAAGCGGTACTCCGACTTCATCACCTGGCCGGTCCGGATGGCCCCCGAGGCCCCGGCGGCCGAGGAACAGGGGGAGGACGCCGAGGACGGCAAGGCGTCCGAGCCCGAGACGCTCAACTCGATGAAGGCGCTGTGGGCGCGCTCCCGGGACGAGGTGAGCGACGAGGAGTACCACGAGCTGTACAAGCACATCAGCCACGACTGGTCCGACCCGCTCGAAACCCTCCGGATGCAGGCGGAAGGCACGTTCGAGTACCAGGCGCTGCTGTTCCTGCCGTCCCGCGCGCCCCAGGACCTGTTCGCGCGCGAGCACCGGCGCGGGGTGCAGCTCTACGTCAAGCGCGTCTTCATCATGGACCACTGCGAAGCGCTGCTGCCCGAGTACCTGCGCTTCGTCAAGGGTGTCGTCGACGCCCAGGACCTCTCGCTCAACGTCTCCCGCGAGATCCTCCAGCAGGACCGCCAGATCCAGCTCATGCACCGCAGGCTGGTGAAGAAGGTGCTGTCCACCGTCAAGGAGATGATGACGCAGCGTCCGGAGAACTACGCCACGTTCTGGGGCGAGTTCGGCCGGGTCGTCAAGGAGGGCCTGCTCAGCGACCACGAGAACCGCGACGCCATCCTGCGCATCGCCTCGTTCCCCACCACCCACGACCAGGAGAAGCCGGCCACCCTCCAGCAGTACGTCGAGCGCATGAAGGAGGGCCAGGAGCACATCTACTTCATGACCGGCGAGTCCCGCACCGCCATCGAGAACTCGCCGCACATGGAGGCCTTCCGGGACAAGGGCTACGAGGTGCTGCTGCTGACCGACCCGGTCGACGAGGTGTGGGTCGAGACCGTCCCCGAGTTCGACGGCAAGGAGCTGCGGTCGATCGCCAAGGGCGAGGCGGACCTCGCGAAGGAGGAGTCCGAGGAGGACAAGGCCGAGCGGGCCAAGCGGCAGGAGGACTTCGCCGGGCTGCTGTCCTGGATGACGGAGCGCCTCGGCGACGAGGTCAAGGAGGTACGGCTGTCCTCCCGGCTGACCGTCTCGCCCGCCTGCGTCGTCTCGGACACCGACGACGTGACCCCGGCGCTGCGGAACATGTACCGCGCCATGGGCCAGGAACTGCCCGAGGCCAAGCGCATCCTGGAGCTCAACCCGGGCCACCCGCTGGTCGAGGGGCTGCGCAAGGCCCAGGCCGAGCGTCCCGACGACGCGGACCTCGCCGGTACGGCCGAACTGCTGCACGGCATGGCGCTGCTCGCCGAGGGCGGCGAACTGAGCGACCCGGCACGCTTCACCAAGCTGGTGGCGGAGCGGCTGGAGCGCGCGCTGTAGGCGCGTCGGCAAGGCTCGTCCCGTAAGACTGCCGCCGGGTCCTTCACGGGCCCGGCGGCAGTGTCATGTCCGGCGCCGGTCCAGCCCGGACAGGCCGGCCGTCAGCGCGCGCATGCCCCGCACCACCAGTTCGGCAGGGTCGTCCGCCCGCCCTTCCGGCGCCTCGTCCGCCGCCCATGTCTCCACCGCGACCCGCATCGCGGTGTTCGCGGCCGCCGCCGCGAGCCGCACCTCCGCCGGACCGCCGTCCGTCAGCCCGGCGAGGACGGGGATCAGCGCCTCCTCGCAGTCGTGGTGCACCCGGTGCCAGACCGAACGCAGCGCCGGATCGTCCCGCATCACCCGCAGCAGTCCGCGGGTCCACCGCAGCGCCTCGGCGGCCCGCTCGTCGGACGGCGTCAGCGCCTGCCGGGCCGCCCGCTCCAGCACGTCCCGTACGGACCGGCCGTCCTCCTGCGTCTCCGCCTCCGCCGCCAGCCGGCGCAGGTCCGCGAGCCACTGCCGTACGCCGACGGCCAGCAGCGGCGCGACCGCGTCCTCCTTGGTGCGGAAGTACCGGTAGAAGGTGCGCAGGGCGACACCGGCGGACCGGGCGATGTCGTCGGCGGTGACGGCGCTGCCCCGCTCGGCGAACAGGGCCGCCGCGGTACGCGCGATCTCCAACTGGGTCTCCGCCTTGCGCCGCTCGGTCAGGGAGGCGGCGGCGGGCGGCAGGGGTGCGGTGGGCATGGGGCGAGCTTACGTCGCCCGTACGTCGAAGTGGCACTCCATGCCGATGTGGCACATTGTGCCACCTGGGCGTACGGTGCCGGTGTCGTCCGCGGCGGACGCGGACACCGAAGGCAGGAGAGAGCCACATGGAGCGCTTCGACGGACGCCGCGTGCTGATCACCGGAGCCGGATCGGGCATCGGGCAGGCCACCGTCCACCGGATCCTGGCCGAAGGCGGCCGGGTGGTGGCCGCCGACATCAGCGAAGCCGGGCTGAAGGCCACCGCCGAACGGGCCGCGGCGGACGGTCACGGCGACCGGCTGAGCACCGCGGTCCTGGACATCGCGGACGAGACCGCGGCGCGCGCGGGCGTCGCCGCCGCGGTGGAGGAACTCGGCGGACTGGACGCCCTGGTCAACGCCGCGGGGATCCTGCGCGCCTCACACACCCACGAGACCAGCCTGGACGCCTTCAACCGGATCATCGCGGT
This sequence comes from Streptomyces sp. NPDC026394, assembly GCF_055567735.1. Taxonomy (NCBI): domain Bacteria; kingdom Bacillati; phylum Actinomycetota; class Actinomycetes; order Kitasatosporales; family Streptomycetaceae; genus Streptomyces; species Streptomyces sp. NPDC026394. The sequence goes on from NZ_JBVHPX010000005.1 coordinate 94,975, forward strand.
CAACCTGACCGGCACCTTCCTGATGATCCGCGAGGCACTGCCCGCGCTGCTGCGCGGCCGGGCGCCGGTGGTGGTCAACTTCAGCTCCACCTCCGCCGCGTTCGCGCACCCCTACATGGCGGCGTACGCGGCCAGCAAGGGTGGCATCCAGTCCATGACACACGCCATCGCGAGCGAGTACGCCAAGCAGGGGCTGCGCGCGGTGTGTGTGGCGCCGGGGTCGGTGCGCTCCGGCATGACCGACGACCCGGGCCTGCCGGCAGACGCCGACATGAGCCTGTTCGGAAAGCTGCTGCCGGCCATCGGCGAGGGCTTCGCACCCCCGGAGACGGTCGCGGGCGTCATCGCGATGCTGGCTTCCGAGGACGGCGCGTTCATCACCGGTACGGAGATACGTATCGACGGTGGTACGCACATGTGAGACGCGGGGGCTTTTCCGTACTCGCTGGGGCCGAGCGGGCCGCCGATCGGTGGCCGTCCTTCACGTAGTGGGGGCGCTGGGACAATCAGGGGATGACCAGCAATGAGATCCGGTTCGACTGTCAGCGCCGCGACGATTACGGCGACGGGCTCGAGGTCATCCCCTGCATCGACGGAATGCCGCTCACCGACCTGATCGACAGGTTCGAGACCGGAGCCGGGATGCAGCCCGCAGGCGATGCCTACGGTGGTATTTTCCCGCAGCTTTTCCCGTACGGTCCGATGGAAGACCACTTCCATGGGCGATCCGCCGATACATGGGGGATGACACTCCTGCTCGGCTGTGAATGCGGCGAGCCGGGCTGCTGGCCGCTCACGGCCCGCATCGCCGTGACGGGTGATCTCGTGATCTGGGACTCCTTCGAGCAATCCCACCGCCCGGAACGCGACTACACGGCGTTCGGCCCATTTCGGTTCGACCGGAACCGATACCGTGACGCCGTGCAGGCGCTGAGCGCGAAAATCAGATCCGACGACGCATGATCACGCACTCCGTCCGCCCCGTCCGGAAGCGTTCCGCCGTCACTGCCGCACCTCGCTGCGGTTGATCACCGTCCGGCCCTTGGTGAGGGCGGAGAAGATCAGGGTCAGGGCGGTGCCGGCGACGGCCCATGCGGAGAGCACCAGGAGGGGGCCGGTCACCGCGTTGCCGTGGAAGTACGCGATGGAGCGGGCCACCCAGGTACCCGCCCCGGGCGGCAGCGCGGGGCCGATCACGCGCCAGAAGTCCGGCAGCAGGGGGTACGGGTAGGCGCCGCCCGCGCTGGGATTGCCGGCGATCACCACCACGAGGATGGTCAGGCCGATGCCGATGATCCCGGCGATCGCCTGGAAGGCGAAGGTGGTGGCGCCCACCGCGAACACGATCAGCGCGCCGAGGCCCCACAGTCCGTACAGGCTGCCGGGCATGGCTCCCAGGACGGGGCCGATGACGACGGCGCCGGCCAGGCCGGTGAGGATCGAGTAGACGGCGAGCGCGCCCAGCCGGATGACCGCCCGCTTGAGGTTGACGGGGCGGGCGCCGAAGCTGATCGCGAGGATCGCGGCGCACAGGTAGCCGCCCACGCACCAGCCGACCACCAGGTAGAACGAGGACAGGCCGCGGGTGTCGTCCTTGTCGGCGGGGGCGATGTCCTGGACCTGTACGGTGCGTTTCTGCGCCTTCTCGGCCTGGGTGACGACCTGTTCGACGGCCTGGGAGAGCGAGGCCCCGGAACCGCTGGCCACCAGCAGCTTGTCGGTGGTGCCGCGCGGGTCGACGATCAGTGCGCCGTCGATGTCCCGCTCCTTGATCTGCCGCGCCGCGTCCGCCTCGGAGGAGGCCGTACGAGGGTCGAGCGGGGAGCCCGGCAGCTTGTCGAGCCGTTCGACGAGCCGTCCGCTCATCTGCTGGGGCGCGACGACCGCGAGCGGTACGTCCTTCGGCTTCGGAGAGTGGAAGGCGCCCGCGTACGAGGCGATGAACAGGGCCGTCAGGGCCAGTACGCCGATCATCAGCAGGGCGGCCCGCCCCGAGATCGCGTCCTTCACCTCCTCGAGGAAGCTCCTGTCCCGGGTGTCCTGGTCCCGGATGCCGCGGGTGCCGTCGTCCGCCGTGGCCATGCGCCGCTCCCTCGCCCTGCCGTGCCGAGTGGGTCTTTCGTTCTCAGGTAGGTCTCTCGTTCCCAGACCTTTTGCCCCATATCTTCCGGCGTATTACGGATCTTTGCAGGCCGGGCGAGCTGATCGGGGCGGCGGCGCGTTCGGAGCGGACGGAGGCGGGCGCTGTTCGAATTTCGTACGGTTGTTCGAGAAAAGAGTTATGGTGGAACCGCGACGGGGGACGCAGCAACGGTCAGGGGGTGTACGAGCGGCAGGAGGCGCGGATGCCACGGTTCACGCATCTGCACACCGCCTCGGGGTTCTCCCTGCGGTACGGCGCCGCCCACCCGGAACGGCTCGCCGAGCGCGCCGCCGAGCGCGGCATGGACGCCCTCGCGCTGACCGACCGGGACGGCCTGGCCGGAGCCGTCCGCTTCGCCAAGGCGGCGGCCTCGGCCGGCGTCCGTCCGCTGTTCGGCACCGAGCTGGCGGTGGCCCCGCCCGAGGACGGCCGTACGGTACCGGGCGCCGCCCCGGGGACGGCCCGGCGGCGCGGCCCGGTGCGCGGCGGCGCGTTCGTCGACGAGTCGGCGGCCCGCGCCGTCTTCCTGGCCCGGGACGGCGCCGCCGGATGGGCCGTGCTGTGCCGCCTGGTCTCGGCCGCGCACGCGGCCTCCCTGCCGGGCGATTCGACCCGGCCCGTCCTGACCTGGGCCGCCCTCACCGAAGCGGTGCGCGCCGGGGCGCCGGACGCGGTCACCGTCCTGCTCGGGCCCGACTCCGAACCCGGCCGTGCGCTGGCCGCCGGGCGCCCCGACCGCGCCGCCCGGCTCCTCGCCCCCTGGCGCGAACTGTTCGGCGACGCGCTGCGCCTGGAGGTCGTCGACCACGGCCGTACCGGCACCGGACCCGGCTCGCTGCGCCTCGCCGCCCGTACCCTCGGCTTCGCCGTCGAACACGGTGTCCGGGCCGTACTGACCAACGCCGTCCGCTACGCCGACCCCGGCCAGGGCCCGGTCGCCGACGTCCTGGACTCCGCCCGCCGCCTGGTGCCGGTGGACCGGCACCGCCCGGAGGCCCGGGACAGCGGCGAACGGTGGCTCAAGGACGCGAACGCGATGGCCCGCGCCGCCGAGCGGGTCGCCGAGGCGGCCGGTCTCGGGCGCGGCACCGCGCAGCGGCTGCTGGAGATGACCGAGGAGACGGCCGCGCGGTGCCGGGTCGATCCGGAGGACGACATCGGGCTGGGCACCGTGCACTTCCCCGAACCCCGCCTGGTCGGCGCCGCGCGCCGCACCGCCGGACGGGTGCTGCGCTCCCGCTGCGCCGCCGGGATGGTGCTGCGCGGCTACGACCGGCGCCGTGCGTACTGGGAGCGGATGGAGCACGAACTGGACATCATCGAACACCACGGCTTCGCCTCGTACTTCCTCACCGTCGCCCAGGTCGTCGAGGACACCAGGGGCCTCGGCATCCGGGTCACCGCGCGTGGCTCCGGCGCGGGCTCGCTGGTCAACCACCTGCTGGGCATCGCACACGCCGACCCGGTCGAACAGCGGCTGCTGATGGAGCGCTTCCTGTCCAAGCGCCGCGCGGTGCTGCCCGACATCGACATCGACGTGGAGTCCGCGCGCCGCCTGGAGGTCTACCGCGCGATCTTCGACCGGTTCGGCACCGAGCGGGTCGCCACCGTCGCCATGCCCGAGACCTACCGGGTCCGGCACGCCGTACGGGACGTGGGCGCCGCCCTGGGCATGGACCCGGCCGAGGTGGACCGGCTGGCCAAGGCCTTCCCGCACATCCGGGCGCGCGACGCCCGCGCGGCCCTCGCCGAGCTGCCGGAGCTGCGCGGCGTGGACGCGGACCGGTACGGGCCGATGTGGGACCTGGTCGAGGCGCTGGACGCGCTGCCGCGCGGTATCGCCATGCACCCGTGCGGAGTGCTGCTCTCGGACGCCTCGCTGCTGGACCGCACCCCTGTCGTACCGACCCGCAGCGAGATCCCCCACCGTGACGGCGTGGGCGGCTCCCCGCTGCCGATGTCGCAGTTCGACAAGGAGGACGTGGAGGAGATGGGGCTGCTCAAGCTGGACGTGCTGGGTGTACGGATGCAGTCCGCGATGGCGCACGCGACCGCCGAGATCGGGCGGGCCACCGGCCGCAGCGTCGACCTCGACGACCCGGCGCAGGTGCCGCCCGGCGACCCCGCCACGTACGGCCTGATCCGCTCCACCGAGACGCTCGGCTGCTTCCAGATCGAGTCGCCCGGCCAGCGCGACCTGGTCGGCCGGCTCCAGCCCGCCACCTTTCACGACCTGGTGGTCGACATCTCGCTGTTCCGCCCCGGGCCGGTCTCGGCCGACATGGTGCGGCCCTTCATCGAGGCCCGGCACGGCCGCAGGCCCGCCCGCTACCCGCACCCGGACCTGGAGGGGCCGCTGAGCGAGACCTACGGTGTGGTCGTCTTCCACGAGCAGATCATCGAAATCCTGCGGATCATGACCGGCTGCGACCGGGGCGAGGCGGACGAGAAGCGGCGCGCGCTGTCCAAGCCGGAGGTGCAGGGGCAGGTGCGCGCCTGGTTCGTGGAGCGGACCGGGCGGCGGGGGTACACCCCCGAGGTGATCGAACGCACCTGGGAGATCGTCGAGGCGTTCGGCTCGTACGGCTTCTGCAAGGCGCACGCGGTCGCCTTCGCGGTGCCGACGTATCAGTCCGCCTGGCTCAAGGCGCACCACCCGGCGGCCTTCTACGCCGGGCTGCTCACCCACGACCCGGGGATGTACCCGAAGCGGCTGCTGCTGGCGGACGCGCGGCGGCGTGGGGTGCCGGTGCTGCCGCTGGACGTGAACCGGTCGGCGGTCGCTCATCGAATCGAACTGGTGTCCGGTAGTGCGGGTGCGGGTGCGGATGTGGGGGACGGGGGTGGTCCGGCCGCCAGGTCCGGAGACGGAGCCGCCCCCGCGGTCTGGGGCCTGCGGCTCGCCCTCGCCGACGTGCACGGCATGAGCGAGGCCGAGGCCCGGCGCATCGAGGACGGGCAGCCCTACTCCTCGCTCCCCGACCTGTGGCAGCGGGCCCGCCCCAGCCGCCCGGTGGCCGAACGCCTCGCGCGCGTGGGCGCGCTGGACGCCTTCGGCGCCAACCGGCGCGACCTGCTGCTGCACCTGGCCGAACTGCACGGCCGCCGGCGGGGCGTGGCCGAGGGGCAACTGCCCCTGGACGCGGGGGACGGCGCCGCCGCGCCCGTCGAGGCGGTCGAACCGGCCGGGCTGCCCGACCTGACCGACGTCGAAAGGCTCAGTGCCGAACTGGGCGTCCTCGGCATGGACACCACCCGGCACCTGATGAGCGACCACCGGGAGTTCCTCGCGGAGCTGGGCGCGCTGCCCGCCAAGCGGCTGCGGGACGCCGCGGACGGGGAGACGGTGCTGGTCGCCGGGGCCAAGGCGGCCACCCAGACCCCGCCGATCCGCTCCGGCCGCCGGGTCATCTTCACCACCCTCGACGACAGCACGGGCCTGGTCGACTGCGCCTTCTTCGACGATTCGCACGAGGCGTGCGCGCACACCGTCTTCCACTCCTGGCTGCTGCTCGTACGGGGCACGGTCCAGCGGCGCGGGCCGCGCAGCTTCAGCGTGGTCGGCGCCGCCGCCTGGAACCTCGCCGAGCTGGCCGAACTGCGCCGCGAGGGCGGGCTGGAAGCGGTCACCGCGCGCCTCGCCGAAGAGAGCCGGACGGCGGCGGAACCGGCCGGGCCGGCGGGTGGCGGGCCGGTCGACGGCGGGGTGCCGCGCCGGGTGCACAGCGAACCGGGCCGCGCGGGCTCGGCGGCGGCCGAGGCGACCTGGGCGGCGGACCGGGCTCCGGCCGCCGCGTCCGGAGCGGACCCGGCGGCCGCACCGGCCGGCCGTACCATCCGGCTGGAGACCGGCTACGAGCTGCACCCCTGGGCCGACCTCCGCCCGGCGGGCGAAGGCACCGCCACCGGACGCAAGCTGTGGCACGCCAGCCCGGGGAGCGCGGGATGACCGGCCGGAGCGGGACGCCCGCCGGGGCCGGGGCCCCTGCCGAGATGCTGTACGTACGGTTCCGCGCCGCCGGTGACGGCGGCACGGACGGAGACCGGGAAGCCCCGCCCGGCGAGGAGACCTACGAACAACTCCTGCGGCTGCTGGGCCAGTTCACGCCGGTGATCGAGGCGCTGCCGCCGGACGCCGCGCTGGCCGACGTACGGGGAGCGCTGCGCTACTTCGAACGGGACGCCGCCGGCATCGCCGAGCTGATCCGGCTGCGGGCGCTGGCCTGGTACGGGGTGCGGTGCACCATCGGTGTCGCCGGCAACCCGCTGCTCGCGCGGATGGCGGCGCAGGGTGCCGCGCCCGGCGAGGTGCGCCGGGTCCCCGGGGACGCCGTCGCGGACTTCCTCGACCGCAAACCGGCCGCCGCCCTGCACGGCGTCGGGCCGGCGACCGCACGCGCCCTGTGCGCGTACGGGCTGGACAGCGTCGGCCGGATCGCCGCCGCGCCGCCCGCGACCCTCCAGCGCATCCTCGGCGCGAAGGCGGGCCGGGCGGTGTACGACAAGGCCCGCGGGATCGACCCGAGCCCGGTCACCCCGAACGCCGCCGCCCGCTCGATCGGCGCCGAACACCGCTTCGCACACGACGAACTGGACCCGGACCGGCGGCGGCGCGCGCTGCTCTCGCTCGCGGACGACCTCGGCGCCAGGCTGCGCGGCAGCGGCCGGGCGGCCCGCGCGCTCACCCTCACCGTCCGCTACGCCGACCGTTCCACGACGACGCGCACCCGGCGGCTGCCCGAACCGACCGCGCACGGGCCCGCGCTGACGGACGCGGCGTACACACTGCACGCGGCACTCGGGCTGCAACGGGCCCGCGTACGGTCCGTGTCGCTGCGGGCGGAGGACCTGTGCCGCGCCGAACACGCCGCCCGGCAACTGACGTTCGACCCGGCCGAGGACAAGGCGCGCCGCATCGAGGCCGCCGTGGACCGGGCGCGGGAGCGCTTCGGCGAGGCGGCGGCCCGGCCCGCGGCGAAGCTCGCTCAGCCGTACAGCCGCTCCGCGTACCGCGGGCCGTAGTGCTCCTCCAGTTGCTCCAGCGGGATGTCGGGGACCTCGACATCCTTGGCCATGCGGGCCCGTGAGGGCAGCGCGTCGGGCCGCCAGCTCTCCGGCTGCCACATCCGGGAGCGCAGGAACGCCTTGGAGCAGTGGTAGAAGACCTCGTCTATCTCGACGAGCAGCACCAGCCGGGGGCGGTTGCCCCGGACGACCATGGCGTCGAAGAACGGGGCGTCGCGCAGGATGCGGGCGCGGCCGTTGATGCGCAGGGTGTCGCCGCGGCCCGGGAGGACGTAGTTCAGTCCGACCCGCGGGTTGGCGAGGATGTTGCGGAAGCCGTCCACGCGCTTGTTGCCGGGGCGGTCCGGTATCGCGATCGTGGTGTCGTCCAGCACCGTCGTGAAACCGGCGGGGTCGCCCTTGGGGGAGACGTCGCACCGGCCCTCGGCGTCCGAGGTGGCGACGTAGCAGAACGGCGAGCTCGCCAGCCACTGCCGGTCGAGGTCGTGCAGCCGGTCGCGCACCTTGTACAGCGCGTGGTCGCTCGGCTCACCGACCAACTCCCGCAACTCGCGCTCGGACACGACCTCCGTGACCTGCCGGGCCCCGTCGGCCCCTGCCCACTCCTTCGTCGTCACGCTGCTCTCCTCGTCGTCAAGGTCAACTCCCGTGACTGTACGGGACACCACTGACAACCGCCTGAAGCGGCGAATTTCCGGGATTCCTCCGGCGGAACGGGAATCTCCGCAGGGCCGCCCGTCGCTGAGAGATGACACGACGCGCGCCTGCCGTGCTGTCACGCCGCACCACAGGGGAGTGCGGCGCGGCAGCGGGGCGCGCGAGGCGCCGCCGCCCCCTGAGGTGAAGGAAAAGGGGGCGGCGGCGCCGGTGTGGGGGCCCCGCGAGGCCAGTGGGGGATGGCCTCGCGGGGCCTGCGGGGCCAGTGGGGGATGGCCTCACAGAGTCGGGCCCTGTGTGGGGGGAAGGGCCCTGGGGAGGAAGTGTGCGGGTCAGCCGCGCTGTCGGGCCGCCTTGCGGCGGGTGCTCGCGAACAGGACCGAGGCGCCCAGCGCCAGGACGGCCGCGCCGCCGACGGCCATCGGTGCGGTCGAGCTGTCGCCGCCGGTCTCCGCGAGGTGGCTGCCGGCCGCCTGCTGGGCACCGGCCTGCTTCGGGTCCACCTCCTTGGCCGCGCCGCCGTCGGGGTGCGCCGCGTTCCCCGTGGAGGTGTCCGATGCCTTGCCGGTGTCCCCGGCAGCCTGGGCGTCGCCGTGTGCGCCGTGACTGCCGTGGTGCGTGTGGTCGATGGTCGACTTGCTCGCCTCGGCGGCGATCTGCTGGTCGCCCGGCGCCGCGGCGGCCGGGGCCGAGGCCGCCGCGCCGCCGCTCGTACCGCCCTTGCCGAAGACGACGTCGGAGCAGGTGTAGAACGCCTCGGGGCTGTCCGAGCGCTGCCAGATGCTGTAGATCAGGTGGCGGCCGGTCTTGGCGGGCACCTTGCCGCCGAAGACGTAGTCGCCGCTGGTCAGCGTGGGGTTGGTGACCTTGGCGAACGGTTTCGCCTCCAGGTCCGACCACTTGAGCGGCTTGGCGGGGTCGTAGCCGTCCTTGGTGATGTACAGCTCGAAGGAGCCGCGGTGCGGGGCGGTCGCCTTGTACCGGAAGGTGTGGTTGCCGGCCTTGAGGTTCGTGGCCGGCCAGTCGGCCCGCGGCAGGTCCAGGCCCTTGTACTCGGGGGCGTTGGCGCTGCACAGCTTGCCGTCCGGGATGCGCTTCTTGGACCGGCCGCCCGCGTTGCCGTCCCGTACGCCGTTCCAGTCGTACAGGGCCTGGGTGCCGCCGGCCGCGACCATCGCCTTGCAGGCCGCGGACTTCGGGTGCTCGGGGCCCTCGGCGAAGCAGGCGGAGATCCGGCTGACCGGGTCGGTCATCGAGCCGTGGGCGACGGCCGGGGTCGCGGTGAGCGCGGTGAGCGCCAGCGGGGCGATGCCGGTCAGCGCGATCCCGGCTGCCGTGCGGCGAGCGGTCATCGTGGGGGTCTCCTTCGTCGGATCGGGGGAGCGGCACCGCACGAACGCTCGGTCCGGGCGGTGCGATCAGCACGCTAGCCCCGCTGAGCAGCGCATTTCGGTCCGGAAGCCGGTTCGCGGTGATCTTTATGGCCGGCTTAAGAAAGAGCTGAGGAGGGATTAAGGCCAGGGGCGTCCGGGGCCGGGGTGAGGGGCGCGAGGGTGGCAGCGGGGGCGGGGCGGTGCGGGGGAGGGGCAGGCGGAGGGGGCGACACGGCGGCGGACGCCACGAGTTGACAAGGTTAGGTATGCCTAACCTAATCTTGCGCGGGTGAACGAGGCCGCAACCCCGAACGACGCCTGTGCGGGCCTGATCCTCCTGGCCCGCAACCCCACCGACTCCGTCACGGAAGGTTTCCTGCCGGCCGCGGCCCGCCTCGGCCTCGCCGTGACGCTGCTGACCGACCAGCCGGACGCCCACCGCGCGGCGTACGAGCGGTACACGCGCGAACGGTGCGGGGACGGGCCGTCGGCGGGAGCGCTGCCCGGCAGGCTGGAGATCGTACCGTGCGACGTGCAGGACTTCCGCGCCGTGATCGCGCGAACCTCCGCGCAGACGGGGCGGGTTGGGGCTCCTGCCGCGGTTTTCACCAACAGTGACCACCTCCAGGCCCAGGCAGCCTTGGCCGCCGAGTACTCCGGGCTGCCCGGCAAGGACTGGCGGGCCGCGCTCCGTACGAAGAACAAGGCCGAACTGCGGCGCGGCCTGGCCGCCGCCGGGCTGGACACCGTCAACTCCGCCGAACTGGCGCCGGGCGACGCCCCGGCCGGGCACGGCGTCCCGTACCCCTGTGTGCTCAAGCCGCGCGAAGGGGTGGCCGGCGAGGACGTCTTCCTGGTGGCGGACGACGCGGAACTGGCCGCGCGGTGCGGCGAGATCCGGGCACGGCGGCCCGGCGCCGCGCTGGTCCTGGAGGAGTACCTGGACGGCCCGCTGCACACTCTGGAGACCCTCGGCGACGGTCACGTACTGCACCCGCTGGCCTCGTTCCGCACGGACACCTCGCCGCCGCACTTCATCGAGGAGCGGCTGACCCTGCTCCCCGAACCGCCCGGCCCCTGCACCCGCCAGGTGCTGGAGCAATTGCACGCGCTGGGTGTCGGATTCGGCGCCTGCCACACCGAGTACGTGGACCAGGGCGGCCGGGCCCGGATCATCGAGGTCAACTACCGGGCCATCGGCGACCGGTGCGACCTCGCCCTCGCCGAAGCCCTGGACCTCCCGCTCTTCGAGCTGATCCTCCGTACGCACCTGGGGGAGCCGCTGCCGGACGCCCTGGCCGTGCGGCGCGGCACAAGGGTGCGCATGGAGTACGTGTGCGCCGACCGGGACGGAACGCTGAAGGCCGCGCCGGAGGCGCACGTACAGGAGGCGGACGGCGTCCGCCTCGACTACCGGCCCTTACGTGAGACGGGCGAGCGGCACCCGCTGTACCGCACCAACCGGGACTTCCTCGGGGTGCTGCGGGCGACCGGCCGCGACGAAGGGCGTATCGACGCGGCCGTACGGGAGTTCCTGGCCGCACACTGTTGGGAGATCGTGCCGTGACGGCGGTGGCGGGAGACGGCGTACCGGACACACTGCGGGGGGCGACGGGAGGAGTGGCCCCGGAGGGCGGGGCCGCGCCGGGCGGAGCGGAAGAGGACCTGATGCGGCGCGTGCTGAGCGCGCTGCTGCGCGAGGACGCGTACGGGCTGCGCCGCCGCGCGGGGACGGTGCGCCGCCCGGACGGCGACTGGCTGCGGCTGGGCCTCCCGGACGGGCCGGTCCTGGTCCCGGTCGAGGCCGACGGCTTCCAGTGCGAGACCGCCGCCAGCAGGGGAGAGCTGGCGCGCGCCGACGGCACGCGGGTGACCGGGGTGGACGGCATCATGGGCGTGCTGCGCACCGCCGTGGCGCCCGAGGACCGGCCGGGCTTCGACGCCTTCACCGGCGAGTGCCACCAGGCGCTTGCCACCGCCCGGATGCAGGCCGCCGAGCGCGCGGCGGTGATCGCCCGCCTCGGCCCGCACGCGGGCGGCGGCGCGTACGGCGGGAACAACGGCGCGACGGCCGGCGGAGCCCGCGGCGCGGCGGCCGGCGCGTACGACGGCGACCGCGCCTGGTGCGGCCCCGGCGGCGCACTCGACTACGACACGCTCGCCGCGTACCGCGACCACCCCGTCTACCCCACCGGCCGGGCCCGCCTCGGCCTGGACGAGACCCAGATCCGCGCCTACGCGCCGGAGTTCGCCCCCGGCTTCGCGCTGCGCTGGCTGGCCCTCCCGCGCGAGGCCGTCAACGGCGACCCGGCGGCGCTGCCCGCCTGGTGGCCCGCCCCCGGTGACCTGGGCCTGCCCCGGCTGGACGGCAGCCATCTCGCCCTGCCCGTCCACCCGCTCACCGCCGAAGGCCCGCTGGCCGAAGCGCTGCGCGCCCGCGGCCTCGAAGACGGCGCGCGGCTCGCCGACCGCGCCTGGCTGCGGGTACGGCCCACCCTGTCGATGCGGACCGTCGCCGTCACCGACGACCCGTACACCCACCTCAAACTCCCGCTCGCCACCGCCACCCTGGGCCGCCTCAACCGGCGCGGCATGAAACCCGGCACGCTCGTGGACGGCGCGGTGGGCCAGCGGCTGCTGGAGACCGTCGTCGACCGGCACCCGCGCTTCGCCGAGACCGTGCTGCTCGCCGACGAGACCACTCATCTGGACGCCGGACACGACCTGCTGGCCACCCTGGTGCGCCGCTTCCCCAAGGGCAGTGGCGGCACGGCGGCGGTGTGCGGCAGCGCCGACGGGCTGAAGGGGGCGCGGAGCCTGCGCGGCCTGCGCGGGTCCAGCGGGCTGCGCGGCGCCCGGGTGGTGCCGCTGGCCGCGCTCGCCGCCCGGATGCCGGACGGCTCACTGGTCGCCGACGACCTCGCCCGCCGCTTCTACGGCGGCGACCTGCTCGCCCTCCTCGACGCCTACCTGACACTCCTCCTGGACTGGCACACCACCCTCTTCGCGTACGGCATCGCGCTGGAGTCGCACCAGCAGAACACCTCCCTCGTCCTGGACGAGGTGGCCGGACGCCCGCGTCTGCGGCTGCTGCTCAAGGACAACGACGGGCCGCGGGTGAACACCGTACGGCTGGCCGCCGTCCTGGGCGGGGACGCCGCCGACCTGTGCGGATTCGACGACCGGCGCATCCTGGTGGGCGGTGACGCCCCGGTGGCCGACGTCTTCGCCACCATCACCGTCCACCTGTGCGCCGGGGCCCTCGCCTTCGAACTGGCCCGGCTCGGCCGCGCGCCGCTGCCGGTCCTGCTCGGGCAGCTCAGAGCGCGGCTCACGGAGGCCGTCGACCGGCTGGAGGCCGCACCCGGAGCTGCCGCCGCCGTGCTGCGCCACCGCGTCCTGGACGCCGACCGGCTGCCGGTCAAGGCCATGGTCACGGCCGGCAGCCTGCTGTCGAAACGCCGGTCGGGGGCGTCGGACATCAACAAGTTCTACGTCACCGGGCCGAACTACCTGGCGCCGGGCCGGTGACCGCTTCCCCGGTTCCGTGCCGCCCCGCGTGACGCCCGTCCGGGCCCGCTGACGCGTTCCGGGCCCGAGGAACCCCGGGCTTCCGGGCCCGAAAGCCCCGGAGCCCCCCACGGCCCGGCCCAGCCCCCCTCCCAGGCATCCGCTCCCCACCCCCCTGTTGGAGTCCCCGCAATGCCCCTCGCCCCCTACCGCACCACCGGCACGGACGGCCGCACGGTCCCGCTCACGGCCGACGAGCCCGTGGCCCACACCCTCCTGAACTGCCTGCTGCGCGAGGTCTGCGGCCCGGAACGGCAGACCGCCGTGGCCGGTACGCACCTGCTGCTCCGGCTGCCGCGCTGCGGCGAACTCCTGCGGGTCGGCCTGCGCCGCATCTCGCTCACCGGGGCGCACCGCTTCACCGGCCCGGCCGGGCGGTGGTGCGACGGCGGCTGGCACGAACTGGGCTGGGAGGAACTGGCCGCGTGCGCGCAGCGGGAGCTGGAGCTGCGGACGGGCGTACGGAACGAGGAGTTCCGGGCGCAGGTCGCGGCGAGCCACGCGGGTGTCACCGCCGCCCTGGAACACGCCGCCGCCCCCGGCCGGGCGGGCAGCCGGGACACCGGTCCGCACGCCCGTTACGTGCGCTCCGAACAGTCGCTGCTGTTCGGCCACCGCTTCCACCCGACGCCCAAGTCCCGCACCGGCAGCGCCGCCGACTGGGCCCGCTACGCGCCCGAGGCCGGGGCCCGCTTCCCGCTGCGCCACCTCGCCGTACGCGCCGACCGGATCCGCGAGGAGGCCGCCACCCCCGCAGCCCTGACCGCGCTGGACCGGCAGGGCGAGGTGCCCGACGGCTACCGGCTGCTGCCCGCCCACCCCTGGCAGTACGCCATGCTCCGGGCGCACCCCGCCCTGCGGGACGCCGTACGGCGCGGCGACGTGCTCGACCTGGGGGAGCGCGGCGACGCCTTCGCGCCCACCGCGTCCGTCCGCACGCTCTACGACGGCCGGAACTTCCTCAAGTTCAGCCTCAACACCCGCATCACCAACTGCGTACGCAAGAACGCCGACTACGAACTGCGCGGCGCCGTCGCCCTCACCCGCCACCTGGAACCCGTCGCCACCGCCCTCACCGCCCGCTTCCCCGGCTGCGACCTGCTGCGGGAGCCCGGCTACCGCACCGTCGACGTGGGCGACCGGGAGCTGGCCGAAGGGCTCGGCGTCATCGTCAGGGAAGGACTGGGCGCGCGGCTGCGGCCCGGCGTCACCCCGCTGCTGGCCGCCGCCGTCGCCGACGAACACCCGTCGAGCGACGCCCAGTTCGGCGAGCTGCTGCGCGGTGCCGACCCGGTGGCGGCGCTGGGCTGGTGGGACGCGTACCTCTCGCTGCTCGTCCCGCCCGTGCTGGCCGCCTACTTCGACCACGGAGTGGTCCTCGAACCGCACCTCCAGAACGTCGTCCTCGGTGTCGACGCCCTCGGCATGCCCGTCCAGGCACTCCTCCGCGACCTGGAGGGCACCAAGCTGCTGCCCGGCCCGCACACCGCGTTCCTCGGCAGTCTGCCGCAGGACGTGGCCCGTCCCCTCGTCTACGCGCCGCAGCGCGGCTGGGACCGGGTCGTCTACTGCCTGCTGGTCAACCACCTCGCCGAGCTGGCCGCCGCCGTCGCCGACCGGCACCCGGGGCTGGAGGGCGAACTGTGGCGCGCCGTACGCGGAGTGCTGCGCGAACGGAGCGCCGCACACGGCGAACCGGCCGAACTGCGTGCCCTGCTGGCCGGCGCGCCCCTGCCTGCCAAGGCCAACCTGCTGACCCGGTGGGGACGCGCGGCGGACCGGGAGGCGGGGTACGTGCACATCACCTCGCCCGTCGGCCCCGGCACGGCGAACGGTACGGTGTCCGACGGCCTGGCAGCGCCCCGCACGCGCGCCGCATCCCGGGCCGCATCCCGCGCCGCCTTCCCCCGCCCCCGGAGCACCTCATGATCACCGAGCTGGCCGCGCGCCAGGTGGACCTCCTCACGGCCGGGCACCCGGGCCCCGGCAGCGCACTCGACGGACCGCTGCCCGCCTACGTCTACGACCTGGCCGACCTGGACGCCCACGCGGCCTCCGTACGGGCCGCGCTGCCGCCCGCCGTCGAGCTGTACTACGCGGCCAAGGCCAACCCGGACCCGCGTCTGCTGCGGACCCTGGCCCCGTACACCGACGGCTGCGAGGTCTCCTCGGCGGGCGAGGCCGCCCATGTGCGCGCGGCCGTGCCCGCGCTGCCGCTGGCCTTCGGCGGGCCGGGCAAGACGGAAGCGGAACTGCGCGCCGCCCTCGACCTGGGCGTCGAACGCTTCCACCTGGAGAGCGAGCACGAACTGCGGATGCTCTCCGCCCTCGCCGGGGAGACCGGCCGGACCGCCGACGTGCTCCTCCGCGTCAACCTGCCGCTCGGCGCGGGCGTGACGGCAGGCGCCGCGCTCGCGATGGGCGGCCGGGCCACCCCCTTCGGCCTCGACCCGGCGCGCGCGGAACACTGCCTGCCGCTGCTCTGCGACGGGCCGCTACGGCTGCGCGGCATCCACGCCCACCTGGCCAGCGGCCTGGAAGCGCCCGCCCAGCTCGCCCTCGCCGCCCGCATCACCGAATGGGCCCGGCACTTCGCCGCCCGGCACGGCCACTCCCTCTGCGAGGTCGGCCTCGGCGGCGGCATGGCCGTCGACTACACGCGCCCGGACACCCGCTTCGACTGGACGGAGTACGGCACCGGGCTCGCCGAGCTGGCCGACCGCTACCCCGAGTTCACCCTGCGCATCGAGCCGGGCCGGGCACTGACCGCCTACTGCGGCTGGTACGTGACCGAAGTCCTGGACGTCAAGCACAGCCACGGCGAAGCCTTCGCCGTACTGCGCGGAGGAACCCACCACCTGCGCACTCCGGTGGCCAAAGGACACGACCACCCCTTCGTCGTCCTGCCCGTCGACGAGTGGACCCGCCCCTGGCCGCGCCCGGGCGCACACGGGCAGGAGGTCACCCTCGCCGGGCAGTTGTGCACCCCCAAGGACGTCCTGGCGCGCCGGGTTCCCGTCGCCCACCTGCGGGCCGGAGACCGGGTCGCCTTCGCACTGGCCGGCGCGTACGCCTGGAACATCTCGCACCACGACTTCCTCATGCACCCGCCGCCGGCCTTCCACTACACGGGCGAAGGGGCACCGGCGGGCGCACCCGTGGGGCGCGCGCGGCGCAGTGCGCGGACGCAGTGCCACTCGGCGGCGAACGGGCGGTAGCCCAGCGCGGCGTTGACGGCGAGCATCGGGGCGTTCTCGGCGTCGTTGGACGTGAACGCCTCCGTGCAGCAGGCGTCCCGGGCCCGGCGCAGGGAGTCGGTCTTGGCCAGCCTGGCCAGCCCCCGGGCCCGGTAGGCGCGGCGGGTGCCGGTCATCTCCGAGCCGTAGCGGCCCTGCCCGTCCGTGACGGCCAGGCTGAACGCCGCGACCTCACCGTCGACCGTCACCACCGTCGTCAGGTCCAGGTCGGTGTCCGGGTGCTCCCAGGTGTGGACGATCCAGTCCTCGTACGTCATCGCGTCGACGGTCAGGTCGTCCGGCTCGTCCGCCGTGACCTCGGCGTCCGCCGCGAACAGCGGGCGGGGATCGGCGCCGAAGTCGGCGGCGGTACGCAGCTCCGTACCGGGCGGAAGGCTCGCGGGCAGCGGTGGCAGGGCGGCGTGGGCGAGGTCGAGGCGGAGGTAGCGGGCCACGCGCAGGCGGCGGTAGCCGCGGCGTTCGGCGAAAGCCAGCGAGCGGGGGTCGTCCTGCGGGTAGGCGTGCAGATGGGTGGCACCGAGACCGGCCAGGTGCTCCTCCGCCGCGTCGAGCAGGGCGCGGCCCGCGCCCAGCCCGCGGTAGCCGGGATCCACCAGCGGCGCGACGACGCCCTGCCCGGCCGTACTGCTGTCGTGCCGGACACTCGCCTTCACCACGCCGACGACCCGGCCGCCGGCCTCCGCGACGAGCACCTTCAACCGCCGGGCGGCAGGCGCCTCGGCGACCTCCCAGGCGACGGACTGCGGCGTCGAGATCCCGTAGGGCAGCACCCGGCGCCGCACCTCGCTGACGTCCCGGGCATCGGAGCGGTGGAAGGGCCGCACGGTGATAGTCATCAGCGGGACGGTACGCCCACCGCCCGGACGCCGCCTCCGAATATCTCCGGGCGGGACGCCACCGCACGGCCGTTCCGGAACAGCTCCCGCGGGCCGGGGACCGGTGCGCGTCCGGCACGACATGTGCGGCCCTGCGGACACGGCGGGCACCGCTGGCGCACAATGGGGGCGACCCACCCCTGCGACTCTCGCAACCCCCGTACCAGGAGCGCCACCGTGGCCGTCCAGCAAGCGCCGCCCCTGCGGCTGACCATCGACCCGGACGCGGCGGACGCGCCGTTCGAGCAGGTCCGGGCCCAGATCGCCGGTCAGGCGCGGGCCGGCGGACTGCCGGTCGGCCGCAAACTGCCCACCGTACGCGGTCTCGCCGAACAGCTCGGACTGGCCGCCAACACCGTCGCCAAGGCGTACCGGGCCCTGGAGACGGACGGCGTGATCGAGACGCGGGGACGCAACGGCACCTTCATCGCGGCGGCCGGCGAGGCCGCCGACAAGGAAGCGGCGGCGGCCGCCGCCTCCTACGCCCGGCGCGCCCGCCGCCTCGGCCTGGACCACGCCGCCGCCCGCACCGCTGTCACGGACGCCCTGCGCGCGACCTACGGAGACGACGCATGACCGCCCTCGCCCGCGTCCAGTGCACCGCCCTGGACTGCCCCGACCCGATGCGGCTCGCCCGCTTCTACGCCGAGCTGCTCGGCGGCGAGATCAACCGCCCGACTTCCCTCTGGACCACGGACGACGACTGGGTCACCCTGCACGCCGAAGGTGGCACGGTCCTCGCCTTCCAGCGCGCCCCCGGCCACCGCCCGCCCCGCTGGCCGGACCCGGATCACCCCCAGCAGTCCCACCTGGACCTCGGCGTGGACGACATGGAAACCGCGCACCGGCAGGTGCTCGACGCGGGCGGCACCCTGCTCGACGCCACCCACGACGGCGGACCGCACGGCTTCCGGGTCTACGCCGACCCGGCCGGACACCCCTTCTGTCTCGTACGGGAACGGCCCGGGGACCAGCAGGCGTACGAGAAGGGCACCGTGTGACCGGCATGTAGGCCCTCGCCCGCCACCCCGGCCCGTGCCCCGCGCGACGCTCAGCGCAGCCAGGCGGGGTGGCCCTTGGGCCGCGGCAGGCCGGGGTACGGGGCCGGGTAGGCGACGCGCGTGACGATATGGCAGTGGTTGCACCACCACAGGCAGCCGTCCGCGTCCACGTCGTCCCCTTCGCACGCCATACAGGTGTCGCCCGCGATGCCGGCCGCCACTCCGCGATGGTTGCCGTTGGCCATCCGCCGCTCGTACGCCGTCCGTTCCGACCCGTAGCAGCGCAGGCACAGCGCCTCGTCGAGGCCCGGCAGCTTCACCGTCTCCTGGCCGCACCGGCACAGCAGTACGCCGACATGGCGCGGGTCCAAGCCGACCGGTCCGCCGCGCGGCCTTCCTTGACTCATGCCGGAACCTTTCCTGTACCGGCGCATCCACCGCACCGCGTCTTCACCGGGTTGCCGCCCCGCGTCTCCCATCGTCCTCCCCGCCGCGGGGCGCCGCTGGGCTTTGGGCAGATCAGTCGACCGGCCGGCGCCCCCGTCGCGACAGACGCCCCGCCGCCCCAGGCACCCCGCCGCTACAGGTACAGCCCCGCGTCCGGGCCCGAGTCCTGCGCCGGGACCGCGGCGGGACCGGTGCCGCGGCGCAGCGCGTACAGCTCCGCCAGGGTCGCCCCGTCCCGGCCGATGCCGTCCTCCTTGCCGAGCCAGCGCACCGCTTCGGCGCGGTTCAGCGGGCCCACCTCGATACGGGCCAGGCAGCGGCCGGGCCGTACCACCGCGGGGTGCATCCGCTCCAGGTCCTCGTTGGTCGTCACCCCGACCAGGACGTTGCGGCCCTGGCCCAGCAGCCCGTCCGTCAGGTTCAGCAGCCGGGACAGCGCCTGCCCCGCCGTGTGCTTGGCCTCGCCGCGGATCAGTTCGTCGCAGTCCTCCAGCAGGAGCAGCCGCCAGCGTCCCTTGCCCGCCGCGTCGTCCTCGCCGATGGCGATGTCCATCAGGTAGCCGATGTCGTTGAAGAGGCGTTCCGGGTCCAGGACGCAGTCGACCTGGCACCAGTCGCGCCAGGAGCGGGCCAGGGTGCGCAGCGCGGAGGTCTTGCCCGTACCGGGCGGCCCGTGCAGCAACAGCAGCCGCCCGGAGATCTCTTCGGGGGCCACCTTCATCAGCCGGTCCAGGGCCTCGGCCACCGGCGTGGTGTAGTTGGGGCGGATCTCGTCCCACGTGCCGGCGGAGATCTGCCGGGTCGTGCGGTGCGGGCCGCGCCGGGGGGAGAGGTACCAGAAGCCCATCGAGACGTTCTCCGGCTGCGGCTCCGGCTCGTCCTCCGCGCCGTCGGCGGACTGGCTCAGCACCTTCTGGGCCAGCTCGTCGGTGGTGGCCGTGACGGTCACGTCGGCACCGCGGTTCCACCGCGACACCAGCAGGGTGAAGCCGTCGCCCTCGGCGAGGGTCGCGCTGCGGTCCTCGTCGCGGGCCGAGCGCAGCACCTTGGCGCCGGGCGGCAGCAGCGTCAGACCGGATTTGACCCGGTCCACCGAGCGGCTGCGCGCGTACGGCTGCTCGCCGCTGGCGAACCGCCCCAGGAACAGGGCGTCGACGACATCGGACGGCGAATCGCTGTCGTCCATGTTCAGACGGATCGGGAGGGACTCCTCGGCGGGGGACGGCTGGACGCGGTCGGCACACATGACCACCATGATCCGGCAACAGCGCCCGCCGCGTACACGGAATTTCCCCTGTCAACGGCTCTTTCTTCGAGAAGTCCGGCCGCAGGCGGACCGGCCCTGCGCACTTCACGGGAAACCGGCCGTCCGGCCCGCGAAGCTGGCTAGGCTGGCCCGTTGTGGGACGTCATGGGGAACGTCACGGTGGGGGCCGGCACGGCGGTACGGGAGCGGCGCGGCCGCCGCACCCGTCGGGCGCGCCGGACGGCGGGCGGGGCCGCAGATTCCGCAACCGGTCCCGGGCCACCGCCCTGCTCGCGATGGGCGTGGCGGTGCTGGCCATGGCGCTGGCGATGTGCGGGTTCCCGCCGGAGGACGGCCGCGGCGGACGGGCCGCCGGCTCGCCCGCCGCACAGGTGGGCTGGGGCTTCACCCACACCGAGTACAGCGCGGACCGCGGCGAGGAGCAGGCCACCGCGAGCGCCGACCGGCTGCTGTCCGCCGACCCGATGCCGCAGAACCAGCACGTCATGGGCTGGGGCGCGCAGAACCCCGAACCGAGCCCGGGGAAGTACGACTTCACGGAGCTGGACAGCCGCGTCGACCTGATCCGCCGGACCGGCGGCACACCCGTACTGACGCTGTGCTGCGCCCCGGACTGGATGAAGGGCGGCAGGGCGGGCGAGACGGACTGGAGCGAGCTGGAGAAGGCGCCGAGCCCGGAGCACTACGCGGACTTCGCCGCACTGGCCGGCACGATCGCCCGCCGCTACCCGGACATCCGGCACTTCATCGTCTGGAACGAGCTGAAGGGCTTCTTCGACGAGGCACGCAACCGCTGGGACCACGAGGGCTACACCCGCCTGTACAACATGGTCTACCGGGAGCTGAAGAAGGCCGACAGGAACAACCTGGTGGGCGGCCCGTACGCGGTCATGGACAGCTACGCGCCCGGCGACGACACCTACGCCTCCGACGTCAAGGGCCCATGGGGCAGCCTGGACCGGCGCACCGTCGACGCCGTCGAGTACTGGAACGAGCACAAGGCGGGCGCGGACTTCGTCGTCGTGGACGGCTCCAGCTACACCAAGGACGACCGGTACGTGCCCGACGCGTTCACCGCCACCCGCAAGTTCGCCGACGTCGGGCGCTGGCTGCGGAAGACGACCGGCCTGCCGCTGTGGTGGGCGGAGTGGTACGTCGAGGTCGCCGACCGCAACGACGACCGGCGCGGCTGGAGCGAGCCGCGCCGCACCGCCACCCAGGCGAGCGCGCTGATCTCCATGGCCGAGGGCGGCGCCACCAGCGGCTTCTACTGGAACCCGCAGAACGAGGGCGCCGACTGCCCCGGCTGCCTGTGGCGCAGCACCGAACTCCAAGACGGCGGCGGCCGACTGCCCATGATGGACCTGCTGTCCCGCTTCTCCCGCGCGTTCCCGCCCGGTACGTCCTACGAGCGGGTCGACGTGGCCGCGGCCGACCGGGCGGACGTCCGCGTCCTGGCCGACGACGAGGACGCCCTGGTCGTCAACGTCCGTGACCGTCCTGTCCGGACGACGGTGGACGGACAGCGCGTCACCCTGGACGCGTACGGGATCCAGTGGCTGAAGCGCTCCTGAGGCCCGCCGCCCGGCCGTGAGCCACCGGGCGCCCGGCACCGCGCACGGCCCGGCCGGACGCCCGGCGGCTCACGACATCGTCACGAACTGCTGGACGAGAGCGACCAGGAACACCAGCATCAGCGGCAGGGTGAACCAGAAGGAACTCTGCATCCACCGCAGCTTGCGGACGCTCGACGGCAGCGCCACCCGCACCACCTCACGGGCCCCGAGCAGCAGGATCAGCGCACCGGCCGCCAGCGCGCCGACGACCGACCACGACGTCCACGTGATACGCGGTCCGACCGGGCCGGGAGCCGGCTCGTCCACCGGCCCCGGCGGCTGCTGCTTGAGTTCGTACAGCGCCGCGTGCTCGTTGCCCAGCACACGGCGCAGCTCCGGGCGCTGGTCCAGGGCGGTACGCAGCCGCTGCTCCCAGGTGGCGGCGTACCCCGAGCCCAGGCGCAGCGACTCCGCCTGGGCTCGGTTGACCACGAAGTAGGAGCGCGGCCCGGCGTCGCGCAGCGCGTCGACGACCGAGTCGGTCAGCACCGGGTCACGCGGGGCGAGGACGGGCACGTACTGCACCCGTTCCATGTCCTCGGCGCCCCACGGCAGCGCCGGGGTGACGTCGTCGACCGGGTCGTTGGACGGCCAGAGCAGCCGTGCGGTGGGCCGGTCGTGCGCGTAGACGTAGTCCATCGCGGCGACCTCGCCCGGCCGGACGCGCTCGAACGGTTCGTTGCCCCAGCGCGCCACCAGGAAGCCGGTCATCAGCACCACGCCGGTCAGCAGGGCGGCGAGCGGGCCCAGGCCGCGGCGGGGGCCGGCGGCGCGCGGGAACAGCGCGAGCGCGCCGAGGACGCAGGCGCCGGGCAGCGCGAACATGAACACCCGCAGTGCCATCTCACCGCCGTAGGACTGCATCCCGAAGGCGAGGAACGGCACGAAGGTCAGCACCAGCAGCGACCGTTCGGAGAACCCGGCGGCGCGCCGCCGCAGCACGCCCCAGCAGGCCAGCGCCAGCACCCCGCCGGCCAGCGCCACCCGGCTGTACAGCACCAGCCTGTGGGTGCTGTCGCCGGTGCCGATCCGGCCGGTGACGGACGAGGAGACATTTCCGCCGATGCCGCCCACGCCGCCGAACAGCTCGTCGAAGTGCCCGGACCAGTACGGCTCGGCGAGGAAGCCGACCCAGACCACGACCACCACACCGAACAGCAGCGGCAGCCCGTACAGGGACGTCCGGCGCACCAGCACCAGGAAGGTCAGCACACCCAGCATCACGAACGGCGTGAGCTGGTGGCCCGCCACGGACGCCGTGAACAGCAGGGCCAGTACGGCCAGCAGCGCCACCCGCTGCCCCCGGCCGGCCGGCGCGACCTCCGCCTCGCCGGGCCAGCGCTTGCCGCGCAGCACCCGCGGATCGCGGAACCACACCAGCAGGACCGCCGCGAAGACCAGATAGAGCAGGTACGTGAAGCCCTGCGGGGAGAAGTAGTCCTGGCCGACCCAGCCGCACAGCGCGAACAGCCACGCCGCGCTCCACTTCGCGCGCCAGCCCGCCCGTACGGACTTCAGCAGCAGGAAAACCGGCGCCAGGTACAGCAGTTGGATGGTCAGCGGCCACCAGCGCAGCACCTCGGTGAAGTCCGTGACGCCGCACGCCTCGGCGAGGAACTGCACCGCCGCGAAGAAACCGGGCCAGCTCCAGCGCGCGTCCAGGTCCGGCACGGCGGTGCCGGTCCGGTCGATGTGGTCCAGGAAGCCCAGATGCTGCCAGGCCGTCGGGAAGCGTGGCTCGGTCTCCAGGACGGCGGGCAGCGCGTGCAGGGCCACCACGGTCAGGATCAGTACGGCCGCCAGCAGGGCACGCCGCGGCCGGGACAGCCACAGGGCGGAGGCGAAGGCCAGTACGAGCAGGACGGCGCCCAGCAGGGTCGCCGCGGGCAGCACGCTGATCAGGCCGAGTCCGCCCATCCGGTCCAGGTCGGCGTCGCCCATGCCGCGCAGCGGCAGCCAGAACAGGGCGAGGGCGGCGAGCAGCAGCGCCCAGATGCCGAGGTCGGGGCGGTCGCCCAGCCGGGCCGTGAGCCGGGTGCCGAGCGGGCCGGGCGCCGTGAGCCGGGCCTTGAGGGAAGCGGAGGTGGGGTGCGGGGTGGCGGACGGGGCGGGGGCGTCCGGAGCCGGGCCGGAGCGGTCCGGCGGCGGCTCGTCCGCCTTCGGCGCCCTCGGTGCCGCGGCCGGTTCCGCCCGGTACATCTTCGTGGGCGCTGCGGGCGCCACGGGCCCGGCGGGCGCCGGCCGCTCCGTACCCCCGTCGCCGTCGTCCTGCGCCCAGGACGGCGCCGGCGGCCGGACGTCGGGCCTGCGTTCCATGTGCTCGAAGTCCACGTGCAGCCCCAGCGGCACCGTGTCCACGTCCCGCAGGGTCCGCTGCGCCCAACTGGGCCGGTGCGGCACCGCGCCGTCCGCCGGCTCCCGCGTGCGGTCCGGCACCAGCGGTACGGCGGCGTCCGGGCCGGGCGCCCGCGCGTCCCCCAGGTCCCCGTTGACCGCCAGGTCGGCCAGGTCGCCGTCCGGCGCCAGGCCCTCGGCCGGTGCCCGCGTCAGCGGCGCTGAGGGGTGCCCCTTGAGGATGCGGTACAGCTTGACGGACGCGATCGAGACGATCACCGTCAGGCTGGAGATCTCCGCGACGCCCGCGCCGGTCAGGCCCATCCGCGGCAGCAGCAGCACCGTCAGGCCGAGGACCAGGACGCACAGCAGGCCCTGCATGTACGCCAGTCCGGACGTACGGCTCTGGGCGCGCAGCACCGCGAAGTAGACCTCCATCACGACGCGCAGCGCGGCGCCCACCGCGAACCAGCGCAGCAGCGGGGTGGCGGCGTCCGCGTACCCCTGGCCGAAGACGGCGAGGATGTACGGCGCGCACACGAAGAGGAAGAGACAGACCGGAATCATGATCCGGGCCATCCGGCGCAGCGCGGCCCGGGTGTTCTCGGCCAGCCGGGCCGGGTCGTGCGAACCCTCCACGGTCAGTGAGGCGCCCATGTTGATGGCGAGCAGGTTGACCGTGCCGCCGATGGTGGTGGTGATGTAGAAGTACGCGTTGTCGGCGGAGCTGACCTGGGAGGCGACCAGCACCGGCACCAGGTAGACGACGGCCAGCGAGAAGAGCGAGCCCGTGTAGTCGCCGGCCAGGAAGCGGCCCATCTCGCGCAAGGACGGCGGCCGGGCGGTGCGTTCGGTGGCCTTGACGTGCCGGGGCACCAGCCGCCGGAACACCAGCCAGCCCAGCGGCAGTACGGACATACCGATGGCGGCGACCCACGAGACGAAGACGCCCGCCGTCGGGATCGCCGCGGCGAACGCGATCAGCAGCGCCAGCTTGACCGTCGAGAAGACCAGGTTGCCGACCGGCACCCACAGCGCGCTGCGCAGCCCGGTCAGCACGCCGTCCTGGAGGGTCAGCACCGACCAGGCGATCACCGCGACGACGAAGCCGAGCCCGTGGACGGGCCCGTGCAGGAAGCGGTACGAGGGCCCCCACAGGTTCAGGGTGAGGAGGAAGACGGTGGCGGCGAGCGCGACGACCACCGAACTGCCCAGGTACGTACGGAGGACCAGCCGTCCGGTGGCCCGGCCCGCGATCGGGATGTAGCGGGCCAGCGCGCCGGTCAGCGTCAGCGAGGTCAGCCCCGCCAGCAGCTTCATCGCGGCGATGGCGGCCGAGCCCTGGCCGACCGCGGACTCCGTGTAGTACCGGGCCGCGACCAGCCAGAACCCCAGACCGAGCAGCCCGGAGATGCCGGTGTTCAGCATCAGCGCGTAGGCGTTGCGGAACAACTGGCTGCCCCCGCCGCCCTTCCCGCCGGGAACCAGGCCGCCGAACAGGCGTCGCCGCCCGCCCCCGGCCGGTTCCCGTTCCGTGCGCCGCTCGGTCCGGGTGGTCGTGTCAGACACGGCTTCCGTGCACCTTCCCCACTGCCTTGGCCGCCTGACGGGCCCTGCGGACCACGGCGTAACCCTTGGTGAGCGCCCGCTCGCGGGCGAAGTACCGGCCGACGGACCGGCCCTCCACCAGCCGCGCGAACTCCTCGGTGGCGGTGTCGCGCCGTACCGTCAGCCGGGTCAGCGCGTACGGGCCCTGGCAGCGGCCCGCCAGGGCGTTGTTCACCGCCAGCGACTGCCGGAAGCCCGCACCGCGCACCGCCCGCCGCACCCGCCGGCTGGAGTGGCCGTAGGGATAGGCGAACGACACCGGGGGAGCGCCCAGTTCGTCGGCGACGAGGTGCTTGCAGCGGGTGACCTCGAACCACAGGCGGTCGTCGGACACCTGGTCGAGCTGCGGATGGGTGTGGCTGTGGCCGCCGATCTCCAGGCCCGCGGCGGCCAGTTCGCGCGTCTGGTCCCAGTCCAGCATGGTGTCCAGGGCGCCCCCGGTGTCGTACGGGCCGCGCAGCCAGCCGGTCGAGACGAACAGGGTGGCCGCGAACCCGTGTCCGGACAGCACGGGCAGGGCGTGCCGGTGCACGCCCTCGTAGCCGTCGTCGAAGGTGATCAGCACCGGCCGCTCGGGCAGCGGCCGGCCGCCCCGCCACGCCGTCCCCAGTTGTGCCGTGGTCAGCGGGGTGAAGCCGCGGTCGTCCAGTACGGCCATCTGCTCGGCGAACGCCCGCGGTGTCACGGACAGGTCCAGCGCGGCGGGCGAGGGCGCGTGCGCGATCGCGTGGTACATCAGGATCGGCACCGTGCACGGTGTGGTCATGCCACCGCCCCCTCGTTCCCCGGGGCGGCGGACCCGCCGCCCGCCCGGGAGGTCGCGGGAGCCGTCGCCCCGGGCGGTTCGTGCGGGCCCGCGGGTTCCCGGGCCGTACCTCCCGTCCCGTCCGGCACGGGCACCACCACGAAGCCGCTGTCACCCACCGTCCGCCGGTCGCGCCGCGCCCGCAGGCTGCCGAGCGCGTAGCCGAACGCGGTGGCGGACGCCCCCGCGACGATCGCGCCCGCCCGGCCGGCACCGCCGGGCCGCCGCAGCAGCGCGTCGCGCACGCCGCGCGCGACGCCCGCCGGGAGCACCCGGGTCGCGTAGCGCCGCTCCGTCGACAGCCCTTCCCGCGCGCCCACGCTGCGCGTCACCAGCGCCTTGGACAGGCCCTCCGCGTACGTACGGGAACGGAAGTACGCGAAGCGCTCCCGGTCCGCCGGCACCCGGTGGTGGATCACCGGCCGGTCGTCGACCAGCAGCACCGCGTCCGGCACGGCGCGGGCGAGCCGGATGCACAGCTCGGTCTCCTCGCAGCCCAGCGGCCGCTTCCCGGCGTCCCGGCCGATGCCGGTGGCGAACCCGCCGGCGATCTCGAACGCCTCCCGCCGGAAGGAGGCGTTGCCGCCCAGGACGTTGCGGACGCGGACGGTGTGCGAGCCCCCGGTGCCGGTACCGGCGGGGAACAGGCCCCGGTACGCGCAGCCCACCACCCAGTCGAACTCCTCGGGGAACCAGTCCGGCCGGCGCCCGGAGGCCCACACCGGTTCGGTCCGGCCGCCGACGGCCAGCACCCGCGGATCGGCGTAGTCCTCGGCGAAGTGCAGCAGCCAGTCGCGTTCGGCCACCGCGTCGTCGTCCAGGAAGGCGATCACCTCGCCGGTGGACTCCGCGACGCCGGTGTTGCGCCCGGCGGACAGGCCGCGCGGTCCGGCGTTGGCCAGTACGCGTACCGGGCAGCTCGGCCCGGGTGACGTGAAACGTTCCCTCAGCCGGTCCAGCAGGACCGGATTGTGGTCGACCACGAGCAGCAGCTCATGGGCCGGATGGGACTGGTCGTGCACCGAGGCCACCGCGGCGAGGATGTCGTCCCAGCGGTCCTCGGTGTATCCGCAGACGACCACGGAGACGCGGACGCTCAAGACGCCTCTCCCGTGATCACGGCCGGGCGGGCGGGGCGCTTGTGGCGGGTGCTGCGCTCGCGCAGTATCACCTTCAGGACCCGGAAGCCGTCCCGTACGGCCCGCAGGTTGCTCACGCCGTGGATGCGGTTGTACTCGTGGCTGGGAATCTCCTGCACCTTCAGACCGGCCTTGACCACGCGGATGTTCATCAGCGTCTCGACCTCGAACCCGTTGCAGTCCAGGGCGATGCGGTCCAGGCAGTGCCGCCAGAAGGCGTTGTAGCCGTAGCACAGGTCGGTGTAGCGGGCGCCGAACTTGGCGTTGACCACGGTGGTCAGCACCCGGTTGCCGAGCTTGCGCACCGGCGTCATGTCGTCGGTGCCGCCGCCGTTGGCGAACCGCGAGCCCTTGGCGAAGTCCGCGCCCCCCACCAGCGCGGAGACATAGCTGACGATCTCGGCGCCGTCCGCCGAGCCGTCCGCGTCGACCATCACGATGATGTCGCCGGTGCAGGCGGCGAACCCGCTGATCAGGGCATCCCCCTTGCCCTTGCCACGCTGTTCGACGACCTTGACGTCCGGCCGCAGTTCCCGGGCGACCGCGACCGTGTCGTCGGTGGAATTCCCGTCCACCAGGACGACTTCGTGTATCCACTCCGGAAGTGTCTTGAAGACGTACGGGAGATTCTCCGCCTCGTTCATCGCGGGTATCACGACACTGACCGGCGGAGCTATGGCCAGGTGCGAGGAAACGGGGCGGTATTGCCCCTCCGCGCGCACCGGCGTCAACGGCTTCGGATCCGTTTCCGCGGAGTGGAGAAATGAACTCATGAGTCTTTTTCCCTCTCGTCCGGTGGACCGCCCACCCCCGGGCGGCCCGGATGGGTATCCGGTTCGAAAGGGGGGTTCACACCCCGTTCAGGACGGCAAAGGTCTTTCGCCGGGTGAACAGGGTGAGCTGGCATGTGTGTTTCCGGCCGCGCGGCACGTGTCCCGATGATCGGCGGTGGTTCTCGACATGTGAAGATCGGACACGGCACCCCCCTACCGCGCCCCGCCCCGGGTCCTGTCGCGGCCGCTTGAGCCCTCCCCTGGAGCCGCCTTGCATGACGTGCCGGTGCGGGTGGTGTACGACGGTATTGATGACTGGGACTCTATGGCAATACCTCGACCTCGTATCCCGTTCTGGGTCATTGGCGTATATGGAGCGGTCCATTGATCAGCTGCGCGACCGGATTCGGCCCATCCGTTTGAGGAGGCGATCGGCCGGCCCGAACAATTCCGGCCGGGACACGACCGTGTTGCGCAAGGCCCGCACCGGGACCCGGTGTGCGCGATGGCAGAGCGCGACCGGATGACGGTGTCGTGACACCCATCCCTCGGAAACCGTGAGTTCGCGCGTCTTGAGACAGTCCTTGTACTGTTTTTCACCGCGTCCCAGATCGATGTAGGAGATCCCTTCGGCGGCGGCCCCCTCGGCCATGTGCAGATGCAGCACCAGGCCGGGTGAGAATTTCGCGTACGCCGGGTCGTACGCGGGGAACCAGCAGGACAGCACCCGCTCGGAGCGGATGCCGAAGTGCGCGGCGACCGGCGTGTCGCCCGCGTAGAGCACCGACAGCAGGCCGGCGAAGGATCCGGTACGGGTGTGGAAGAGCTGGTCGACGAGCTGGACGATCCAGGGGTGGGCGAAGCGGTCGCTCCGCCCCGTCCTGCGGTACTGGGCCGACTTCCAGTCGAGCAGCCGGCGCAGCACCGCCGGATCCCGTTCATCGTGCACGTACCGCAGCGGACCGACATCCCGGCCCAGCTTGCGGCCCTTGGTCCGGGTCCGGCGGGTGAACTTCGGGGAGTTCTCCAGCAGCCACGCCAGGTACGCCTCGTACCCCTGGTCCAGGTCGATGACGGGGGAGGGGAAGCTGTGCACCGGCGCCGTCTCGAACGGCTTCTGGCCCTCCACCAGGTGGTCGAACTCCAGCACCGACAGCCCGCACGCCTGCAGCAGTTCGCGGCAGTCCCACTGGAAGCCGGGCCGGTGCACCAGGCCCTGGGCGTCGGAGACCCCCAGCCCGATCGCCCGCCCGACGCCCAGCGCCGAGCGCTGGAAGGGCAGGAAGGCGGCCGGTTCGCCGTCCTCCCGGATCACCGCGATGCGCACCCCGCGCCGGCAGCGGCCCACGGCGAGGGCGAACTCGGGTGCGAGGAAAGGATTCGCCAACTGGGGTGTGCCCAGCAGATGGGCCTGCGACTGCACCGTGCTCCACGCCGCCCGGTCGGCGCCGTTGAGTTCACCCGGGCGGTACACGCTGATGTCCACGTCAGTTCGTCCGACTTCCCCGTCCACGGGCGCCGCTACGCCGGCGCCGCACGCTGACCCCTAGGAACACGATGCCGCTGAGCACGGCGACGGCCACCACTCCGCCCCGCGCCGACCAGATGTGCAGCGCGAGCATGGCCTGGGCGACCAGCAGGTCCACCGCGACGGCCGCGGCCCCCGCGACGACGGCCCTGCTGAGCGGGTCGAGCCGGCCCAGCGCGGTGGCGGCGGCCGCGGCGGGCGCCAGCACCAGGAAGAAGAGGGTGCAGGGCGCGCGCAGCGGCGAGGCGATGTCGGCGAGCGCCAGGAAGGCGCCCACGCCTCCCACGGCCACGGCCGCTCCGGCCAGTACGGGGGCCGAGTCCGCGCGCAGCCGACCGCCGCCCCGGCCGTCCGCGTCCGGCGCCGGGCCTTCCGGACCGTCGCCTTCCGGACCGCCGTACGCGGGCCCGTCACCGGCGGCTCTGCCGCCGTCCGGTGTGTTGCCGTTGATGGTCTTGATGTGCATGGGCAGCTTTGCCCCCCAGAACCGCCTGATGCCGGGCTTCAATGTCGCGCAGGGGGCGCGGGGGCGTCAAGACGCGAAGAAGGTGTGAACGGGCCATGTCCGAAGCGTGATTGGGCGCCGTCCGCCACGTGGCGCGGAAGGGGCGCCGGGCACCGGAGGCGGGCCCGGCCCGACGGCCGCGGCGGTGGGTTCCGGCGCACCGGCCGGTGCGCCTGTCGGTATGTGGGTATGTCATATACGCGTCATTGCGATGCCGTGACACGTCCATCGAGATCACCCGTGATCGTGAGAATTCGTGTCAACGCTTCCCGTACCGGATGGGTCCTGCTACATCAGGGATGGCAGAGATCCTGCTCAGGGAGGTTCCATGAGACTGTCCCGACGCGCGGCGACGGCGTCCGCGTTCCTCGTCACCACGGCGCTCGCGCTCTCCGGCGCGAGTGCTGCCGTGTCCGCCCCCCGGCCGAAGGCCACCGACTACGTGGCCCTCGGCGACTCCTACTCCTCGGGTGTGGGGGCGGGCGGCTACGACAGCGGCAGCGGCTCCTGCAAGCGCAGCACCAAGGCGTACCCGGCCCTGTGGGCCGCCGCCCACAAACCCGCGTCCTACCACTTCACGGCCTGTTCCGGCGCCCGTACGGGCGATGTGCTGGCCAATCAGCTCGCCCCGCTCAACTCCGGCACGGACCTGGTGAGCATCACCATCGGCGGCAACGACGCGGGCTTCGCCGACACCATGACCACCTGCGCCCTCCAGGGCGAGACCGCCTGCCTGAACCGCGTCGCCACGGCACGCGCCTACGTCAAACAGACCCTCCCCGCCAAGCTGGACCAGGTGTACGACGCCATCGACAACAAGGCGCCCGCCGCCCGGGTCGTCGTCCTCGGCTACCCCCGCTTCTACAAGCTCGGTGGCTGCTCCGTCGGCCTCTCGGAGAAGTCCCGCGCGGCGATCAACGCCGCCGCCGACGACATCAACGCCGTCACCGCCAAGCGCGCCGCCGACCACGGCTTCACCTTCGCGGACGTCAACAAGACCTTCGCCGGGCACGAGATCTGCTCCTCGGCCCCCTGGCTGCACAGTGTGACCCTCCCCGTGGAGAACTCCTACCACCCCACCGCCAATGGCCAGTCCAAGGGCTACCTGCCCGTCTTCGGCTCCGCCGCCTGACCCGTCCCCACCCCCCCTCAGGAGAAGTCCCGCCCGCCGGGTGGGGCTTCTTCCACGTCCGGGGGCGCGGGGGCCGCCGTCGTCAGGTCCGCGGGCCGCCGTCGCCACCCGTGCCGGTCGCTCCGCCGTACGGCCCGCCGTCCGCGGTCCCGCCCGTGGCCGAGCCGGCGGAGGTCGTGGGAGCCGACGTGGTCGGCGCGGTGGTGGTGGGGTGCCCGGTCGTCGGCGGCCGGCCGGTCGTACGGGGAGGGGTGGTGGGGTAGGTGTGGCCGGGCGAGGTGGTGCCGGGGTACGTACGGCCGGGAGACGTGGCGGCCGGGGGAGTGGTGGCGGACGACGTGCCGCCGGAAGCCGACTGCCCCGGGGAGGCCCCGCCGCCCGTTCCGCCGCCTCCGCCGTCGTCGCCGGTGCTCCCTCCGGAGCCGCCGCCCGTCGTGCTGCCCGGCGTACGGTCCGGTGTACCGCTGTCGTCCAGCAGCGCGTACGCCACTCCGCCCGCCGTCAGCAGGGCGAGCAACGCCCCCGCCAGCAGCAGCCGGACCGAGCGCCGCCGGCGCCGCTCGGCCTCCTGGTCGACCGCGGTCGTCCTCGTGGTGTCCCCGCCCGGCGTTACGGCAGGTGGGCCCGGCGCGGGCGTCGGCGTCGCGGGCCCGTACCCGTACCCGGCGGCCGCGTGGCCGGCGGTGACCGTCGGCGGCTGACCGGGCGGCACCACGACCGTGGGCGTGGCACCGCCGGCCGCCACCGCCTCCAGCATTCCCTGTGCCTCGGACGCGTCCAGGCGCTCCCGCGGCTCCTTGCGCAGCAGCCCTTCCAGTACGGGCGCCAGCGGGCCCGCACGGCGGGGCGGCGCCAACTCCTCTTCGATCACCGCGCGCAGGGTCGACAGCGGGGTGTCCTGGCGGAACGGCGAACGCCCCTCCACCGCCGCGTACAGCGTCACGCCCAGCGACCACAGGTCCGACTCCGGACCCGCCTGCCGGCCCAGCGCCCGCTCCGGCGCCAGGAACTCCGGTGACCCCACCAGCTCGCCGGTCAGCGTCAGCGCGGCGGAGCCCGCCACCCGCGCGATGCCGAAGTCGGTCAGCACCACCCGGCCGTCGTTGGACAGCAGGACGTTGCCCGGCTTCACGTCCCGGTGCAGCACGCCCGCCGTGTGCGCGACCCGCAGCGCGGCCAGTACCTGCGCCCCGATGCCCGCGGCCCGGGTGGGCGCCATCGGGCCCTCCGCGCCCAGGGACTCGGCCAGCGACAGCCCGCGCACCAGCTCCATGACGATCCACGGCCGCCCGCCCTCGGACACCACGTCGAAGACGGTCACCACGTTGCGGTGCGAGATACGGGCCGCGGCCCGGCCCTCCCGCTCCAGCCGCGTGTACAGCAACTCCTCCTCGCGGCCCGTCAGGTCGCGCGGCGCCCGTACCTCCTTGACGGCGACCTCGCGGGCCAGCACCTCGTCCCGGGCCCGCCACACCACACCCATGCCGCCCCGGCCCACTTGGTCGACCAGCCGGTAGCGCCCCGCCAGCAGCCGTCCGCCGTCCCCGCCGCCCAGCGGGCCGCCGGTTCCCGCACTGCCAGGACCCTCGCTCATGGACGAGCCCCCCTCGCGAAAGAGCGATGCGGTGGAAACGTACCTCAACCCGGCGTTGTTGCCGCCCCCTTGAGCAGCAATCCGCAGCCGGGCCGCAGCGTCAGCCGGACGGCGAACAGTCCGGCCGCACCGCCGCCCGTCCCGCCCCCGGCGAACTGCGCACCCGGGTACTGGCGGCCGTCCTGGCCACACCACAGGAGACCGTCACAGAACCGGAGCCTGCCCCTCCGGCTTCCGTGCGTAGGGCGCGTGCGGCGGCGGCCGGCACCGGCCCGGAGCACACCCGCCTGCGCCTGCCCGCCCGGTGCGGCCCCGCGTCGCCACGGCGGTCACCGCGCCGCGCCTCGTCGTCAGCAGGCCGTAGTGAAGCCGCTGGACTGACCCAGCCGCCCGGCGGGTCGTACCCGCCGGGCGGCTGCGGGAGGGCCTCACCACCGCCCGTCCGGCCGCGACGCTGCCGTCCGGCCGTGGGTCCCGCACCGCGGGCCCCGCCGTCGAACGTGATCTTCGGCACGGCGGCGCCGGGCAGGCGGACCGGCCGGCGGTCACCCTGGAGCCGGCCGGCGGTTCCGACAGGCCCGCGACCTCGGTACTCATCCAACTCGCCCTCGGTTGACAGTGATCCGTAAGGTGGCGTCAACGTCGGTGTGCGGGAGGTGAATACCGGTGACCGGGCCGCGCGCGTGTCGCGGGAGAGAGATAGGGTTACCCTGCCCGGGCCGGGTGCCCTCGTACGGGTGGGGAGTGTCATGGAACAGATAACAATGCGCAGCAGGCCACGAGTGCCTGCCATCAGTTGCGGGAGCGGCGCGTCCAGCGCGCGGCTCGACCGCCATCTCGCGGTGCTGGGCGGACCCGCCGTCCCGCACCGGGAGACGGAGGGCGCGACATCGTTGATGCAGGAGCTCACTGCTCGTGATCACCGGCGCAGCAGGACGAGCCGCGGCGCCAGGGTGTCGCTGTTCGCACCGCTGCGCAGGCTGCGTCGGTCGCTCTTCGGCGGCCACGGCTGAGGTTCGGCCGGACGACGTACCGTTCCCGGTCCCTCAGGCGACCACACCGTCCCGGCGCAGCGCTGCGATCCGCTCGCTCGTCAGACCCAGAGCGCTCAGCAGCGCGTCGGTGTGTTCGCCGAGGGCCGGGACGTCACCCATCACCGGCCCCGCACTCCCGGGCAGCGTGACCGGCGGCAGCAGCGCACGCAGCGGCCCGGCCGGTGAGCCCACCTCCCGCCAGCGGTCCCGCGCCGCGAACTGCGGATGCCCGGCCAGCTCCGCCACCCCGTTCAGCCGCGCGCAGGCGATCCCCGCCGCCTCCAGCCGCCGTACGGCCTCCTCGACGCCCATACCGGCCAGCACCTCACCCACCACACCGTCTGTCCTGTCCCGGTTGCCGACGCGCGCCACATTCGTCGCGAACGCCGGATCCTCGGCCAGTCCGGGCCGCTCCAGCACCTGCCGGGCCAGCCGCTGCCACTCCCGGTCGTTCTGCACGGACACCAGCACCGGCTGCCCGTCCGCCGTCGGATAGGCGTTGTACGGCGCGATCACGGCGTGCGCGACCCCCGTGCGCGCGGGGGGTGTGCCCCCGTACATCCCGAAGTACAGCGGATGTCCCAGCCACTCGGCCAGGGCGTCCAGCAGCG
Source organism: Streptomyces sp. NPDC026394 (assembly GCF_055567735.1). NCBI lineage: Bacteria > Bacillati > Actinomycetota > Actinomycetes > Kitasatosporales > Streptomycetaceae > Streptomyces > Streptomyces sp. NPDC026394. The sequence continues at coordinate 129,269 of NZ_JBVHPX010000005.1, forward strand.
CCACCTCCACCGGGCCGCCGCGCCCGGTCGTGCCGCGGCGCAGCAGCGCGGCCAGCACCCCGGAGAACGCGTACATCGCCGCCGCGATGTCCGCCGCCGGTATCCCGGCCTTCGCGGGCTCCTCCGGCGTCCCGGTCAGCGAGACGAGCCCGGCCTCGCACTGCACGAGCATGTCGTAGGCCCGCTTGTGCGCGTACGGGCCGTCGGGGCCGTAGCCGGAGATGTCGACGGCGACCAGGCGCGGGTACCGGGCGCACAGCGCCGCCGCGTCGAGCCCGAGCCGGGCGGCCGCGCCCTGCGCCAGGTTCTGCACGAACACGTCGGCGTCGGTGATCAGTTGGTCCAGCAGCGCGCGCCCGCGCGGGTCCTTCAGGTCCAGTGCCAGCGACTCCTTGCCGCGGTTCGCCCACACGAAGTGCGAGGCCAGACCGCGTACGGAGGTGTCGTAGGAACGGGCGAAGTCACCGCCGTCCGGCCGCTCCACCTTGATCACCCGGGCGCCGAGGTCGGCGAGCTGCCGGGTGGCGAACGGCGCGGCCACGGCCTGCTCGACGGCGACGACGGTGATGCCTTCCAGGGGTGGCGGCTCCGGCGCGGTGGGGTCCATGGTCGGATCACCTACCCACCGCCGCGCGCCGGGCAACGCGCCGGGCCGCCCGGCCGCGTCACAACAGGGCGAACTGCCCCTCCGGGCCCTCCTCGTGGTGGTCCAGGACGGAGGCCGGGCGGCGGGCCGCGGCGGGCGGCGGCAGCACCCCCGCCGCGCGCAGTTCGGACGCCTCGACGCGCGGACCGTCCGCCGTCCGCCGGTGCACGTCCTCCAGCGCCGGGCGCAGTTCGGCCGCCAGCGCCAGCACCGTGATCAGTTCCAGCAGTTCGGTGGTCCACTCCTGGGGCCAGCCGGTGGGCCGTACCGCCTCCAGGCTCCCCGGCTCGGCCACCGCGGCCGTACGGCGCTCGAACCACGCCTCCAGCACGGGCACGCCGCCCGCCTCGGCCTCCCAGGCCGCCCGCGGTACGGGGGAGACCCGGCCGGGGCCGAGGACCAGCGCCTCCTCGTCCGGCAGGTAGGAGATGCCGTCGGGCAGCCCGCGGGCGGGCAGCGGAGCCCGTACGTAGGGCCGCCGGCCGCCGGGCAGCCGAGGACGGTCACCGGCGCGCGCCCCGTACGCCGTCCCGTCACCCCGCGCGCCCCTCGTCTGGAGCCACAGCAGCCGCTCGCCCAGCCCGACCCCGTCGTCCCACACCCCGGCGTCGGCGGTCAGCGGCACGACGGCGCCGGACGGCGTGGACCGGGCGCTCGCCATCGCCCAGGCGAGCACCTCGGCGGCGCCGACCGGCCGGTCCAGCCGGCGGGCCAGCAGCTCGGCCAGGCCGGGAGCCAGGTTCGGCTCGCAGCCGCCGGGCCGCCGGTAGAGGGGCCGGATGCGGCCGGGACGCCCGGCCGGTGACCGGCCGTCCGGCAGCAGCGCGGAGGCGACCAGCGCCGGCCCCTCCGTCTGCGGCACGTGCCCCAGCTCCACCACGAACACCTGCCGTCCGTCCGCGACCCGCCACAGCTCCGGCCGGGCGCTGTCGATCAGCCGGTGGTCGGGCAGCAGCCACTGCTGGTCGTACGGGCCGTGCAGGACGCGCACCGGGTCGGGGCACGGCCCGCCGGTGTGCGCGAGCCGGCCGGTGGGCGTGGCCTGGCCGGGCAGTTGGGGGACGGCCGTGCGCAGCGTACGGGCGCGGCTGGGCCGGAACAGCCGCTCGCGCGCCGCGCTGTCCCCGGCCGCGTGCAGCGCCGCCCAGCGGGCCCGCAGCGAGGCGGCGTCCGGGGCCATGACCCAGCCGCGGCCGAGCCGCAGCGGCGCCGCCGACCAGGGCATCAGGTCGTCGAGCCGGGGCGCCGCCGCGAGCCTGCCGCCGCCGCTCCCCGTGGCCTGTGTCACCGTCACGCGGTCGCCCTCCCTGGACCTTCGGTGCGCTCGGTCGCTGGGGGCATCGTAACGGCGGCGGCCGGAGGCGGTCTTTTGCGAGTGATCACCGAGGGGTACGGTCCAGGCCGTACGCCCGTGCCGCCGTGCGCCCGTGCGGCGGGACACTGTACGCCGTGCCGTCGTACGCCCGTGCCGCCGCCGTCCGCCGGGAGGAGCGCCATGACCGCCACGCAGCTCACCGGGGCGCGGGCGGGAGCCCGGCTGGACCGGCTGCCGCCGTCCCGCTGGCACCGCCGTCTCACCTTCACCGTCGGCATCGGCGCCTTCTTCGACCTCTACGAGATCTTCCTCGGCGGGGTGCTGGCCGCGGTGCTCGCCGAGCGCTGGCACCTGGACCACACCGCCAAGTCGTGGGTGATCGCCGCCGGGTTCCTCGGCATGTTCGTGGGTGCCAACGTGCTCTCGGTGCTCGCGGACCGGTTCGGACGGCGCCGGATGTTCCTGGTCAATCTGGGCGCGTACTCCCTGTGTTCGCTGCTCTGCGCCTTCGCCCCGAACGCCGAATGGCTGATCGCGCTGCGCTTCCTGGCCGGGCTCGGCCTCGGCGCCGAACTCGTCCTGGTGGACACCTACCTCGCCGAGTTCCTGCCGCGCGCGGTCCGCGGCCGCTACATCGCCTGGGCCTACACCTTCGGCTTCCTCGGCGTGCCGGTGGCCGCCTTCGTCGGCGCGCGCCTGGTCGCCACCCGTGAGCTGTTCGGCGTCGAGGGCTGGCGCTGGCTCCTGGTGGCCGGTGCTCTGGGCGCGGCGTTCATCCAGCTCATGCGCGCCCGGCTGCCCGAGTCGCCGCGCTGGCTCGCCGTGCACGGCCGTGAGGAGGAGGCCGCGCGGATCGTGACGGACATCGAGGAGCGCGTCGCGCGGGAGACCGGCGAGACCCTGCCGTCGGTCGCGGTGGCGGCGGAAGTGCCGCAGCGCCGTGTCCCGCTGGGCGAGATGTTCCGCGGCGATCACCGGCGCCGTACGGTCATGTGGTGGCTCTTCCAGGTCCTCCAGACCGTCGGCTACTACGGCTTCGGCTCGCTGGCGCCGGTCGTGCTGACCGCCAAGGGCCACACCGTCACCGCGTCGCTGAGCTACGCCGCCCTCAGCTTCTGCGGCTATCCGATCGGCTCGGCACTGTCCGTACCGCTGATCGACCGGATCGAACGCAAGACGCTGATCATCGCCGCCGCGCTGGGCATGGCCGGGTGCGGCCTGGCCTTCGGCTTCGCCGACGCGGGATGGCTGATCGTCGGCGCCGGCTTCGCGCTGACCGTGTGCAGCAACGTCTTCTCCAACACCTTCCACGTCTACCAGACCGAGATCTTCCCCACCGGCCTGCGCAGCAGCGCCATCGGCATCGCCTACTCGCTGTCCCGGCTCACCTCGGTGATCCTGCCGTTCGTCGCACTGACCGTACTGGCGGACCTCGGGCCCGGCGCCGTCTTCATTGGATCGGCGGCCCTGATGGTGCTGCTGTGCCTGGACGTGGCGCTGCTGGGCCCGAGGAGCACGGGACGCAGCCTGGAGCGGATCTGAGGGAGCGCCCTGAAGGCGGGCGGGCCGGTGAGCCGGCGCCGCCCGCGGTGGTCAGAGGATGACCTGGTCCGAGCGGGTTTCCAGGCGGGTGATCGCCTTGCGGCACGCGTCGGCGAACTTCTTGAACTCGTCGTTGGTGCTGCCGGGGCGTCCGTCCATCGTGTCCTTGTCGAAGAAGGACGCGCGCAGTTCGGTACTGAGTTCCAGTTGGCCGCCCTTGCCGAGCATGGTGCGGTTGCAGGGGTTGGCGGGGTTGACTCCGGCCAGGTCCGGGAAGTCGTCGCCGTCCACCGTCTTGAAGTGCTTGCCCAGCTCCTCGTGCAGCAGCTTCTTGAAAGCGGCGTTCAGGCCGCCGACCACGACCACCTTGGGGTCCTGGCCGCTGCGTACACCGGCCTGCTCAGCGGTGCAGCCGTGCAGGCTCAGGACGTTGAGGCTGGAGGCCGCCATGGAGATCGCGACGTGGTCGTCGCAGTTCTTGGCGGTGACGTGCAGGTCGCGGTTGGACCCCAGGTTCATGCTGGGCAGCCGCAGGCCCTCGAACATCCAGTAGTCGTACACCGGCTCGCCCGGGAAGAGCGCCGCCAGGGTGTCGGGCCGGTAGCCCGCTATGCCCAGGCACAGCTCGGAGGTGCCCTTCTCGATGCCGCCGCCGTGCAGCGCCATGATCGTCGTGCGGTGGTACGGGCGTCTCTCGCCCCGCTCGTTGTCGAGCAGCTCATGCCGTCTGTAGCGGCGCGCGAACTGGATGCCCTCCTGGCCGGAGAGCTTCTTGTACAGATCTGTGTTGGTGTCGTACACGTCCTTGTCGGACGTGGCATGGGCCGGGGTGGCCCCCATGCCCGTCACCAGGGGGGTGCTGCTGATGGCTGCCGCGCCGAGCGCGGCGGTGAGGACCGTACGACGGTTGATGGGTGACATGTCGCACATCTTCACCTGCCGCTCCGCCGGCGCTCACACCGGGGTGGGCCACCGCGCACCGGGGCCGGATCAGTGCGCGTCCAGCGTCACCGTGAAGGAGAAACGATCGCCCCGGTAGTGGATCAGGGCGACGTCCACCACCCGCCCGTCCTGGTCGTAGGTGATGCCGGTGTAGTGCAGGATCGGGCTGAGCAGCGGCACCTGGAGCAGCCGGGCGGTCTCCGGGTCGGCCAGCCGCGCCTCGACCGTGTCCGTGATGCGGGCGATGGCCACGCCCACCGCGTCCCGCAGCACCTTCGTCATCGGCCAGCGCTCCAGGTCCGCGAGGTCCACGCGGGCGGCGACGTCGGGGTGCAGGAAGTTCTGCGCGTGGTTCGTCGGCTCCCCGGTCTTGGCGTCGCCGCGCAGCCTGCGGTACGCGACCACCTCCGTCAGGTCCGGGAAGTACTCCGCCAGCTCGGACGGCACGGCGGCCGGGCCGTGCCCCAGCAGTTCGGTCCGCATACCGGACTGCTGGGCCACGATCGCGTCCACCGAACCGAGCAGCCGCACCGGCGCCCCGCGCCGCGCACTCGGCTCGATGAACGTGCCGCGTCTGCGGTGCCGGCTGATCAGCCCTTCCGTCTCCAGCTCCTTGAGCGCCTGGCGCATGGTCAGCACGCTCACGCCGTAGTGCGCGGCGAGCGCGTCCTCGGTGGGCAGGCGCAGCGGGGCGCCGGGGGAGCGGCCGAGTATGGACGCGCGCAGCGACTGCGAGACCTGGTACCACAGCGGCAGCTTGCGGTTCAGGTCCAGCGAGTCGGGGGCGAAGGTGGTCACGACGACTCCGTATCACGGGCCGGACGGATCCCGGCCGGCCCGGTGCGCTCAGGGACGGAAGTGGCGCTCAAGACCCTGCCACACGCCGTCGTAGCCGCTCTGCAGGTGGTCGGCGCCGGCCGCCTGCCCGGTGAGGGTGACCGGCCAGCGGGTCTCGAACATGAACGCCAGCCCGTCGTCGATCTTCTGCGGTGCCAGCTCCGCCGCGCTCGCCCGGTCGAAGGTCTCCCGGTCGGGGCCGTGCGCGGACATCATGTTGTGCAACGAGCCGCCGCCGGGGACAAAACCTTCCGCCTTGGCGTCGTAGGCGCCCTCGACCAGCCCCATGTACTCGCTCATCACGTTCCGGTGGAAGTACGGCGGCCGGAAGGTGTCCTCGCCGACCAGCCAGCGCGGCGCGAAGACCACGAAGTCCACGCCCGCCAGGCCGGGGGTGTCGGACGGCGAGGTCAGCACGGTGAAGATCGAGGGGTCCGGGTGGTCGTAACTGATCGAACCGATGACGTTGAAGCGGCGCAGGTCGTAGACGTACGGGACGTGGTTGCCGTGCCAGGCCACCACGTCCAGCGGCGAGTGGTCGTACGTCGCCTTCCAGAGGTTGCCGCAGAACTTGTTGACGACCTCGTAGGAGCCCTCCTCTTCCTCGTACGCGGCGGTCGGCGCGAGGAAGTCCCGGGCGTTGGCCAGGCCGTTGGCGCCGATCGGGCCGAGGTCGGGGAGCTGGAAGGGCTGCCCGTAGTTCTCGCAGACGTAGCCGCGCGCGGTGGCGTCGAGCAGCTCGACGCGGAAGCGGACGCCGCGCGGGATCAGTGCGACGTGCCCCGGTTCGGCGCGCAGCAGGCCCAGTTCGGTGCGGATCAGCAGACCGCCGTGCTCGGGCACGATCAGCAGTTCGCCGTCCGCGTCGCTGAACACCCGGCGTTCCATGGAGGCGTTGGCGTGGTAGAGGTGGATCGCCATGCCGGTGCGCTGGGTGGCGTCGCCGTTGCCGCCCAGGGTCCACAGGCCGGCCAGGAAGTCGGTGGGGGTCTCGGGCGCGGGCAGCGGGTTCCAGCGCAGGCGGTTGGGGTCCGGCGCGGTCTCGGTGAAGGGCGCGCCGCGCAGCGCGCCGTTGTCCACCCGCGTGAACGCCGGGTGCGCGGCGGACGGGCGGACGCGGTAGAGCCACGTCCGGCGGTTGTGGGCGCGCGGCTCGGTGAACGCCGAACCGCTCAACTGCTCCGCGTACAGGCCCAGGGGCGCGCGCTGCGGGGAGTTGCGGCCCACCGGGAGCGCGCCGGTGACCGCCTCCGAGCTGTGCTCGTTGCCGAATCCCGAGGAGTACGCGAGTCCCTCGGCCGTCTTCCTCGCCCGCTCGTTGCCCGTGCCTGTCATCGCGCGCTCCCGCCGCTCAAGGGGATCCAGCAATCCTATGGAGGACCTTAGGATTGCGGGCCCGGCCCGTCAACGGAAACTCTCGGCCACCCGGCGGGAGCCGTGCGCGGTACCGGACCGGCGGCCCGCCGGGCGCCGGACCGGCCGGGCGAGCGCTCACACGCCTGGTGTTTTGCTCGTATTGCTCGCACGTCAAGACCTTGTTAACGAAAGTTTCGGCCACCTACCGTCGCCTCGACCGCCGTCCCGGGCGGTGTTCGAAGGCGAACGTGAGGTACCCCCATGCTGACAGTCCTCGGATTCGTCATGATCGCCACCTTCCTGGTGCTGATCATGACGAAGAAGATGTCGCCGATGGCAGCGCTCATCCTGATCCCCGCGCTCTTCTGCGTCCTGGTGGGCCAGGGGGCACACCTGGGCGAGTACGTCCTCAAGGGCGTGGGCGACCTGGCGCCGACCGCCGCGATGCTGATGTTCGCCATCATCTACTTCGGCGTGATGATCGACGTCGGGCTGTTCGACCCGGTCGTCCGGGGCATCCTGCGGTTCTGCAAGGCGGACCCGGTGCGGGTCGTGGTCGGCACCGCGCTGCTCGCCGCGATCGTCTCGCTCGACGGCGACGGCTCCACCACCTTCATGATCACGGTGTCCGCGCTCTACCCGCTCTACCGCCGCCTGAAGATGAGCCTGGTGGTCATGACGGGCGTCGCCGCCACCGCCAACGGGGTGATGAACACCGTCCCGTGGGGTGGCCCGACCGCGCGCGCCGCCACCGCCCTCAAGCTGGACGCCGGCGACATCTTCGTCCCCATGGTCCCGGCGCTGGCCACCGGCCTGGTGGCGGTCTTCCTGCTGGCGTACGTCCTCGGGCGCCGCGAGCGCAAGCGGCTCGGCCTGCTCACGCTCGACGACGCGGGCACCGCGACCGGGCGTACGCTGCCCGCACAGCCGGCCGGCGAGCCGGTGCTCGCCGCGGCGACCGGTGGCTTCGGGGCCCGCGTCCGTACGACCGTCCTGCGTACGGCGGCCCTGCGTACGGCCAAGGCGCGTCCCGCGGCGGCGGTCGGGGGCGGAAACGGCGGCACGGTTCCCGCGGAGCCCGCGACCGGCGCCGCGGCCTCCGGCACCGACGCCACGGCCCCCGGCGCCGACGACTTCCAGGGCCTGGACCCGCACCGCGCCACCCTGCGCCCCAAGCTCTACTGGTTCAACGCCGCCCTCACCGTCGCCCTGCTGGTCCTCCTCGTCCTGCAGACCCTGCCCATCCCGGTGCTCTTCCTGCTCGGCGCCGCCACCGCGCTCACCGTCAACTTCCCCCGCATGCCGGACCAGAAGGCCCGGATCGCCGCCCACGCCGAGAACGTCCTGAACGTCTCCGGCATGGTCTTCGCCGCCGCCGTCTTCACCGGCGTCCTCACCGGCACCGGCATGGTCGGACACATGGCCCGCTGGCTCGTGGACGGCATCCCGGACGCGCTCGGCCCGCACATGGGCATCGTCACCGGCGTCCTGAGCATCCCGCTCACGTACTTCATGTCCAACGACGGCTTCTACTTCGGCATCGTCCCGATCCTCGCCGAGGCGGGCGCCGCGCACGGCGTCGGCGCCCTGGAGATCGCCCGCGCCTCCCTCGTCGGCCAGGCCCTGCACATGTCCAGCCCGCTCGTCCCGGCCGTCTACGTCCTCGTCGGCATGGCGAAGGTGGAGTTCGGCGACCACACCCGCTTCACCGTGAAATGGGCGGTGCTGACCTCCCTGGTCGTCCTCGCGGCCGGCCTGCTGTACGGGATCATCTGACCCGTGGACGCCGCGACGCCCGGCCGGGGCTGGCTGCTGCGCCTGGTCATCACCTTCACCTTCGCCCAGGCCGCGGTGAGCATGGCCCGGCCCGCCGTCTCCTACCGGGCGCTCGCGCTCGGCGCCGACGAGCGGGCGGTCGGCGTGATCACGGCGGTGTACGCGCTGCTGCCGCTGCTGGTGGCCGTACCGCTCGGGCGCCGCACGGACCAGGGCCGCTGCGCCCCGCTGCTCGTCGCCGGCGTCGCGCTGATCACCGGCGGCTGCGCGCTCAGCGGCGTGGCGGGCTCGCTGCCCGCGATGGCCGCCTGGAGCGGGGTGATGGGCCTGGGCCACCTGTGCTTCGTCATCGGCGCCCAGTCCATCGTCGCCCGCCGCAGCGCCCCGGACGAACGTGACCGCAACTTCGGCCACTTCACGATCGGCGCCTCCCTCGGCCAGCTCGTCGGCCCGGCCGCCGCCGGGCTCGTCGTCTCCGGGCGTGCCGGCGCCATGGCGGCCACCAGCGCCACCGCGCTCCTGGCCGCGGGCGCCCTCGCCGCCTTCTCCTACCTGTCCCTGTGGCGCCTGGAACACCGCCCGGCCGCCGCCTCCGGGGCCACGCCTCCCGCCCGGGGCCGTACGGCGACGACGGAACGCACGCCCGTACGAAGCATCCTCGGCACCCGGGGCGTCGCGGCCGGCATCTTCATGAGCCTCGCGGTGCTCTCCGCGACCGACATCCTCACCGCCTACCTGCCCGTCATCGGCGAGGACCGGGGCATCGCGCCCGCCACCGTCGGGCTGCTGCTCAGCCTGCGCGCGGCGGCCACGGTCGCCTGCCGGCTGGTCATGACGCCCATGATCCGGCTTCTCGGACGCACCGCCCTGATGGCGGGCAGCTGCGCCCTCGCGGGCCTGCTCTGCGCCGGGCTGACCCTGCCCGTGCCGGTCTGGGCGCTGGCCGTGATGCTCGGCGCCCTCGGCTTCTGCCTAGGCGTCGGCCAGCCGCTGTCCATGACCACGGTCGTCCAGGCGGCTCCCGCGGCGGCCCGCAGCACGGCACTCGCCCTGCGTCTGACCGGCAACCGGCTCGGCCAGGTCGCGGCACCCGCCACGGCGGGCCTGCTGGCCGGACTGGCCGGTACCGCGGCGCCCTTCGCGCTGCTCGGCGTCCTGCTCCTGGCCTCGGCAGCCGTGGCCGCCCGCCCGGCGCGCGGGACGTCGGAGCCCGTACGTCCCGAGAGGCCGTCAGCGCCCCCAAGAGCACCGGCGGTTCCCCGGAGCCCGCCCGCCGCAGGCGACGAATCCCGTGCCAACCGGTGAAGGCCCGCACCACCCGGCGAAAGCCCGCGCCACCCGGTGAAGAACCGCACCCGCCGCACTATCGTGGCCCCATGCCGGACCCGCCGTTGGCACGGTTCTTCGACCAGCTCGCCCCGACGTACGACCTGCTGTACCCGGACTGGTCGGCCGCCGTGGCCCAGCAGGGCCGTGCCCTCGACGGCCACCTGCGCGCCGCGCTCGGCGACCGGACGCACCGGGTCCTGGACTGCGCCTGCGGCATCGGCACGCAGGCCCTCGGGCTGGCCGCGGCCGGGCACGCCGTCACCGGCACGGATCTGAGCCCGGTCGCGGCGGGCCGCGCCACGGCCGAGGCGGCCGCCCGCGGCCTGCACCTGCCGACCGCCGCCGCCGACATGCGGAACCTCCCGTTCCGCGACGCCTTCTTCGACGCGGTGGTGTGCGCGGACAACTCCCTGGCGCACCTCATCACCCCCGAGTCGGTGCGCGCGGCCCTCGGCTCCATGCGGCGGGTGCTGCGCCCCGGCGGTCAGCTCCTGCTCGGCATGCGCGCCTACGAGGAAGCGCGCAGCGAACGCCGCGAGGTGCTGCCGGCCCGCGTCACCCGCACTCCCGACGGCGGCCGGGCCGTCACGCTCCAACTGTGGGAGTGGCACGACGACGGCGAGCACTACGACTTCGACCTCATCCAGTTGCTGCCGCGCGGCGCCTCCTGGGAGGTGCGCAGCCGGCGGGCGACCTCCTGGGCGCTGACCCGGGACCAGGTCAGCGCCTTCGTCTCGGCCGCCGGTTTCGTGCGCCTGGTCTGGCACGAGCCGGAGGACGGCGGCTACTTCCAGCCGCTGCTGACGGCCCGCCGCTGAGACCCGGGCCCCGGGTGCGGACCGGTGGCTTCCGGTATGGCCGGTAAGGGGGCTGGCGCCGAAAAACTACCACCGCTAGTTTGGCCCGGCGAGTACTTTCGGGCTCACGGGACAGCAGCAGGCACGGGAGGGTGACGACGTGAAGCAGCGTGACGCCATGTACATCGACGGGAGCTGGCGGCCCGCCGCCGGGCCGGACACCATCGCCGTCGTCAACCCGGCCGACGAACGGATCATCGGCACCGTCCCCGCCGGGACCGCTCAGGACGTGGACACCGCGGTACGGGCCGCCCGCGCCGCCCTGCCCGGCTGGGCCCGCACCGCGCCCGCCGAACGCGCCGCCCGGCTGACCGCGCTGCGCGACCAGCTCGCCGGGCGCGCGCAGGAGATCGCCGAGACCATCACCGCCGAGCTGGGCGCGCCGCTGGCGTTCAGCAGGGCGGTGCAGGCCGCCGTCCCGGTCATGGTGGCCGGCTCGTACGCCGAGCTGGCCGCCTCGTACGCCTTCGAGGAGAAGATCGGCACCTCCACCGTCCTGCACGAACCGGTCGGTGTGGTCGGCGCCATCACCCCCTGGAACTACCCCCTGCACCAGATCGTCGCCAAGGTGGCCCCGGCGCTCGCCGCGGGCTGCACGGTCGTCCTCAAGCCCGCCGAGGACACCCCGCTGACCGCCCAGCTCTTCGCCGAGTGCGTGGACGCGGCGGGCGTGCCGGCCGGCGTCTTCAACCTCGTCACCGGGCGCGGCCCGGTCGCGGGCCAGGCACTCGCCGAGCACCCGGACGTCGACCTGGTCTCCTTCACCGGATCGACCGCCGTGGGCAAGAAGGTCGGCGCCATCGCCGGCGCCGCCGTCAAGCGCTGCGCCCTCGAACTCGGCGGCAAGTCCGCCAACGTGGTGCTGCCCAGCGCCGACCTCGGCAAGGCCGTCGGCGTCAACATCGCCAACGTCATGGCCAACTCCGGACAGACGTGCAGCGCCTGGACCCGGCTGCTGGTCCCCGCCGACCGGTACGACGAGGCCCTGGAACTGGCCGCGGCGGCCATCGCCAAGTACGTGCCGGGCGACCCGCTGGACGGCGCCAGCCGCCTCGGCCCGGTCGTCAGCGCCACCCAGCGCGACCGCGTCCGCGGCTACATCGAGCGCGGCATCGAGGAGGGCGCCCGGGTCGTCGCGGGCGGCCCGGACGCCCCCGAAGGCCGCGAGCGGGGCTACTACGTCCGCCCGACCCTCTTCGCCGACGTCACACCCGGCATGACCATCGCCCAGGAGGAGATCTTCGGCCCGGTCGTCGCGGTCCTGCCGTACGCGGACGAGGAGGAGGCCGTACGGATCGCCAACGGCACGGTCTACGGCCTGGCCGGCGCGGTCTGGGCCGGCGACGAGGACGAGGCGGTCGCCTTCGCGCGGCGCCTGGACACCGGCCAGGTCGACATCAACGGCGGGCGCTTCAACCCGCTCGCGCCGTTCGGCGGCTACAAGCAGTCCGGCATCGGCCGGGAACTGGGCCCGCACGGCCTGAGCGAGTACCTCCAGACCAAGTCCCTCCAGCTCTGAGCACGGCGGGCCCGGACGGCCACCCGGGCCCGCCGTACCCGCCCCGTGCCCGTACCTGTACCGCCCCGTACCCGTACGCACCTGTACGCCCACCGACCAGGGAGCCACCTCCGCATGACCCGTGCCGCCGTACTGACCGCCGTGGGCGCCCCGCTGGAGGTCGCCGAGATCGAACTGCCCGGGCCCGGCCCTGGCCAGGTGCGCATCCGCCTGGCGGCGGCCGGGGTCTGCCACTCCGACCTGTCGCTGTCCGACGGGACCCTGCGGCAGCCCGCGCCCGCCGTCCTCGGGCACGAGGGGGCGGGCACCGTCACCGCCGTCGGCGCGGGCGTCGACACCCTCGCCCCCGGCGACCAGGTCGTCCTGAACTGGGCCCCCGCCTGCGGGAACTGCCACTTCTGCGGGCTGGCCGAGCCCTGGCTGTGCGCCGACGCCGGAAAGGCGGCGGGCATCCCGTACGCCAAGCTCGCCGCCGACGGCAGCGACCTCTACCCCGGCCTCGGCACCGCGGTCTTCGCCGAGGAGACGGTCGTCCCGGCCCGCGCGGCGCTGCCCCTGCCGTCCGGTGTGCCGCTCACCGACGCGGCACTGCTGGGCTGCGCCGTGCTGACCGGCTGGGGCGCCGTGCACCACAGCGCGCGGGTACGGGCGGGGGAGTCGGTGGCGGTGTTCGGCGTGGGCGGTGTGGGCCTGTCCACCCTCCAGGCCGCGCGGATCGCGGGGGCGGACACGATCGTGGCCGTGGACGTGTCCCCGGCCAAGGAAGAACTGGCCCGCGCCGCGGGCGCCACCGCCTTCCTCGTCGCCTCCGACGACACCGCCAAACGCATCCGCGAACTCACCGGCGGACATGGCGCGGACGTCGCGATCGAGTGCGTGGGCCGGGCGGACACCATCCGTACGGCCTGGTCGTCCACCCGGCGCGGCGGACGCACCACCGTCGTCGGCATCGGTGGCCGGGACCAGCAGGTCACCTTCTCCGCCCTGGAACTCTTCCACTTCGGCCGTACGCTCTCCGGCTGCGTCTACGGCAACAGCGACCCGGCCGCCGACCTGCCCCGCATCGCCGAACACGTCCGCAGCGGCGCACTCGACCTGTCCGCCATGGTCACCGAGCACATCGCCCTCGACGGCATCCCCGCCGCCTTCCAGGCGATGCGGGAGGGCAGGGGAGGCCGCGCTCTGATCGTCTTCTGACCCGGCGCCATACCGCGTTCCGGCCCGGCGCCACACCGCGCCGGACCGGCGGGCACCGGTTCCATGACCCGGGAGGTCATTGAGGCGCCGCCCCGATGACGGCATCGTCGTCTCGACCGGGCCGCCACCGGCCGGACCCGCCCACGCCAGGAGGAGACGCCTATGAGCACGGCGACGACCACGACCGGCACTCCCGCCCGCCCCGCTGCGGCGGCCGGTGCGGGCCTGCTGCGCAAGGTCCTGCGGATCGACAGTTGGAGCACCGCCGCGTTCGGTGTCTTCATGCTCGCCGGCGGCACACCGCTCAGCGCCCCGCTCGGCCTGCCGACCGCCTGGTCCCTGCCGATCGGCGTCGCCATGCTGGGCGGCGCCGCGGCCCTCGCCCTGATCGCCGGCTACCCGCGCATCCCGGCCGGCCCGGCCGCCGCGGTCGTCGCGGGCAACACCCTCTCCTTCGTGGCGATGCTGCTCCTCACCTCCTCCGGCCTGCTGCCGCTCACCGCCCTGGGCACCGTGTTCCTGGCGGTCGGCGCGGTGGTGGTGGCGGTGTTCGCGGTGCTGGAGTACGTGGGGCTGCGGCGGTACGTGGCTGCGGAGGCGCAACAGTTCTAGGGGGTGTCCTGTGTGGCAGACGCCGGTGCGCCGGCTTTTGACAGGCGCGAAAACGCCGGCGCCGCCGCCAGGAAGGTGAGGGTGACCAGGACGAACGGCCAGGTGAAGGCGTGGCCTCCGGAGGGGGCGGTGAGGGCGGTCAGGGCCGGGGTCAGTGCGGTCGCGGTGGCCGCTCCCGTCACCGCGTACGCCGCGGTCCGGCGGCCGGCCGGCAGGAACACCCCGCACAGTGCCATCGCGACCAGCACCGCGTTGTAGCCCGCCGCGCCGGAGGCGATCTGCGCTGCCGGGGCGCCCAGAGCCCAGGCGGTGGCGGTCCCGGTCGCGCTGCCGACGACCGCCATCGCGCCCGCCGTACGGTTCGCGACGAAGATGCCGGCGAGGAAGAGGGCGCCGACGTACCACTGCGGCATGAAGAAGATCTGGGCGGCGTTGGCGAACAGCCCGTGCCACAGGTCGGTGAACGACAGCGCGGTCGGCGGGCCGGCCGGCTGGGGGAGGGCCGCCGGGGGTGCGGCCTGGTGCCAGAGGCGGGTGAAACCCGGTGCCGCGAGGGTCAGCGCGCTCGCCACCAGGCAGAACGGGAGGGTGAGAGTGGGCAGTTGCCGGCTTCCCAGGACGCGCGCGACGGCGGCGGTGACGACCGTGACGAGCACGCTGCCGCCCACCGCGAGCAGGGCGGTGGACAGGTGTCCGGCGCCGAGGAAGACGGCTGAACCGACGGCCACCAGGCAGGCGTTGAAGCCTTCGAGTCCGGCGGTGATCCGTGCGCGGTCCACGCCGAGCAGGTGCGCCGTGGCGGTGCCCGTCGCGGCGCCGAGGAGTCCGTACAGGCCGTACGCCCAGCCCGCGGCGAACAGCGCGAGGGAGAAGACCGCGCCGGTGACCGCGCTGGGCAGGAAGTCGACCTGGGCCTGGCCGCGCAGGACGTGGCGGAGGTAACGGGGGCCGGGGTGCCGGGACCAGGGGGCGGCCCCGTCCCGCAGCGTGGCGATCGGGTCTCGCACGTCGTCTCCCCTCAGGCACCCGGAGCGCGCCGTCGGGCCGTACGCGCTCCGCACCGGGACCACCCGGGCGGATGTACCTTACAGCTACCTGTGCGGGGGCGGGCCGGATCGCGGGTGCCGCAGCGCGAGCCCGTCGACCAGGGCCAGCAGGCCCGTCTCGAACGCCCCCTCGTCGACCCGCTGCTGATGCTCGGCGAGCAGGTGGGCCTGGCCCAGGTGCGGGTAGTCGGCCGGGTCGTAGGCGCTCGGGTCGTCCACGAAACCGCGGGCGAAGGAGCCCAGCGCGGAACCCGCGACGAAGTACCGGACCATGGCGCAGATCCGGGTCGCCTGGGCCGGTGGCCAGCCGGCCTCCACCATGCCGCCGAAGGCCGCGTCGGCCATCTTCAGGCCGGCCGGGCGACGGCCGGGGCCCTGGGCGAGGAACGGGACGATGTTGGGGTGCGCGGCGAGCGCCGCGCGGTAGGAGCGGGCCCAGGCCAGCAGGCCGGTCCGCCAGTCCGCGCCCGCGGCGAGGGCCGAGACGTCCACCTCGGCGACCACCTTGTCGGCGACCGCGTCCAGGATCCCGTCCTTGGTCGTGAAGTGGTTGTACAGGGACGGCCCGCTGACGCCCAGTTCGGCGGCCAGCCGCCGGGTGGACAGGGCGGCCAGGCCCTCCGTGTCGATGAGCGAGAGCGCGGTGGTGACGATGCGTTCCCGGCTCAGGAGGGGCTTGCGGGGTCGGGCCATGCCGCACATAGTAGAGGCTGCCACTCAAAAACTAGCAGTGGTAGTTAATGAGTCGTCCGGCTGTTCCGGGCCGTCCGGCTGCCGTCACCCTCCCCAAGGGGTCTTGATGAACCTGGAGCTCAGCGCGGAGCAGGCTGCCGCCCGGCAACTCGCCGCGGACTTCGTCGACCGCGAGATCACACCGCACGCCGCCGCCTGGGACCGCGCCGAACGCGTCGACCGGGGCATCGTGAAGAAGCTCGGCGAGGTCGGCTTCCTCGGCCTGACGGTCCCCGAGGAGTACGGCGGCTCCGGCGGCGACCACCTCACCTACGCGCTGGTGACCGAGGAACTGGGCCGCGGCGACTCCGCGGTGCGCGGCATCGTCTCCGTGTCCCTGGGCCTGGTCGCCAAGACGGTCGCGGCCTGGGGCAGTGAGGCGCAGAAGCGGCGGTGGCTGCCGCCGCTGACCTCCGGTGAGGCCATCGGCTGCTTCGGCCTGACCGAGCCCGGCACCGGATCGGACGCCGGCAACCTGGCCACCCGCGCCGTGCGGGACGGTGACTCCTACGTCGTCGACGGCAGCAAGATGTTCATCACCAACGGCACCTGGGCCGACGTGGTGCTGCTCTTCGCGCGTACCGGCGACGCCCCCGGCCACAAGGGGATCAGCGCCTTCCTCGTCCCCACGGACACGCCGGGTCTGGAGCGCCGGGAGATCCACGGCAAGCTGGGGCTGCGCGGCCAGGCCACCGCCGAACTGGTGCTGCGGGACGTGCGGGTGCCCGCCGACGCCCTGCTGGCCCCGGAGGGGAAAGGTTTCTCCGTTGCGATGTCGGCGCTGGCCAAGGGCCGGATGTCGGTCGCCGCCGGCTGTGTGGGCATCGCACAGGCCGCACTGGACGCCGCCGTCGGTCACGCCACGGAACGCGAGCAGTTCGGCCGGACCATCGCCCACCACCAACTGGTGCAGGAGCTGATCACCGACATCGCCGTCGACGTGGACGCCGCGCGCCTGCTGACCTGGCGGGTCGCCGATCTGATCGACCGCGGCGAACCGTTCGCCACCGAGGCGTCCAAGGCGAAGCTGTTCGCCTCCGAGGCGGCGGTACGCGCCGCGAACAACGCGCTCCAGGTCTTCGGCGGCTACGGCTACATCGACGAGTACCCGGTCGGCAAGCTCTTGCGCGACGCCCGGGTGATGACCCTGTACGAGGGCACCAGCCAGATCCAGAAGCTGGTCATCGGGCGGGCCCTCACCGGGGTGTCGGCGTTCTGACCGCGAGGTCCGCACGCCCCGCCCCGGCGGTTCTAAGCGCTTGCTCACCGGCGGGGTAAGGTGTTCGGTCCGTCGCGGATGGTCCGCGGGGGACCGAGGATCGGGGTGCGCGATGGTCACGGAGGCGGAGCAGGCGGACGGCTCGGCGGAGGACTGGGCCGACGTGTCCCCGGAAGCGGCCCGCCGTCTGGTCCGTGCCGCCGTCGAGGCGTTCGCCGAGCGCGGCTACCACGCCACCACCACCCGCGACATCGCGGGCCGGGCCGGCATGAGCCCCGCCGCGCTCTACATCCACTACAGGACCAAGGAGGAACTGCTCTTCCGGATCAGCGGCATCGGCCACGAGAAGGCCCTGCGGATCATGGAGGAGGCGGCCGGCGCCGACGGCGGCCCCGCCGAGCGGCTCGCCGCCGCCGTCCGCGCCTTCGCGTGCTGGCACGCCCGGCACCACACCACCGCCCGGGTCATCCAGTACGAGCTGCAGGCGCTGAGCGAGGAGCACTACGCGCACGTGGCCGGCCTGCGGCGGCGTACCGACCGTTCACTGCGCGGCATCCTGCAGGACGGTGCCGACGCCGGGGAGTTCACGGTCGGCGACGTGCCGGGCACGACGCTCGCGGTGCTGTCGCTGTGTGTGGACGTGGCCCGCTGGTTCTCGGCCGAGGGCGCCCGTACGCCCGAGGAGGTGGGCGAGCTGTACGCCGGGCTGGTGCTGCGGATGGTCGGTGCGCGGCCGTAGGGCCGGGTCCGGTGGGCGGGGCCGGTGAGGGCGGCCTCGGTGGGAGCGGGTGCGCCGGGGCGGGGACGGAACGGGCGGCCGGGGCCGTGGGGGCCGGAGGGCATTGACACGGGAGGGCTCGCCGCACATGCTGAGCAAGCGCTTAGTCGGTGGCGGGCCGATGGCACGGCCCGCGTCTGCGGAGCCTGAGGAGGCATACGGACATGGCAGAGCCCCGGGTGTTCGGCTCGCTCGACGCACTGCGGAACGCGGTCGGCGAGGACCTCGGCACCAGTGACTGGCTGGAGATCGACCAGAAGCGGATCGATCTGTTCGCCGACGCCACCGGCGACCACCAGTGGATCCACGTCGACCCGGAGCGGGCCGCGGCCGGGCCGTTCGGCACCACCATCGCGCACGGCTATCTCACACTGGCGCTGCTGCCCGCCCTCGTACCGCAGCTACTGCGGGTCGACAACGTCAAGATGGGCATCAACTACGGCGTCGACAAGGTCCGCTTCCCCGCTCCGGTCCCGGTCGGCTCACGGGTGCGGGCGACGGCCCGTATCGCGGGCGTGACGGAGGTGTCCGGCGGTGTGCAGCTCGCGACGACGGTGACCGTCGAGCGTGAGGGCGGCGAGAAGCCGGTCTGCGTCGCGGAGACGCTCAGCCGCTTCTACCTCTGACCCGGTGCCGGCCGCCGCGCCGCCGCCGGCCGGGCGCCCGCGCCGCCCGTGGCCGGGCGCATCCCCGCAGCCCCGGGCCTGCCCACGGTTAGGGTTGTGCCGTGCCCCAGCTTCCTTACAAGGTCCACGAGCTCACGGTCGGCCAGCTCTCCGCGCGGAGCGGCGCGGCGGTCTCCGCCCTGCACTTCTACGAGTCCAAGGGACTGATCAGCAGCACCCGGACCGCGGGCAACCAGCGCCGCTACACCCGCGACGCGCTGCGCCGGGTCGCGTTCGTCCGTGCCGCCCAGCGGGTCGGCATCCCGCTCGCCGTCATCCGCGACGCGCTCGCCGAACTGCCCGACGAACGCACGCCCAACCGGGACGACTGGGCCCGGCTCTCCGAGGTCTGGCGCGAGGAGTTGGAGGAGCGCATCACCCAGCTCGTCGAGCTGCGCGACCGGCTGACCGACTGCATCGGCTGCGGCTGCCTGTCCCTCCAGAACTGCGCGCTGTCGAACCCGTACGACGAACTCGGCGAGCAGGGCCCGGGTGCGCGGCGGCTGCGTGTGGACCGGACCGGCGGGCCGTCCCGGGGGCGCGGTGGCGCGTCCGGGAGCGGGGCGGGGGAGGGGCGCCGGGACGGCGGCCGGAGTGGCGGTCGGAGTGGCGGTCGGGGTGGCGGGACGCAAGAGTCCGGTACGGCGGGTGGGGGCGGCGTGGCCGGTACGGCCGGCGCGCGGGACGGGGACCGCTGCGCGCGCCGCTGAGGCTCACCGCACCCCGGGTCACCGTGCCCCGGAGCACCGCACCCCGGGGCACCACATCCCGGCCACCGCACTCCGGGTCACCGCACCCGGATCACCACACCTCGGGCTTGCGGCCCGCCCACGGCCGCGCCTCCTCCAACTGCGCGGAGAGCGCGACGAGCGTCGCGTCCTCCCCGTACCGCCCGCCGAGCATGACACCGATCGGCAGGCCCGCCGCGTTCCAGTGCAGCGGAATGCTCACCGCGGGCTGCCCGGTGGCGTTGTACAGCGGCGTGTACGGGGTGAAGGCGCCGACGGCGGCGAACTCGGCCTGCGGGTCAGCGTCGTTGCGCAGCTCACCGACGCGCGGCGGCGGCTGGGCGACCGTCGGGGTCAGCACCACGTCGAAACCGCCGTCCCGCGGCATCACCTGATCGGCGAACAACTGCCCCAGCATCCGGAAGGCGTACAGCGCACGCGCGTACTCGACCGCCGGGATCTCCGCGCCACGCGCCCGCAGATAGCGGGTCAGCGGCATCAGGTCCGCCTCGTCCTGCGGCGGCACCGGACGGCCGGCGGCGATCACCGACCAGACGCGGGTGAAGGCGAGCCGGGAGCTGTCGTCGGCGGGCAGTGTCAGCGCGTCGACCTGGTGGCCGAGGTCCGTGAGGAGCGCGGCCGTCTCCGTGACGGCGGCCCGGCAGTCCGGGTGCACCTCGGTACCGGGGAAGGGCACGTCGGTCAGCCAGCCGATGCGCAGCCGTCCCGGGTCGCGCCCGGCGTACGCGGTGTACGTCTCGCCCGGCGGCAGCGCGGGGGCCGCGTACGGGTCGCCGGGCATCGGGCCGGCCATCGCGTCCAGCAGCGCGGCGGCGTCCGCGACCGTGCGGGCCAGCGGGCCCGAGGTGCCCACGCCCGTCACGTCGTGGAGCAGCGGCCCCGAACTGATCAGCCCGCGGCTCGGCTTGATGCCGTAGAGGCCGCAGACCGAGGCCGGGATGCGGATGGAGCCGCCGCCGTCGCTGCCGTGCGCCACGGGGGCCAGCCCGCCGGCCACCGCGGCGGCGGCGCCGCCGCTCGAACCGCCCGCCGAACGCTCCAGGTCCCACGGGGTGCGGGCGGGCGGTGCGAGGAGGTTCTCGGTGTAGCAGGGCAGGCCGAACTCGGGGGTGTTGGTCTTGCCGAGCAGGATCGTGCCGGCCCGGCGCAGCTTGGTGACGACATGGTCGTCCATCTGAGCCACCTGGCCGGCCAGCGTCCGTGACCCCATCGTGCAGCGCACACCGGCGACCTGGTTCAGGTCCTTGACCGGTACGGGCACGCCGTGCAGCGGCGGCAGCTCCCGGCCCTCGCGGCGCGCGGCGGAGGCCGCGGCCTCCGCGTCCGCCGCCTGTTTGCGGGCGAGGTCGGGGGTACGGGTGAGGAACGCGCCGAGTGTGGCGTCCAGTTCCTCGGCGCGGGCGAGGTAGTGCTCGGTGATCTCGACGGGGGACAGCTCGCCGGTCCGCACCCCCGCGGCCTGCTCCAGAGCGGTCAGGTCGTGCAGTTCTGCCATGGACGTCCGCCTTCGCGTGTGCCGGTGGTCAGTGCCGGGACTCGGTGTTTTCCGGTCCGGTGGAGGTCGTGCGTGGCCTCATCCCGTGAAGAGTTGTCTCAGTTTCAGGGCCAGTTCGTAAAGGCCGTACCCGAACGGCAGGCCCACCCACAGCCAGGCCAGGACGAGCAGGGCGGTACGGCGGGCGGTCACGGAGCGGCTCCCTTCGGCGCGGTGGGCGCGGTGTCCGCCGGCCGGGGCGCGGCGGGCGGCGGTTCGTGGTGCCGGGGATGCACGGGCCGCACCAGCTCGTTGGCGGCGAACCCGACGACGAGCAGACCGATCATGATGAAGAAGGACGTCGTGTACAGGTCGGAGCCGGTGTGCCCGGCCGAGCGGCGCGCGTCGGCGACGGCGTTGACGATCAGCGGCCCCAGGACGCCCGCGGTGGACCAGGCGGTGAGCAGCCGGCCGTGGATCGCTCCCACCTGGTACGTGCCGAACAGGTCCCTCAGGTAGGCCGGTACGGTGGCGAACCCGCCGCCGTAGAACGACAGGATGACGGCCGCACACGCGATGAACAGCGGTGTGGACGCGTCGCCTGCCAGCGCGATCAGCAGGTACGTCAGCGCGCCGGCGCCCAGGTAGAGGCGGTAGACGTGCTTGCGGCCCACCAGGTCCGAGGTGGCCGACCAGACGATCCGGCCGAGCATGTTGGCGAGCGAGAGCAGCCCGACGAAACCCGCGGCGGCCGACGCGCTCACCGGCGCGGAGCCGCGGGCGAAGAAGTCGGAGACCATCGGCGCGGCCTTCTCCAGGATGCCGATCCCCGCCGTGACATTCGTGCACAGCACCACCCACAGACACCAGAACTGCGGAGTCCGAACGGCGTTACGGGCCGAGACCTGCGCGGTGGTGACCAGCGGGCGGGGCGCGGCCGCCGCCCGGCCCGCACCGGGGGTGTGCGGGCCGGTGGGCGGAACCCGTACCAGCAGCACGCCGAGCGTCATGAAGACGGCGTACGCCAGCCCCATGACGAGGAACGTACGGGCGATGCCGGAGGAGTCCCGGCCCAGGGTGTCCAGCAGCCCGGCGGACCACGGTGAGGCGATCAGGGCACCGCCGCCGAAGCCCATGATGGCGATGCCGGTGGCCGTGCCGGGCCGGTCGGGAAACCACTTCAGGAGCGTCGAGACGGGGGAGATGTACCCGATGCCCAGGCCGATGCCGCCGATGAGGCCGTAGCCGAGGACGACGAGCCAGTACTGCCGGGTGGCCGCGCCGAGCGCCGCCACCAGGAAGCCCGAGGAGAAGCAGACGGCCGAGACGGACATCGCCCAGCGCGGGCCGTTGCGCTCGACGAGGGTGCCGCCGAACGCGGCGGACAGCCCCAGCATCACGATGGCCAGTTGGAAGGGCAGCGCGGAGGCCGTGCCGGACAGCCCGAGCGAGGATTCCAAGGGCGGCTTGAACACGCTCCAGGCATACGCCTGGCCGATGGCGAGGTGGATGGACAGCGCAGCGGGCGGCACGAGCCAGCGGCTCCACCCCGGCGGCGCGACGGTACGGGAACGGGCGGGCGCGCGCATGACGCGGAACGTACATCGTTCACCTACCCCGGGGAAGAGTGCCGCGGCCACCGGGACCTGCGTCGTTCCCGCAGGAAAGCGCCCTGCCCGCTCCGGCGTCTCTGCCTGCTCCGGCTCCTCCGGCTTCTCCGGCGCGCACGCCGTCGCCGCTCCCGCCCGCCGTACCGCACTCCGACGGCGCCCGCGCCAACTCCCGCAGCGCCGCCCGCACCAGCTCCGCGTTGGAGGCCGCGGGCGAACCGTCCGGCAGCAGCAAGGTGTCCTCGACGCCGATACGGGTGGCCAGGCCCAGCTCACCGGCGAGCCGCAGCACCGGCCAGGCCCCGCCGTCCTCGCCGTGCAGCAGCACCGGGCGGCCGTGCGCGCCGTACGCGTCCAGCGCGCGCAGCAGGCCGCGCGCCGTCTCCCGCGCCGAAGCGCCCGGGTCCATGACCTCGGCCAGCACCCGCAGCACCCGCGGCCCCAGCGGCGAGACCGCGAAACGCTCCGCGCCGTCCGTACCCGACCAGATGCCCGCCTCGACGCCGACACCGCGCTCCAGCAGAGCGGCGGCGACCGCCTCGGCGCCCGGCTCGTGCCAGTTCACCGAGGCGTGGTCGGGCAGCACCGGCCAGGCCCGTACCCAGGCCACCCGGCGCTCCGGGTCCGGCTCGGCCCACGCGCCGGTGGTGACCCCCACCGGCACGTCCACCACGGCACGTACCGCCTCCAGCACCGGCGTCAGCACACCGGGCGTGAGGGACTCCCGTCCGCACGGCGACCTGGGGTGGACGTGGATGTCCCGGGCGCCGGCCGCGACCGCCTTCCCCGCGGCATCGGCCAGCTCCTCCGGGACCATCGGCACCACCCCGGAACCGGCGGCGTCCCGAGAGCCGTTGAGGCATACCTGCACCATGCCCACGAGCATGACAGCAGGGTCTGACAACGGGTTCCGTCGGCGGGGCGGCCGCCCCGCGTCCCCGGCCCGCCCGGCTCAGGCCGCCACGTACAGCCGCCGCACGCGTGAGGACTCCCGCGCCTCCGCCAGCGCCTCACGGGTCAGCACCGAGAGCGGTGCCACGATCCCGCACTCCTGGCACACCGGCCCGGCCACCGGGAAACGTTCGAGGTCCGCACGCCACACGAAGTGCCGCGTACCGCACACCGGGCAGCCGGACCGCGGCGTGCCGGACTCCATCGCCCGGATCATGCTGCGCAGCACCGCGGCCAGCGGCGCCGCCGGATGCCGGTGGGGCGCCTCGCACGGCACGATGTCACAGCCGCCCCAGGTACGCCGGTGCCAGTCGTCGAGCGCGCTGGGCTGCCGGATGCCGTCGTGCTTCTCGCGGCGCCGACGGGCCGCGAACTCCTTCTCGTACCCGAGCCAGACGGCGCGGGCCTCCTCCAGTTCCTCCAGCGCGGCCATCAGCCGCGCCGGGTCGGGTTCGCGGTCCTCGGTCGCGATGCCCGCCCTGGTGCACAGATGGTGCCAGGTCGCGCGATGCCCGTACGGGGCGAAGCGTTCCAGGCACTTGCGCAAGGCCGTACGCCGCTGCGTGGCGACGAGACGGGGGTTGCGCACCTGTTCTGCGAGAGCTCTGAAACCGGCCAATTCATCCCACCTCCGTGGGGAGGACCCGACTGGACAGGGAATGGACGTAGCGGACCGCCCGCCGGATCCATCGAACTGTCTTGCGGATACGTGGTGGCGACACGTGCGCCGCACCGGAGGCGCCACTCGCTCCCGATGCCCCCCGCGGCGCTCAGCGCGCCTCGTGTGCATCATCCACCGTACATCTGTGGGGATTTGAGAAAGTTAAGGTCGTCCGCCTTCCGGCTGCGGCGCGCTACCGGCAGCCCGTACGAGAGATGCGCCGGTGACTGCTGGTACCCGCACCGCGGCCGTCGATCCGCCCCGCGGCCGACTTGGCTGCTTCCGGTCCGGCACGGTCCGGAGCCGATCGTCGCCCGGACGGAACCGGACGGTGGACACGCGCATCGGAACGGAACCCGACAGGCCCCTTCCGCGCCGCCCGCCCCCGCCCTACTTCGTCACCACCCGCCCGGCGGTGAGGACCACGTGTGCCAGTTCCCCGTGGCAGACGTCGCTGTGCGCGCCGGCCGGCGGCGGACCGTCGCGGACCACCGAGGACGCGTCGATGCTCACACAGCCCTCACCGGGCACCGCGGCGCCCAGCTTCAGCCGCCGGGCGCCGTCCACGGCCTGGATGCCGTCGTGGCCGACCGCGCCCCACCGGTCGAACAGGCCCTGGAAGCTCGCCGAGTCGCCGGAGAGCCGGGAGGCCAGCGGGTACAGCATGCTCAGCGCCGAGTCGTGCCGCGAGTAACAGGACACCACCGGGCCGTCCACCCGCCGCTGCACCCCTTGCAGTGCCCCGCCCCGGCCCGGGTCGTGCGGCAGCCGGGCGGCGAACGCGTAGTGCGAGAACGCCCCTTGCAGCAGCGTCACGGACTTCACCCCGGTGACGCCGGGCGGCATACCGCGCAGCCCGTACGACACCAGGCGGGCGCCGAAACTGTGCCCGACCAGATGGATGCGCGTACCCGGCGCGCCCTCGACCAGCCGGCCGAGCGCCGGGCCCAGCCCCAGCTGGCCCACCACGCCCGCGCGCCGCTTCATCGCGTAGTACGCCGTCTGCCGCAGGAACTCCTTGGCCCCGTTCCACAGCCGCTTCAGCCCGTCACCGAACAGCTCCTGGTGGCCGCACTTCTCCAGCGCCGCCGTGAAGATCTCGCACACGGCCATCGGGTCGTCGGTGAGCATCGCGGGCGTGCCGGTCCCCATGTCCTCGGCCAGCCGGTGCGCCGGGCTGTTCTCGCGGACCGTCACCAGTTCGCGGCCGAGGCGGGCGAACTCGTCGAACGCGGAACGGGCCGCCGACCGCTCGGCGAGCAGCTCCTGGAGGCGCCGCAACGTCAGCTCCCGGCCGGGGAAGACACGCGTCAGCGCGCGCAGCGACGCGTCGTCCAGCACCGGCGGCCCGGCCGCGCCGGTGGCACCGGCCACTCCGGCCGCACCAGTGACTCCCGCGTCCCCGGTGGCTGCGGACGGCCCCGCCGCCACCGGGTCGAAGTCCGGAATGGGCTCGTCCGTGAAACGCATCGCGGGCCAGCTCACACCGGTGTAGCCGAGCCGTACCCCGGCCCCCGCCATACCGGGGAACGGGGCGAAGAACCGCCCGTACAGGCGCCTGGCCATCGACCGGTCGTTGTTCCAGCCGTGCGCGAACACCAGCAGGTCGGTGACGCGCTGCCGCGCCACCCCGGCCACCAGCCGGTCACGCTGCCCGGCGTCCGGATCGCCGTCGGCGTCGAACGTCAGCTCCCAGTACGGCTGTACGCCGATGTCCCCGGCCGCCGCTGTGCCGGAACCGCCCGCTGCATCCGTCATGACGACCCCCTGAGCGGCGCGCCGGTCCACGCTGCCGGGCCGGAGTTGCGAAGCCGCGCCGCGGTGTGCAGCGCATCGTCCTGCGGGCAGGCGGATCCGGCCATACGCCACGCATGGCCCGTTCTCGGCAGTCGGCGCCCGGCGCGGGCCGCGCGCCCCTCCCGCTCCCGGCAGCCGACTCTCGCCCCCGGCTGCCGAGGCCGCGCGGAAATCCGCCGGCCCCGCCCGCCCCCTCAGCCCAGCTCCCGCTCCCGTGTCTCCGGCAGCGCCAGCACGCACACCAGCGACACCAGCGCCATCGCCGTCACGTACCACCCCACCGAGTCCGACCCGAAGGCCGCCTGCAACCGGGTCGCCACCAGCGGCGAGACCGCGCCGCCCAGCACCCCGCCCAGGTTGTACGCCAGCGAGGCGCCCGAATACCGCACCGTCGTACCGAACAGCTCCGGCAGATACGCGCCCATCGGGCCGTACACCACACCCATGCAGAACAGCGCCCCGCCGATCGCCACCGCGATCAGCACCGGCTGCCCGGTGTCCAGCAGCGGGAAGAGGATCAGTCCCCAGACCGCCGAGAGAGCCGTCCCGGTGAGGACCAGCTTGCGCCGCCCGACGCCGTCCGAGCGGGTGGCGGCGAGCCAGGTGCCGGCCGCCAGGAAGAGGCAGGCGACGAGGGAGAGGCCGAGCATGGTGTTGCGCGAGACACCGAGCGTGCCGGTGGCGTACGCCAGGCAGTACGTCGTCGCGGTGTAGAACAGCCCGTACGCGATGATCATGCCGCCCGCGCCGAGCAGCAGCTCGCGCGGATGCCGGCGCACGACGTCCAGCACGGGCACCCGGCTGGCCTCGTGCGCGTCCATCACCTTCGCGAACACCGGCGTCTCGCTGATCTTCAGCCGTACGAACAGCCCCACCCCGACCAGCAGGAACGACAGCAGGAACGGCACCCGCCAGCCCCACGACCGGAACGCGCCGTCGTCCAGCACCGACGACAGCAACCAGAACACCCCGGTCGCCGCGAAGAACCCCACCGAAGGCCCGACCTGCGGGAACGCCGCATACAGCCCGCGCCGCCTCTTCGGCGCGTGCTCCACCGCCAGCAGCGCGGCCCCGCCCCACTCCCCGCCCAGCCCGATCCCCTGGAGGAACCGCAGCAGGATCAGCAGCAACGGCGCCCATACCCCGAGCGTCCCGTACCCCGGCAACAGCCCGACCAGCGCCGTCGACAGCCCCATCAGCAACAACGAGGCCACCAGCACGGACTTCCGCCCCACCCGGTCCCCGAAGTGCCCGAACACCACCGACCCGATCGGCCGCGCCGCGAACGCCACCGCATAGGTGGAGAACGACGCGAGGGTGGCGTTGACCGGGTCGAGCGTCGGAAAGAACGCCTGGTTGAGGACGAGCGCTGCGGCCGTCCCGTAGATGTAGAAGTCGTAGAACTCGATGGCCGTCCCGATGAACGAGGCCACGGCCACCCGGCGGAGGCTCTCCGGACCGGTGCCGGGTCCGGTTTCCTCGCCGCTTCCGGGGCGGCCCTCCGCCCCGCTGGAGGGCGCTTTCGTCGCTGGTCTCGCGTCACTGTGCACGAAGCGCACTTTCACGCCGGGTCCGCAGTGAGTCAAGGGGTGGGACGGTTTGTCTTGATGACCGAGACGGGTTGCGGGCGATCCGGTCCCGGCCCGCGCCCTGCCGGATGCGGCCGCGTACGCCGAAGTCCGCCGTTCCCCGGGGAACGGCGGACTTCGAAGGACCATCGGCCCGGCACGGCAGGGGCCGGGCCGTCAGTTCGTCACCTCCAGTCGCGGAACGGGCTCAGTCCGGCGATCTCCGGGCACACGCTCTGCAAGCCGGCCGCCACGTCGTGGGCCAGCTTGTCGAACATGGCCTCGATGGTCGCGCGCTCGTGCAGCTCGGTGCCGGGGTCCGGGACCCAGGAGGTCCGGGAGACGCACCGCAGCTCCACCGCGCTGCCGGACGGGGCGAACGTGATGCTCCGCTCCACCCCTTGTGAGTAGAGGTCGATCTCGCACTCCACACCCCGGCGCAGACCGTCCCGGACGTCGGGGAGCTGTTCGAGGAGGGTGGACATGTCGTACTCGACGTCGAAGTCCCACTCCTCGGTCCCGAACCCGCCGATGCTGAACCGGTAGCCCGCCTCCGCCAGCAGTCCGCTGGCGGTCATGGCCAGGTACTCGTAGTCGTCGGCATCCTCGATCTCGACGTCGGCGCAGGCGCGCCGGTCCTGCGCCTCGGGTGCGCTCAGCGCGCAGTGGAACGGCATCGGTGGCCTTTCTCTTCATGGTGGTGCGTCCGCACCGGTTGTCGCCCTCTCAGGCTACGAGGACAGGATGGGGTAGGCGGTCTTGTAGAGACCGTTCTTGCTGGGCACCAGCACCGCCCACTTGGCGACCTTCGTCGTGCCGTCCTCGAAGACGACCTCGCCGAGACCGTCGGGAATGCGCACGCCCCGGGGGCCCGCGTCGGCGAGCCAGGCGCCCTTCATGAATTCCGCCGCCGCGTCGTTGTTGATCCAGCGGCCCTGCGGCTCGCCCTTCTTGCGGGCGCGGTCCGCGAGCTGTTTGACGCTCTTGCCGTGGTCCGAGAACGTGTGCCCGAAGGTCTTCGAGCTCTTGGCGGACCAGTTGACGCAACCCGAGTTGTGCACGAGGACGGGAACGCCGCCCGCGACCGCGTAATAGGTGTGGAGGTCGCTGACGGACAGGTTGAGGACCCGCTGGTGTGCTGACCAGGCCCGGACGGCCGTCACCTTGGCCAGGGCGCCGGACGGGGTGCGCAGCCGGGAGCCCGGCCGCAGCTCGCCGGCGTCGACCCAGTCGTGCCGGTCCTGCACCCAGAACGGGTGGCCGGCGGTCGCCGTGAGGGCACCGACGGACCTGCCATGACCGGTCCCGGACTCGACGGTGATCCGCACCAGGTTCTTGGTGCCCTCACCCACGATGACCCGGTCGACCGGCCGGGCCAGCGTCCTGCCGGTCACGGGATCGGTGGCAAGGACCATGTCGCCGGCCTTGACGCGTCCGATGGGCCTGGTGGAACCGTCACCCGTCACCACGGGGGTCTCCGGGGTGAAGCTGTTGGGCGCACACGCCTTCGCGCCCTTACCCACCCGGCCCTTCAGGGCGTCGATGAACTCCTCGCCCTTGCGCAGTCCCTTCTTGCCCCACTTGCCGAACTTGACCGCCGAGGCGCCGTAACCGGCCCCGGGAACGGCCGAGGCGCAGGAGAGACCGGCCTCGACGGCGTCACCCTCCGCGCCGTACCAGGCGCAGTTCGCGAGGTCGGCCAGTTCGCCCGCCCCGGGGAACAGGCCGGCGACGTCCAGCGCGAAGTGGCCGGTACCGGAGACGAGGCCCCAGAAGTCCGGCTCGTCCTCCTCTTCCTCGTCATCCTCCTTCGCCGCGTCCCGGACGGCCTTCTCGACCTGCTCCTTGACCTTCCGGGCTTCCGCGGCGCGCCGCTTGGCCTCGTCCTCCTTGCGCTTCTTGGCGACGTACACCGCGAAGGCTTCCTTGCCGGCCTGCCTGGCCGCCTCGGAGTCCTTGCCCGCGGCTTCCGCGGAGGCGCGGGCCTGGTTGGCGGAGGCCCAGGCCGCCTCGGCGGAACCCCGCGCGTGGTCGGCGGAGTTCGCGGCGAGGGAGGCGGATGCCTGCGCCTCACGGGCCGCGCGCCGGGCATCGGCCTCGGCCGCACGTGCCTGTTTGGCGGATTCGGCGGCCTGGCGGGCGGAGGCTTCGGCGCTCTCGGCGGACTTCTTCGCCTGGTCGGCGTACTTCCGGGCCTCGGTGGCGGATGCCTGGGCCTGCTTCTTGTACTCCTCGGCCTTGTCCGCTGCCTTGCGGGCCCGGGCGGCCTGCTCACCCGCGAGGTGGGCGTTCTGCTGGGCGGTGGCCGCGACGGCGGCGGCCCCGGCGATCAGGCGCTCGATCTGAGCACTGTGCGTGGCGGCGAGGTGGTCCTTGCGCTGGGCCATGGACTGCCCGGACTCAAGGAACGCGTGCAGCAGCCGCGGCGGTCCCGACAGGGCGATCTTCGCCGCCGCCTGGACCTCGGGGCCCCCGCTGCTGATCAGTTGCAGGGCGGTGACCCGCTCGTCGGCGTTCCTGGCGGTGTACTGGCCCTTGTCGAGGAACTCCACCAGCTTCCCGGGGGAGCCGTCGTTGAGCGCGGCCTTGGCGGCCTCCTTGACCTGGGGGCCGCCGGCGCTGTTGATCCGCAGCACCTGGACCCGGTACTCACTGACGGCGGCCTGGTACTGGCCGGTGTTCAGGAAGGCGCTGATCGTTTTGGCGTCACCGGACAGCGCCTCTTCGGCGGCCTGCCGCACCCCGCCCGACAGGCCGTCGTCGGCCAGGCGCGCGACCCGGGCGTAATCGTCCTGCTGGACGGCCTCCCGCCAGCCGCTCCGCACGTACTCGACCACGGCTCCGTCCGAGCCGGCCAGCGCCGCCTGGGCCGCCGCCTGGCTCCACGGCCCACGGGTCTTGAGAGCTCGCAGGGCCACCTTGCGGCCCTTGGCGACGACCTCCTCTACGGGGGTGCCGGGCTTGGCGGCCTCGGTCGCCAGGGCATCGGCCTCGTCGTTGAGGGCCTTGAACTCCTCGGCAGCGGCGGCCTCGTCGGCCGTGCGGCGTTCGTCCTCCTCCTTGAGGTCCTTGGCCTTCTCGACGGATTCCGCGGTGCGGCCGGCCAGGTCCTCCGCCTCGGCCTGCTGAGCCAGTTCGTGAGCGGTACGGGCCTGCTTGACCGCGTCGGTCGCGGTCTCGGCGGCGGTTCTGGCGGCCTTGGCGTGCGCTTCGGCCTGGTCGGCGGCCTTGTCGGCTTCGACGGCGTGCTCGGCGGCTTCCTTGGCGGCGGCGGCTGCCCGCTCGGCGTGGTCGGCTGCCTTGTTGGCGGCGTCGCGTGCCCGGTAGGCGGCGGCAGCGGAGCGCTGGGCCAGGGCGGAGGCGGCGTTGGCGGCGCGGGTGGCCTCGGCGGCATGCCGGCGGGCCTGGCCGGCGGCGGCGCGTGCCTCGCCGGAGGCGATTCCGGCGGCGTCGGCGTAACCGCTGGCCTGGGTGGCCGCGGTCGCAGCGGCGTCGGCTTTGGCACCGGCGCTCAGGGCGGCCGAGGCGGCCTTGCCGGCCTCGGTGGCGGCCACGCCCGCCTGTTCGGCGGCCTTGGCTGCCTTCTTGGCGCCCTTGGCGGCGTCGCGGGCCGTCTCGGCGGCCTTGCGGGCCGCGCCGGCCTTGGAGGCGTCAGCGGCGGCGCCGGCGGCGGCGCTGTTGGCCTGGGCGGCGGCGTTGGCGGCACCGGCCGCCGCGGCGGCGGCGCGGGAGGCGGCGTTGGCGGCGACCCGGGCCGAGGCGTTGGCCCGGGCGGCTGCGCTGATGGCCTGCTGGGCGGCGCGCGCCGCGCCGCGGGCGGCCTCGGCGGCCTCGTTGGCGGCGGTCGCCGCCTCGATGCTGTTCTTCTTGGCGGCCGCGCTTTCCCGGGCGGCCTTCTGCGCGGCCTTCTTGGCCTGCTCGGAGGCTCTCACCGCGCGGTCGGAGGCCTCTTTGGCGGCGTCGGTCTCGCGCTTGGCGCGGACGCCGGCCTGCTGGGCCTGTTCGGCCAGCTGCTCGATGCCGGCCTGTTCCTGATCGCGGGCGGCGGCCACGTCCTGGCCGACGTCGAGGAACTCCTTGATGTCGTCGGCGGTGCCGGACAGAGCGACTTTGGCAGCTTCCTTGGTGGCCGGGCCGCCGGTGCTCAGGATCTGCAGGACCTGGACGCGGTCGTCGGCCCGTTCCGCGGTGGCGCGTCCGCCGTTGACGAAAGCCGCGACGTCCTCAGGGGTTCCGTTGAGTGCGGTCTTGCCGGCCTCCTGGACGTTGTTGCCGCCGGCGCTGATGGCCTGCAGCGCCTGCACCCGCTGGTCGGCCGCCAGGGGCTTCTCCCAGCCGTCCTTGAGGAAGGCTTCCAGCTCTTGGCGGGTGCCGCTCAGGGCCTGCGCGGCCGCTGTCTGGACGTTGGCGCCGCCCAGGGAGTGGATCTGGAGTCCCTCCAGACGGTCGTCCTGGGCTTCGGCGCGTATGCGTACGTCGGTCAGGAACCGCTGTACGTCGTCGTCGGAGCCGAGCAGAGCGGCTTCGGCGGCCGCTTTGACCCCGGGGCCGCCGGACTTCCAGAACTCGACGATCCGGCCGCGGTCGGTGTTCGGGACCGCGCTCGGCCGGCCGTCGGCGCCGTCCGCGAGGGCGGGCGTGATCGAAAGGGAACCGGCCACGAGCGCCAGGGGAACAGCGCCCAGAATCGCCACGCGCGATGCGTGCGACCACTTTTTCTTCACCTTCGATACGAAGGTTTTGTGTCTCACCTAAGGTGCCTCTCTTGCTTGTTGCGCCCTTCCGGGCGCAGTGGGGCGCGGTGAGCATAACCGTTGGGAAAACAGTGCCGGGAAAAGCGGCGGGGAAAAGCGGGAAGAGCTGTGCGGCCGTGACCGGTCCGCGGAAAGAGCCGTTCCTCGCGGACTCCTGGAAACAGGTCGGGTTGTGCTTCGCCGCCCTTTCGTTTCCTGGTTGTGATGCGGCCGGTGAGACTCCCTTGTCCGGCGAGCGTCGGTGATATATTTCTGGCTGGCCGTTATCGGGGGGAAAGCGCTCACCGGTAGCGCAGATACCCGCGCCGCACCCGCCGGAAGCGCGCCAGGTCGTTCTGCCAGGCCGCGGCCACCTCGTCCACGCCGGCGCCCGCGTCGATCATCGTCCGTACGCGCGAGGTGCCCGTCAGTCTGTCGATCCAGTGGTCCGGGCGCCAGGTGAAGCCGTTCCACACCTGCTTCGCGGTGATCAGCAGGGCGATGCCGGTGCGGACCGGGTCGAAGGCTTCGCGGTCGTGGACGTGGAGCTGGACGCCGCCGATGGTCCTGCCCTGGAACTTGGAGAAGGTGGGGGCGAAGTACGCCTCCCGGAAGCGGACGCCGGCGAGGTCGATGTCGGTGGCCAGCCGGGTGACGGCGGCGGACCAGCGGCGGTCGATGCCGTCGGCGCCGAGCAGTTCGAAGGGGCGGGTGGTGCCGCGTCCCTCGGAGAGGTTGGTGCCTTCGAAGAGGCAGGTGCCCGCGTAGACGAGGGAGGTGTCGGGGGTGGGCATGTTGGGGCTGGGCGGGACCCAGGGGAGGCCGGTGGCGTCGAAGAAGTGCCGGCGGCGCCAGCCTGTCATGAGGACGGTTTCCAGGTCGGCCGGGCGGCCCGCGGCGCGGGGGACGAACTCGGCGTTGAAGAGGAGGGCGAGTTCGGCCACGGTCATGCCGTGCGCGAGGGCGATCGGTTCGCGGCCGACTCCGGAGGCCAGGGCGCGGTCCAGTACGGGGCCCGTCGCGGTGCGACCGGTCACCGGGTTGGGGCGGTCGAGGACGACGAAACGTTTGTCCGCGAGGACGGCGGCGACCATGCAGTCGTACAGCGTCCAGATGTAGGTGTAGAAGCGCGCGCCGACGTCCTGGATGTCGAAGACGACGGTGTCCACGCCGGACCGGGTGAAGATGTCGGCCAGCGCGCGGCCGCTCTTGCCGTACGTGTCGTGGACCGGCAGCCCGGTGGCGGGATCCTCATAGCTGCCCTCCGATCCGCCGGCCTGGGCCGTGCCGCGGAAGCCGTGCTCGGGGCCGAAGACGGCGGCCAGGTCCACCCGTTCGTCGGCGTGCATGACGTCCACGATGTGGCGTACGTCCGGAGTGACGCCGGTGGGGTTGGTGACGACGCCGACCCGGCGGCCGGACAGGAGCGCGTAGCCGTCGGCGGCCAGGCGGTCGAAGCCGGTGCGGGTACGGGGGCGGGGTAGGTGGGAGCCGTGCGCTGCGGCCCCTGCCGGTCCGGCTCCGGTCGCTCCGGTGCCCGTGGAACCGTGTGCGGCGCCCGCCGCCCTCGCCTCGCCCGCCATCGCCGTCGCACCCATCACGCTCGTGACCGCCGTCGCGGCCAGCAGATTCCGTCTGGACAGGGTCATGCGTCCACCTCCGCCGTCGGAGCCGAGTCGTGAGCCGTGTCGAGAGTCGTGTCGTGCGCACGCTAACGCCCGGCGGCCTCCGGGGGAACGCGCCGGACGGCGTGCCGCGCGCCGCTGCCGCGTCCGGCCCACGGGGCGCCGGCCCCCTGCCGCCGCGGGTCCGCGCCCTTTCGCTCCGGCATACCGACTGGTTAGTCTGCCTGGCAGCCGAGTCAGGGGCCGACCGAGGGAGACCGCAGGTGGAAGCCGTACGGGACAAGACAGTCGTGGTGACCGGGGCGGGCGGTGGCATCGGGGCCGCACTGGCCCGCCGCTTCGCCGCCGAAGGCGCGCGGGTGGTGGTCAACGACCTGGACGCGGCGAAGGCGGAGCGGACCGCGCGGGAACTCGGCGCCGTCGCGGTCCCCGGGGACGCCTCCGACGTCGTACCGGCGGCCCGGGCGGCGCTCGGCGGGCCCGTCGACATCTTCTGCGCCAACGCCGGGGTCGGCACCGGCGGCGGCCCCGAGGCGCCGGACGCCGACTGGGAGCTGGCCTGGGACGTCAACGTCATGGCGCACGTACGGGCGGCCCGCGCGCTGCTGCCCGAGTGGCTGGAGCGCGGCGCGGGCCGGTTCGTGTCCACCGTGTCGGCGGCGGGCCTGCTCACCATGGTCGGCGCGGCCCCGTACAGCGTCACCAAGCACGGCGCGTACGCCTTCGCGGAGTGGCTGTCGCTGACGTACCGGCACCGGGGGATAGCGGTGCACGCCATCTGCCCCCAGGGGGTGCGTACGGACATGCTCGCGGGCACCGGCGCGGCCGGGGACCTGGTGCTGACCCCGACGGCGATCGAGCCCGCCGCCGTCGCCGACGCGCTCTTCGCGGCCATGGCGGCGGAACGGTTCCTGGTCCTGCCGCACCCGGAGGTCGGCGGGTACTACACCGCGCGGGCGGCCGACACCGAGCGGTGGCTGGGCGGGATGAACCACCTCCAGCGGAAGCTGGAGCAGGCCGGGAGCCGTACGCCGGAAGCCGAGGGGACGCCCCGATGACCACCTACGAGGACAAGCCCTGGCTGGCGCAGCTCACCGACGCCCAGCGCGCCCCCGTCGACCCGCACCCTTCCGCCCTGCACGCCTTCCGGGACGCCACCCGCCGCGCCCCGGACCGCACGGCCCTCGCCTACTTCGACGGGCGGCTGTCGTACGCCGCGGCCGACGCGCTCAGTGACGGCGTGGCCGGGCACCTGGCGGCCCGCGGCTTCCGGCCCGGCGACCGTGCCGCGATCATGCTCCAGAACACGCCGCACTTCGTCCTCGCGCTGCTCGGCGTCTGGAAGGCGGGCGGCATCGTCGTGCCCGTCAACCCCATGTACAAGTCGGCCGAGATGACGCACGTCCTCACCGACGCCGAAGTCACTGCCGTCGTCTGCGCGGACCGGACGTGGGACGCCTTCCTGCGGGCGACCGCCACCGCGGCCCCGTCCGTACGGATCGCCCTGACCGCCTGCGAACGGGACCTCCAGACGCGCGACGACACCCGTGTGCTGCGCGGCGAGCGGCTCGGGCCGCGCGAGGGCGCCGACGACCTGCTGGCCGCGGCCCGCGCGTACGAGGGCGAGCCGCCCGGCGTGACACCACCGGCCGCCGCGGACACCGCCCTCATCAGCTACACCTCCGGCACCAGCGGCACCCCCAAGGGTGCCACCAACACCCACGGCAACATCGCCTACAACGCCGAGCGGCAGCGC
Source organism: Streptomyces sp. NPDC026394 (assembly GCF_055567735.1). NCBI lineage: Bacteria > Bacillati > Actinomycetota > Actinomycetes > Kitasatosporales > Streptomycetaceae > Streptomyces > Streptomyces sp. NPDC026394. Next base: position 164,561 of record NZ_JBVHPX010000005.1, read on the forward strand.
ACCGGTCTGGCGCTGCCCGACGGTGCGACGTACTTCGCGCTGGCGCCGCTGTTCCACATCACCGGCATGGTCTGCGAGCTGGCCGCCTGCTTCACCAACGCGGGCACTCTGGCACTCGCCCACCGCTTCGAGCCGGGCGTCGTCCTCGACGCCTTCCTGGAGCACCGGCCCGCCTACACGGTCGGCCCGTCCACCGCCTACATGGCGCTGGCGGCGCAGCCCGGCGTCACCCGCGAGCACTTCGCGTCGTTCTCCACGCTCTCCTCGGGCGGCGCGCCGCTGCCGCCCGCGCTGGTGGAGAAGTTCCGGGCGGCCTTCGGCCCGTATCTGCACAACGGCTACGGGCTGACCGAGTGCACCGCGCCGTGCGCCAGCGTCCCGCCCGGCCGCGAGGCGCCCGTGGACCCGTCCTCCGGGACGCTCGCCGTCGGCGTGCCGGGCCCGGACACGGTCGTACGGATCATCGACAACCAGGGGCGGGCCGTGCCGTTCGGCGAGCAGGGCGAGATCGCGGTGCGCGGCCCCCAGGTGGTGCCCGGCTACTGGCGCCGCCCGGACGCCACCGCGGAGACCCTGCCGGACGGCGAACTGCGCACCGGCGACATCGGCTTCATGGACCCGGACGGCTGGCTGTACGTCGTCGACCGCAAGAAGGACATGATCAACGCGTCCGGGTTCAAGGTGTGGCCGCGGGAGGTCGAGGACGTGCTGTACGGCCATCCCGCGGTGCGCGAGGCGGCGGTGGTCGGCGTGCCGGACGCCTACCGGGGCGAGTCGGTGAAAGCGTATGTGAGCCTGCGGCCCGGGCAGCGGGCCGAGCCCGCCGAGCTGGCCGGTTACTGCCGGGAACGGCTGGCCGCGTACAAGTGTCCGCGGCAGGTGGAGATCCTGCCCGAGCTGCCGAAGACCACCAGTGGCAAGATCCTCAGGCGGGAACTGCGCGGGCGCTGCTGACCGCGCCCGCGGCGGGCGGCGGGCAGCGACACGACGCACGGGACGCAACACGCACGAGCAGCAACACGCACGAGACGCACGAGACGCACGAGGGACAGGTGAGGGCGATGGCCGGCACGAAGGACGGCGGGAGCGGCAAACCCGTGGCGCAGCGGCTGCTGGCCACCGCCACCCGGCTCTTCGCCGAGCGGGGCTACGACCGTACCTCCGTGCAGGAGATCGTCGAGGCCGCCGGGGTGACCAAGGGCGCCCTCTACCACTACTTCGGCTCCAAGGACGACCTGCTGCACGAGGTGTACGGGCGGGTGCTGCGGCTCCAGCAGGAGCGGCTGGACCGCTTCGCCTGCGCCGACGCGCCGGTGGAGCAGCGGCTGCGTGACGCGGCGGCGGACGTCGTGGTCACCACCATCGAGAACCTCGACGACACGAAGATCTTCTTCCGCTCGATGCACCATCTCGCGCCCGAGAAGGACAAGCAGGTACGGGCCGAGCGGCGGCGCTACCACGAACGGTTCCGCGCGCTGGTCGAAGAGGGCCAGCGCGCCGGGGTGTTCAGCAGCGCCACCCCGGCCGACCTGGTCGTGGACTACCACTTCGGGTCGGTGCACCACCTCGGCACCTGGTACCGCGAGGACGGCCCGCTCGCCCCGCAGCAGGTCGCCGACCACCTCGCCGACCTGCTGCTGCGGGCCTTGCGGCCGTGAGGGCGCCGTCGGACGGGGTCACGGGAGTTCTCGGGCCCCGCCGGTCCGCTTCTCGAACCAGTGATGGGCGTACGGCTCGTCGTTGAAGGCCGCGACCTCTTCGAAGCCGTACGAGCGGTACAGGGCGATCGCGTCGCCGAGCACCTTGTTGGTGTCCAGGCGGAGCACGCCGCGACCGTGCCGTACGGCCCGCGCCTCCAACTCGGCCAGCAGCCGGCGGCCGAGGCCGAGCCGCCGGGCGTGCGGGGCCACCCACATGCGTTTGATCTCGGCGGTGCCGGGCGGCAGCTTCAGCCCCGCACAGGCGACGGGCTCGCCGTGCAGCCGGGCCACCAGGAACAGGCCCTTGGGAGCGCGCAGTTCGCCCGCGTCGGGCAGCAGGCTCCGGGCGGGGTCGAAGCCCGTCTCGAACCGTTCCCGCATCTCGGTGAAGTAGGACCGCAGGCAGTGCCGGGCGTCCGGGTGGCCGGGGTCGACGACGTCCAGCGTGACCGTGGTGGCGGTCAGCAGCCGGTCGACCTCGGCCATGGCGGCGACCAGCCGGGCACGCTGGGCCTCGTTGAGCGGCTCCAGCAGGGAACCGGCCAGCTCGTCGCTGCGGCCGTCGAGCACGGCGCGCTCCGCGCGGCCCGCCTCGGTGAGCCGGACGGTGCGCACCCGCCGGTCCTCGGGCCGCGGTTCCACCGTCACCAGGCCGTCGGCCTCCAGGGAACGCAGCAGCCGGCTCACATAGCCGGAGTCCAGCCCCAGGCGCTCGCGCAGCCGCCGTACGTCCTGCCCCTGCCCGCCGATCTCCCAGAGCAGCCGGGCCTCGCCGATGGGCCGGCCGAGGCCGAGGTAGTGGTCGTGGAGCACGCCCACGCGCTCGGTGACCGTGCGGTTGAACCGCCGCACCTGGCCGATCTGCACCGCGTCCATTCCCTGACCTTAGTCAGGGAAATCGGGGCGGGGCAAGGGACCGTACGCCGCCGGGTCACCTGTGGCGCTTCAGCTCCCGGCGCGCCAGCGACCGCTGGTGCACCTCGTCCGGGCCGTCCGCGAGCCGCAGCGTACGAGCCGCCGCCCACAGCTCCGCCAGCGGGAAGTCCTGGCTGACGCCGCCCGCGCCGTGCAGTTGCACCGCCCGGTCCAGGATGTCCACGACCGTACGCGGTGTGGCGATCTTGATGGCCTGGATCTCCGTGTGCGCGCCCTTGTTGCCGACGGTGTCCATCAGCCACGCGGTCTTCAGCACCAGCAGCCGCAACTGCTCGACGGCCACCCGCGCGTCCGCGATCCACTGCTGCACGACGCCCTGCCCGGCCAGCGGCTTGCCGAAGGCCGTACGGGACACCGCGCGGCGGCACATCAGCTCGATGGCGCGCTCGGCCATCCCGATCAGCCGCATGCAGTGATGGATGCGGCCGGGGCCGAGGCGGGCCTGGGCGATGGCGAAGCCGCCGCCCTCCTCGCCGATCAGGTGCGCGGCCGGTACGCGGACGTCGTGGAAGACCACCTCGGCGTGGCCCCCGTGGTGGTGGTCCTCGTAGCCGTACACCTGCATGGCGCGGCGGACTTCGAGGCCCGGGGTGTCGCGGGGGACCAGCACCATCGACTGCTGGCGGCGCGGGTCGGCGCCGTCCGGGTCGGTCTTGCCCATCACGATGAAGATCTGGCACAGCGGGTTCATCGCGCCGGAGATGTACCACTTGCGGCCGTTGATGACGTAAGAGTCGCCCTTCCGCTCGATCCGGGTCTCGATGTTCGTGGCGTCCGAGGAGGCCACGTCCGGCTCGGTCATCGCGAACGCCGACCGGATCTCGCCCGCCAGCAGCGGCCGCAGCCACTGCTTCTTCTGCTCCTCCGAGCCGAACTGCGCCAGCACCTCCATGTTCCCGGTGTCCGGAGCCGCGCAGTTCAGCGCGGTCGGCGCCAACTGCGGGCTGCGGCCGGTGATCTCGGCCAGCGGCGCGTACTGGAGGTTCGTCAGGCCGGCGCCGTACTCCTCGTCCGGCAGGAACAGGTTCCACAGACCCTGCGCGCGCGCCTCGGCCTTGAGCTCCTCCACCACTGCCGGGGTGTCCCACGGCGAGGCCAGCGCGGCCCGCTGCTCCTCGGCGACCGCTTCGGCCGGGTACACCTGCTCGTCCATGAAGGCCAGCAGCCTGCCGCGCAGCTCTTCGGTGCGGGCGTCGAATGCGAAGTCCATCAGTGTGCCTCAGCCTTCCTTGGCGGTCGTCAGGGTGTCGAGGGTGGCCAGGCCGCGGTCGATGAAGACGGGCACCAGCTCGCCGATCCGGTCGAAGCCCGCGCCGAGGGTCTGCCCGAGGGTGAAGCGGTAGTGGATGCCTTCGAGGATCACGGCCAGCTTGAAGTATGCGAACGCCGTGTACCAGGCGATACCGGACACGTCCCGGCCGGATCCGGCCGCGTACCGCTCGATCAGCTCGGCCGCCTCCGGATGGCCGGGCGCGCCGCTCGTCGTGGCGATCGGGGAGCCGGGCACGTCCTCCTGCTCGCTGTACATCACCAGCAGCCCGAGATCGGTCAGCGGATCGCCGAGGGTGGACATCTCCCAGTCCAGTACGGCCGTGATCCGGTCGTCGGCGCCGACCAGCACGTTGTCCAGCCGGTAGTCACCGTGCACGACGGCGGGCGCGGGGGAGGCGGGCAGCGCCGCGCCCAGCGCCTCGTGCAGCGCGTCGATGCCCGGCAGTTCGCGGTTCTTCGACGCCGCCAGTTGCTTGCCCCAGCGGCGCAACTGCCGCTCCAGGAAACCGTCCGGCCGGCCGAAGCCGTCGAGGCCGACCGCCGCCGGGTCCACGGCGTGCAGCGCCACCAGTGTGTCGACGAGGGACAGCACCACCCCGCGGGTCCGCTCCGGGCCCAGCCCGGCGAGCTGTTCCGCCGTACGGTACGGCACGCCCTCGACCAGCTCCATCACGTAGAACGGCGCTCCGAGGACCTCCTCGTCCTCGCACAGCAGCAGCGCCTCGGGGACCGGCACCGCCGTCGGGTGCAGCGCGCTGATCACCCGGAACTCGCGCCCCATGTCGTGCGCGGTGGCCAGGACGTGGCCGAGCGGCGGGCGGCGGACGACCCACCGGTCGGTGCCGTCGGTGACCCGGTAGGTGAGGTTGGACCGGCCGCCCTCGATCAGCTCGGCATCCAGCGGTCCCCGTACCGCTCCGGGCAGTTCCCGGTCCAGGTGGTCCCGCAGCCGCTCCAGGTCCAGGCCCGGGGGTGCGGAACGCGGGGGAGGGGTGCCGTTGCTCATCGTGCTCCTCCGTATGGAAGGGACGGCCGCTCGTGTCGGGCGGCCGCTACGATCATGCCGACTAGTCGGTATGGCGTCCAGAGGGAGAGCATGGGGTGTGGGTCACCCGGCCGGAAAGGGCCGGTCGGGCCTCAGAGCAGGATCGCCGCGCCGAGCGCCGCCAGTGCGCAGACGCAGCCCGCCAGGGCCAGTGCCGTACGGGTGGACAGGACCGGCGGCCGGTCCGCGCACATCGCCCGCATCCGCAGGTGCGCCGCGGCCAGGAACGCGACCCACACCAGCAGTACCAGCGCCCCCGCGGCGACCACCACGGGCCCGGGGCCACGCTGCTGCACCACCTGGCGCCCCGCCAGGATCGCGACCAGCGTGCAGGACAAGGTGGTGCGCCGCCAGGCGAGGCGGGTGCGCTCCGGCTGGAGTCCGGGGTCGCGGGCCGGACGCGGCCGCTCCCGTGGCAAGGAACCGGCCATCGGTCAGCGCGTCCAGCCGATGACGACGAGGACGACCATCGCCGCCGCGAGCAGGCCGACGGCGACCGCCAGTACGGCCGGGAAGCGGGACGCGGGCAGATCCTCGCCGCGCCGCATCGCCCGCTCGCAGCGCACCCAGTGGTTGACCGCCCGCACCGCGCACAGCGCGCCGCCCACCAGCAGGACCACCGTGAACGTCACCCGCAGCACGTCGTGCAGCCGGGGCAGGAACTGGTCCACCGCGAAGCCGCCGCCCACCAGCGCCAGCCCGGTCCGCAGCCAGGCCAGGAAGGTCCGTTCGTTGGCGAGGGAGAAGCGGTAGTCGGGCGTCGTGCCCTCCTCGCGGACGCGCGCCGGTGTGAACCACAGCCGTACGCCCGCGCCGATCGACCGCAGTCTGTCGGTGAGGATCATGGCCAGAACCCTACGCGGTACTCGTCCGGCGGGCCCTTGCCCGGGGCCGTCCGGCGGCCGCCCCTCCTCGTGCCGCCCGCCGGGGCCGCCGCTCCCCGCGGTCGTCGGGGTCACCGTTCCCGCTCGGCCCGCCGCTCCAGCAGCCGCTGCCAGGCGGACATGCCGTCCGGCGTCCACTCCCACTCCGGAATGCGCCGCGCCAACTCCTCCTCGGTGAGGAAGGCGTGCCAGTCCACCTCGGACTCCTGCGGCTGTACGGGCAGCGTGCAGCGCACCTCGTAGACCGTCGACCACCAGGTGTGCTCGGGCGTCTCGTACAGGAACTTGAACAGCGGGACCGGCCGTGGGAGGCCGGTCACGCCCAGTTCCTCCTCCGCCTCGCGCAGCGCGGTCCCGTCGTACGTCTCGCCCGCGCCGACCACGCCGCCGACGAACATGTCGTAGTGCGAGGGGAAGACCAGCTTCCGCGCGGTCCGGCGGTGCACGAAGATCCGGTCCTCGGCGTCGCGGGCGAGGACGAAGGCGCAGCGCGTCCGCAGCCGGTGGGCGTAGGCGTCGCCCCGCCGGGCCTGTCCCACCACCTCGTCGCTCTCGCTGACGACGTCGACGATCTCGTCCGCGCTCAGTGGCTGTTGTCCGTCCATGCCCCCATGCAACCAGCCCACGGGGGCCGGTGCGGCACGGGCGCCGCGGCGCGCAGCAGTTTCTCCCTGGTCCCGGCCCCTGCCGTCCGTGCCATGCGGGCACTTCGATGCTGGGCATTGTTACTGTCGAGATCTCCGTCCGGACCGTCTCACCACCGCACGGCCGTGAAGTCGACCGGCCGCGGCCGCAGCTCCCGGGTACGGGCGGCCAGTCCCCGCATCCGGGCGGCCATCTCGTCGGCGGGCAGTTGCTTGCGTCCGCCGTGGCCGGGCAGCAGCCACTCGAAGCGCAGCCCGGCGACGGTACGGTCCAGGGAGGCGGCCAGTTCCTCGATGGAGTACCAGGTGACGGTGTCCGCCACCTCGACGTCGCCGGTCGTGCGCGACCAGTAGAAGCTGTCCCCGCTGAAGCAGTACCGCTCGTCGGCGACGTAGAGCACGCTGCCCGCGGTGTGGCCGGGCAGCGGATGGGCGAGCACGCCTTCGGCGATCTCCGTGGCCCGGGTGCCGCGCAGGACGTGGTCCGCGTCGGGCACGGAGTCCAGGTCGCCTTCGTGGATCCACAGCCGGGCCCCGAAGCGGTCGGCGTAGCGGCGGCCGTGCGCCACGTGGTCCCGGTGGGTGAGCAGCACGTCGGTGACGGGCCCGAGCGCCTCGTACCGCGCGGCCAGGGGCTCGCTCCAGCGCGGCGTGTCCACCATCATCAGCGTGCCGCCGGGGCGGTGCAGGAGGTAGGAGTTGGCTCCGGCGGTGTGCGGGGAGTTGTGGCCGCAGAACAGGACGTCGGTGGTGCCGAGCCGCAGGGGATAGGGGTCCAGGGCCGGGTCGAGCCGGCGGGTGGGGTGCCGGATGGAGCGGGTGGGGCACGCGAACGCCGCGGCGTGGAGCTGCTGTTCCTCGGCGGCGCCGTGCGGCTGCCGTACGACCTCGGAGCGGCCGCCGGTCTCGATGATCAGGTCGGGGGCGAGCTGCCGGGCGACATCGCAGTTGGTGCAGCGGTTGTCGACGTACCAGGCGTCCCCGGAGTCCCCGGCGTGCCGGGCGTCGTGGGCGTCCCGGGCGTTGCGGGTGCCCTCCGGGACGGGTCGGGCATCGTTCATGGCATGCCTCACTCTTCGGGCTTCGGGTGGCTTGTAAGGAGTGCGTACGAATACGGGTGCGTACGAAGAGCTAACGCGCCGGACCGCGGAAAGGGGAAGGGGTGCCAGGTCTTGTTTCTCCTGCTCAAGGGGTCTCTCGCGCGGCCCGGCTGAATGACGTGTACATGGCGAGACGACGTTACGGTGGGGGTGGCGGGCGGCCCCCCGAACCGTCCGCCACCCTCCCTCACCCCGCCTGCAACTCCCGCACCCGCTCCGGCCGCCCGGCCACCCCCGCCGGCATCGCCGGATGCCGTCCGATCAGGACGATGCCGCCCACGACCGCCGCCGGCCCGGCGGCCTCCCAGGCGAGCGCCCCGGCGGTCACGTTCAGCCGGTCGCCCGGGAAGCCGACCCCGCAGACGATGCCCGCCAGCGGCTGGGCCGCCGTCAGCGCGGGCAGCGACATGCGCAGCGGCGCCGTCTCGAAGGCGCTCTGCACCAGTACCAGCGCGACGACGCCCAGTACGAGCACCGGGTACGGCTCCCAGCCGGTGAGCAGCGCTGCCCGCCGCCGCGCCCGAACCGCTCGCCGCCGATCCGGGTCAGGGCGTCCTGGAGCCCGTACAGCAGCCCGGCCGCCGCCCCCAGCAGTGCCGCTTCCCGGCTCATCCGTACGCGCTTGGCACAGGCCGCCAGCAGCAGCGCGAGCCGCGTACGGCACCCATGACCAGCCGGTGCCGCACCGGATCGGTGACGCCGTGGCCGCCGTGCGGCTCGCCGGCCACGATGAACGCCGTCGCCCCGCCCGCCAGCAGCCACAGGCCGCTCCACCCCTGCCGGCCGAGCCGCTCCCGGGTGAGGTACCGGGACAGGGCCATGGCGAAGAGCAGGTTGGTGGCGAGCAGCGGTTCCACGAGGGTGACCTCCCCCATGCCGAGCGCCACCGCGCCCAGCGCCATGCCGGCGGTCATGCATCCGATGCCGGCCGACCGGCGCGGCATCCGGGCCAGGTCGAGCAACAGGCGCAGGGAGAGGAAGTTCCGCATCGGGGCGCGCTGGGCCGCACCCTGCTGGAGCACGAATCCGACGCCCAGGCAGCCGGCCGCGCTCACGGCCAGCAGGACCATCGTCACGTCAGGCACCTCAAGTCCGCCGGTGAGGCGGGGACTTGGCCGAACCTGGTCGCCCGTGCGGCCACCCGTCGCCCGCTTGCCGCCCGCCCTTCGGCACCGGGCACGCCCGAGTACCCCGTACGAGTGGCGCCGGAACCCGAGGTTGACGCGCGGTCCGCCCGCGCTGAGGATCGGTAGCCACGATGGCGGCCGGGCCCTCCGGCGCGCCGCGGCGAGGAGAGAAGACTGGCGGCCATGGCCTACGACGCTGATGTGATCGTGATCGGAGCGGGTCTGGCGGGCCTCGCGGCCACCGCCGAGCTCGCCGAGGCGGGACGCAAGGTGATCCTCCTGGACCAGGAGCCCGCGAGCGGCCTCGGCGGCCAGGCCCACTGGTCCTTCGGCGGCCTCTTCCTCGTCGGCTCGCCCGAGCAGCGGCGGCTGCGCATCCGCGACACCCACGAGCTGGCCTGGCAGGACTGGCTCGGCGCGGCCGGCTTCGACCGCCCCGAGGACCACTGGCCGCGCAAGTGGGCCGAGGCGTACGTCGACTTCGCGGCGGGGGAGAAACGCCCCTGGCTGCACCGGCAGGGCGTGCGGTTCTTCCCGGTCGTCGGCTGGGCCGAGCGCGGCGGCTACGAGGCCACCGGGCACGGCAACTCCGTACCGCGCTTCCACATCACCTGGGGCACCGGGCCCGGCCTGGTCGAACCCTTCGAACGGCGGGTGCGGGCCGGTGTCGCGCGCGGCCTGGTGGAGCTGCGCTTCCGGCACCGCGTCACCGGCCTGGCGCGCAGCGCGGGCACGGTCGACACCGTCACCGGAGAGATCCTGGAGCCGTCGGACGCCGGGCGCGGCGCACCCAGCAGCCGCGAGGTGGCCGGCGCCTTCGAGCTGCGCGCCCAGGCCGTGATCGTCACCTCGGGCGGCATCGGCGGCAACCACGACCTGGTGCGCGCCAACTGGCCCGCACGCCTCGGCACACCGCCGGAGCACCTGCTGTCCGGGGTGCCCGCACACGTGGACGGCCTGATGCTGGGCGTCACCGAGGCGGCCGGCGGCCGGATCGTCAACCGGGACCGCATGTGGCACTACACCGAGGGCATCGACAACTGGAACCCCATCTGGCCCCGGCACGGCATCCGCATCCTGTCCGGCCCGTCACCGCTGTGGCTGGACGCGCACGGCAAACGGCTGCCGGTACCGCTCTTCCCCGGCTTCGACACGCTCGGCACCCTCGAACACATCATGCGGACCGGCCACGCCCACACCTGGTTCGTCCTCACCCAGAAGATCATCGAGAAGGAGTTCACCCTCTCCGGCTCCGAACAGAACCCGGACCTGACCGGGCGCAGCGTCCGGGACGTGCTGAAGCGTCCGCTGCCCGGCGCCCCCGGCCCGGTGCGGGCGTTCATGGACCGGGGTGCGGACTTCGTCGTCGAGCGCTCCCTCGGCGATCTCGTACGGCGGATGAACCAGCTCACCGGGAAACCGCTGCTCGACGAGGCCGCGCTGCGCCGCGAGATCGTCGCGCGCGACCGCGAGATCGCCCACTCCTTCACCAAGGACCTCCAGGTCACCGCCGTGCGCGGGGCACGCAAGTACCTGGGTGACCGGCTGATCCGCACCGCGTCACCGCACCGGCTGCTGGACCCGAAGGCCGGCCCGCTGATCGCCGTACGGCTGAACATCCTCACTCGCAAGACGCTCGGCGGCCTGGAGACCGACCTGTCCTCACGGGTGCTGACCGAGGGCGGCGAACCGCTGCCGGGCGTGTACGCGGCGGGGGAGGCGGCGGGCTTCGGTGGCGGTGGCGTGCACGGCTACCGGTCGCTGGAAGGCACCTTCCTGGGCGGCTGCATCTTCTCGGGACGCACCGCGGGCCGGGCGGCGGCCAAGGCGGTGGGCTGAATACGGAGGAGCCGAGTGCCGGGGCCGAGTGCCGGGAACGGGTTCAGGTCACGTCGATCTCGTACCGCACGGCGTATTCCCAGTCGCTGAATCCCGGCACGTTCGACTGCGCGCTGGACGGCACGCCTTCATGAATCACCGGGTTCTTGTTCGTGAGCTTCCAGGTCCACGGGCCGTTTCGGCCGGTCTGGAGGTCCTTGACGGCGACGCGCTTTTCCACGGTGCCGAGAACGTCGTCCTTGTCGATGGTGTCGAGCACCTTCGCCAGCGCCGGGACCGTCGCGGTGAGGATCGCCGCCGCCACGGCTCCCGCCGCGGGTGTGGCGACCGCACCGACCGCCGTACCGATGCCGGCCACCAGTGATGCCGTCAGCGCCTGGTACTTGGCGTCGAAATCTTTCTCCGCGTTGAAGTCCTCGTCGAAGAACTGAAGGGCGACCTCCACGAAATCGCTCGTCTTCACATCGCCCTCGAAGATCACCGACTCGGCGTCCGGGAACTGTTTGCGGTCGTTGTCGTTGATCTTGATCGGTTTCGTCAGGACGGCCGTGTGCCGACGCCCCGACTCGGGGCCCGTCCCGCCGCCGCCCGCGACATAGAAGTCGTCGGCGCCGGTGATGTCCTCGGTGTTGATGCAGTGCACGTCCTTCAGGCGCATGACCACATGCTTCGTGTCGCCCACGGCGGACTCCTGTCGTCATTTCAGCAGTCTCAAAAAGATATCACTGCCCAGGTTTGCGGCGATTCACTCTCGCGGGTGTTTCCTGCTTTTGTCCGGCGCCATACGCTCGTTCTGGAAGGGGGCGGGGCCTTTCGGTAGGGGCGGGATTCCGTGTCCGATCGCATGGCCCTGACGTTTGCCCGCTTCGCTGGTTCGAAGGACATTCAAAGTTTCTTGCCAGAAGGGAAGAAAAACCATGCGCTGGATTGTCATGTCCACAAAGGGGCTGGCTGTCGCGGCGGCCGCAGGATTTCTGGTGGCTGCGGCGCCGCAGACCGTGATGGCTGCAACTCCGTACGAATGCGCTGATGAATCTGTCTGCCTGTTCCAGGAGCATGGCGGCGTGGGCGCCAAGCTGGAAGTCCACGACGCTGTCGCCGACCTCCGCAATACTCCCGGTTGGAACGACAAGGCTCGAAGTGTGTTCAACAGGACCTCGGACGACTGGTGTCTGTACCGCGACGAGAATTACAAGGGCGAATTCAAGATTGTCGGCCCTGGTTCCGGCACGAACCTCACCAATGAATTCGACAGGTCGGTGAGCTCGCTCCGTCCGATGCCGGACGGCGGATGCGCGGCCTGACGGTTGATCCCCTGCCGCCGCTCCGCCGGGCCCCGGTCCGGCGGAGCGGCGGTGCTTTCCCGGCTCTCCCGGCGCGGCGGTCCACCGGGCCGCCGCGCCCCGCTGCTTGTTGACAAGTGTGTTGACGTGCAAGGGAGTTGGCTTTTCGGTCATTCTTCGAACCGCCTTGACGCGAAGCTGTGTCGGCCGGTTTGCTGTGCGTGACCTTTTGGTGTCGATCAGTGCACCGATTCTGCTCACACGCGTCCGGGATGTGGCGCGTCCGGAGGTGAAGCGCGTCGTGGAGTGTTCCTGCCCGTGACCCCTCCGCCACCCCTGCCGCTGGGCCGGTCCCGCCGCAAGGACGCGCCGGTCCTCGACCCGGCCCTGGACGACGTCCAACTCGCCGCCTCCGTGGACGCCCTGGCGCACGGGCGCTGGGTCCGGGTACGGACCCTGCTGGCCGACACCGGTACGGACTGGGACCTGCGGGGCCACCGGCTGGTGGTGCTCGCCGAAGGCGCGGCCAGCGCCGCCTGGGCCGGTGACTGGCGTCTCGCCGAACCGGACAGCGCCGATGCCGCCGCCCTGCTGGCCTGCGCCCTGGTCTTCCAGGCGCTGCGCGGCCGGAGCGACCAGGACGCAGCGCGCGAAGCCTGCCGGCTCGCCGCCGCCATGGCGCCCCGCGACCCGACCCCGTGGCTCGGCCTGCTGATTCTCGCCCGCCGCACCGGCACCCCCGACGAACGCGAGCACGCCTTCGACCAGGTGCGGGCCCGGCACCCCGACCACCACCACGCCCACCACCTGATGGCCGCCTGCCTGGCCGAGCAGCGGCAGAACGGCGCCGACGACCCGCTGCACCAGGTCTACGACTTCGCGTACTGGGCCGCCGAACAGGCCCCCGCCGACTCGCCGCTGGCGATCCTGCCCGTCGTCGCCCACGCCGAGCGCTACCGCGCCCTGGCCGCCGCCGGTCTCGAACCGGCGGATCCGGCCGCCTCCGGCCACTGGTCCACCCGCCGCGCCCGTCAGGTCATGAAGGCGGCCTTCGACTGGTGGCTGGAGTGGGAGGGCGAGGACCACCCGCGCCGCAAGGTGGATCTCAACTTCCTCGCGCACGCCAAGTACCACGAGGGGCGGATGGCGGAGGCCGCCGCGCTCTTCCACCGCATCGGCCCGCACGTCACCGCCGCCCCCTGGTCCTACCCCGACCGGGATGCCCGCAAGGCGTTCAAGGCGGCCCGCGCCACGGCCTTCCGCACCGCCTGACCCCGGCGCCCGGCCCACCCGGCGCACGCACCACGCACACTGCACCACCGGCACCACGCAGCACCGCCGGCACGACGTACGCAGCACCACCCGCACCACGCACCACGCACGACGCGCACCCCCGCCTCCGCGCTCCACGGAAAGGACACCTCCGCGCCATGCTGACGAGCAGTACGGGTAACAAGGGCAACCAGGGACGCACGTACCGCACGGGACGTGCCGGAAGTCCCGGCGGTCCAGGGGAGATCAGCACCTTCAAGGGGCAGGAGCGGGCCCTGCGGGCCGGCCGCATCGGCACCGCGGGGCTGCTGCTGTCCGTGCTGGCCGCGAGCGCGCCCCTGATGGTGGTGGCCGGTGTCATGGTCACCACGTACCAGGTCATGGGCATCGTCGGGCAGCCGCTGCTCTTCGTCATCCTGGGTGTGGTGATGGCGCTGTTCAGCGTCGGCTACGCGGAGATGAGCCGGCACGTGCACAACGCCGGTGCCTTCTACGCGTACATCGCGCGCGGCCTCGGCGGCACGGCGGGTGCCGGCGCCTCCTTCGTCGCGCTCGCCGCGTACAGCGCCCTGCAGTTCGGCATCTACGGCATCTTCGGCTTCGAGGTGACCGGGCTGCTGCACCAGTACTTCGGTGTCACCGTCTCCTGGTGGGTGCCCGCGCTGCTCGGCGTCGCCCTGATCGGTGTGCTCGGCGCGCTGAAGATCGACCTGAACGCCAAGGTGCTGGGGGTGCTGCTCGCCGCCGAGGTCGTCCTGATCGCCGTCTTCGACATCGCCTTCGCCGCCGCACCCGGGCCGCAGGGCCTGTCGCTGCACGCCTTCGACCCGGCCACCCTCGGCGGCGCGGGCCTGGGCACCGCGCTGTGCTTCGCCGTCGCCGCGTTCGTCGGCTTCGAACAGGCCCCCGTCTACGCCGAGGAGACCAGCCGGCCGCAGACGGTCGTGGCGCGGGTGATGTTCCTCGCCGTCGGCTTCGTCGCGGTCTTCTTCGCGCTCAGCTCCTGGCTGATCGGTGTCGCCACCGGCCCGGACCACGTCGTCGGTACGGCGGGCAAGGAGGGACCCGGCCTGATCTTCGCCCTCACCGGCCCGCGGCTCGGCGGCACGTTCACCGACCTCCTGCACCTCTTCTTCGTGACCGGCATCTTCGCCTCGATGCTCAGCTTCCACAACGTGGTGGCCCGCTACGCCTTCGCGATGGGCCGCGAGGGTTTGCTGCCGGCCGCGCTCGGCCGTACCGCCAGGTCCAGCGGGGCCCCGGCGCTCGGCTCGCTGCTCCAGTCCGTCATCTCGCTGCTCGTCGTGGGCGCCTTCGCGCTCACCGACCGCACTCCGGACGGCGATCCCACCACCCCCGTGCTGAAGCTGTTCACCTGGGGCGGCAACGTGGGCGCGCTCGGCGTGATCGTGCTGATGGCCACCGCGTCCGTCGCCGTCATCGCGTTCTTCGTACGGCGCGGAGCGGGGCGGGCGCAGGCCGGGCGGTTGCTGGCCGCCGGACTGGCCGCGCTGGCGCTGCTGACCGTACTGGTCTACGCCGTCAAGGACTTCGGCGTCCTGGTCAGCGCGGCGGAGGGCTCGGCGCTGACCTGGGTGCTGCCCGGGGTCATCGGGCTGGCGGCGCTGGTCGGACTCGGATACGGGCGCGTCCTGCGCGCCCGGCGGCCGCAGGTGCACGCCCGTATCGGTCTGGGCAACGAAGCGTTTCAACTGGAGAAGGCGGCGAGTACGTCGTCCCCGTCGTCCCCGCGTGAGGAGAGCTGACCGATGGCACACAGCACGCCGGAACCGCAGCCGCCCGCTCCCCGTCCTCCCGACCCGCACGCCCCGGACCCGCACCCCCTCGACCCGCTCACCGCCGACGAGATCACCGCGGCCCGCGACGTCCTGCACGGCGCGGGCCTGGTGGGGGACACCACCCGGTTCCCGCTCGTCCTGCTGGACGAGCCGGACCGGCACACCGTCGCCGCCCACCGCCCCGGCGCCCCGGTCGTCCGCCGGCTGCGCGTGACCCTCCTGGACACCGCGACCGGTGCCGCCGCCGAAGCGGTCGTGGACGTCAGCGCCCGCGTCCTGCTCGCCCACCGCCCGCTGGACCCGGCGGCGGACGGCCAGCCGCCGGTCCTCTTCGAGGAGTACGAACGCTGCGACGAGATCGTCAAGGCCGACCCGGGCTGGCGCAAGGCCATGGCCGAGCGCGGCATCACCGACACCTCGCTCGCCGTCTGCGCGCCGCTGGCGGCCGGCAACTTCGGCCGGGCCGAGGAGACCGGGCGCCGGATGCTGCGCTCGCTGACGTTCCTGCGCTGCGAGACGGCCGACAACCCCTTCGCCCACCCGGTGGGCGGCCTGGTCGCCGACGTGGACCTGACCGAGCGGCGGGTCGTCCGGCTGATCGACACCGGAGCGGTGCCGGTGCCCGCCGCATGCGGGCGCTACGAGGCGGAGTTCAACGGCCCCGCGCGCACCGACCTGAAGGCCCTGGAGATCAGCCAGCCCGACGGCCCCTCCTTCACCTTGGACGGACACCGCCTGACCTGGCAGAACTGGTCACTGCGGCTGGACTTCAACTCCCGCGAGGGCCTGGTGCTGCACGAACTGTCCTACCGCGACGGCGACCGCGTACGGCCCGTACTGCACCGCGCCTCGCTCGCCGAGATGGCCGTCCCGTACGCCGACCCCGGCGCGGACCGCAACTGGATCTGCTACCTGGACGTCGGCGAGTACACCCTCGGCCGCAACGCCAACGCGCTGCGGCTGGGCTGCGACTGCCTCGGCGAGATCCGGTACGTGGACGCGGTCCTCCCCGACGACCACGGGATGCCGCAGACGCTGCCCAACGCCGTCTGCATCCACGAGGAGGACCACGGCCTCCTGTGGAAGCACACCAACATGTTCAGCGGGTTCTCCGCCGAGAGCCGCCGCTCCCGCCGCCTGGTCGTCTCGTGCGTCGCCACGCTCGGCAACTACGACTACGGCTTCTCCTGGTACCTGTACCAGGACGGCGGCATCGAGTTCGAGGTCAAGTCCACCGGCCTGGTGCAGACCTCGGCCTCCGAGCCGGGCACGGTCTCCCCGTACGCCACCGAGATCGCCCCCGGCCTCCAGGCCCCGTACCACCAGCACCTGTTCTGCGCCCGGCTGGACCCGGCGGTGGACGGCCACGCGAACACGGTGGAGGAGGTCGACATCGTCCGGATTCCCATGGGCCCCGACAACCCCAACGGCAACGCCTTCACCGTGCGCGCCACCCCCGTCACCGACTCCGGGGAGGCCGGACGGCTGGCCGACCCGGCCGTCGGCCGCCGCTGGCGCATCACCAACCCCACCGCCCGCAACCGCACCGGACAGCCCGTCGCCTACACCCTGACCCCGCAGCCGTCCGGCCCGCCGCTCCTCGCGCAGCCCGGCTCCGCGGTCGCCGCCCGGGTCGCCTACGCCGCCAAGCACCTGTGGATCACCCGGAGCGCGCCCGGCCGCCGCTACCCGGACGGTGACTACCCCAACCAGCACCCCGGGGGCGCCGGCGTCCCCGAGTGGTCACGCCCCGGCGAGTCCCTGGAGAACACCGCCCTCACCCTCTGGCACTGCTTCGGGCCGACCCACCTGCCGCGCCTGGAGGACTGGCCGGTCATGCCGGTCGACCGCTGCGGCTTCACCCTCCGGCCGACCGGGTTCTTCGACCGGAACCCGACACTGGACCTGCCCCGGGAGAGCGGCGCGGGCGGGCCCTGCCACGCTCAGGGGAGGTGAGCGGTCCGACAGGTGGGTGAAGCGGGCCGGCGGCGGGGTCCTCAGGCTCCGTCCGGCCCGTCGAGCGGCGTCGGCTCCCACGCGCGCCGCAGTTGCGCGCGCAGCAACGGCAGCGGACTGTCGTCGATGCCGCGGAGCCGGTCGGAGAGGAGCGTCAGCGTGTCGCAGCGGGCCAGTTGCAGCGCGCGGGCGCACCCGCCGCGGTCGAATCCCGCGGCCTCCGCGATCCGTACGGCGGCCACCGCGCCGACCGAGATCGCGAGGCCCGCGACGTCCTCGGCGGGGTCGCCGGTCACCGCGTCCGTCCAGTCCAGCACGCCGCTGATCCGGCCGTCCTCGGCGACGAGCAGATGCTCTCCCTTGAGGTCGTTGTGCACCAGCGTGCCGGGTGCCGTGGCGCTCTGCGCCCCTGGCACGCGCAGCCTCGGCAGCAGGCCGGACGCGAACTCGCCGCGCGCGGCGACCGCCTCCGCCGCCGCCGTCGCGCGGCGCAGCAGCCCCGGCATGTTGCGCGGCGCCTCCGGCGGCACACCCAGCGCCTCGGCGGCCGCCACCGGCACCTCGGCGAGCAGGACGAGCAGCCGCGCCAGCTCGGCCTCGCCCGCCGCTGTCACCGGGCGCAGTTCCGCGGAGACCCCGCCCAGCCGGGTGTCCAGGGTGAAGGCGCGCCCGCGCGCCCAATCACCGCTCGCCACACTGACCGGCACCGGCACACCGACCCGGTCCCCGATCAGCTCGCGCACCGCGACCTCCCGGCGCAGCCGTTCCGAGCCGCCCCGGTCCAGCGCGCACCGGGCCACATGGTCCGGCCCCACCCACCAGGACGCGTGATCGCCGCCCTCGCCGACGGGCCGGACATCGGCCGCGGCCGCGCCGGGAACGGCGTCCTGGGCCAGCCGGGCCACCTCTGCCGCCTCCGGCCAACGTTCATCCGTCATGATCGCCATCATGCCGCAGCGGGCCGCCGGGGAGGGGCGGGTGTCCGGCCGACGCCCGTGTTCCGCGGCGGTTGTCCGGCGTTTCGCGGCGGGAGTCCGGCGCTCGGCGGCGGCTTCCCGGCGGATGCCACCCGCGCGCCGTACCCCCTCGGCCGCTGAGTCACCGGCCCTCAGTCCTCCAGCGCCTCCCGCACCCGGCGCGACACGGTGAACGTGTACAGGTCCAGCACCCCCGGCGGTTCCGCGACACCGGGGCCGCCGGCCTTGATCCAGGCGGCGACGTCGTCCAGCGCCCCGTCGTCGTTGACCAGGCCCAGCCACACCGGGCGTCCGCCCGCGGCCCGGCCCGCGCGGGACGGCTGGACCACCACGACGTTGGCCTGGTCGCAGACGTCCAGGCAGTCCGAGGCGCGGACCTCGGCCGCGCCCGCCAGCGCGGCCCGCAGCCGGGGTATCTGCGCCGCGTGGTCCACGCCCGGGACCTTGCGCGGATCGCCGCAGCAGCAACCGCGGCAGACGGTGACGCGGCACGGGGTTTCGGCGGGCGCGCGGCCGGAACGCTTATTGATCATTCGGCCCATGCTACGCGGGGTAGGTATCGCCCCCATGACCTCCACGACGCACCCCGCCCCGCCCATACCGGGCCCCAAGGGAGTCCCGTTCCTGGGCTCGATGTTCGACCTGCGGCGGTCCACCCTCGACACGTTCACGCGCGCCCGGCGCGAACACGGCGACATCGTCCGCTTCGTGGCCGGGCCGCCCGGCCTGCGCAGCGTCTTCCACGCGGTCTTCTCGCCCGAGGGCAGCCAGCAGGTCCTGGCGTCCGGGGCGGCGAACTTCCGCAAGGACCACCCGTTCTACGAAGAGGTCCGGCAGTCCTTCGGCAACGGCCTGCTGACCAGTCAGGACGCCGACTACCTGCGTCAACGCCGTATTGTGCAGCCGCTGTTCACCAAGCGCCGGGTGGACGGGTACGCACAGGCCGTGGCGTCCGAGGCGCAGGCCGTCGCCGACCGCTGGCGTACCCCGGCCGGCGGCACCGTCGACCTGGTGGGCGAGATGAACCGGCTCGCGCTGCGCACCGTCTCCCGCATCCTGTTCGGTACGGACGTGGAGGCCGCGGTCGCCACCGTGCACCGCTGCTTCCCGGTGATCAACAAGTATGTGGTGCGGCGCGGCTTCTCGCCCCGCAACCTGCCCCGCCACTGGCCCACCCCCGCCAACCGGAAGGCCGCCGCCGCGACGGCCGAGCTGAACGCCGTCTGCGACGGCATCGCCGCCGGCCGGCGGGCCGCCGGGACGTCCGGCGACGGCGAGGGCACGGACCTCCTCTCGCTCCTCACCCGCGCGGGCACCGCGGGGGACGGCGGCCTGGACGCCACCGAGATCCGCGAACAGGTGCTGGTCTTCCTGCTGGCCGGGCACGAGACGACCGCGACCTCGCTGGCCTTCACCCTCCACCTGCTCGCCCGGCACCCCGGAGAACAGGCGCTGGTACGGGAGGAGATCGACACCGTGTTGGCGGGGCGCGACCCCGAGGCCGCCGACCTGGACCGGCTGCCGCGGCTGACCATGGCCCTCAAGGAGGCGATGCGGCTGTACCCGGCGGCGCCGGTGGTCAGCCGGCGCGGAGTCGCGGCCACCGAGATCGGCGGGTACCGCATCCCGGACGGCGCCGACGTGATCGTCTCGCCCTGGGTGACCCACCGGCACCCGGACCTGTGGGAGGACCCGGAACGCTTCGACCCGCTGCGGTTCACACCGGAGCGCGAGGCGGCGCGCCACCGCTACGCGTGGTTCCCCTTCGGCGGCGGCCCGCGGGCCTGCATCGGACAGCACTTCTCGATGCTGGAGTCCGTGCTGGCGGCGGCGGTCCTGCTGCGCTCGTACGAGCTGACGGCGGTGGACCGGGACGTGCCGCTCACCGCGGGGATCACCTTGCAGGCGGCCGGTCCGGCGCGGGTGCGGCTGCGCGCGGTGGGGTGACGGGCGGGGGACGGACGGACGTACGGCCGGAGCGGTCGTGGGCCGGGCACGGGCTGCGGTGTGAGCGCGCCGCGCCGCCGAACGCATCGAAAATTGCGTTGCCGTCTCGGCGGCGCCCCTCGTACCGTTCTTCCCGTTCCCACTGCCGTCGACAGGAGAAGGCCGTTGCTCGTCTGAGGTCCTGAGACACCGCGCCCACGGCGCGAGGTGCGACAGCGCGCGCAGAGCGCGCCCGGCACCCGCCGTGCGCCCCTGTCCGCGACCTCGGCGATCCGTGTCACCGGCCCGCCCCCTCCGCCCCGGCGCACCGCTCGGTGCCGCCGCCCGGCTCTCGTGGACCGTCCCGTGGTGTCTCCCGCGCCGTCCCCGTACCTTCGCCGCGCACCGAGGAGACCTGTATGACCACCTCTTCTGCCTCTTCCGGCACTCCGGCCGCCGCCTCCGTCGTCTGCTCCGGCCTCGGCTTCGCCTGGCCCGACGGCACTTCCGTCCTGGAGGACTTCCAGTTGACCGTCGGCCCCGGCCGTACCGGCCTGATCGGCGTGAACGGGTCCGGCAAGTCCACCCTGCTGGAACTCCTCGCCGGCCGGCTCCAGCCGTCCGAAGGCTCCGTGAAAGTGGCCGGCGAGGTCGGCTACCTGCCGCAGAACGCCGCCCTGGACACCGGCCTGCGGGTGGACGCGGCCCTCGGCATCGCCGAGACCCGCGCCGCCCTGCACGCCATCGAGAACGGAGACGCCGACGAGGCCAACTTCACCGCCGTGGGCGACGACTGGGACGTGGAGGAGCGCGCCCGCGCCACCCTCGACCAGCTCGGCCTGCACTCCATCGACCTCGACCGCACCATCGGCGAGGTGTCCGGCGGCGAGTCGGTCCTGCTGCGGCTGGCCGCGCTGCTGCTGCGCCGCCCCGACGTGCTGCTGCTGGACGAGCCGACCAACAATCTCGACCTGGCCGCCCGCCGCAGACTGTACGCCGCGGTGGCGGGCTGGCCCGGCGTCATGATCGTGGTCAGCCACGACCGGGAACTGCTCGGCCTCGTGGACCGGATCGCCGATCTGCGCGGCGGCGAAGTCCACTGGTACGGCGGCAACTACAGCGCCTACGAACAGGCCCTCGCCGTCGAACAGGAGGCGGCCGGGCGCATGCTGCGGGTCGCCGAGGCCGATGTGGCCCGCCAGAAACGCGAACTGGCCGACGCGCACGTCAAACTGGCCCGCCGGGCCCGGTACGCCCACAAGATGTACGTCCAGAAGCGCGAGCCGAAGATCATCATGAACCAGCGCAAGGCCGCGGCCCAGGTCTCGGCCGGCAAGCACCGCATCCTGCACACCGAGAAACTCAAGGAGGCCAGGGAGAAGCTGGACGAGGCCGCCGACGCGGTACGGGACGACGACATGATCCGGGTCGACCTGCCGCACACCGAAGTGCCGCCGGGGCGCGCCGTGCTGACCCTGCGGGGCCTGCGTGTCCGCTACGGCGCGTCCGCCGACATCGAGCTGCGCGGCCCGGAACGGGTGGCGCTCACCGGCCGCAACGGCTCCGGCAAGACCACGCTGCTGCGGACCCTGGCGGGCGAGATCCCGCCGGAGGAGGGCGAGGCGGAGATCCACGTGCCGCACCGCTTCCTGCCGCAGCGGCTGGACATCCTCGACGACGGGCTGACCGTCGCCGAGAACGTCGCCCGGTTCGCCCCGGACGCCACCGCCAACCAGGTACGGGCCCGCCTGGCGCGCTTCCTGTTCAAGGGCGCCCGCGCCGACCAGCAGGCCGGCACCCTCTCCGGCGGCGAACGCTTCCGTGCGGCCCTCGCGGCCCTGATGCTGGCCGAGCCCGCGCCCCAGTTGCTGATGCTCGACGAGCCGACGAACAACCTGGACATCGCCTCGGTGCGCCGGCTCGTCACGGCGCTGGAGTCGTACCGGGGCGCCCTGATCGTGGTCAGCCACGACATGGCGTTCCTCCGCGAGATCGGAATCACCCGCTGGCTCGCCCTGGACGGCGAGCTGAAGGACACCGGCCCGATGTGACCGCCACGGGCGGCGTGCGGCATCGTCGCCGCGCGCCGTCCGGGACGGTACGGTCCCCGGCCTTGCCGCTCAGAAGTGCCGCAGCAGCTCGGTGAACGTCTTCAGGTGGAGCACCTGTTCGTCGGCCGGGTCGAGGACGCCGTGCTCCAGCACCCAGGTGTGGTCGTTCGGGATGAACACCGCGTTCAGGCCGGCCTGCCGGGCCGGCAGGATGTCCGACTTGGGGGAGTTGCCGATCATCCAGGTGTCCGTCGGCGACAGCGCGCACGTCCGGACCAGTTCCTCGTACGTGCCGGTGTTCTTCTCCGGCACGATGTGCACCCCGCGGAAGTGGTGGGCCAGCCGGGACGCCGTCACCTTCGCACGCTGCTCCGCCGCGTCCCCCTTCGTCAGCATCAGCAGTTCGTGCCGCCCGGCCAGCTCCGCCAGGGTCTCGGCCACGCCGGGGATCAGCTCCACCTCGTCCGCCTCGAAGGCCCGCGCCCAGCCCGCGATCCGCGCCAGCTCCGCCTCGCCGGCCTCCCGCAGCCGTACCCGCCGCACACACTCGCCGAGGCTGCGCAGGAACACCTTGCTGCCGTAGCCGTGCACCACGGCGTTGGCGGCCTCGATCTCGTCCAGCAGGGCCCGTACGCCGTCCCGGCCCAGCTCCGGGTGGTCCAGCCAGGTCAGGAACTCCTCGATGACCCGCTCGAAGATCACGTTGTTCTCCCACAACGTGTCGTCGGCGTCAAAGATCAGCACCTGCCGCGCGCGGCGCGTCCCGGGCCCGCCGTCCACTGTGCTCACACCGTCTCCTCGTTCGTGCACGTCGCCGTCGTCCGGGCCGGAAGGCACCCCGGCCCCGCGGCACCCTACTGACCGGGCACGCGCGCACGCACCGCCATTCCGCGCGGCTCCGCGCGGCCCGGAGCGGCCGGAAGCTGGGGGCGGGGCGCCGCCGGGGACAATGGCCGCATGCCCACAGAGCCCGACGCCGCGACCGTACCCGGCGGCCCGTACCCGGTCCCCGACGCCGCCGCGTACCTCGCCGGCCGGTGGACGGTCGACCGTACGGTGCTGGACGTCCGTACCGGTACGCAGGGGACCTACCGCGGCACGGCGCACTTCCGGCCGGAAGGCCCGGAAGGCACCGCGGACGGGACCGCGCCCGGTGCGCTGCTGCACGTGGAGGAGGGCGAGCTGACCTGGAACGGCACCACCGCCCCCGCCACCCGCACCCTGCGCCTGTGCCCGCGCCCGGACGGCACCGCCGACGTCACGTTCGCCGACGGACGGCCCTTCCACGACCTCGACCTGCGCACCGGCCACTGGACCACCCGCCACCCCTGCGCCGCCGACCTCTACGACGGCGAGTTCACCGTCGTCTCGCCGGGGGAGTGGCACCTGCGCTGGCGGGTGGGTGGCCCGGCCAAGACCCAGCTGCTGTGCTCGGTGTACCGGAAAAGCGTTCGTCCGCGGCCCTGACCGTGCCCTACCGTCCGTCCCCGTGACCGAAGCCCCCAAAGACATGGTCCGGCGCGGTTACGACGCCGTCTCGTACGCCTACCGTGCCGACGACGCCGGACCCGACACGTACGTCCCCTGGATCGCCGCCCTGCTCGACCGGCTGCCCGGCCGGGCCGACGTGCTCGACCTCGGGTGCGGGTGCGGAGTCCCCGTCGCGCGGTCCCTGAGCGCCGCCGGCCATGCGGTGACCGGAGTGGACCTGAGCGAGGTGCAGGTCCGGCGGGCCCGTGGCCTCGTGCCGCACGCCACCTTCCACCGTGCCGACGCGGCCGGCCTGGACCTCCCCGACGCTTCCTTCGACGCCGTCGTCTGCCTCTACCTGCTCATCCACCTGCCGCTCGACGAGCAGCCGGCCCTGCTCTCCCGCATCGCCGGCTGGCTGCGGCCCGGCGGCACCCTGCTCGCCGTCGCCGGTCACGGGGCCTGGACGGGCACCGAAAAGAACTGGCTCGGCGCCGGAGCCACCATGTGGTGGAGCCATCCCGGCGCGGACACCTACCGGGCGTGGATCACCGCGGCCGGGCTCACCGTGGACGGCGAGGCGTTCGTACCGGAAGGCACCGGAGGCCATGCGCTGTTCTGGGCCCGGCGCCCGTAAGGGACCGGCTTCGGTCCTGCTGGGCATGCCCCCACGCCTCCGGTTCGAGCACGGCCGCCATCCGGTCCAGCGCGCGCTCCGGCATACCGGTACGCAGCGGCAGGCACACGGCTTGGCGTACGAGGTGCGCCGCCGTTCGCGCGCCCTGCTGGCGGTCGGGCGGTGCCGGCACCGCGGCCAGAGAGGTCGGCCGTGCCGCGTCGAAGCCCGCGGACCGCAGACGGGCCGTCGTCGCAGTGGGGTCCGGGGTGGGCACGGCACACAGCCAGTACGTGTGTACGGGCGCGCCCGCGCCGTACACCAGCGACGGATCGCGCAGCCGCGCCACCAGCCGCCGTGCCGTCGCCGCCCGCTGGTTCACCGCCCGCGTGGTGTCCGTGGTGCGCAGCCGCCGGTCCATCAGGGCGAGCAGCGCGGCGCTCGGGCGGTGCCGGATCGCGGGCATGAGGTCCGTACCGGCGAAGGCGCCCACTGTGTCCTGGAGGCCGCTCGTGTGGTCGCGGCCCAGCGCTCCGGCTGCCGCCAGGACCCCGGTGTAGACCGGCCGCGTGGTGAGCAGCGCCAGCAGGGCGTACTTGGCGACCCGGCGGGCCTGCGCGTCCTGTCGCTGTACCGGCCACTCCTGGTGCAGCGCGCGCATGGCCGTCAGCAGACCGGGGTCGCGGACCACCGCCACCGCGCCGCCCAGCGCGGTGGCGGTCTTGATCGGGCCGAAGCTGAACAGGGACACGTCCGCGCCCGGATCGCCCCGGAAGTCCGGGCCGCTGTACGCCTGGGCGCAGTCCTCGACCAGCAGCCAGCCGCGCCGCGCGGCCAGTTCCGTCAGGGACCCCAGCGGCGCCTGGGTGCCGAGGAGATGAGCGACGACGACGGCCTTCGTGCGCGGGGTGGCGGCCGCCTCCCACTGCCCGGCGGTGGGCAGCAGGGTGCTCGCGTCCAGGTCCACCGGGACCGGCACCAGCCCGTGTTCCGTCACGATCCGCCACATGTCGGGAATCGTGACGGCGGACATCAGCACCTCACTGCCACGGGGCAGCGCGGCGGCACGCAGCGCCAGGTCCAGCGCACTGCGTACCGACAGCGTCGCCAGGCACCGGTTCCCGCTCCCGCCCGCGTCCTGCGCGCTCCCGCCCGTACCACCGTCCCCGAACCGCCGTTCCACGGTGGCCGCCCACCGCTCGGCGTCTCCGCCCCGCCCGCAGGCCGCCATCCCGTACGCGAGATCCGGCCAGCCGATGTCGAAGTCCTTCGGTGGGTACATCCCGCACCACCTCCTCCTCACCGGGGCAGACGCAGGACACTGCCGCGCACCTGACCGGCCGGGGCACCGCGGGACCGCTGCCGGGGCACTGCCGGGCCCGCTGCCGGGCATCCGGCCGTGGGCCGCCGGGTAGGGACGCCGTCGTGACTACTCAGGACAGCACGCCTCATCGGAAGAACGCGCCAAGCCAGGACAGCACGCCGCGCCAGGCCGGCACGTCTGACCAGGACAGCACCCCAGCGACCGACGCCATGCTGCGGGCCAACCGGGAGAACTGGGACGCCCGCACCCCGGTGCACGTGGCCAGCGACTTCTACGGACTGGACGGTACGCGGACCGCCGACGACTGGTTCGCGCCCTTCGAATGGGACGACCTCGGCCCGCTGGCCGGCCGGGACGTCCTGCACCTCCAGTGCCATCTCGGCACCGAGACGCAGGCGTTCGCCGAGCGGGGCGCGGCGCACACCGTCGGCCTGGACTTCTCCGGCGCCGCTCTGGACCAGGCGCGCCGTCTGGCGGCCCGCGGCGGGCGGGACATCGAGTTCGTCCAGGCCGATGTGCACCAGGCCGCCGAAGCGCTGGGCGGCCGCCGCTTCGACGTGGTCTACACGGGCAAGGGCGCGCTCTGTTACCTGCCCGACCTGACCCGCTGGGCCCGGGTGATCGCCGGGCTGCTGCGGCCGGGCGGCATGCTGTACGTGGTCGAGTTCCACCCGCTGCTCAACTCCCTGGGCGCCGCTCCCGACCCCGGCCAGGACCCGGACGACGCGCGGCTGCTGCTGGCCCACGACTACCTGGAAGGCCGGGGCGCGCTCCGCAGCGACACGCCGCACACGTACACCGACGGGCCGCCGGTGGAGGGCGCGACGACCAGTTACGAGTGGCGGCACGGCCTCGGGGAGACCGTCAACGCGCTCGTCGGCGCGGGGCTGACCGTCGACCGGCTGCGCGAGACGGACCTGCTGCCCTGGAAGCGCTTCGCGACGATGGAGCAGGCGGACCACGGCTGGTGGCGGCTGCCCCCGGCGGAACCGCGCATTCCGCTGCTGTTCGCGCTGCGGGCCGTCCGGCCCTGAGCCGTCCGGCGGGCCTTCCGGAACTCGCGGACCGGGACCGGACACACCCCGGCACCGCCCCGACCACCAGCGGGGACACGGTTCAGGCCAGCCCCCGTCCGCTTCAAGCCGGAATGCCCGCGGTCGCATTGCACGGCCAAACATCCCATGATCCGGTGGATCCACCGGACGGTCCCGGCGCGGGACGGCCCCCCACCCCGGGGTCGCCCCGTCCCCGCAGGGCCCGGCCGACAGCCCCACCCCAGCAGAGAGGTGAACCAGATGCGCGACGTGGATGCCGTACTCGGCACGCCCTGGCACGAACTGCCCTCCGCCGACGCCGTCGTGGCCGCGGCCATGGAATGGCACTTCGACCCGGCCACCGGCTCCCGGTTCTGGGTGGAGCGCGCCGCGTCGCTGCCCTTCGACCCGCGCAAGGACATCACCACCCTCGCCGACCTGAACCGCTTCCCCGACGTCAGCGCCGAGTGGCGGGACGTACCGGTCGAGGACCTGCTGCCCGTCGGCCTGCGCGGCCTGGGCAGGCTGCCCTCCGTCTGGGAGAGCGGCGGCACCACCGGCGCCCCGAAGCGGATCGTCGACCTCGGCCAGTGGGAACGCAACACCCGCTGGTGGTCCGAGGTCCTCGACCAGCACGGCTTCCCGTCCGGCGACGGCAACCTGCTCTTCCTCGGCCCCAGCGGCCCGCACGTCGTCGCCGACGCGCTGCGCGGCCTCGCCCGGCTGCGCGGCGCGGTGTTCTTCCCGGTCGACCTCGACCCGCGCTGGGTGCGGCGCTGCCTCCAGGACGGCCAGAGCGACATCGCCCGGCACTACGTCGACCACCTCCTCGACCAGGCCGAATGGGTGCTCACCTCCCAGAACATCTCCCTGCTGTACGCGACCCCGCCCCTCCTGGAGGCGATCGCCGAACGCCCGCGGCTCGCCGGGCTGGTCCGCGACAAGGTGCGCGGCATCCTGTGGGGCAGCACCTCCATCGACCCCGAGACGCTGCGGCTGCTGTCCACCGAGGTCTTCCCCGGCGTGGCCGTCAGCGGCCTGTACGGGAACACGATGATGGGCGCGGCACCCCAGCGGCCGGCCGTGCCCGGCGACACCGAACCCTGTGTCTTCCAGAGCTTCCACCCGTACGTGCACCTGTCCCTGCTCGACCCGGACGACCTCTCCCGCGAGGTGGCGTACGGCGAGCGCGGCCGGGTGTGCATGCGGCAACTGAGCCCGGAGGTGCTGCTGCCGCACGTGCTCGAACGGGACACCGCGATCCGCGTCGCGCCGGTGCCGGGCTTCGGGGGCGACGGGGTGGCCGACGTCCAGCCGTTCACCGACGGCGGCAAGAAGATCATCGAGGGGGTGTACTGACATGGCGGGCCGTCCGGAAACGGCCGCCGGGACCGGCCGAGTCGCCGCGGACACCGGCACCGGCCACGCCGCTTCCCGTACGGGCACCGGCAGCTCCCCCGACGACATCACCGTCGAACGCCCCTCGGGCCCGTACCGCTCCGCCGCCCGCACCACCTTCACCGACGCCACCGGCAACCCGGCGGGCGAACTGTCGCTCGCGCCGCCGCTGCTGATCCGCCAGGTCATCAACGAGATGCGCGCGGCCCCGGAGCAGACCGCCGCCGAACGCCTCGCGGCCCTCGCCAGGGCGGGCGAGCTGTTCGCCACCGCCACCCTGGACGGGGAGACACCCGACGCGTACTGCCGCCGCCAGGCCCTCGTCTCCGGACTGCCCGTGTCCGTCGCCCGCCGCACCCTCGACAAGGTGGCGCGGACCGGCCGCGCCGCGGCGGACACCCTGGCCGCGCAGCGCCCCACGGGGGCCCTGCCCCTCGACGACCTGTCCGCCGGTGACACGACGGCGGTCTGGGTACGCAAGGGCGACGTCCTCGGCGTGCTGGCGCCCGGCAATCACCCCGCCACCCATCTGGAGTGGCTGGGCGCCCTCGCCCTCGGCTACCGCGTCGTCGTCCGCCCCTCCCAGCGCGACCCGTTCACCCCGCGGCGGCTGGTCCGCGCGCTGCGCGAGGCCGGGCTGGCACCGGCGTACACGGCGCTGCTGCCGACCACCCACGAGCACGCGGAGGCCCTCGTCGAGCAGGCCGACCTCGGTCTGGTCTACGGCGGTGACGGCGTCGTCGCCCGGTATGCCGACAGCCGGCGGGTGCTCGCGCAGGGCCCCGGCCGCTCCAAGGTCCTGATCACCCGGGACGTGTCCTGGCGGGACCACCTGGACACCGTCGCCGATTCGGTGGCCGCCGACGCCGGGGTGCAGTGCCTCAACGCCAGTGCCGTCCTGTGCGAGGACGACCCGCACAGCCTCGCGCGGGCGCTGGCCGAGCGGCTCGGGCGCCTTCCGCTGCTGCCCCCGGACCACCCGGACGCGGCACTGCCCGTACGGCCGCTGGACGAGGCCCGGCGCCTCGCGCGGCAGTTGCACGACACCGTCGGCACGGTCGGTACACAGCCGGCGGCCGCCCCGGACACCGACCCGGCCGAACGGTTCTTCGCCGACCTGGGCGACGGCAGCGCCGTCCTCCGGCCGCTCGTCGTCGCCCTCGACAGCCCACAGGACCCGCACTTCGGCGCCGAACTGCCCTTTCCGTACGCGGCCGTGGCGCCCTGGCAGCCGGACCTGCGCCCGTCCGCGTTCGGCCGGACCCTGTCCCTCACGGTGCTGAGCGAGGACGCCTCCCTGGTACGTGAGTGCGTCGCGAGCCCGCGGATCCGCAACGTCCACCAGGGTGACGTCCCCACCCACTGGACCCGTCCAGGGCTGCCGCACGACGGTTCACTCGCCGAGTTCCTGATGGAGTCGAAGACCTTCGCCGGAGGGCCCGGGGCGGCGGCCGTCCGGGGACCGTCCGTATGACGGGCGGTCACCGTCGCCCGGCGGCACGGCCCGGCTTCCGTCGCCCGGCGGTACGGCTCCGCCCTCGCCGTACCGCCGTCGGGGGAGCCCGGGCAGCGGAACGCCCGGGGCCCCGCACCGGACGCCGTGCCCCGGACACCGGACGCCGGGTGGTGTCCGGGACCTCGCGGGGTCCGGCACCGTCGTTCCCCGGAAATCGTCCGGTGAGTAGGGTTCCGGGCATGGTCCTCTCCGGATTTCCGCGGCTTCCGCTCCGCGCCGTGCTCTTCGCCGACGGTGTGTTCGCCCGTCTCGAAGGCAAGACGGCCCAAGGGGTGCTGCGGCACAGCACCGTCCTCGAATCCGTGGCGGTCGTCGACCGTCTCCACCCGTCCGGCAGCACGGCGTCCGTGGTGCCCGGCACCGACGTCCCGGTCGTCGCCTCGCTGGAGGAGGCACTGCCGTACGGGCCGGAGGCGCTGGTCGTGGCGATGACCGAGTCCGATCACGTGGAGGTCGTGGACGGCGCGGTGCGGCACGCGCCGCGTCCGCCGGGCGACCTCCCGGTGTTCTGGTGGGAGCAGATCGCGACCGCCGTACGCAACGGGCTGCACGTCATCTCCTGCCTCCACCTCCAACTGCGCCACTCGGAGTTCGCCGGCAAGACCGCGCACGGCCAGCAACTGGTCGACGTCCGGCGCCCGCACGACGAACTGCCGAAGTACTCGGGCCGGCTGCGGCGCTCCCGCGCCCGGCTCGTCCACGTGGCGGGCAGCGACTGCGTGGTGGGAAAGCGCACCGTCGCCCTGCAACTGCACCGGGAAGCCCGGGCCCGCGGCATCGACGCCGGATACATCGGCACCGGCCAGACCTGTCTGCTGGCCGGCTGCACGGAAGGCGCGATCATCGACCGCACCCCCGTCTTCCAGGCGGCCGGGCTGGTCGAACACCTGATGCTGCGGGCCGACCCCCGGCACGACCTGCTGATCATCAAGGGCCAGGCGTCCGTGCTGCACCCCGCCTTCGGCGGCCTGGCCACCGCGATCCTCCAGGGCTCGCAGCCCGACGCCGTCGTCTTCGTGCACGACCCGCACCGCACCCGTCGTTACCACTGGGAGCACCTCCCGGTGGGGGACCCGCGCAGCGAGATCCGTACGGTGGAGGAACTGGGCGGCGCCCCCGTCGTCGCCGTCGCCACCCGCGGCCGGGACAGCGTGGCGAGACTGCGCCCACTGGGGCTGCCGGTCGTCGACGTGCTCGACGGCGACGGCACCGGCGCACTGCTGGACGTGCTCGGCCCCGTACTGACCCCGTGACCCCGACATCCCCGTGACGAGGAGACTGTGCACCGTGAGTGTTGAAGTGGCCCTGGCCGTACGGGCGCACTTTGCCGAATGCCCCGCCTGGGACGCCGCCGACGGCACCCTGCTGTGGGTCGACATGAACGAAGGCGGAGTGCACCGCTACCGCCCCTCCGACGGCGGCGACACGGTCACCGTCGTGGACCAGCCGGTGGCGGCGGCGCTGCCCCGGGCGGGCGGCGGCCTGGTGCTGAGCCTGCGCGACGGCGTCGCGGTGACCGGACCGGACGGATCGCGCCGGTGGCTCACCGCATGGGCGCAGGAGGGCGTGCGCGGCAACGACGCGGGCATCGACGGCCGGGGCCGCCTGTGGGTGGGCACCATCGCCGGCGAGACCTCCCCGGGCTGGCTGGCGCGCATCGACGCCGACGGCACCACGCACACCGCCGCCACCGGCATACAGCTGAGCAACGGCATCACCTGGAGCCCCGACGCGACCCGGATGTACTACGTGGACACCCGCACCCGCCGGATCGACGTCTTCGACTACGACCTCGACACCGGCAAGGCGGCCAACCGCCGCGTCCTCACCGGCATCACGGACACCGACGGCCTCCCGGACGGCATGTGCACCGACACCGCGGGCGGCATCTGGGTGGCCCTCTTCCGCGGCGGCGCGGTCCGCCGCTACACCCCGGACGGGCGGCTGGACCGCGAGATCACCCTGCCCGCCTCGCTGACCACGTCCTGCGGCTTCGGCGGCCCGGACCTGACCGACCTCTACGTCACCTCGGCCCGCCGCGATCTCGGGGACGTCGAGCCGGAGGCCGGGAACCTGTTCGTCGTACCCGGCGTGGCCCAGGGGCTGGAGGGTGTGGCGTTCGCCGGGTGATCCGGTCCGTACGGGCCGCACAGGGTCCGTACGGGTCCCTACAGGGCCTGTACGGGCACCTACAGGGTCCGTACGGGCTCACCGTCCGGCCGCGTCACCGCGGGCCGGAGGCGGGCGAACGCGCGGGACACCTGGACCAGCCACGCGACATCGGCGGAGAAGTCCGGCCCGCCGGCCGCCGCGGACGCGGGCACCTCGCCCGTACCCGCGGAGTCCGGCGCGGTACCGTCCGCACCGCCCGCCGCCGGGCCGTCCGGCACCTGCCCCGGCGCCCGGGGCCCGGCCGCCAGCGCCGCCGCGATGTGCGCCGCCTCCGCCTCGGCGTGCCGCTGCCCGGCGGCCCCCTGCCCCGGCGAGAGCACCGCGCCCGGATCACCGTGGTGCCCGCGCAGCGCCAGACAGCCGTCCCGGATCTCGATCACCCGGCGGTGCAGATGGAACCGCAGGTCGTACAGGGCCGACAGGTCGCTGCCGGTGCTGGACGGCAGGGAGATCTCCGGATGGGCCCGGTGCAGGGCCAGCCACAGCGGGCGCAGCAGCCGGTAACTGCGGTAGTCCGCCAGCCAGCCGCGGACGGCGGAGACCCGCGGCCCCCACAACGGGGCGGTCCAGCCGACGATGTTGAGGACCATGCCGATCGTCAGCGTCGTACGGGACACGTCGGACCACTGCAGTGGATTCCAGCCGTACTGCGTCAGGAAGACGTCGGCGTACCGGCCGGCCGGATAGACCAGCTCGACGGCCGCGCCGGCCGCCGCGATGCGCAGTCCGCGGCGCACCCACGCGTGGTCGGTGAGCTTGGCGAAGTGCCAGCAGGCGCGGGCCACCAGGATCTTGCCGACCACGAACGCGGTGAGGTACGCGGCCTGGTAGGCGACGAAGAACGGCTGGTCGCCCAGGTTCTTGAAGACGTTGCGCGGCGGGCCCTGGAGGGTCGCCAGGAAGAACAGCACCACCATCGTCACCGGCACCACCGCGAGCAGCAGCAGCCGCCGCCTGGCCCGCACCCGGGCCTCGTCCCTCGGGTACATCCAGTGGATCAGCAGGATCTGCTGGCTGGCGAGCACCGCGATGATCCACAGTTGGACCGAGACGTTGTACCAGGTGATGGTGCCGAACAGGGTGCCCGTCCAGCGGGCGGGGGTGGACATCGCCAGATACATGCCCTGGCACCCGAAGGAGACGCACAGCGCCGTCAGCCCCGCGTTGCGGCGGTGCCCGCGGAGCAGCGGTACCAGGGTGTAGGCGAACGCGATCCAGCAGGCGAGCGCGGCGATCGGATAGCGGATGTGGGTGATGCCGGTCATGAACCGTCCTCACGGCGCCAGTTCAGCGAGCCGTGGATCCGGCCCAGCGCGCTGTCCGGGTCCGGCGCCGCGGCGCCCCCGCGTGGACCGGCGCGCAACGCCTCCCCGAGGAGAAAAGCCATGACCTCCGCTTCCTGTTCCTGGGCGTCCGAGTAGTTCTCGCGGTACAGCAGGTCCTGCACGAGGGAGGGGTCGAGGTCGGGGAAGAGCAGACTGCCGGGGTCGGTCCCGGGGACGCCGACTCCGTGGTGACCGCAGATCATGTGGGCCAGTTCGTGGGCGACGATGTGTTCTTGGTGGTGGCGGCTGGTGTGCGCCTCGTAGACGACGTAGTCCGTACCGGGGAAGGACAGCCACAGGCCGCACGGCCCCGAGGTCTCCATCGGCATGGCCACCAGTTCGAGTTCCCGGCCCCGTACCCGGGCCAGGTGGTCGCAGAGCTGCGGGAGGTCGTAGCAGGCGGGGAGCCCGAACGACGCCAGCTTGTCCCGGCACTGCCGGCGCATGGCCTTCATCCCGGAAGACCCTCTGCCGGGGCGGTCACGCCGGCGGAAAGGCACCCGGAGCACTACTCCTCGCCGTCGGCCGGACGGTTCGGCTGCCGGCCCCGCGCCGCGCCGGTGGTGGCGTGCATCATGCTGACCTCGCGGATGATGCGGGCCAGCGACTTGCGGCCGGAGTCGTCCATGCTCATGGCGCGCAGCGCGATGTCGCGGACCTCCGCGTTGCCCATCGCCGAGGCGAGGGCGAGCTGGGAGTCGACGCGGTCGGCGGTGTCGTCGTCGAAGAAGTAGGCCGCCGGAACCCGGAAGAACGCGGCGAGCGCCTCCAGATGGCGCTTGGTGGGGTTGGTGCGCTGGCCGGTGCGCAGTTGCCAGACGTAGGTCTTGGAGAACGTGCCGCCACTCAGCTCGCTGCACCCGCGCGCGACTTCCTCGTAGGTGTACTCACGGCCGTTCGCGCGAATCGTGGTGAACAGCTTGTCGACCTTCCCGGCCAGTGACGACATCAGGTCTCCTTTGTGGTGTGCCGGGGTGAGCTGCCTGGGAGTGCCAACTCATCCTAGTTGACAGGACTCTTGCGTGCACTTACCGTCGGATCGCGTTAGCGGAGATGAACAGAGCAGTTCCGATGTCCACTCACGCGGACGACGGGGGTGTCCGCCTGAGGGAGAGCTCGTCGCGACGGCGACCGGTTGCCACGGTCGCGCGGCGCCGGCGCGATGAGCCGCTGCCACGTGGTGGCGGGGACTGCCGTTCAGCCGCCCCCCACATGACGCTCGTCCGTGGCCACGGCCGCCCACGGACCCTTCGGCCCGCTGTCACCCTTCAGCCGTCCGGCCGCGCCACCAGTCCACCGTCGCTTCGAGCTGACGGTCGAGAGGCGTGGCGTCGGCGGCGAACGCGGCACGGTACGCACCGGAGTCCACCACGAACGGCCGGTCGAACTGGTAGCGGACTTCCCGAAGTTCCCGCAGCAGGGGCGAGACGACCGACGCGGCACGCAGCACCGCGGACGGCAGCCGGCGCACCGGGACCGGCGGCACCCCCGCCTGCGCCGCGAGCTTGCCGGTCATCTCCCGTACCGACAGAGGCGGCAGGGTCGGCACGTGCCAGGCCCGCCCCCACGCCCGCTCCTCCTCCGCGACCTCGACCAGGGTCCGCGCCACATCGGGGAGATAGGTCCAGCTGTGCGGCGCGTCCGGATCACCGAGGACGGACACCGGTTTGCCGCGCAGCAGCCGCGGCACGACCCGGGCGGCCAGGTGACCGCCGTCGGTCACCCCCGGGCCGAAGAAGTCCGAGGCGCGCACCTCCACCGCCCGGACGCGGCCCTTCTCGTGCAGCGCGAGCGCCTGCTCCCAGATACGGGCCCGTGTACGCCCTTTGGGACCGGTCGCGGCCAACGGCAGCGATTCCTTCATCTCCCCCCGAACCGGGCCGTACCCGTAGAGATTTCCCAGCATGACGAGCACCGCGCCGGTCGCCTCGGCCGCCTGGCCGACCGCGGCGGCCAACGGCGGCCAGTCGCGCGTCCAGCGGTGGTAGGGCGGCGCGGCACAGAGGTGGATCGCCGCCGCGTCCCGCGCGGCCGCCGTCAGCCGCCCGGGGTCCGCGGCGTCCAGCGCGACATGCTCGATCCCCGGCTCCGCGCGCCCACCCGACCGCGTGACGACCCGTACCGCACGCCCCTTGTCCGCCAGCATCCGCGCGGTGGCCGCCCCGGCCGGGCCGTGACCTATGACGACGTGAACACTCATGCGCGCAGGGTAGCGAGCGGAGATCGGTCGGGCGCCGTCGGCTCCGGTCGTATGCCATCGGGGACCTGTCGCATTCCGCCGACGAGCGGTCACGTACGCCGCGCCGCCGCCCGCCGCGCAGAACGCAGAAGAACCCCAGCCGAGCTGGGGTTCCTTGTTGGTGTCCGAGGGGGGACTTGAACCCCCACGCCCGATAAAGGGCACTAGCACCTCAAGCTAGCGCGTCTGCCATTCCGCCACCCGGACCAGGTGTCTGTCGGTGCGGCCCGCTGGGCCGTTCCGACATGGAAAACAATAGCAAACGTTCAGGGGTGGTCGATCACGGCCGTCCAGCGTCAGGGGTACGCCTGTGACCAGCGCATGTCGGGAGTATTGCGGCCTTGGGCGCAGCGCCGCCGAGAGGGAGGATGGCGGTGGACCCCCGCCGCGGTCCGTGCCCCACCGGGAGGACGGCGCGGCCGTGAACCATGAGGAGGCAGTGTGAGCGAGTCGCAGCCGGCCCGTACGGTCACCGGCGAGGACGAGGTCGTCGACCTGTGCCGGGACCTGATCAGGATCGACACGAGCAATTACGGTGACCATTCCGGCCCCGGTGAGCGCGCGGCCGCCGAGTACGTGGCGGAGAAGCTCGCCGAGGTCGGCCTGGAGCCGCAGATCATCGAGTCGCACAAGGGGCGCGCCTCGACGGTGGCCCGCATCGAGGGCACGGACCCGTCGCGGCCCGCGCTGCTGATCCACGGCCACACCGACGTGGTGCCCGCCAACGCGGAGGACTGGACCCACCACCCGTTCTCCGGCGAGATCGCGGACGGCTGCGTGTGGGGCCGCGGCGCGGTCGACATGAAGGACATGGACGCGATGACCCTCGCGGTCGTCCGCGACCGGCTGCGCTCCGGCCGCAAGCCGCCGCGCGACATCGTGCTGGCCTTCCTCGCCGACGAGGAGGCGGGCGGTGTGTACGGGGCCCGGCACCTCGTGGACAAGCACCCCGGCGTCTTCGAGGGCGTCACGGAGGCCATCGGCGAGGTCGGCGGCTTCTCCTTCACCGTCAACGAGAACCTGCGGCTCTACCTGATCGAGACGGCCCAGAAGGGCATGCACTGGATGCGGCTGACCGTGGACGGCACGGCCGGTCACGGGTCGATGACCAACAGCGACAACGCGATCACCGAGCTGTGCGAGGCGGTCGGGCGGCTGGGACGGCACAAGTTCCCGGTACGGGTGACCAAGACCGTCCGGTCCTTCCTCGACGAGCTGTCGGACGCCCTGGGCACCGAGCTGGACCCGGAAGACATGGAGGAGACCCTCGCCAAGCTGGGCGGCATCGCGAAGATCATCGGCGCCACGCTGCAGAACACCGCGGCGCCGACCCAACTGGGCGCCGGCTACAAGGTCAACGTCATCCCGGGTCAGGCGACCGCGGCCGTCGACGGCCGGTTCCTGCCCGGCCACGAGGAGGAATTCCTCGCCGATCTGGACCGGATTCTCGGCCCGCGGGTCAAGCGCGAGGACATTCATGCCGACAAGGCACTGGAGACCGGTTTCGACGGCCCTCTGGTGGCGGCCATGCAGTCGGCACTGAAGGCCGAGGACCCGATCGCGCGGGCCGTTCCGTACATGCTCTCCGGCGGTACGGACGCGAAGTCCTTCGACGACCTCGGTATCCGGTGCTTCGGTTTCGCGCCGCTCAAGCTGCCGCCGGAGCTGGACTTCGCCGGGATGTTCCACGGCGTGGACGAGCGGGTGCCGGTCGACGGACTGAAGTTCGGTACGCGGGTACTCGACCGGTTCATCGAGCAGAGCTGACCGGTGAACTGCCGCGGCGCGGCGCGGAAAACCGGGCTCTGACGTGGTGCGCGACCCGCACGGTCGGCCAGGTGTACGCATGTAGCCGGAACGGGTGAATGGCGTCATAGGCTCGTAGCTTCATCACCTACTCCTCGTTGCAGAGGGTGCGGTCCGCGGCTGGGACCGCATTGCCAACAAGGAGGAATAATGATCAAGAAGGTCGTCGCTGCCGCGGCTGCCACCGGCGGTCTGGTGCTCGCTGGCGCGGGCATCGCCGTCGCCGACGCGGGGACACAGGGCGCTGCCCTGAACTCCCCGGGCGTCATTTCGGGCAACACCCTCCAGGTCCCGATCCACGTGCCGATCAACCTGTGCGGCAACACGATTGACATCATCGGGCTGCTGAACCCTGCCTTTGGCAACACCTGCGTCAACGACTGACGCGGTGCCTGAATCCGTAAGGCTGTAACCCGGTCGGCTCCGGAGTGCGCGCCATGCACTCCGGAGCCGACGGGTGTTCCGGCCCGCGCCGCGCGACGCGCCGCGGGCCATTCGGAAGTCAGAGGCAGGGGAGAGCGAACCTATGCGACAGGTCGCGAAAAAGGGCCTGATCACGATGGCGGCAGCGAGCGGTGTACTGGCCGTCGCGGGCAGCTACGCGCACGCGGATTCCGGTGCGCAGGGGAATGCGGCGCATTCCCCGGGGGCGTTGGCCGGCAATGCCGCCCAAATTCCCGTGGACATCCCGGTGCAAGCCTGCGGGAATTCCGCGAACGTCGTCGGGCTGCTGAATCCCGCCATGGGAAACCGCTGTGACAACGGCGGCTCGTCCGGCGACCGGAGCGACGGCGCCGCCGGGCGCGGCGGTGGCGGCGCGGGCGCCCAGGGCTCGGCGCAGGGCTCGCCCGGCGTCGGCTCGGGCAACCAGGTGCAGGCGCCGATCCACGCGCCCGTCAACGCCTGCGGCAACTCGGTGTCGGTCGTCGGCGTCGGCAACCCCGTCAACGCCAACGGCTGCGCGGGCGAGGGCGGCAGTACCGGCGACGGCACCGGTACGGTCACCGACCACGGCTCGACGCCGGGCACCCCGGCCGGACAGGACCCGCGGCCGTCCGACGGCCGGCCGGACCCGCGGGCCCCGGGCGGCTCGACGTCCCCGGCCGAGGACCGCGCGGGCGAACCGGCCCGCCCGGCCGCCCCGGGGCACCGGCCGCACACGACGGACACGGCGGGCGCCGTGCAGGAACGGGCCCCGCAGGTCCGGAAGGAGGAGTCGACGCCGCGTACGCAGATCGTCACCCCGCCCGGGGACGAGGAGCACTTCCTCGCCCAGACCGGTGCGGGAGCGCTCGGCATCGCGCTGCCGGCGAGCGCGGGCCTGCTGATCGGCGGCGCGGTGCTGTACCGCCGCGCGCGTTCCGCACGGGCCTGA
This sequence comes from Streptomyces sp. NPDC026394, assembly GCF_055567735.1. Classification (NCBI taxonomy): domain Bacteria; kingdom Bacillati; phylum Actinomycetota; class Actinomycetes; order Kitasatosporales; family Streptomycetaceae; genus Streptomyces; species Streptomyces sp. NPDC026394. The sequence goes on from NZ_JBVHPX010000005.1 coordinate 202,647, forward strand.
CCGTCCGCGGGCGCCGTGCCCGGGACCGGCCCGGCCGCCGGGCGTACCGAACGGGCGCCGGCGGTGCCGGACGGTCGCGCACCGGCCCGGCCGCGCCGTCAGACCGGCACGTCAGAGCGGGCCCCGCGCCGGCGGGGCCCGCTCTGACGTATGCGGAGGTGTCGGGAAGGGTGCTGCCGGCCGGCGGCCCGTCGTGCACGAGCCTCTCGTACCGGCGCCCTTCGTGCGCGGGGCTGTCCGGCACCGGCTCGTACGGCTCGTACGGAACCGGGGATTCCGGGAGCGATCACGCGGTCCGGTCCGTGCCGCGGCGGCCGTGGCGGTTCACCAGGTCGCCCGGATCTGGCGGATGATACGGCGGCGCAGCCGCACGCGGCGGCTGCCGTCAGGGTTGAGGCGCAGACGGTCCAACTCCCAGTGTCCGTACTCGGCATGGTCGGTCAGCAGGCGTGTGGCGGCCTTGCGGGAGACCCCTCGCGGCACATACACATCGCAGAATTCGTATTCCGGCATCGCATCTATTGTGCGGGACCGGCCCCGGTACGGATAGCGTCTGCACTATGTCTGATGCTGCGCAGCCTTCCGCTGCCGAGGTACGTGCCGCCGCCGAGGCGGTAAAAGCCGCGCTGGACCGTCACCTCGACGCGGTCGAACACCGCTCGGGCCAGGACGATCCCGCCGTCTACGCCGCGTTCGACGAACTCGCCGCGGCGGCTGAGGCGTACGACGAGCTGCTGTACGACACCTATGACGAGGTCACTCCCTTCGAGATCCCCGGCAACGACACCCTGCCCGCCTACGCGGGCCCGGAGGAACCCAGCGCGCTCAGCGTGCTGATCCGGCGCGACTACGCGGTGGTCGAACCACAGCGGCTGCTCTCGCAGGCGCAGCGGATCGCCGACCTCGATCCGGAGTCGGCCGCCGACGCCGCGGCGGAGGCCAGGGCGGTCAACGGCGGTACGGGATCGGTGGCCGGCGTGGTCGGCAGCAGTGTGCACGCGGCGCTGGGCGTGCTCTTCGGGGAGTTCGAACCGGACGAGATCGCCACCCGGCACAAGGAGTTCGGCCTGGAGGAGGGCGACTCCACCCTGTGGGTCGTCGCCGCCGACGAGACGCCGGAACCGGGGGAGTGGCTGTCCGCGCCGTTCGACCAGACCGATCCGCAGCGGGTGGTGTGCCGCTTCGACGTCAGCTCCGTCTTCGACGAGGAACTGGGCGCCGATGACGACGACGTACTGGAGACACTCGACGGGGACCGCTGACGGCGTACGGACGCCCTGTCGGGTGGCGGTGCCAGGGCGGCGCGTACCGACGCGCCGCCCCCCCCGCACCGGGCGTGGTGCGGTCAGCCGGCCGACGCGTCCGCCGTGGCCTGCGCCGTGTGCAACTGGAGCAGCGTCCGCAGACGGGTGGTGCGCTCCTTCGCCGGAATCTCCGCGACCGCGCGCGGCAGCGCCTGGTCGACGCCCTGCACGACGGACAGATGGCGCTCGGCGCGGCTGAAGGCGGTGTACACCCAGGAGCGGGTGAGGCCCTTCGCGGCGTCGCCCGGCAGGACGGCCACCACGGCGGGCCAGCGCGCCCCGGCCGCCTGGTGGGCGGTGACGGCCCACCCGTGCCGGACCGTGTCCGGGCCCACCCGCTCACGCGGTACGACCACGGGGGAGCCGGCGCAGTCCAGGTGCAGGCCGGCCGCGTCGGCTCCGGTGACCCTGCCGGTGACCGTACGGCCGGGGGCGGGGGAGTAGGCGACGCGGTCGCCCGGGTCGAAGCCGCCGAACCGGCCGGGGCCGGGGTTGAGCCGCTCCTTGAGGGCCGCGTTCAGCGCGCGGGTGCCCGCGGCACCGCCGTGGCCGACGGTGACGACCTGCGTCTGCTCGGCGGGCACGCCGATCGCCCGGGGCACCGAGTCGGCGACGAGCTGGACGGTACGGTGCACCGCCTCGCCGGGATCGCGCGCCGGGATGATCACTACTTCCTTGCCGGGCGCCTCGACCTGGTGCAGCTCACCGATGCCGATGCCGGAGACCAGCTCGCCGACCGGCCCGAAGTCCGGGGTGCGGGAGGCGACCTGGGGGCAGCAGCGGGCGGCCAGTACGTCCGCGAAGAGCCGGCCCGGACCGGCCGACCACAGCAGGCCGGGGTCGCCGCTGAGCACCAGCCGGGCGCCGTCGGTCAGCGACTCCACGAGCAGTGCGGCGGTCTCCAGGTCCAGTTGGGGCGCGTCCAGGACGACGAGCAGGTCCAGGGCGAGCGCGCCGTCCGCGTCCCGGCCGGGGCCTTCGCGGCCGGCCAGCAGCCCGGAGAGCGTGACGGCGGCCTCGGAGGCGTCTCCGGGCGCCGGGGCCGCCGCCGGGCCGGTGTACGTGCCGACGGCCTCGGCGAGGTGCCGGGCCAGGCGGGTGCGGCCGTCCGGGGTGTGTGTGGCACCGCACGCCCGCAGACCGAGCGCGCGGGCCGCGGCGATCAGCGCGGCGGGCTCGGCGCGGGCGGCCTCGGCTCCGGTGTGCGCGACCAGGCCGCTGCGGGCCGCGGCACGGATCAGCTCAGCGGCGGAAGGGGAGGGGGCGGCCGCGGCGGCGGCGTCCCACGCGGCGGCGGAGGGCTGCCGTACGGCCCGTACGGGGATGTCGTCCTGTACGGGGACGTCGGCCCGTGCGGAGGCGTGGTCCCGTACGGAAGCGTCGTCCTGTGCGGAGGCGTGGTCCTGTCCAGAGGTGTCGTCCTCGGGTGTGCCGTCGCCCGGCTCCGAGGGGCCGTCGTGCTCCGGTGCGCTGACCGCGGCCGGTTCGCCATCCGCGCCGGTGGGCTCCGCGTCACCGGGCTCCTCGCTACCGGGCTCCTCGTCGGAGGGCTCCTCGAAGGTGTTGAGCAGCCGCGCCAGGCCGTCCGCGACGCTCTCCTCGGCCATGGCGAACCGGTCCAGCCCGAGCAGGACCCGGACCGGCTGTTCCTCGTCCTCGTCGCCGGCCGACGGACGGGCTCCGCCGGGCGTCTCGACGGCGTCCTGGAAGACCAGCACGGCTCCCTCGGCGATGGCCGTCTGCAGGGCCTCGTCCGGATCCGGTACGGAGCGCTGGGCGAGCGCGGCGCGCAGCGCGGGCGCCTCCAGCGCCGAGTGCCCCGCCAGCGCGGCCTGCTCCAGCAGCCAGCCGACCAGGGCCTGCGCACGCCGGTCGTCGTCCGGGCCGCAGGCCGGGCCGAGCAGCGCCCGCGCGAAGCCGTCGGCCTGCTCGGGACGGACACCCGGTACGGCGAGCAACTGCCACGGGTCCTCGCGCAGCGCCTCCGCCGCGCGCTCGCCGAGCGTCTCGGCGGTCTTCTCGGCCAGGGTCTCCGGGGCGCCGCCCGCCGTCAGGACCTGCCGCACGCCGTCGAGACCGGGGGCCAGGTCCGCGGTCGTGGCCGGATGGGGCGTCGTGTGCGTGGCGGGGGCGGGGCGGCCGCCGCCGTCACCGCCCGGGGCCGGACGGGTGTGGCCGGGGGAGCCGTTCTGGTCGGAAACGGCGGTGGCCTGCGGCGGGGCTCCCGCCGGGCCGCCGCGCTCCGGGGCGCCCGTCGCGGGGGCCGGTACGGCGCCCTGGGGCTTCCGGGCGCCCGCCGCCGCACCGGCGCCGCCCGACCGGGGCGACCGCTCGGTGAAGAACGAGTCCGCCGACCGCTCCCCGCTCTCCACGGCCCGCACGGCCGCCGCCAGCGCGGCGGCACTGGGCGCGCCACCCCGCGCGGCGGGGGCGGCGGCTGCCGGGGCGGCCGGAGCGGTGGCGGCGTCCGAGGCGGTGGTGGCGGGCGCGTCCACCATCGGACCGTCCCCGTCCGCCCCGGGCCCGCCGTCGCCTTCCGCCGCACCGTCGCCTTCCGCCGCGCCCTCGGCCTCCTCGGGAGCGGTCTCCGGGCCGGGCGCGGTGGGCTCGGGCGCGTCCTCGTCCGGGAGGCGGTCGGTACTCACAGCGTGCTCCAGTCGTGGTCGGGATAGTGGTGCACCGGGGCCGAGACATCGTCCAGGGCCCGGCAGATCTCGTCAGGAAGACTAAGGGTCTCCACTGACAAAGCGGCTCTGAGCTGCTGCGCCGTGCGTGCGCCGACGACCGGGGCGGTGACGCCCGGCCGGTCGCGCACCCAGGCGAGGGCCACCTGCAGCGCGGTGGCGGCGAGCCCGTCGGCGGCCGTGGTGACCGCCTCGACGATCCGGCCCGCCGTGTCGTCCAGGTACGGGGCGACGAAGGGCGCGAGCTGCTCCGAGGCGCCGCGCGAGTCGGCCGGGGTGGCGTGCCGGTACTTGCCGGTGAGCACCCCGCGGCCCAGCGGCGACGAGGGCAGCAGGCCGACGCCCAGGTCACGCGCCGCGGGCAGCAGCTCCCGTTCGATGCCGCGCTGGAGGAGGGAGTACTCCATCTGGGTGCCGGCCAGCCGCGTGCGCAGGGTCGGGGCGGAGAGCTGCCAGGTCGCCGCCTTGGCCAACTGCCAGCCGGAGAAGTTCGAGACGCCGACATAGCGCGCGCGGCCGGTGGCGACGGCGATGTCGAGCGCCTGGAGGGTCTCTTCGAGCGGGGTGTGCGGGTCGAAGGCGTGCAACTGCCAGAGGTCCACGTAGTCCGTGCCGAGACGTTCCAGCGAGGCGTCCAGCGCGTCCAGGAGGTGGCGGCGGGAGCCGTCGACGCGGCGGTCCGCGTCCAGGACGCTGCCCGCCTTCGTGGCGATGACCAGGTCCCGGCGCGGCACCAGCCCCTCGCAGAGCCGGCCGAGCAGATACTCGGCGCCGCCGTCGGCGTACACGTCCGCGGTGTCCACGAGGGTGCCGCCGGCCTCCCAGAACACCTTGAGCTGCTCGGCGGCGTCGTGCTCGTCGGTGTCCCTGGCCCAGGTCAGGGTGCCGAGGCCGAGACGGGACACGCGCAGGCCCGTACGGCCGAGGTGCCTTTGCTCCATGAGCCCTGAGATTACTGGCCCGTCGGCCGGCTCACGGGACCCTGTGGACAACCGGCCGTGCGCTGCGCCGCCGGCCTGTGGACAACTCCGGCGGCCCGCCGCGCCGCAGGCCCGCGGCCGGTCGGCCGGTGACGGCCGGCGCCACCCCGCGCTAGAGTCCCCGGAACACCGACGTTACTGATCAGTAAGGGGAGCGGTATGAAGCTCGGGATCAACCTCGGCTACTGGGGCGCCGGGATGGACGCGGACAATCTGGCCGTCGCGCAGGAGGCCGACCGGCTCGGCTACGCGGTGTGCTGGGCGGCCGAGGCGTACGGCTCCGACGCCCCCACCGTGCTCTCCTGGGTCGCCTCGCAGACCGAGCGCATCGACGTCGGCTCGGCGATCTTCCAGATCCCGGCCCGTACGCCCGCGATGACCGCGATGACGGCCGCCACCCTCGACTCGCTGTCCGGCGGCCGCTTCCGCCTGGGCCTGGGCGTCTCGGGGCCGCAGGTCTCCGAGGGCTGGTACGGCGTGAAGTTCGACAAGCCGCTGGCCCGTACCCGGGAGTACGTCGAGATCGTCCGTAAGGCGATGACCCGCGAGCGGCTGTCCTACGAGGGTCAGCACTGGACGCTGCCGCTGCCCGGCGGCCCGGGCAAGCCGCTGAAGCTGACGGTGCACCCGCAGCGCGCGCACATCCCGCTCTACATCGCCGCGATCGGTCCCAAGAACCTCACCCAGACCGGTGAGATCGCCGACGGCGCGCTGTTGATCTTCCCGTCCGCCGACCACCTGGAGGAGACGGCGATCACGCACATCCGGGCCGGCCGGGAGAAGGCGGGCAAGACCCTGGAGGGCTTCGACGTCTGCCCGACGCTGCCGCTGGCCGTCGGCGCCGACCAGGACGTCAGCGCGCTCGCCGACACCTTCCGCCCGTACACGGCGCTGTACGTGGGCGGCATGGGCAGCCGCAAGCAGAACTTCTACAACCAGCTCGCGCAGCGCATGGGCTACGAGAAGGAGGCCGCCGAGATCCAGGACAAGTACCTCTCCGGCGACAAGGAGGGCGCGGCGGCCGCGATCCCGCAGAAGCTGATCGACCAGACCACGCTGCTGGGCTCCGTCGAGCGCATCGCGGACCGGATGCAGGCGTACGCGGCGGCCGGCGTGACCACGCTGACCCTCGCGCCCGCCGGCTTCACGCTGGAGGAGCGCATCGCCTCGCTGCGGGCGGGCACCGAGGCACTGGAGCGCGCGGGTCTGGCATAGCCGGCACAAGGGGCCGCGGGAGGCGCCGGACGGGTCCGGACGGCGGGGAGCGGGTGTCGGCCCGGACGGCAGCGGCGCGGGGACGGGCCCGGGCGGCGGGGACGCCGGGCCGGGCACCGGCCCGGGGCAAGCCTGCGGCCGTGGTGGGGGCTCGGGGGTCTTCCCCGCCACGGCCGTCACCCGGCACAACGCGGAGACGGCCCGCGTGGTTACGCCACGGTGCTCCGTCCGGCCGCCGGACCGCCTTCCCGAACGGTTCCGGGCCGTCTCCCGGACCGTCCTCCGCCCCACCTCCCGAGCCCGCTTCGAGCCGGTCCGCAGGCCGTCCGTCATGTCACCTGTCCGGGGGAGTTGGCCGACGCCACGGTTGCCCCCTTCGCCGTACCGCACTGCACTCTTCTTCTGCGCGGGCGGCGTATCGGAGGTGCCCCGGTGCTCTCGGCCAGCGGCGAGGCCCGGGACGGCCGGGAGAACGGGCGGATCGCCGCGCTGATCCCCGCACCGCTACGGGAGCCGGCCCCGAGGCCGCCCGGCACGGTGGTCCTGATGATTGCCCATGACCAGGAGAACCCCCTCGCCTACTGCCACGAGGAGCTGCAGCGGCCGGCGGCGCGGGGCCACGGCCCGGCGGCCCGGCGCGCGCTGCGCGACGCGGCGCGCGCCGAGGCCGAGGTCCACCGGGACGTCAGCCTGGCCGTGCTGGACCACATGGGACGCATCCTGGGCCGGCCGCGGCCGAATTCCGCCCTCCTCGCCGCCGGCATCCGCGCGGTGCACGTCCACGAACGGCTCGCCGGACGGCGCCGGACGGTCTCGCTGCGCCTCCCGGAGCGGCGCGACGCGCTGGGCGGTCCGGCCGCCGCGGCACCCGGGCCCGTCTGAGACGGGCGGCCGCTCAGAGCCAGTCGCGGCGTTTGAAGAGGCGGTACAGCGACAGCTCGATGACCACCATCAGCAGCAGGATGCCGTAGTAGCCCCAGGACCATTTCAGTTCGGGCATGTGCTCGAAGTTCATGCCGTAGACGCCCGCGATCAGCGTCGGTACGGCCGCCAGGGCCGCCCAGGCGGAAATCTTGCGCATGTCGTCGTTCTGGCGCACGCCCATCTGTGCCAGGTGGGCGCTGAGGATGTCGGACAGCAGCCGGTCCAGGCCCTCGACGGACTCGTTGGCGCGGGTGAGGTGGTCACCGACGTCCCGGAAGAACGGCCGTGCCTCGTCGTGCACGAAGGGCACGCCGGGGTTCTGCAGCCGCAGCATCGGCTCCACCAGCGGGTTGGTGGCCCGCCGGAACTCCAGCACCTCGCGCTTGAACGCGTAGATCGCGGCGGCGGTGTTGCCGCTGTCCGACCGGGACGGCGCGAACACCTCCGCCTCCAACTCCTCCAGGTCCACCTGGAGTTCCGTGGCCACCTCGATGTAGTGGTCGACCACCGCGTCACTGACCGCGTACAGCACCGCGGTGGGGCCGTGCCGCAGGACGTCCGGTTCGTGCTCCAGGCGGCGGCGTACGGCGGTCAGCGGGCTGGCCGCGCCGTGCCGGACGACCACGACGAAGGAGTCCCCGAGAAAGATCATCAGCTCGCTGGCCGAGACCGAGCCCGCCGCGTCGTCGTAGGCGATCGGTTTGAGCACCACGAACAGGGAGTCGTCGTACACCTCCAGCTTCGGCCGCTGATGGGCCTTGAGCGCGTCCTCCACGGCGAGCGGGTGCAGCCCGAACTCCCTGCTGACATGGTCGAACTCCTCCGTGGTGGGCTCGTGCAGCCCGAGCCACAGGAAGGAGTGACCCTCGGCGCGCGCCGCTTCGAGGGCGTCGGAGAAGTCCTCCGGCCCTTCGGTGCGGCGGCCGTCCTGGTAGATGGCGCAGTCGACGATCACACGGGGAATTGTCACTCGTCGTGCCGCGTCGTGCCAGGAGCCCCCGCCCGCGCACCCGGTGCGGCGGTCCCGTACCCGGTGCGGCGGTCCCGTGTCCGGCCCGCCACCCCGGGAACGTAGGCTGTCTGCCATGCCCACGCTGATCCTGGTGCGGCACGGCCGCTCCACCGCCAACACGTCCGGCCTGCTCGCCGGGCGGATGCCCGGGGTGACCCTCGACGAGCGGGGCGCCGCCCAGGCCGCCGCGCTCCCCGGCCGCCTCGCGGACCTGCCGCTCGCCGCCGTCGTGAGCAGCCCGCTGGAGCGCTGTCTGGAGACCGTGCGGCCGCTCCTGGACGCCCGGCCCGGCCTGCCGCTGCACGTCGAGGACCGCATCAACGAGTGCGACTACGGTGACTGGTCGGGCCGCAAACTGGCCGAACTCAACGACGAGCCGCTGATGGAGGTCGTCCAGCAGCACCCGTCCGCCGCCGCCTTCCCGGGCGGGGAGTCCATGCGCGCCATGCAGGCCCGCGCCGTGGACGCGGTGCGCGACTGGAACGCCCGGATCGAGGCGGAGCACGGCCCCGAGGCCGTCTACGCGATGTGCTCGCACGGCGACATCATCAAGTCCCTCGTCGCCGAGGCCCTCGGTCTGCACTTCGACCTCTTCCAGCGGATCTCGGTCGAGCCCTGTTCGCTGACCGCGATCCGCTGGACCCGGCTGCGGCCCTACCTCGTACGCCTCGGCGACACCGGCCACTTCGGCGGGCTGGCGCCACGGGCGGACGGCAGTACGGCGGCGGACGACCGGGACGCGGCCGTCGGCGGTGGCGCGGGCGGAGCGTGATCAGCGGGCGCAGTAGGGTGGTGCGACGGCGCTGCCCGCCACACCTCCTGCGTTCCGCACCCGGAAGCCACACCCACAGGAACCGCAGCGACCTCAGTGACCCCGCAGTCGAGCAAACGGAGCAGGACGTTGTCCCGTCAGGTGTTCTTCTACGACGCGCCGGACCGCTTCGTGGCCGGTACGGTCGGGCTGCCTGGCCGCCGTAGCTTCTTCCTCCAGGCGACGGCTTCCGGCCGTACCACCAGTGTCGCCCTGGAGAAGACCCAGGTCGCCGCGCTCGCCGAGCGCGTCGACGAGCTGCTGGACGAGGTGGTGCGCCGCAGCGGCGGCAACGCGCCCGTCCCCGCGGTGGCCCCCGCCGAACTGTCCGACACCGCTCCGCTGGAATCGCCGGTCGAGGAGGAGTTCCGGGTCGGCACGATGGCGCTCGCCTGGGACGGCGACGAACAGCGCATGATCATCGAAGCCCAGGCGCTGGTCGAGCTGGAGGCCGACACCGACGAGGATCTCGCCGAGGCCGAGGAGCGGCTGCTCCAGGACGACGAGAACGGGCCGCCGATGCTGCGCGTACGCCTCACCGGCACGATGGCCCGCTCCTTCGCCAAGCGGGCCCTGGAAGTCGTCAACGCGGGGCGCCCGCCCTGCCCGCTGTGCAGCCTGCCGCTCGACCCGGAGGGACACGTATGCCCGCGTCAGAACGGATACCGGCGGGACGCGTGATGCCGGGGGAGGAGACGGTGGCGCCGCGCGGCGGACCGGTCGGCCGGGCGGCGGCGGACCAGGTGGCGGGCGGCCGTACGGGTGACGGCCAGGGTGACAGCCCGGACGGCGGCCAGGGCACGGGCCCGGACGGCGGCCAGGGCACGGGCCCGGACGGCGGCCAGGGCACGGGCCCGGACGGGCAGGCGAACGGCGACGGGAGCGGCGGGGCGAACGGCGGCATATCCGCCCACGCCGCGGGCCGCCCGGGACGGCTGACCGCCGACGCCCTCACCCACGGCGAGCTGACCGTACGCGGACAGGTCCGCGAGGCGTCCAACGCCGTCCTGTACTGCACGATCACCCACGAGGACGTCAGCGGCACCTGCGTCTACAAGCCCGTCGCCGGCGAGCGTCCGCTCTGGGACTTCCCCGACGGCACGCTCGCCCAGCGCGAGGTCGCCGCGTACGAGCTGTCCCGGGCCACCGGCTGGGACCTGGTCCCCACCACCGTGCTGCGCGACGGCCCGTACGGGCAGGGCATGGTCCAGGAGTGGATCGAGGCGGCGCCCGAGGGCGCGGAGCTGCTGGCGCTGGTCGAGGGGGAGGAGCCGGGGCCCGGCTGGAAACCGGTGGGTTTCGCCGAGGTCGGCGGAGGGCGTACGGCACTTCTGGTACACGCCGACGACGAGCGGCTGCGGCGCCTGGCGGTCCTGGACGCCGTGATCAACAACGGCGACCGCAAGGGCGGCCATCTGCTGCCCGCCGACGGGGGCCGGCTCTACGCCATCGACCACGGCGTCACCTTCAACGCCGAGGACAAGCTGCGTACGCTCCTGTGGGGCTGGGCGGGTGAGCCGCTGACCGAGGAGGCCCGCGAGGTGCTGGAGCGGCTCGCCACGGCACTGGAGGAGGGCGCTCCGCTCGCCGCCCGGCTCGCCGGACTGATCACCGCCGCCGAGCTGGCGGCGCTGCGCGCCCGGGTGGCGGACCTGCTGCGCACCGGTGTGCACCCGCGGCCCGGAGGGGACTGGCCGCCGATCCCCTGGCCGCCGGTCTGAGACGCGGTGGCGGCGGCCCGCGGCGCCCGCCAGGGCGCGGCCGAGGGGCGGCCGGGAGCCTGCCGTGGGGCGTCGTAGCAGGCCCGGGGACTTGCCCAGGCCCTGGCGACGGCTCGGCAAGCACAGATCACCCTTCGGCGCAAGAGAGCCTTCTCGGCCAAGATCCGAGGTCCGGTTCGTATGCGGAACGTGCATCCGGTTACGCTCAAGACATGCATGCATGGCCCGCTTCTGAGGTCCCCGCCCTGCCCGGTCAGGGCCGCGACCTGGAGATCCACGACACCGCGACCGGCGGACGGGTGACCCTCGCCCCCGGTCCCGTCGCCCGTATCTACGTCTGCGGCATCACGCCGTACGACGCCACCCACATGGGGCACGCGGCGACCTACAACGCGTTCGACCTGGTTCAGCGCGTGTGGCTCGACACGAAGCGCCAGGTGCACTACGTGCAGAACGTCACCGACGTCGACGACCCCCTCCTGGAGCGGGCCCTGGCCACCGGCGACGACTGGACCGCGCTCGCCGAGCGGGAGACCGCCCTGTTCCGCGAGGACATGACGGCCCTGCGGATGCTCCCGCCGCGCGAGTACGTCGGCGCCGTCGAGGCCATACCGTGGATCGTCCCGATGGTCGAGCGGCTGCGCGACAGCGGCGCCGCCTACGAGCTCGAAGGCGACATCTACTTCTCCGTCGAGGCCGACCGGCACTTCGGCGAGGTCTCCCGGCTCGACGCCGAGGCGATGCGGGTGCTGTCCGCCGAGCGCGGCGGCGACCCGGAACGCCCCGGTAAGAAGAACCCGCTCGACCCGATGCTGTGGATGGCCGCCCGCGACGGCGACCCCAGCTGGGACGGCGCCTCGCTCGGGCGCGGCCGCCCGGGCTGGCACATCGAGTGCGTCGCCATCGCCCTGCAACACCTCGGCATGGGCTTCGACGTGCAGGGCGGCGGCTCCGACCTCGCCTTCCCGCACCACGAGATGGGCGCCTCGCACGCCCAGGCCCTGACCGGCGAGCACCCCTTCGCCCAGGCGTACGTGCACGCCGGCATGGTCGCCCTGAACGGCGAGAAGATGTCCAAGTCCAAGGGCAACCTGGTCTTCGTCTCCCAGGTGCGGCGCGACGGCACGGACCCGGCGGCGATCCGCCTGGCCCTGCTCGCGCACCACTACCGGGCCGACTGGGAGTGGACGGACGCGGTCCTGGACGAGGCCGTGGAGCGGCTGGCGCGCTGGCGTGCCGCGGTCTCCCGCCCGGACGGCCCGTCGGCCGACGCGCTGCTGGAGGAGATCCGTACGGCGCTGGCGGACGACCTGGACTCGCCGGCCGCGCTCGCCGCGGTCGACCGCTGGGCCGCCGCGCAGGCCGCGGACGGCGGCAGCGACGAGGGCGCGCCCGGCCTCGTGTCGCGGGCCGTGGACGCACTGCTCGGCGTCGCCCTGTGACGCGCTGACCAGCCACCGGCGAAACGGTTCGCCGCCTCCCTTCCTTCCGGGGCGTTCCCTCTCACGAGGGAGCGCCCCGCTTCACTTGTGAAGACGTGCCGGTGCGGCGTACGGCGGGCTCCGGGCTGTGCTGGGCTGAGTGGTCCCAGGCACCCCGCAGGAAGGACGCGCACCATGTCACGTTCCCTGTCCCGCCGAAGACTGCTCGCCACCGCCACCGCACTGGGCGCCGGCGCCGCACTCGGGCCCCTGGCCGCACCGGCCCGCGCGGGCGGCCGGTGGCCGACCACGATCCCCCTGCCCGACGGGTTCCGGCCCGAGGGCATCGCCATCGGCCCCGGCCCGTACGCGTACTTCGGCTCCCTGGCCGACGCCTCGGTCTACCGCGCCGACCTGGCCACCGGCCGGGGACGGCTGATCACCGGCAGCCTCGGGACGGGACGGCAGGCCGTCGGCATGCGGACCGACGCCCGGGGACGGCTGTTCGTCGCGGGCGGCCCGGGCGCGCTCCGCGTCGTCGACACCCGCGACGGTGCCGTCCTGGCGGCCTACCGGGCCGGCGACGGGCAGAACTTCGTCAACGACGTCGTCCTCACCCGCGACGCCGCCTACTTCACCGACAGCTTCCGCCCCGAACTCCACGTCCTGCCCCTCGGCAAGAACGGCGAACTGCCCGGCCCCGACGGCCTCCGCACCCTGCCGCTGACCGGCGAATGGGTCCAGGGCGGGGACTTCTCGGCGAACGGCATCGAACGCACCCCGGACGGCACGGCGCTGCTCGTCGTCAACGCCTACGCGGGTGTCCTCTTCCGGGTCGATCCGCGCACCGGCGTCGCCCGCAAGGTGACACACACCGGCCCGCGGCTCGTGAACGGGGACGGGCTGCTGCTCCTGGACCAGGACCTGTACGTCGTGCAGCAGGCCCAGAACGCCGTCGACGTGCTGCGCCTGAACCGCGTCGGGTCGTACGGCCGGGCGATCGCCCGTATCACCGACCCGCGCTTCCAAATACCGACCACCGCTGCCGCCTGGGGGGACCGCGTCTATCTGCCCAACGCGCGCTTCGACGTGGACCCGCCGCTGCCGACCACGACGTACACGGCGGTCGCGGTGGATCGTGTGTGAAGGACCGGCGTTCCGCGGCGGCAGGCGGTGGCCGCCTGCGTCTCAGCGCCTGCCCGGTGCGAAGACGGCCTGTACGAGCCGCTGGGCGACCGGGTTCATCGTCTCGGCCTTGGCGTCGACGGCGTTGACGGAGTACACGAGCGTCCGGCACAGGTTCCGGTCGGCGGCGAAGAGGGTGCTGTAACCCGGGCGGGCACCGCTCTTGCCCCAGAGGATCAGGCCGCCGCCGAGATCCTGGCGTTCGAGTCCGGCGCTCAGCCGGGCGCCCTCGATGTCCGGGACGGTGAACATCTCCGCGTCCAGCAGCGGTTGCGGCACGAGCCTGCCCCGGAACAGCGCGACGAGGAACTTCTCCAGGTCGGCGGTGGTGGAGATCATGTCGCCGGCGGCCCAGCGGTCCGACATGTTCCACTCGGTGGCGTCCACCACCTCGCCGTCCGCCAGGCGCTGGTAGCCCCGGTGGTGCGGGCCGTGGATGCGCGGGTCGGGGCCGTCAGGGAACGAGGTGTGCGTCATGCCGGCCGGACGGAAGATCCGGTTCCGCGCCTGGTGCGCGTACGTGTCGCCGGTGACCTTCTCGATCAGCAGGCCCAGCACGGTGTAATCGATGTTGGCATAGCGCTGCTTCTTGCCCGGCCCCTCGCCCGGCCCCCGGTAGGGACCCTTGGCGACGGACGCCGCGACGACGGCGCGCGGGGTGAGGGTCCGGAAGCGGTTCACGTACCCCTCGGCGTTCTCCGCGCCGAGGGACGCCCCCGGCTGCAGCCCGCTGGTGAAGGTCAGCAACTGCCGTACGGTGATGGGCTCGAAGGTGTCGGTCAGCAGGCCGGGGAGGTAATGCTGCACGGTGCCGTCCAGGTCGAGCTTCCGCTCGGCGGCGAGCTGGAGCACGATCGCCGAGGTGACCGCCTTGGTGGTCGAGCCCGCCCGGAACCGGGCGTTCTCCAGGGGGCCGCGCCCGGTCTTCAAGGAGCGGACCCCGGCGCTGCCGTGCCAGGTCTCCTGCCCGCCCACGCGCACCAGGGCCGCGGTGGTGTCCCGGTCCGGCAGCCCGCGCAGGGCCTGCGCGAGTGCTTCGGTGCCCAGGCTTGTCTGCGGAGTGGACGCGGTCGTGTGCGTGCAGGACGCCCCGGCCGGTGCGGGCGCCGCGGCCGCCGGTACCGCGGTGGCCCCCGTGACGAGCGTGGTGGTCAGGGCGGCGGCCAGGGCTACCGTACGGATGCGGGTGCGCAAGGGGACTCCAAGGGGTGGGCGAGCCGGGGCTCGTTCGTACGAAGACGAAGAGCAGCTTCTCCCGCACGGGCTCACCAAAGATCACCGATGAGGAGGAGCCCGCCCCGGCCGCGCCTTAGGGGACGACCCGGAGGCCGTCCCCGGCGCCGTCAGTCCTCGGAGTCGTCGGCCCGGCCTTCCACCCGGTCGTCCGCCTTGTCGTTCCCTCGGCCGTCTTCCGGTGCCGTGGCGTCCGGCTTCCCGGGCTGCGGTTCCGCGGTGCCCGGGACCCCGGTGTCCGGGCCCGTGGGCTCCGCCGGGCTGTCCGACTCGCCGTTCGGCCCCCTCGTGTCCTTCGGGTCCTTGGGCTCCTTGGGCGCCGGTTTCGGCGGGCGGGTACGGCCGCTCGCCGTGTCGCGCAGGTACGAGCCGTCGCGGCCGTCGGCCACCCCGCCCTCGGTCGCCAGGCCGGGCCCGGCCTGCGGGTCCCGGCGCCGCAGGTAGCGTTCGAACTCCCGGGCGATGGCCTCGCCCGACGCCTCCGGGAGGTCGGCGGTGTCCCGCGCCTCCTCCAGCGACTGGACGTACTCGGCGACCTCGCTGTCCTCCGCCGCCAGCTGGTCCACGCCCAGTTGCCAGGCGCGCGCGTCCTCGCTCAGCTCGCCCAGCGGGATACGCAGGTCGAGCAGGTCCTCCAGGCGGTTGAGCAGGGCCAGGGTCGCCTTCGGGTTCGGCGGCTGCGAGACGTAGTGCGGCACCGCCGCCCACAGGCTGACCGCCGGGACGCCCGCGTGGGTGCACGCCTCCTGGAGGATGCCGACGATGCCGGTGGGGCCCTCGTACCGGGTCTCCTCCAGGTCCATCGTGCGGGCCAGGTCCGGGTCGGAGGTGACCCCGCTGACCGGCACCGGCCGGGTGTGCGGGGTGTCGCCGAGCAGCGCGCCCAGCACCACCAGCATCTCCACGCCCAACTCGTGGGCGAAGCCCAGGATCTCGTTGCAGAACGAGCGCCAGCGCATGCTGGGCTCGATGCCGCGCACCAGCACCAGGTCGCGCGGCTTGCCCTTGCCGTTCGCGTCGGCGATCCGCACGACGGAGAGCCGCGTCGTGGGCCACGTGATCTTGCGGACGCCGCCGTCCAGCCAGACCGTCGGACGGTTGACCTGGAAGTCGTAGTAGTCCTCCGCGTCCAGCGCGGCGAACACCTCCCCCTTCCACTCCCGGTCCAGGTGCGCGACCGCGGCGGAGGCGGCGTCGCCGGCGTCGTTCCAGCCCTCGAACGCGGCCACCATGACCGGGTCGATCAGCTCGGGAACTCCGTCGAGCTCGATCACCCAGCGCCTCCTTCCGACCGGCGCCGCCTCCTCGGGGCGGCCACCGGCAGCAGTTCCATTGCGTGCGCCCCCAGCCTACGGCGTCCGTGGGACCCCGACGCAGCCCCTGTGCACGAACGAGTGTGCATACATCCGACGTGTTCGGATTCCGTCCGGCCCGCCTCCCGCCCGCCCCCCCCAGCGGCCGGCCGGACCCCGCCCCGCGTCCGGGTCCGGACAGCGGCGGGCAACTCCGCCGCGCCCTCTGGACGGTGGTGGGAAGCGGCGCTATACATCGGAGGTCCGGGAAAGGTCCGATGTCCGCCCGCACCTCGCCGGAGGCGTACGCATGGCCGTCACCGCACCCGCGCCCGTCACGGAGGTCGAGGTCCACGACGTCCGCTTCCCCACCTCGCGGCGGCGCGAGGGCTCGGACGCCATGAACCCGGACCCCGACTACTCCGCCGCCTACGTCGTCCTGCACACCGCCGACGGCGGCCGGGGGCACGGCCTGTGCTTCACCCTCGGCCGCGGCAACGACCTCGCCGCCGCCGCGATCCGCGCCCTCGCACCGTCCGTGACCGGCCGCCCGGCCCCCGCGACAGCCGCCGGTCTGGCCGCCCTGCACCGCGACCTGACCCACGACTCGCAGCTCCGCTGGCTCGGCCCGGAGAAGGGCGTGACGCACATGGCGGCCGGGGCGCTCGTCAACGCCGCCTGGGACCTGGCCGCCACCCGCGCCGGCCTGCCGCTGTGGGCGTACCTGGCCGCCATGTCGCCCGAGGAGCTGGTCTCCCTCGTCGACTTCCGCTACCTCACCGACGCGCTGACCCCGGACGAGGCGCTGGCCGTCCTGCGGACCGCCGCACCCGGCCGCGAGGAACGCGCCGCCCGGCTCCGCGCCGAGGGCTACCCCGCGTACGCCACCTCGCCCGGCTGGCTCGGCCACGACGACGCCACGCTCGTACGGCTGGCCGAGCGGGCGGTGGCCGACGGGTTCGGGCAGATCAAACTCAAGGTGGGCGCCGACCTCGACGACGACCTGCGGCGGCTGCGGCTGGTGCGGGAGGCCGTCGGGCCCGCGGTGCGCATCGCGGTCGACGCCAACCAGCGCTGGGACGTGGCCGACGCGGTGCGCTGGATGACCGCGCTCGCGCCGTACCGGCCGTACTGGATCGAGGAGCCGACCAGCCCCGACGACATCCTCGGGCACGCCGCCGTGCGGGCCGGCCAGCCGGTCAAGGTCGCCACCGGGGAGCACGCCGCCAACCGCGTCGTCTTCAAGCAGTTGCTCCAGGCCCGGGCGGTGGACTTCATCCAGATCGACGCGGCCCGGGTGGCGGGCGTCAACGAGAACCTGGCGATCCTGCTGCTCGCCGCCAAGTACGGCGTGCCGGTGTGCCCGCACGCGGGCGGGGTCGGGCTGTGCGAACTGGTGCAGCACCTGGCGATGTTCGACTACGTGGCGGTGTCCGGGAGCCTGGAGGACCGGGCGATCGAGTACGTCGACCACCTCCACGAGCACTTCACCGACCCGGCCGTCGTCGAGGGCGGCCGCTACCGGGCGCCCACAGCCCCCGGTTTCTCGGCCCGGATGAAAACCGCCTCGGTCGCCGCACACCGCTTCCCGGACGGGCCGGTGTGGCGGACCGGGGGACAGGAGGCCGCGGAATGAGCGGCGCCGTCGGACCGCACGCATCCCCGGCCCCTACGGAAGGACGCGACTTCGCCGGCATGGCGGCGATCGTCACCGGCGGCGCATCCGGGATCGGCGCCGCCACCGCCGCCCTGCTGCTGCGCCGCGGCGCCCGCGTCGCCGTACTGGACCGCGACCCGGCCGGGGCACCGCCCGGCACCGTGCCCGTCACGGCCGACGTGACCGACGACGCCGCCGTACGGGCAGCCGTCGCGGCGGCGGTTGACGCGCTGGGCGGAGCGCTGGACACCCTCGTCGGCAACGCGGGCATCGGCGCTGTCGGCACGGTGGAGGACAACCCCGACGAGGAGTGGCGGCACGTCCTCGACGTCAACCTCCTGGGGCTGGTGCGCACCGCGCGGGCCGCCCTGCCGCACCTGCGGCGCACGGCCGCCGCCCGCCCCGGACGAGCCTCGATCACCCACACCTGCTCCATCGCCGCCACGGCCGGACTGCCGCAGCGCGCCCTGTACGGCGCCAGCAAGGGAGCCGTGCTCTCCCTCACCCTCGCCATGGCCGCCGACCACGTCCGCGAGGGCATCCGCGTCAACTGCGTCAACCCCGGAACGGCCGACACCCCCTGGATCGGGCGGCTGCTGGACCAGGCCCCCGACCCGGCGGCCGAGCGGGCCGCGCTCCACGCCCGGCAGCCGACCGGCCGGATGGTCACCGCGGACGAAGTGGCCGCGGCCATCGTCCATTTGGCGTCCCCGGCCGCCTCCGGTATCACCGGCGCCTCCCTCGCGGTGGACGGCGGGATGCAGGGACTGCGCCTGCGCCCCTCCCCCTGAGCCGCAGCGGAGGAACGCGAGCGGGCCCGCGCGGTACGGCCGTACACCTCGACCAAGGACGGGACCATGAGACTGCGTACGACCGGCGCGGCAGCCTGTGCCGTACTGCTCGCCGCCGCGCTCACCGGCTGCAACCGGGGCAGCGACGCCCGGGGCCGGATCGGCATCGACCTGCCGCGCGCGGACACCGACTTCTGGGTCTCCTACCAGGAGCACCTGGAGCGCGAGCTGGCCGCGGGGAAGATCAGGGCGCTGCCGCTGTCCAACTCCCAGAACGACATCGCCAAGGTCGTCTCCAACGTGCAGGCCCTGACCGGACAGGGCGCCGAAGCGGTCGTGATCGCCCCGCAGGACACCGGCGCGATCACCGCCGAACTGCACCGCCTCGCCGCGAAGAAGATCCCGGTGGTCAGCGTCGACACCCGGCCGGACGAGGGCGCCGTCCACATGGTCGTACGGGCCGACAACCGCGCGTACGGGCAGAAGTCCTGCGACTACCTGGGCCGGGCACTGGGCGGCCGGGGCCGGGTCGCCGAACTCCAGGGCGACCTCGGCTCCGTCAACGGCCGGGACCGCTCCGAGGCGTTCGCGGCCTGCATGCGGCGGAAGTACCCCGGGATCACCGTGCACGAGCTGCCCACCGACTGGAAGGGCGAGGTCGCCTCCGCCAAGCTGCAGAGCCTGCTGGCCCAGCACCCGGACACCGACGGCATCTACCTCCAGGCCGGCGGTGCCTTCCTCCGGCCCGTCCTGTCCCTCCTCGAACAGAAGGGACTGCTGAAACCGGCCGGTACCGCCGGGCACATCACCGTCGTCTCCAACGACGGCATCCCCGAGGAGCTGGCCGCGATCCGGGCGGGGACGATCGACGCCACGCTCTCCCAGCCCGCCGACCTCTACGCGAAGTACGCGCTGTACTACGCCCGCGCGGGCCTGGAAGGCCGGACGTTCCGGCCCGGCCCCACCGGCCACGGCTCGCGGATCGTCAAGATCCCGAACGGCCTGGAGGACCAGCTCCCGGCCCCGCTCGTGACCCGGGCCAATGTGGACGACCCGAAGCTGTGGGCCAATCGGCAGGCAGAGAGGTAGGGCGGTGGCGGCCGTGCGGAACGCGACGGAGGAGACAGCGGCGGGAGGGCCGCCCGCCGTACACGCCGAGGGCATCGTCAAACGCTACGGCCCGACCGTGGCCCTCGACGGCGCCACACTGACCGTACGGCGCGGCGAGGCGCACGCCCTCGTCGGCCGCAACGGCGCCGGCAAGTCCACCCTGGTGTCCGTCCTCACCGGCCTGGTACGGCCGGACGCCGGACAGATCACCTTCGACGGCGCCCCGGCACCCCGCTGGGGCGACACCGCCGCCTGGCGGCGCCGGGCCGCCTGCGTCCACCAGCGGCCGATGACCGTCCCGGAGCTGACCGTCGCAGAGAACCTCCACCTCGGCCGGTTCCCGCACGGCCGCGTCATCCGGTGGCGGGCCCTGCGCGCACGGGCCGCCCGCCTGCTGGCCGAGTACGGCGTCGACGCCGACCCCGCGGCCCGGATGCAGGACCTCGGCGTCGAACAGCGGCAGTTCGTCGAGATCGCCCGCGCGCTGTCCGACGGCGCCCGCCTGATCATCCTCGACGAGCCCACCGCCCGGCTCGACGCGGGCGGCATCGCGCGCCTCTTCACCAAGCTGCACGCCCTGCGCGCCACCGGTGCCGCGTTCCTGTTCATCTCGCACCACCTGCACGAGGTGTACGACCTGTGCGACACCGTCACCGTCCTGCGCGACGCCCGCCCGGTGCTCACCGCCCCCGTGGCCGGGCTGGCCCAGGACGACCTGGTGGCGGCGATGACGGGAGAACGGGCGGCGCCGCCCGGCCCTCCGGCGCGCTCCGCCCGGCGGGCGGCGGGGCAGCCGGTGCTGCGCGCCGAAGGGCTGGCCCTGCGCGGCGCGTTCACGCCCCTGGACCTGACCGTACGGGCGGGCGAGGTGGTCGGACTGGCCGGGGCGGCGGCCGGCGGCACCACCGCCATCGGTGAGACCCTGGCCGGGGTGCGGACACCGGACCGCGGAAGGATCGAGGTGCGCGGACGGCCGGTACGGACCGGCAGCGTGCGGCACGCGGTCGAGGCCGGCATCGGGTACGTGCCGGAGGACCGGCACCGCGACGGGCTGGTCCCCGGCCGCAGCGTCGCCGAGAACACGACCCTGGCCGTCACCGACCGGCTCGGCCCGCTCGGCACCGTGCTGCCCTCCCGGACCCGCGCCGTCGCCCGGCGCATGATCGCCGCCCTGGACATCCGGACGGACGGCCCCGGGCAGCCGGTGTCCGGACTCTCCGGAGGCAACCAGCAGAAGGTCGTCGTCGCCCGGGCGCTGGCCCGCGACCCCGCCGTCCTGGTCGCGGTCCGGCCCACCAACGGGGTCGACGTGAAGTCCAGGGAAGCGCTGCTGGGCGTCGTACGGGAGGTGGCCGCGGCGGGCAGCGGCGTACTGATCGTCTCGGACGAACCGGCCGACCTGCGGATCTGCGACCGGGTGCTGGCGCTGTACCGCGGGCGGGTGGTCGCCCGGTTCGGGCGCGGCTGGGCGGAGCGGGAGCTGGTGGCGGCGATGGAGGGGGTGGCGGCCGCGGAGGGCCCGGGCGGCGCGCGGGGCCCGGCCGCGCCCACCGGCGCGGAAGGAGACACCGGACCATGACCGGCACCGCACAGCGGCGGACCACCGGCCGGGCGGGCGCGCTCGCCGCCGCCCGCCGCCCGCTCCCCGCGCTCGCCCGCCGGCGGGACGTCTCCCTGGTCCCGGTGATCTTCGTCCTCGGCGTCGTCGGCTTCGTCGTCTCGCCCGCCTTCCTCACCCGGGACAACCTGATCGGCGTCGTCCAGCAGTCCACCGAACTCGGCCTGCTCGTCCTCGGCGAGGCACTGATCCTGATCAGCGGCCGGATGGACCTGTCGCTGGAATCGACCATCGGCCTGGCGCCGGTCGCCGCCCTGTGGCTCGTGACGCCCGCGCACGGCGGGCGCTTCCAGGGCCTGGAACTGCTCCCCGCCTGGACGGCCGGGCCCCTCTGCCTGGCCGTGGGCGCCGCGATCGGCGCGGCCAACGGATTCCTCGTGCTGAAGCTGCGCGTCAACGGCTTCATCGCCACCCTCGGCATGCTGACCATGCTGCGCGGCCTGCACCTCGGCCTCTCCGAAGGCCGGTCGATCGGCGACGTCCCGGGCTCCTTCGCCTACCTCGGCAAGGCCGTCTGGCTGGGCGTCCCGGCCGCCGTCTGGCTCTGCCTGGCGCTGTTCGGGCTCGGCGGCGCGGCCCTCGGGTACCTGCGGCACGGCCGCGCGCTGTACGCGATCGGCGGCAACCCGGAGGCCGCGCGCTCGGCCGGCATCCGCGTCGACCGGATCACCTGGGCCGTCCTCGCCGTCGGCGGACTGCTGGCCGCCTTCGCGGGCATCCTCTACACCGGCCACTACGGCGCCGTCTCCGCCAGTCAGGGCAACGGCTGGATCTTCCAGGTCTTCGCCGCCGCCGTCATCGGCGGCATCAGCCTCAAGGGCGGCCGCGGCACCCTCTTCGGCGCGCTCACCGGCGTACTGACCCTCCAGCTCGTCATCAACGTCATGACGCTGGGCGGGGTACCACCTCTGTGGACGCAGTTCCTGAACGGCCTGATCATCATCATCGCGCTGGTCGTCTCCCGCTTCACCGGCGGAGAGCAACAGGACTGAGACGCGGAATCGCATCGCAGCACCGCATCGCAGGACGAGAAGCAGGACCGACTAGCAGGACCGACGACCGGGACCAAGGAGGCCGACATGCCGTACATTCCGCACGGCCGACGGCGGCTGGGCGGTACGGACGTGACCGTACCGCCCCTCGGACTGGGCTGCGCGCCCCTCGGCAATCTCTACCGGCCCCTCACCGAGGACCGCGCCCAGCAGACCGTACGCGCCGCCCTCGACACCGGCGTCCGCCACTTCGACACCGCGCCGCACTACGGACTCGGCCTGTCCGAGGAGCGCCTCGGCCGCGCGCTGGCCGGGCGGGACCGCGCCTCGTACGTCCTGTCCACCAAGGTCGGCCTGCGGCTGCGGCCTCTCGCGCCGGGCGAGGCGGTGGACGGCCAGGGCTACACCGCCACCCCGCCGCGCGCCCGCGTACGGGACTTCACCCGCGACGGCATCCGCCGCACGCTCGACGCCTCCCTGGAACGGCTCGGCGTCCCCGCCGTCGACATCGTCTACCTGCACGACGTCGAAGGTCACGCCGCCGAGGTGTACGCGTCCGGCTTCCCCGCCCTCGCCGAACTGCGCGCGCAGGGCGTGGTCGGCGCCATCGGCTTCGGCATGAACCACAGCGGTCCGCTGGCCCGGTTCGTCGCCGACCTCGACGTGGACGTGGTGCTGTGCGCCGGGCGCTGGACCCTGCTCGACCGCACGGCCTTCGACGACCTGCTGCCGGTCTGCGGACGCCGCGGCACGTCGGTCGTCGTCGGCGGCGTCTACAATTCGGGGCTGCTGGCCGACCCGTCGCCCGGCGCGCCGTACGACTACGCGCCGGCCCCCGCCGAGCTGGTGGAGCGGGCGCGGCGGCTCGGCGCCGTGTGCGCGGAGTTCGGCGTCCCCCTCAAGGCGGCGGCCCTGCGCTTCCCCTTCGGCCACCCCGCCGTGGCAGGAGCCCTGGTCGGCGCCGCGTCACCGGAGGAGGCCCGGGAGAACGCCGAACTCTTCACGTACGACATCCCCGACGCCCTCTGGCACGCCCTCACCGACCGCGGCCTGCTCGCCCCCGGCCTGCCCCTGCCCACCACCGACCCCGGAGCCCACCCGTGACGGACCGCGCCGCCCGGCCCGTGGGGCCGCCCGCGACCGCCCCCGCCGCCCGGCCCGTTCGGCCGCCCCCGGCCGGCCGCGTCGACGCGCACCACCACCTCTGGGACCTGTCCCGCCGCCCGCAGCCCTGGATGGCCGGCGCCTGGGCCGACCCGATCCGCCGTACGTACACCCTCGACGACCTGGCCCCCCACCTCGCCGCCCACCGTATCGACGGCACCGTCCTGGTCCAGTCCTCGGCCTCCGCCGCCGAGACCGCCGAACTCCTCGCGCTCGCGGCCCGCTCACCCGCCGTACGGGGCGTCGTCGGCTGGGCCGACCTCACCGATCCCGGGCTGCCGGACCTCCTGGCGGCGATGCCCCCGCACTTGGCCGGCCTCCGCCATCAGGTGCAGGACGAGCCCGACCCCGACTGGCTGGCCCGGCCCGCCGTACGACGCGGGCTGGCCGCCGTCGCGGACGCCGGACTCGTCTACGACCTCCTGATCACCCGGCACCAACTGCCCGCCGCGACCGCCACCGCCCGCGCGCTCCCCGACCTCCGCCTGGTCCTCGACCATGCCGCCAAACCCGCGATCGCGGAGCAGTCGTGGCAGCCGTGGGCCGACGACCTGGCAGCACTGGCCCAGTCGCCGAACACCACGTGCAAGCTCTCCGGCCTGGTCACCGAAGCCGCCTGGTCGACCTGGCGCCCTGTCGACATCACCCCGTACGCCCGGCACGTCCTGGACACCTTCGGCCCGCACCGCGTCCTGTTCGGCTCCGACTGGCCGGTCTGCACCCTGGCCGCCGGCTACACCGACGTCGTCACCCTCGCCGAGACGGCCACCGCCCACCTGTCTCCGGACGAACGGGCGGCGGTCTTCGGGGGGAACGCGGGCCGGGTGTACGGGGCGTGACCGAGCGGCGGCGGGAGCCGTTCAGCGGCTGGACACCACCCGACGCGACTCGCCGGGCCCGGGGAGCGGCCCTCCTCACAGCGTGGAGCGCAGCCACTGCTCGACGCTGGCGATGTGCACCGTCGCCCAGGCCCGCGCCGCCTCCGCGTCCCGGTCGCGGAGGGCGCCGAGGATCGCCCGGTGCTCGGTGAGCGTACGGCTCACGGCGTCCTTCTGCGTCAGCCCGCGCCAGACCCGGGCCCGGGTCGTCGGCCCGGACAGGCCGTCGAGCAGGGAGCACAGCACCGAGTTGCCGGCGGTGGCCACGATCCGCCGGTGGAACTCCAGGTCGCAGGCGACCAGGCCCTCCACCGGCGGATGCGGGCCGAGCGCGTCCACCTGGCGTTCCAGGTCGTCCAGTTCGGCGGGGTGGATGCGGCCGGCCGCCATCGCGGTGGCGGCCGGCTCCAGGATCCGGCGGACGGCCAGGAACTCCAGGACCGTGTCGTCGCGGTGGAAGTCCACCACGAAGCTCAGCGCTTCGAGGAGGAGCTGCGGGTCCAGGCTGGTGACGTAGGTGCCGTCGCCCTGGCGGACGTCCAGGATGCGGATCAGCGACAGGGCCCGTACCGCCTCGCGCAGCGAGTTGCGGGACAGGCCCAGGTCCGCGGCGAGTTCACTCTCCTTGGGCAGCCGGTCGCCCGGCCGCAGCGCACCGGAGACGATCATCGCCTTGATCTTCTCTATGGCCTCGTCCGTGACCGCCATGTCCGCAGCCTCCCCGCTCGCCCACTGCCGCCGGATGCCCGCATACATCCGATGTCTGCGTCATTATGGCCACGGAAGCACGGCCCCGGGAGCCCCCCCCCGGCGGGCCGTCGGCCGAAGCCGGTGGCGGGTGAACTCCAGGGCCGCGTAAGGACAGTGCGGTCCGCGGCCCGGAAGCCACCGTCGTACTCAGGCGGCCCGGACGAGCGCCTCCGCCTCGGCCGCCACGGCCGCCTCGTCCAGCGTCGTCAGCCGCCGGTCGCGCATCAGCACCCGGCCGTCGACGACGGTGTCCCGGACGTCACCTGCCCGCGCCGAGTACGCCAGCGTCGACCACGGGTCGTGCCGGGGCGCCAGGTGCGTACCGCCGAGGTCGAGCACCGCCAGGTCCGCGCGCTTGCCCACCTCCAGAGAGCCGAGCTGCCCGCCCAGCCCCAGGGCCCGCGCCCCCTCGATCGTCGCCATGCGTACGGCCTGCTCGGCGCCGACCGCCGTGGGGTCGCCGCCCGCCTTGTGCACCAGCGCCGCCATCCCCAACGCGCCCACCATGTCGAGGGAGTTGGAGCTGACCGCGCCGTCCGTGCCGAGTCCGACCCGGACGCCCTGCCGCAGCAGCTCCGGGACCGGGGCGACACCACTGCCCAGCTTGAGGTTGGAGACCGGGCAGTGCGCGACGCCCGTACCGGTCGCGGCCAGCGCGGCGATCTCGGTGGCGGTCAGCTCGACCGCGTGCGCGAGCAGCGTGTCCGGGCCCAGCAGCCCCAGGGACTCCAGCAGTTCGACGGGGCGTTTGCCGTGCCGCTCACGCACCGTCGCCACCTCGTTGGCGTTCTCCGCGGCGTGCAGGTGCAGCAGCGCGCCGTGCTCCCTGGCCAGCGCCGCGATGTCCGTGAGCTGCGCGGTGTCCAGCGTGTAGGCGCTGTGCGCGAAGACCACCGGGCGGGTGCCGGGGGAGGGGGCGCGGCCGTCGAGGTGCCCGCGCGCCCACGCCATCCGGTTCCCGTACGGCATCCGGTCGGGCGGACCCGGCACGTCCATGAAAGTCGGACCGGACAGCAGCCGCCAGCCGGCGTCCCACGCCGCCCGTTCGGCCGCCTCGTGGAACCAGTACATGTCCAGGGCGGTGGTCACCCCGCCCCGTACGCTCTCCGCGACGGCCAGCCGCAGGCCCGCGGTCACCGCCTCCGGGGACAGCAGCGCGTTCTCCCGCGGCACCACCCGCCCCAGGAAGCCCTGGAGGTCCAGGTCGTCGGCGTGGCCGCGCAGCAGCGTCATCGCCAGGTGGGTGTGGGTGTTGACGAGCCCGGGAAGGACCAGGCAGCCGGTGGCGTCGATCTCTTCCGCCGCGCGGTGCGAGGCGCGCAGTTCGGCGGCCGGGCCCACCGCGACGATCTCCCCGCCCCGTACGGCCACCGCGCCGTCGGCCAGCACCGTGCCCGCCGCGTCGACGGTGAGCACCGTACCGCCGTGCACCAGCAGATCGGCCGCCGCCGGGACGCCCCCGGCCGCCTCCGTGTTCCGTACCGCGCTCACCGGGCCTCCTCCGCCAGCGTCCGCAGGGCCTCCAGCGCGACGACGGAGCCGCGCGCCACGCCCTCGGCGACGGCGTCCCGGTGCGGGTCGTACCCGCCGGTGGCCGCCTCGTCCACCAGTTCGTCCGCGTTCACCCCGTCGATCACCAGGACCGCGCCGGCCGTCAGCCCGCGCAGCCCCGCGGTCACCAGCAGCGCGGACACCTCCATCTCGATCGCCGCCACGCCCGCCGCGGTGTACGCCGCCACCGGCAGCGGCAGCAGCCCCGGCTGGAACGCCGCACGGGTCCACACCACCCCCCGGTGGTACGGCGCCCCGGCCCGCGCCGCCGCCCCGGCGAGCGCCAGCACCGCTTCCGGCGCCGCCACGGCCGGGTACTCCGGCGGCACCAACTGCTGCGTCACCCCGTCGTCCCGCACCGCCGCCTCGGCGATCACCAGGTCGCCGTCGCCGATCCCCGGCCGGACCGCGCCCGCCGTACCGAGGCGTACGAAGGTCCGTACGCCCGCGTCGGCCAGCTCCTGGAACAGCAGCACCGCGCCGGGCGCGCCCACGCCGTGCGAGGCGACGACCACCGGCAGCCCCTGCCAGGTGCCGGTGAACGTCCGGTACTCGCGGTGGTACGCGATCTCCGCGGCGTCGTCGAGCAGCTCGGCGACAGCGGCGGCACGGGCCGGGTCGCCGACCACGACGGCCTGCGGCGGCAGCCCGCCGCGCGGCAGGCGGGCGATGGGGGACAACTCTGGGGACACGGGTCGGCTCCAAGGGCTCGGCGCACGGGACAATGCGCACGGGACGGCGGTCGCCCCCCAACCTACGGGCCCGCCCCGGCGCACCCGCAACGCGGTCCCGCCCGGCCGCCTCATCCCCGCCCGGCCGCCACCTCCAACTCCAGCAGCCACTGCACGACTTCGGCGTGGTGCCGGGCCTGGAGCAGGTCCGTTCCCCACACGTACAGGCCGTGCCCCGCGACGACCACGGCGGGCATCCGCGGCTCCCTGGCCTCCTCCAGACGGTCCCCGAGCACGTCCATGTCCTGGCTGTTGGCGATGACCGGCAGCCGTACCGCCGCCCCATCGGCGGGCAGGCCGAGCCCCTTGAGCATCTCCAGGTCCCGGAAGACGATGCCACCGGGCCGCCGCCGGCCCATCGCCACGGCGGCGACCGTGTGGACGTGCACGACCGCGCCCGCCCCGGTCAGCCGTACCACGCGGGCGTGCAGTCCGGCCTCGGCGGACGGCTTCCCGGCCCCGGCCGACGTGCCCGCCGTCCCCGCGACGGCGGCGCCCCGGCCGTCGACCAGCACCACGTCGTCCGCGATCAGCTCGCCCTTGTCCCGCCCGCTCGCGGTCACCGCGAGTCGCAGCGGATCGCGCGCCAGCACGACCGACAGGTTGCCGGACGTGCCGCGCATCCAGCCGAACGCGGCGAACCGCGCGGCCTCGGCGGCCAGCCGGGCCCCGGCCCGTCGCACCTCGTCGGCGCCGACGTCCGGCACGTCCGGCGCCGCCGCCGCTGCCCCGGCTCCCGTACGGATCTCCAGCTCCGCGAAGGACGCCACCTCGGGATGATTGCCCACCCCGCTCTCGTAGTACGGCTCGCCCGGCCGCCGCACCCCGGCCGTGTGCCAGCCCGCGGCCTGCGCCGCGTCCAGCTCCCCGGGCCGGTCGGACAGGAACAGCACCCGCCCCGGCGCGGCCCCCAGGTCCGCGGTGATCGCCTCGTACGACGCGGCCACCAGCTTGGGCCCGGCGTTCTCCGTGTCGTAGAACTGCCCGGTCAGCGGCCGCAGATCGCCCTCCGGACTGTGCCCGAACCACGCCCGCTGCGCCGCCACCGACCCCGACGAGTACACGTGCAGCCGTACGCCCGCCGCGTGCCACTCGCGCAGCCGGGGCAGCACGTCGGGGTAGAAGTGCGAGACCAGCTCCCCGCTCGCGAAGCCCTCGGCCCACACGATGCCCTGGAGGGACTTCAGGGGCGTGGCCTTGCGGTCCTCGTCCAGCCACGCGCCGAGCGCCCGCTCGATCCGGGCCGCGTCGGCGGCCGGCTCGTCCAGCAGCGCCCGTATCTGCCCGACGGCCCGCCGTACCTCGGGTTCCGCGGCCCGCTCGGTCAGCAGCCGCCGGAACCGCTTGCGCGCATACGGATACAGCTCGCCGACGACGAAACCCGTCGCGCTCGTGGTGCCCTCGATGTCGAGCACCACATGGTCCACGTCGAACGTGCGGGTCACGCCGTACTCCGTTCCGCCCGGCCGGCCGTGAGCGTGTCGAAGTCCGGGAACCGCAGCGCGATGTCGTCGCCCGTGAACGTGCCGACCCAGCCGTCCTCCTCGTGGAAGAAGCGGAGGGCCGTGAAGGACGGGCGGGTGCCCATGTCGAACCAGTGGGTGGTGCCCCGCGGCACGCCCAGCAGGTCGCCCTCCTCGCACAGCACGGCATGCACCTCGCCGCCCGCGTGCAGGTAGAACACCCCGGACCCGGCGACGAAGAACCGCACCTCGTCGTCGTCCTCGTGGGTGTGCTCGGCGAGGAACTTCTCCCGCGCCGCCTTCGCCCTGTCCGGCCACGCCGGGTCGTCGCAGGGGTGCAGGGACGCCACGTCCACCGTCACGAACCCCTCCTCGGCGGTCAGCGTGCCGATCTCCGCCCGGTACGCCGCGAGGACGGCCGCGGGCTCCGCGTCCGGCGCCACGTCCGTACGCACCGGCCACTGCTCGTACCGCACCCCGATCGGCGCCAGCGCCGCGGCGATCTCCGCGGGCTCGGCGGTGCGCCGCAGCACGGTCTCCGGGCCGCTCTCCGGCCACGTGGTCAGCAAGGTCATGAGGCTCTCCAAGGTCGGTGACGGGGCTGGAGAAACACGGACACGGGGCGCGGGAGCGACCGGGTCCTGTCTGGCGATGCTAGTGCGGGGGTCAGGGACCGGAACCGGTACGACCGTCCGCGAACGGAACCGGTACGGGCCTCCGCGTACCGGACCCCGTCGCTATGGCGCCGCCGTTGCCCTGCCCGGCGCGACCCGCCCGCCACGTGTGCGATCTCCGCCCGGCGGGTACCTCAGGGAGCCGGAAGCGCGAAGACAAAACCGACAGGAGGCGAAGAGCGCAGGTCATGGACGCATGGGACGTGATCGTCGTCGGCGCGGGCTCGGCCGGAGGCGTACTGGCCGACCGGCTCACCGAGGACCCCGGACGGTCCGTACTGCTGCTGGAGGCGGGCCCCGACCACGGCAGCTCGCCCGACGGCCTGCCCGACGACGTGGCCACCAGCCCCGCCGCCACGCACAGCCACGACTGGGGGTACGTGAGCGAGCCCGGCGCCCTCGGCCGCACCGTCGCGCTGCCCCGCGGCAAGCTCGTCGGCGGTTCCTCGGCGATCAACTCCGCGATCGCCCTGCGCGGGCACCCGCAGGACTACGACGCCTGGGCCGCCCAGGGGAACGACGGCTGGTCGTTCGCGGAGTTCCTGCCCAGCCTGCGCCGCGTCGAACGCGACCTGGACGCCGGGCCGCCCTGGCACGGCACCGACGGCCCCGTCCCCGTACGGCGGTACGGCAAGGACGAGACGAACCGGTGGCAGCGCGCCTTCCACCACGCCTGCACCGCCCTCGGGCACCCGCCCGTCGCCGACCACAACGCCCCCGGCGCACGCGGCGTCGGCCCGGTCCCGGTCAACCGGATCGGCGGCGTCCGGCAGAGCACCGCCCTCACCTACCTAGCCCGGGCCCGCGACCGGGACAACCTCACCGTGCGCGGCGACGTCCTCGTCGACCGGGTCGTCCTGCGCGACGGCCGGGCGGTGGGCGTCCAACTGGCCGACCCGGCCCGTACGGTGCTGCCCGCCCGCCGGGTCGTGCTCGCCGCCGGCGCCTACGGCAGCCCGCCGGTCCTGCTGCGCTCCGGCATCGGCCCGGCGGACCACCTGCACGACCTCGGCATCCCCGTGACGGCCGACCTGCCCGGCGTGGGGGAGAACCTGCGCGACCACCCCGCCGTCACCCTCACGTACGCCACCGGCGCCGCACCGCCCGGCCCACGCGACCCGGTGCTGCAAACCTTCCTGACCTGCGACCTCAGCGGCGGCGACGGCCCGCCCGACCTCCAGGTCTTCCCCTCGGGCCCCGAGACGGACGAGGACGGGGCGACGGTGCTCACCTTCTGGGTGGCGCTGCTGCGGCCGTCCTCCCGCGGCCGGCTGTGGCTGCGCTCCACCGACCCCCGTGACGCCCCGCGCATCGACGTCGGCTTCCTGCGCGACCCGGAGGACACCCGCCGCATGCTGACGGGTATGCGGCTGGCCCGCTCCCTCACCCGTACCGCGCCCCTGTCCGGGCTGCTCCGTGAGGAGCGCGCGCCGGGCCCCGCCGTCACCACCGACGCACACCTGGCCGAAGCGCTGCGGCAGACCGTCAGCGGCTACCAGCACGCTGCCGGGACCTGCCGGATGGGCCCGGCCGCGGACCCCGGCGCGGTGGTCTCCGCGACCGGTGCCGTGCACGGAGTCGAAGCCCTGCACGTCATCGACGCCTCCGTGATGCCGACGCTGCCCGCCGCCAACACCAACCTCACCGCCATGGCCGTCGCCGAGCACTGCGTGCGGGGACTCTGAGCTTCCGGCACGCCGAAGGGCGGCCCCCGGAAGGGGACCGCCCTCAGGACGACAGGGGAGCCGGCGGGTCAGCCGCGCTGCTCCAGTATCGACTTGGTCCGGGCGCGGACGTCCTCCGTGTCCAGGCCGCGGATGGTCAGCGTCGTGCGGCGGCGCAGCACGTCGTCGACCGTCTCCGCCCACTCGTGGTCACGGGCGTAGACGACCTGGGCCCAGATCTCCGGCGCGTCCGGGTGGATGCGCTCGGCCAGGGCCGCGTCCTCGTTGGCCAGCCGCGCGATGTCGAAGGACAGCGAACCGTAGTGGGTGGCCAGGTGGCGGGCGGTCTCCGGCGCCATGCGCGGGCCGGGGACCGAGCCGTCGACCAGCAGGCGGTGAGCGACCGCGTTGGGGTTGGCGATACCCGGCAGCGGCAGCTTCTTCGGCAGGTGCGCGATCGGCTCCATGTCCTCGGCCAGCGGCTGGCCGGGCAGCGCCGCCAGCTTGTTCATGACCGTACGGCCGATGTGGCGGAAGGTGGTCCACTTGCCGCCCGCGACGGAGAGCATGCCGCCCGCGCCCTCGGTGACGACGGTCTCGCGCTTGGCCTTGGAGGTGTCGCCGGGGCCGCCCGGCAGCACCCGCAGGCCCGCGAAGGAGTACGTGATCAGGTCACGCGAGAGCTGCTGGTCGCGGACGGAGAAGGCCGCCTCGTCCAGGATCTGCGCGGTGTCCTTCTCGGTGACGCGGACGTCCGCCGGGTCGCCCTCGAACTCCTCGTCGGTGGTACCGAGCAGCAGCATGTCCTCCCAGGGGAGGGCGAAGGTGATGCGGTACTTGTCGATCGGGGTCGCCAGCGCGGCCTTCCAGGGGGAGGTGCGCTTGAGGACCAGGTGCGCGCCCTTGGACAGGCGGATGGAGGGCGCCGCGTTCGGGTTCTCCATCTTGCGCAGGTGGTCGACCCACGGACCGGTCGCGTTCAGGACCAGGCGCGCGTTGACACCGAACTCGGTGCCGTCGGTGCCGTCCTTCAGCTCGGCACCGGTGACCCGGCCCTGGGTGAAGCGCAGGCCGGTGACCTCGGCGTGGTTGAGGACCGTGGCGCCGGCCTCGACGGCCGCGCGGACCGTCATCAGGGCCATCCGCGCGTCGTTCATCTGGTCGTCGCCGTACACCGCGACGGCCTTGAGGTTGTCCGTCCGCAGCTCCGGCACGTCGCGCTGGGCCTTGGACGGGCTGATGACGTGACCGACACCGTCACCGAAGGCGGACAGCGCGGAGTAGGCGAAGACGCCCGCGCCGAGCTTGGCCGCGCCGTGCGGGCCGCCCTTGTAGACCGGCAGGTAGAAGGTCAACGGGTTGGCGAGGTGGGGGGCCACCTCACGCGAGACCGCACGGCGCTCGAAGTGGTTCTCCGCCACCAGCTTGACCGCGCCGGTCTGCAGGTAGCGCAGACCGCCGTGGAGCAGCTTGGAGGAGGCGGAGGAGGTGGCGCCGGCGAAGTCGCCGGCGTCCACCAGCGCAACCCGCAGCCCCGACTGCGCGGCGTGCCAGGCGGTGGAGATGCCCAGGATGCCGCCGCCGATCACCAGGAGGTCGTACGTCGCCTTGGAAAGCTGCTCCCGGGTCTCGGCGCGGCTCTGGGTGGAACCGTCGGCCGGGTGCGTCCCGAGGGCCGGGACGCTCTGCAGGGTGCTCATGATTACTCCTCGTCCTCGATCCAGCCCATGGTCCGCTCGACGGCCTTGAGCCAGCTCTTGTACTCGCGGTCGCGGGTCTCCGCGTCCATGCGGGGGGTCCACTCGGCGGCCCGGCGCCAGTTGGCGCGCAGCGCGTCGGTGTCCGGCCAGAAGCCGACGGCCAGTCCGGCGGCGTAGGCGGCGCCGAGGCAGGTCGTCTCGGCCACCATCGGGCGCACCACGGGGGCGTCCAGGAAGTCCGAGATGGTCTGCATCAGCAGGTTGTTGGAGGTCATTCCGCCGTCGACCTTCAGCGCGGTCAGGTCGACGCCGGAGTCCTTGGTCATGGCGTCGGTGATCTCGCGGGTCTGCCAGGCGGTGGCCTCGAGGACGGCGCGGGCGATGTGTGCCTTGGTGACGTAGCGGGTCAGGCCCGCGATCACGCCGCGCGCGTCCGAGCGCCAGTAGGGGGCGAACAGGCCGGAGAACGCCGGGACGAAGTACGCGCCGCCGTTGTCCTCGACGGTGCTGGCCAGCGTCTCGATCTCGGCGGCCGAGTTGATCAGGCCCATCTGGTCGCGCATCCACTGCACCAGCGAACCGGTGACGGCGATCGAGCCCTCCAGGGCGTACACCGGCGGCTCGTCGCCGATGCGGTAGCCGACCGTGGTCAGCAGCCCGTTGTAGGAGTTGACGGGCTCGTCACCGGTGTTCATCAGCATGAAGGTGCCGGTGCCGTACGTGGACTTGGCCTCGCCCTTGTCGTAGCAGGTCTGGCCGAACAGCGCGGCCTGCTGGTCGCCCAGTGCCGAGGCGACCGGCACGCCGGCCAGCGCGCCCGCGGCGGCGGTGCCGTACACCTCGGCCGACGAGCGGATCTCCGGCAGCACCGCGGCCGGGATGTCGATGGAGTGCAGGATCTTCTCGTCCCACTCCAGCCGGCGCAGGTTCATCAGCAGGGTGCGCGAGGCGTTGGTGACGTCGGTGACGTGCACGCCGCCCTGGGCGCCGCCGGTCAGGTTCCAGATGACCCAGGAGTCCATGGTGCCGAAGAGGATGTCCCCGGCCTCGGCGCGCTCGCGCAGGCCCTCGACGTTGTCCAGCAGCCAGCGGATCTTCGGGGCGGCGAAGTACGAGGCCAGCGGCAGGCCGGTCTCGCGGCGGAAGCGGTCCTTGCCGACGTTGCGGCCCAGCTCGCGGCAGAGCCCGTCGGTACGGGTGTCCTGCCAGACGATGGCGTTGTGGACCGGCTCGCCGGTGTTCTTGTCCCACATCAGCGTGGTCTCGCGCTGATTGGTGATGCCGATGGCCTTGACGTCCTTGGCGGTGATGCCGGCCTTGTCGACGGCACCGGCCACGACCTGCTGGACGTTGGCCCAGATCTCCTTGGCGTCGTGCTCGACCCACCCCGGCTTGGGGAAGATCTGTTCGTGCTCCTTCTGGTCGACCGAGACGATCCGGCCGTCCTTGTCGAACACGATGCAGCGGCTGGACGTGGTGCCCTGGTCGATGGCCGCGATGAATGGGCCGTGGCCGTGCGAGGCGGTGCTGTGGTTGTCGCTCATGGTGTGTGTGCTCCAAAAATCTTCGGTCGGGCGGCGCGGCTCAGGCGAACGCGAGGTTGTAGATACCACCGGCGATCGCGCCGCCGATCAGCGGACCGGCGACCGGGATCCAGGCGTATCCCCAGTCCGACCCGCCCTTGTTCGGCAGCGGAAGCAGCGAGTGGACGATACGCGGACCGAGGTCGCGAACCGGGTTGATCGCGTAGCCGGTCGGGCCGCCCAGCGACAGACCGATGCCGACGACCACGAACGCGGTCAGCAGTGCGCCGATGACGCCGACGCCCTTGCCGTCGTCACTGAGGCCCTGCGTGAGGATCGCCAGCACGAGCACGATGGTGGCGATGACCTCCGTGGTCAGGTTCTGCACCGCGTTGCGGATCTCGGGTCCGGTGGAGAAGACCCCGAGAACCGGGCCGGCCTTGGGGGCCGCCGCCTTGTCGACCATGCCTTCCTGCCCGCTCTGCTCGCCCACGATCTCCGGGTCGGTCAGATGGGCCCGGAAGTGGCCGTAGTACGCGAGCCACACGAGCACCGCGCCGATCATGGCGCCGAGCAGCTGTCCGGCGAAGTACACCGGTACGTCGCCCCACGGCGTGCCGCCCTTGACGGCCAGTCCCACGGTGACCGCCGGGTTGAGGTGCGCGCCGGACTTCGACGCGATGTACGCGCCGGTCAGTACGGCGAAACCCCACCCGAAGGCGATGGCCACCCATCCCGCTTCGAATGCCTTCGAGCGCTTCAGCGTGACGGCGGCGCAGACGCCACCGCCCAGCAGGATCAGAACAGCGGTACCGATGGTCTCGCTGATGAAGATGTCGGAGCTGGACACCCGCGACTCCTTTGTCCTTCGTCCAGGGGAAGGCGGACCCCGGGTCCCTCCGAGGTCCGCGCCCTCCGAGAGGGCGTTGGTCGGCCTCCGGCACTGTCCACCATAACCAATATTGTCGTTTGGTGTTCGACAATGCCGACCGACGAACGGCAGTTTTCTTCACACGTAGCAGCCCGTCAAGGGTTCTGTGACTGAAAACTTAGGTGAACATATGGGATGGAAGGGGTCAGAATCGCCCTGCGCCGAGGTCCCGGGACACCGCCCGTGCGCAATCCCGCACGGCGGCGACGATTTCCGGCCGCAGCTCACCCGGCTCGCCGTCCCGGCAGACCCGCTCCACCGCACCCGTCACGCCCACCGCGCCCACCGGCATCCGCCGCCGGTCGTGGATGGGCGCGGCCACCGACGCCACGCCCTCCCAGGTCTCCTCCACGTCGGCCGCCCAGCCGCGGGCCCGGGTGAGGTCCAGCACACCCTCCAGGTCCTCCAGCGCGGTCACCGTGCGCGGCGTGAACGCCTGCCGCTCGGCCTCCGCCGCCTCACTGTGCGCCACCGGGTCGTACGCCGTCAGCACCTTGCCCAGCGCCGTGCTGTGCAGCGGGTGCATCGCGCCGACCTCCAGCACCTGACGGCTGTCGTCGGGCCGGAAGACGTGGTGCACGATCAGCACGCCCTGCTGGTGCAGCACCCCCAGGTAGACGCTCTCGCCGCTGGAGCGCGCCAGGTCGTCCGTCCACACGAGCGCCCGGGCGCGCAGCTCGTGCACGTCCAGATAGCTGTTGCCGAGCCGCAGCAGCTCCGCGCCCAGCTGGTAGCGGCCGGACGCCGGGTCCTGCTCGACGAAGCCCTCCTGCTGGAGGGTGCGCAGGATGCCGTGCGCGGTGCCCTTGGCCAGGCCCAGCGCGGACGAGATGTCGGAGAGGCCCAGCCGCCGCTCACCGCCGGCCAGCAGGCGCAGCATCGCGGCGGCACGTTCCAGTGACTGGATGTTCCGTGCCATCGGGCAACCTCCGGTGAAGCGGTGAAGCGGGTGACATGGTGCGGTGTACGGCAGCGCGATCGGCCCAGGAGGGCGGTTCGGCAATGCTGAACGATATCGGTGAATGCCGACCCTGTGGCAGTCGACCGACCCCTGTCAATGATCTTGACCAGGTCCCGCA
The DNA here is from genome assembly GCF_055567735.1 of Streptomyces sp. NPDC026394. Classification (NCBI taxonomy): domain Bacteria; kingdom Bacillati; phylum Actinomycetota; class Actinomycetes; order Kitasatosporales; family Streptomycetaceae; genus Streptomyces; species Streptomyces sp. NPDC026394. The sequence goes on from NZ_JBVHPX010000005.1 coordinate 238,705, forward strand.
CCGCCTCCCGCACGGCTCCCGGGGGCCCCGGCTGCCGCGCGGCCCCCGTACGACTTGCGGGAGTCCAAGCCCTGGGACACCCGGGCCACCGGCAGCCACGCCCGCTACCCTGACCGGGTGCGCCTTCTACCGGAAGACGCAAAGCCGACAGCCGTCGCAACCAGGGGAGCACCTCCATGGCCTCGTACACGCCATCGTCCACCAGCACATCCCGCACCACGGCACTCCGCGAGGCCCTCGCCTCCCGCGTGGTGGTGGCCGACGGGGCGATGGGCACGATGCTCCAGGCACAGGACCCGTCGATGGAGGACTTCCAGCAGCTGGAGGGCTGCAACGAGATCCTGAACATCACCCGTCCGGACATCGTCCGTTCGGTCCACGAGGAGTACTTCGCGGTCGGTGTCGACTGCGTCGAGACCAACACCTTCGGCGCCAACCACGCCGCGCTCGCCGAGTACGACATCCCCGAGCGGGTCTACGAACTGTCCGAGGCGGGCGCCCGCATCGCCCGCGAGGTCGCCGACGAGTTCACCGCCTCGACCGGGCAGCAGCGCTGGGTGCTCGGCTCCATGGGCCCCGGCACCAAGCTGCCCACCCTCGGCCACGTCGACTACGCCACCCTGCGCGACGCCTACCAGCAGAACGCCGAAGGCATGATCGCCGGCGGCGCCGACGCGCTGCTCGTCGAGACCACCCAGGACCTGCTCCAGACCAAGGCCGCCGTCCTCGGCGCCCGCCGCGCCCTGGAGGCCACCGGCACCGACCTGCCGGTGATCTGCTCGGTGACCGTCGAGACCACCGGCACCATGCTGCTCGGCTCGGAGATCGGCGCCGCGCTGACCGCGCTGGAGCCGCTCGGCATCGACATGATCGGCCTGAACTGCGCCACCGGCCCCGCCGAGATGAGCGAGCACCTGCGCTACCTCGCGCGCAACGCCCGCGTCCCGCTGTCCTGCATGCCGAACGCCGGTCTGCCCGTCCTCGGCAAGGACGGCGCCCACTACCCGCTGTCCCCGGGCGAGCTGGCCGACGCCCAGGAGACCTTCGTCGGCGAGTACGGGCTCTCGCTCGTCGGCGGCTGCTGCGGTACGACGCCGGAGCACCTGCGCCAGGTCGTCGAGCGGGTACGGGGCCTGGCCCCCACCGAGCGCAGCCCGCGCCCCGAGCCGGGCGCCGCCTCCCTGTACCAGACCGTCCCGTTCCGCCAGGACACCTCGTACCTGGCCATCGGTGAGCGCACCAACGCCAACGGCTCCAAGAAGTTCCGCGAGGCCATGCTGGACGGCCGCTGGGACGACTGCGTGGAGATGGCCCGCGACCAGATCCGCGAGGGCGCCCACCTGCTCGACCTGTGCGTGGACTACGTCGGCCGGGACGGCGTCGCCGACATGCGGGAGCTGGCCGGCCGCTTCGCCACCGCTTCCACCCTGCCCATCGTGCTGGACTCCACCGAGGTGCCGGTGATCCAGGCGGGCCTGGAGAAGCTCGGCGGCCGCACGGTCATCAACTCCGTCAACTACGAGGACGGCGACGGCCCCGAGTCGCGGTTCGCCAGGGTCGCCGCGCTGGCCCGGGAGCACGGCGCCGCCCTGATGGCGCTGACCATCGACGAGGAGGGCCAGGCCCGTACCGTCGAGAACAAGGTCGCCATCGCCGAGCGCATCATCGAGGACCTGACGTCCAACTGGGGCATCCGCGAGTCGGACATCCTCATCGACTGCCTGACCTTCACCATCTGCACCGGCCAGGAGGAGTCCCGCAAGGACGGCGTCAACACCATCGAGGCGATCCGCGAGCTGAAGCGGCGTCACCCCGACGTGCAGACCACGCTGGGCCTGTCCAACATCTCCTTCGGCCTCAACCCGGCCGCCCGTATCGTGCTCAACTCCGTCTTCCTCGACGAGTGCGTCAAGGCCGGACTGGACTCCGCGATCGTGCACGCCTCCAAGATCCTGCCGATCGCACGCCTGGAGGAGGAGCAGGTCAAGGTCGCCCTCGACCTGATCTACGACCGGCGCGAGGAGGGCTACGACCCGCTCCAGAAGCTCCTGGAGCTGTTCGAGGGCGCCACCGCCAAGTCGCTGAAGGCGGGCAAGGCCGAGGAACTGCTCGCGCTGCCCCTGGAGGAGCGGCTGCGGCGCCGCATCATCGACGGCGAGAAGAACGGCCTGGACGCCGACCTGGAAGCGGCGCTCGCCGAACGCCCGGCCCTGGACATCGTCAACGACACCCTGCTCGAAGGCATGAAGGTGGTCGGTGAGCTGTTCGGCTCCGGCCAGATGCAACTGCCGTTCGTGCTCCAGTCCGCCGAGGTCATGAAGACGGCGGTGGCCTACCTGGAGCCGCACATGGAGAAGACCGACGCCGACGGCAAGGGCACCATCGTCCTGGCGACCGTCCGCGGCGACGTGCACGACATCGGCAAGAACCTCGTCGACATCATCCTGTCCAACAACGGCTACAACGTCGTCAACCTCGGCATCAAACAGCCGGTTTCGGCCATCCTGGAAGCCGCCGAGGAACACCGGGCCGACGTCATCGGCATGTCGGGACTGCTGGTCAAATCCACGGTGATCATGAAGGAGAACCTGGAGGAGCTCAACCAGCGCAAGATGGCGGCCGACTTCCCCGTCATCCTCGGCGGCGCGGCCCTGACCCGCGCCTACGTCGAACAGGACCTGCACGAGATCTACGAGGGCGAGGTCCGCTACGCCCGCGACGCCTTCGAGGGCCTGCGCCTGATGGACGCCCTGATCGCCGTCAAGCGCGGCGTGCCCGGCGCCACCCTCCCCGAGCTCAAGCAGCGCCGCGTCCCCAAGCGCGACATCGAGATCAAGGAGCCGGAGCAGGAGGAGGGCACCGTCCGCTCCGACGTGTCCACCGACAACCCCGTGCCCACCCCGCCCTTCTGGGGCACCCGCGTCGTCAAGGGCATCCAGCTCGCCGACTACGCGTCCTGGCTGGACGAGGGCGCCCTGTTCAAGGGGCAGTGGGGCCTCAAGCAGGCCCGTACGGGTGACGGCCCCTCGTACGAGGAACTGGTCGAGTCCGAGGGACGGCCCCGGCTGCGCGGCTGGCTGGACAAGCTCCAGACCGAGAACCTCCTGGAGGCCGCCGTCGTCCACGGGTACTTCCCCTGCTACTCCAAGGGCGACGACCTGATCCTGCTCAACGAGGACGGCACCGAGCGCACCCGCTTCACCTTCCCGCGCCAGCGCCGCGGCCGGCGGCTGTGCCTGGCCGACTTCTTCCGCCCGGAGGAGTCCGGCGAGCGGGACGTGGTCGGCCTTCAGGTCGTCACCGTCGGCTCGAAGATCGGCGAGGCCACCGCCGAGCTGTTCGCCTCCGACTCCTACCGCGACTACCTGGAACTGCACGGCCTGTCCGTGCAGCTCGCCGAGGCCCTCGCCGAGTACTGGCACGCCCGCGTCCGCGCCGAGCTGGGCTTCGCGGGCGAGGACCCCGCTGACGTCGAGGACATGTTCGCGCTGAAGTACCGCGGCGCCCGCTTCTCGCTCGGCTACGGGGCCTGCCCCGACCTGGAGGACCGCGCCAAGATCGCCGACCTGCTGCGGCCGGAGCGGATCGGGGTGCAGCTCTCGGAAGAGTTCCAGCTGCACCCGGAGCAGTCCACCGACGCGATCGTCATCCACCACCCGGAGGCGAAGTACTTCAACGCGCGGTAGCAGCGGTGGTACCGGGGCCGGCGGGGCCACGGAAGTCCCCGCGGGCCACGCGCGTCTCCCCGCTCAGCCGTACACTGGTCGGTCCGGTAGAGGCCGGCCGCTCCCCCTCGCGGGAGAGCGGCCGGCCCTTTCGTCCCTCCGGGGACGCGCGAGTACGGAGGTGCACGGATGACCAGCAGCATCCCCGCGGTAGGTACCCGTACGGCCGACGGCGCCACCCTGCAGGCCGTCTTCCTCGACCTGGACGGCACCCTCGTCGACACCGAGGGCTTCTGGTGGGAGGCGGAGGCCCAGGTCTTCGCCGGACTGGGCCACGTACTGGACGACCACCACCGCCAGGTCGTCGTCGGCGGGCCGATGAAGCGCAGCGCCGCGTACCTGATCGAGGTGACCGGCGCCGACATCGGCCTGGACGAGCTGAGCGTGCTGCTCAACGCCCGGTTCGCCGAGCGCATCGCCCGCGGCGTGCCGCTGATGCCCGGCGCCCGCCGGCTGCTCGCCGAGCTGTCCGCGCACGGCGTGCCCACCGCCCTGGTCTCCGCCTCGCACCGCACCGTCATCGACCGGATGCTGCACTCCCTGGGCCCGGAGCACTTCCGCCTGACCCTGGCGGGCGACGACCTGCCCCGTACGAAGCCCCACCCGGACCCGTACCTGACCGCGGCCGCCCGGCTCGGTGTGGACCCCCGGCGCTGCGCCGTGGTGGAGGACACCGTCACCGGTGTGACGGCGGGGGAGGCGGCCGGCTGCCAGGTCGTCGCGGTGCCGTCGGTCGCCCCGATCGGCCCCGGCGCGGGCCGTACCGTCGTCGGTTCGCTGGAAGAAGTGGATCTCCCATTTCTCCGGTCGCTCATCACGGACGGCCGGTGACACGTGCACTGAGCGTGTCCCGCTGAAAACGGAAGAAACTGTAAGGAGCGGGCCGCTCATTTTCCGTGACGAATGCGGCGGCCGAATTCAGCCGGACGATCACCTCAATGGCGGAGTGACGTTTCTCACGCGCAGACCCGTCGACAGTGCGGCGTGCGGTCGTTCCAGGGGGGCTTTCTCCTGGTTTCCCTGGGGGTAAGTGTCCGGATTGATGGAGGCACGCACGGTTCGTTCCACCGTCCGGATATCGATCACCGGCCATCCGTTATCCGGGCGTGATATTCGTTCAACTCTGTTGTGTCCCGGAGGCCCTGGCAGTTCCTACTAATGTCAACGCGAGCAACACCTCTGCGCTGATAAGGAACCTGCCGACGATGAATCGCAAGACCTTGGTGCTGCCGGCTCTGGCCGGTCTGCTCGTCCCCACGCTCGCCGCCTGCGGCAGTTCGGACGGCTCCGGCGAAGGCGGCAAGCCGATCAAGGTCGGCACCACCGCCCAACTGGAGGCCACCAAGGACGCGCCCGCCCCGCTCGACCCCGCGCAGGCGTACGACGTCGACGCGTGGAACGTGCTGCGCGGAACCCTGCAGACGCTCATGCGCCTGCCCCGCAGCGGCACCGCGCCGGTCCCCGAGGCCGCCGAGTCCTGCGGATTCCGCGACACCCAGAACGAGCAGTTCCGCTGCAAACTCCGCGACGGACTGAAGTTCTCCAACGGGCACGCCCTGACGTCCAAGGACGTGAAGTTCTCCATCGACCGGATGCTGGCCATCAAGTACGACCGTGGCCCCATCTCCCTGGTGGACAACGTCGACAAGGTCGAGACGCCCAGCGACACCGAGGTGGTCTTCCACCTCAAGAAGCCGGACGCCACCTTCCCGCAGAAGCTCGCCACCCCGGCGGCGGCCATCGTCGACAGCGAGGTGTATCCGGCCAAGGGCCTCTACAAGGGCTTCGAGGTGTCCGGCTCCGGTCCGTACACCGTCAAGGTCGAGCACAGCGGAGAGCGCATCAGCAAGGCCGTCTTCACCAAGAACCCCGACTACAAGGGCGGGATCGAGGCGAAGAACTCCACCGTCGAGATGCAGTTCTTCGAGGACTCCGACGGCATGGAGAAGGCCCTGCGCAAGGGCGACATCGACCTGATGAACCGCAGCCTGACCCCCGACCAGATCAAGGGCCTGGAGAACGCCCGCGACGAGCACGTCGCCCTGACGGCCGTACCCGGCTCCGAGATCCGCTACCTGGCCTTCAACACCGACGATCCCTCGGTCTCCGACAAGGCCGTCCGCCAGGCCATGGCCCAGTTGGTCAACCGCTCCGCGCTGGTTCGCGACGTGTACTCCTACGCCGGCGACCCGCTGTACTCCCTGGTGCCCAAGGGCCTCACCGGCCATATCAACTCGTTCTTCACCAAGTACGGCAACCCGAGCGTCCCCGCCGCCCGCAAGATCCTCCAGCAGGCGCACATCAACACCCCGGTGAAGCTCACCCTCACCTACACCGCGAACCACTACGGCTCCAGCACCGCCAAGGAGTTCAGGGAACTCCAGAGCCAGCTCAACAAGAGCGGCCTGTTCGAGGTCCAGATCAAGGGCATCGACAACTGGACCCAGTTCCGCAAGGAGCAGTCCGAGGGCAAGTACGCCGCCTACGGCATGGGCTGGTTCGCCGACCTCCCCGACGCGGACAACTACATCGCGCCGTTCATCGGCAAGGGGAACTTCCTCAACTCCCCGTACCGCAACAACAAGATCGAGTCCCAGCTGATCCCCACCACCCGGCAGCAGACCGACCGCAACTCCGCCGCCGAGGGCTTCAAGCAGGCCCAGGACATCATCGCGGACGAGGTACCGATCCTCCCGCTGTGGCAGGGCAAGCAGTACGTCGCCTCCCGCGACGACATCACCGGCGCCGAGTGGGCCCTGAACTCCTCCTCGGCCCTCCAGATCTGGGAACTGGGCCGCGGCGTGAGCAGCAACTGACGACGACCTCCGGCCGGCGCCACCGCGCGCCGGCCGGCTGCCGCATCCCCGAGACGGCGCGCACCACCACAACCGATGACGGCACCCTGCCGGCACACCGACACCGGCACCCGCCGGTGCGGACACACCGCTGAACCGCCAGGACGACTGTGAGGAACACGCACGTGAGGAAACGCGACCAGTGGCTCGCCGCACCGCTGGGGGCAGGGCTCGTCGCCGCCCTGCTCAGCGGCTGCGGAACCGGCGAGGGTTCGGCCGCCGGGACCGGTGAACCCGTGGTGATGGGCATGACCGACAAGGTCGTCTCCACCGACCCGGCCGCCGGCTACGACCCGGTCTCCTGGCTGCTGTTCAACAACGTCTTCCAGTCGTTGCTGAGCTTCCCCAAGGGCAGCACCAGCCCCGAGCCCGAGGCCGCCGACTCCTGCGGCTTCGTCGAGGGCGGCAGCACCGTCTACAAGTGCACCCTCAAGGACGGCCTGAAGTTCAGCAACGGCAACAGCCTGACCTCCGAGGACGTCAAGTTCTCCTTCGACCGGATCAAGCGGATCAACGACAAGCGCGGCCCGGCCGTGATGTTCGCCGGTCTGGACAAGGTCGAGGCCCCCGACGACCGGACGGTCGTCTTCCGCCTCAAGAGTCCCGACGCGACCTTCCCCATGAAGATCGCCTCCGGTGCCGGCTCCATCGTCGACCACCGTGAGTACGCGCCCGACAAGCTGCGCACCGACAACAAGGCCGTCGGCTCCGGCGTCTACACCCTCAACGACTACGACGCCTCCTCCGAAGCCGTCTTCGGCGTCAACAGCTCGTACAAGGGCCCCGCCAAGGTCAAGAACTCCGGCATGACCATGAAGTTCTTCACCAGTCAGGACACGCTGAAGAAGGCGGTCCAGGACGGCTCCATCGACATCGCCTACCGCGGTCTGGCCATGAGGGACATCGCCTCGCTGGACCAGGCGTCCGACAGCCAGACGCAGGGCATCCAGGTCGTCGAAGGCAAGAGCGCCGAGGTCATGCACCTGGTCTTCAACATGCGCGACCCGGTGGCCGGCAAGCTCGGCGTCCGCAAGGCCGTCGCCTACCTGCTGGACCGCTCCACGCTCGTCCGCGACGTCTACAAGCGCACCGCCGAACCGCTGTACTCGATCGTCCCCGCGGGCATCACCGGCCACAACACGGCCTTCTTCTCCACCTACGGCGACCGGCCGCAGACCGACAAGGCCCTCGCCGCCCTGCGCGACGCCGGCTACAACAACAAGAAGGTCCCGCTCACCCTCTGGGCCACCCCCGTCCGCTACGGCCCCGGCACCGTCCCGGCCTTCCAGGAGATCGCCCAGCAGCTCAACGCCAGCGGCCTCTTCGACGCCAAGGTCAAGAGCGTGCCCATCGAGGAGTTCGAGCAGGGCGTGGAAGCCGGGAAGTACGGCGCCTACGTCAAGGGCTGGGTCCCCGACTACCCGGACCCCGACAACTTCACCCAGCCGTTCTTCGGCAAGGACAACGTCCTGCGCAACCACTACGACGCCAAGCGGATCACCTCGAAGCTGCTGCCCGGCACCGCCGGCCAGCCCGACCGGCAGGCGACCAAGACCGCCTTCCGCGAGGTGCAGGACATCGTCGCCGAGGAACTGCCGGTCATACCGGTGTGGCAGGGCAAGCAGTACGCCGTCGCCCGCCAGAACGTCGACGGCCTCCAGTGGACGCTGGACGCCACCACCGTCTTCCGCTTCTGGGAGCTGAAGAAGGGCTGACCGGACGGCCCGTCCGCTACGTACGGCTACGGCCCGGCCCGCCACCGCTCCTTCGGGGAGCGGGGCGGGCCGGGCCGTTCTCGTGCTTCTCCGTGCGGCGTCGTACGCCTCTCGCCGCCTCGTACGCCTCGTACGCCTCGTACGCCTCGTACGCCTCGTACGCGTCGCAGGGGCGCGGCCGGCGCCGGTGTGCCGGGCTACTGGGCGCCGGGGCGCACCAGCCCGCTCTCGTACGCGTACACCGCGGCCTGCACCCGGTCCCGCAGCCCCAGCTTCGTCAGCACGTGCCCGACGTGCGTCTTGACCGTCGTCTCGCTCACGAACAGGTCCGCGGCGATCTCCGCGTTCGACAGACCGCGCGCCACCAGCTTCAGCACCTCCACCTCCCGCTCGGTGAGGGTGTGCAGCGTGTCCGGCACCGGCTCCTCACCGGACGGCAGATGACCCGCGTACTTGTCCAGCAGCCGACGCGTGATGCTCGGCGCGAGCATCGCCTCGCCCGCCGCCACCACCCGGATCGCCTGCACCAGCTCCTGGGCCGGCGCGTCCTTCAGCAGAAAGCCGCTGGCCCCCGCGCGCAGCGCCTCGACCACGTACTCGTCCAGGTCGAAGGTGGTCAGCACCAGCACCTTCGCCGGGCCGTCCTTCGCCGGCCCGGTGATCTGCCGGGTCGCCTCGACCCCGTCCATCCGCGGCATCCGGATGTCCATCAGCACCACGTCGGGCTGCAGCGCCCGCACCTGCTCCAGCGCCTGCAGACCGTCCCCGGCCTCGCCGACGACCGCGAGATCCTGCTCGGCCTCCAGGATCATCCGGAAACCGGTACGCAGCAGCGGCTGGTCGTCGACCAGCAGGACGCGGATTGCCACAGGAACTCCTTCGTTAGACCAGGTCCATTCTGCCCTGCCCCGCCCCGGACACCGCCACGGGGAGAGCCCGGCCGGGCCCGGGAACCGGCAGCGGGTACGGCGGGGGAGTACCGCCGAACTCCGGGCACACCGCCTGGTGGTCGCACCACCCGCACAGCTTCGTACGGCGCGGCCGCCAGTCACCGGTCTCCGTCGCCCGCTGGATGGCGTCCCACAGTGCCAGCAGCTTGCGCTCCACGCCCCGCAGGTCCGCCTCGGTCGGGTCGTACGTCAGCACGTCACCACTGCCCAGGTACACGAGCTGCAACCGCCGCGGCACCCGGCCGCGCAGCCGCCACATGACCAGCGCGTAGAACTTCATCTGGAACAGCGGACCGTCGGCGTACTCCGGGCGGGGCGCCTTGCCGGTCTTGTAGTCGACGAGCCGCACCTCACCCGTCGGCGCCACGTCCACCCGGTCGATGAAGCCGCGCAGCCGCAGCCCCGAGTCCAGCACCGTCTCCACGTACAGCTCGCGGTCGGCGGGCTCCAGCCGCGTCGGGTCCTCCAGCGTGAACCACCGCTCCACCAGCGCCTCGGCGTCCGCCAGCCACGCCGCCAGCCGCTCGCCCGACGGATCGTCCTCGAACAGCCCGGCCAGCTCGGGACGCTTCGCCAGCAGCTTCTCCCACTCGCCCGGCACCATCGAGCGCGCACCGCCCGCCGTACGCTGCGCGGCCGGAGCGTCGAAGAGGCGCTCCAGCACCGCGTGCACCACCGTGCCGCGCGTCGCCGCGGGGCTCGGCTTCTCCGGCAGCTTGTCGATCACACGGAAGCGGTACAGCAGCGGACACTGCATGAAGTCGCCCGCCCGGGACGGGGAGAGCGAGACGGGAGGGGCGGCGGGCAGGGCTGAGGAGGGCAGGGGAGCGGGGGCGCCGGGGACCGGGTCCGTGCCGGTGCCGGCCGGGGGCGTGCCGGCGGCCCTGTCGGGCCCGGTGTCGGCCGCGGGCACGGGACCGGGAGCGGGCACGGGGGCAGGATCCGGCACGGTGACTGCGGCGGATGTCACAGCCTCGCCGGGCGCGCCGCACTCACCGGGCTCGCCGGACGCCTCGGGCGCGCCGGGCGGCCCGGGATCGCCGACCGCCCCGGGCGCGCCGGTCTGCACCGCCGCTCCGTCCGCCGGGGCCTCGCCGGACGCCTTGCCCTGTCGGCCTTGTCGGGCCTGTCCGCCTCCGCCCTGACTGCTCTGTCCGGCGTCCGCGGCGTCCGGCCCGGCCTCTTCGGTGCTCGTTCCCATGACACCCGACCCTACGGCCCGCCACTGACAGCCACCGCAACCGAGGGATCACAATGGGAGACCGAGGCAGGGTGTCGCGAAGCACTCCGCATACCATCGACGCCAGACCCCTTCGCCCTGCATGATCGACAAGCCGTACCGGACAGCACCTGGACGGACAGGAGCGAAGGCCGCAACCGACGAGGGGACGCCGTGGACGAGAGTGGGAAGTCGCAGGACCCTGAGGAGTCCGCGCACCACGGACCGCCCGACCCGCCCGGACCGTCCGACCCGGCCCGCGCCACCGGCCGTACGAGGCCGTCCGGGAACCGCCCCTCCGCGCAGCGCCCGGCCAAGGAAGGCCGGGGCAGGCGCACCGGCGGCGGCATCCTCATGGGCCGCCCCTTCGGCGTACCGGTCTACGTGGCCCCCAGCTGGTTCGTCGTCGCCGCCCTGATCACCTGGGTCTTCGGCGGCCAGCTCGAACGGATCCTGCCGGAGCTCGGCTCCGCCCGTTACCTCGTCTCGCTCTTCTTCGCCGTCGCCTTCTACGCCTCGGTGCTCGTCCACGAGCTGGCGCACACCGTCGCCGCGCTGCGCTTCAAGCTCCCCGTGCGCCGTATCCAGCTCCAGTTCTTCGGTGGTGTCTCCGAGATCGAGAAGGAGTCCGAGACGCCCGGCCGCGAGTTCGTCCTGGCCTTCGTCGGCCCGCTGCTCTCGCTGGTCCTCGCGGGCGTCTTCTACGGCGCGATGAAGGTGGTCGAGCCCGGCACCGTACCCGGTGTGCTGCTCGCCGGGCTGATGATCTCCAACCTCATCGTCGCCGTCTTCAACCTGCTGCCCGGCCTCCCGCTCGACGGCGGCCGGATGCTCCGCGCCGTCGTGTGGAAGCTCACCGGCAAGCCGATGACCGGCACCGTCGCCGCCGCCTGGGTCGGCCGCGCGCTCGCCGTCTCCGTCCTGATCGGCCTGCCGCTGCTCACCCACACCGGCGCCCTGGGCAACACCCCCACCGACCTCGGCGGCGCCGACTCGATCACCGACGCGCTGCTCGCCGCGATCCTCGCCGCGATCATCTGGACCGGCGCGGGCAACAGCCTGCGCATGGCCCGCCTGCGCGAACGCCTCCCGGACCTCCAGGCCCGCACCCTCACCCGGCGCGCCGTCCCGGTGGAGGCCGACACCCCGCTCTCCGAGGCCCTGCGCCGCGCCAACGACGCGGGCGCGCGCGCCCTGGTCGTCGTGGACCGGGTGGGCCGGCCCACCGCCGTGGTCCGCGAGACGGCCATCGTCGGCGTCCCCGAGCACCGCCGCCCCTGGGTCGCCGTCAGCGGCCTCGCCCAGGACCTCAAGGACGGGATGCGGGTCTCCGCCGAACTGGCCGGCGAGGACCTGCTGGACTACCTGCGCGCCACCCCCGCCACCGAGTACCTGGTGGTCGAGGAGACCGGCGAGATCTACGGAGTCCTGTCCACCGCCGACGTCGAACGCGCCTTCGTCGCCGCCATGGCCCGCCCGTCCTGACCGCTGCCACACGGTTCCCGCCCCGCCCGCCCGGGTAAGCCCCCGCTGGGGGGACGACCACACCCGCCCCGTAAGGCGGCCGCCCACGCCGCCCAGCCCACCCCTCCGGGCGCCGGCCCACCCCTCCCGGCGCCGGCCGACCCCCGTGTTTCGGCGCGCTCCCGGATTGCGGCTCAGGCTCCGTCCCGCCTCCGGAATCCGGCCTCGGCTCCATACCGCCTCCGGGCCCCTGCCCCGGCCCCGCCTCGCCTCCGGGCTTCGTCCCGGGCTCACTCGGTTCGGCTCGGCGGCTTGGTGCCCGCCGCCTCTGGGTAAGCCCCTGCTGGGGGACGTTCGCGCTCCGCCCCGTGTGGCGGGCGGTCGCCATACGTCCCAGTCCGGCCCCGTACGGCGGGCGACTGCCCCGGGCCCCGGGCCCGCCTCCGGACTTCGTCCCGGTCCCACTCGGCCCGGCTCGGCGGCTTGGTGCCCGCCGCTCCTGGGTAAGCCCCCGCTGGGGGTGTTCGCGCTCCGCCCCGTATGGCGGGCGGCCGCCACGCGTCCCAGTCCGGCCCCGTACGGCGGGCGACTGCCCGGGGCCCCGGCCCCCGGGCCCCGGCCTCGCCCGTAACCTCGGCACGCGCCCCGGCCCGTAACCACCGGCACGCGCCCCCCGCCCGTACGGCCGGACGACCACCACGCGCCCGGCCGAGCCCCGTACCCAGCCCGCACCCCGCCCACGCCCCGCCCCCGCGACCTCTCCCCGCCCCCGTGCCCTCTCCCTGCCCCCGCGCCCTCCCCTTGGCCCCGCCCCCACCCTGGTACGGAGCACCCCTCACGCCCGGTAGGCTGGTCACATGTCCGAACCGACCGGTGCCGCCCGCCGTCGCGGGCCCTTCAAGGTCGGGGACCAGGTCCAGCTCACCGATCCCAAGGGACGCCACTACACGTTCACGCTCGAAGAGGGCAAGAGCTTCCACACCCACAAGGGAGCCTTCCCCCACGACGAGCTGATCGGTGCTCCCGAGGGCAGTGTTGTCCGTACCACCGGGAACGTCGCCTACCTCGCGCTGCGCCCGCTGCTCCCCGACTACGTCCTGTCCATGCCCCGCGGCGCCGCCGTGGTCTACCCCAAGGACGCGGGGCAGATCCTGGCGATGGCCGACATCTTCCCCGGCGCCCGCGTCGTCGAGGCGGGGGTGGGGTCCGGCTCGCTCAGCAGCTTCCTGCTGCGCGCCATCGGCGACCAGGGCATGCTGCACAGCTACGAGCGGCGCGCCGACTTCGCCGAGATCGCCACGCAGAACGTCGAGCGGTACTTCGGCGGTCCGCACCCGGCGTGGACACTCACCGTCGGTGACCTCCAGGACAACCTCTCCGACACCGACGTCGACCGGGTCATCCTGGACATGCTCGCCCCCTGGGAGTGCCTGGAGGCCGTCTCCAAGGCGCTCGTCCCGGGCGGCATCCTGTGCGCGTACGTGGCCACCACGACGCAGCTGGCCCGTACCGTCGAGGCCATCCGCGAGCACGGCACCTTCAACGAGCCGTCGGCCTGGGAGACCATGGTCCGCACCTGGCACGTCGAGGGCCTGGCCGTCCGCCCCGACCATCGCATGATCGGGCACACCGGCTTCCTGCTGACCGCCCGCCGTCTCGCGGACGGTGTCGAGCCGCCGCTGCGCCGCCGTCGCCCGGCCAAGGGCGCGTACGGCGAGGACTACTCCGGTCCCGGCAGCTCCAGCGGGGGCGCGGAGCGCGGCTGACCCGGCGCACGCCCCGGCCAGCGCGGCCGGCCCGCCTCGCACGCCCCCTCGAACCGTCCGGCGCCGCCGACCAGTTCCCGCCCCACGGGAACCGTCGGCGGCGCCGTCGCGTTCAGCGGGTGGAGGCCCGGCGGGAAACCCCGCCCGAGTGTTCCCCGGCGGCCCGGCCTGTGGAACGATGCTGGGCACTCCCACCGCCACAGCTCTTCACAGGAGTTACCCCGCGTGCAGTTCACGGCCGGCCAGGACCTTCCGCACACCCGCACCCGCGCCCTGCACTGGCTCGCCACCGCTGCCGCCCTGGCGGCGGTGGTCGCGGCCGCGTCCTTCGTCCAGCCTCCCGACGCCACGGCCACCACCGACGCCGCCTCCGCCGCCCGCGCGGCCGCCGCCCCGGCCCCCGACCCGCGCGCCGCGGCCTATCCGGTGGACTGCGGCCCGAACCGCCTCGACGTGGTGGACAGCGCCAGCGGCGACCTGGACGGCGACGGCAGCTCCGAGACCGTCGCCGTGGTGCGCTGCCACACCGAGACGGGCACCCCGCCCAGCGGCGTGTACGTCCTCACCGGCCCCGCGGGGGGCAAGGCGGGCAAGGGAGCCCCGCGGGTCGTCGCGACCCTTCTCGCGCCCGCACAGCAGCGCAGCGTGGACGGTTTCGCCGTACGCGACGGTGTGGTCGCCGCGACACTCCTGGGCTACTCCTCGACCGGCGTGCCGCGCTGCTGCCCGGACGTCCGGGTGCCGACCAAGTGGCAATGGAAAGGCGGGAAGTTCGTCCGGAGCGAACTTCCCGCCTCTTCCGACACCGAGCGTGTGTGATCGGTCACACGGCGACTACTCCGCGTCCGGGCCGTAGACCTCCACCCGGTCCGCGACGCGGCGTACGTGGATGCAGTCGCCCGGGCATTCCTTCGCGGAGTCCCGTACGTCGTTGAGCAGCGGCAGCGGGACGGGGGTGGTGGCCCCCTTGTCCTGGAGCAGCTCGTCGTCGGCGCTTTTCACATAAGCCAGACCGTCGATGTCGAGTTCGAAGACCTCCGGCGCGTACTGCGCACAGATGCCGTCGCCGGTGCAGAGGTCCTGGTCGATCCAGACCTCCAGTGCTTCGTCCTGCGCCGTCATCTCGCCTGCCGTTCCTGCGTACGTGAATCAAATGGGGCCCACCCTGACGGGTGTTGACCGTCTCGACGATACAACCGTCCGCTTTCTGATGTTGTTGGGTGGGTATCCCCCTGAGGTGAGGACGTGCGCAAGGGTGAAGATCGGACACACCCCGACAGTCTTTTCGATCTAGGGGTTTCAACCTGCACCGGCCCAGGTAGGGTCAGGAAGCGTCCAGCTCCCCTTGGAGGAGGTGAGGACCGTGGCAGCCCACGACGACGACATCAACCGCGGCATCCGGCCGGGGCGGGGGTCCGACGACCCTGCCGGTCAGGTTGCCTATCTTGAGCAGGAGATCGCCGTCCTGCGACGCAAGCTCGCCGACTCTCCGCGTCACACGAGGATTCTCGAAGAGCGGATCGTCGAGCTGCAGACCAACCTGGCCGGTGTTTCGGCACAGAACGAGCGACTCGCCAACACCCTGCGCGAGGCGCGTGACCAGATCGTGGCCCTCAAGGAAGAGGTCGACCGGCTCGCGCAGCCGCCGGCCGGTTTCGGCGTCTTCCTGCAGGCGAACGAGGACGGTACGGCCGACATCTTCACCGGAGGCCGAAAACTCCGGGTGAACGTCAGTCCCAGCGTGGACCTCGACGAGCTGCGGCGTGGCCAGGAGGTCATGCTCAACGAAGCGCTCAACGTGGTCGAGGCCATGGAGTACGAGAACGCCGGGGACATCGTCACCCTCAAGGAGATCCTTGAGGACGGCGAGCGCGCCCTGGTCATCGGGCACACCGACGAGGAGCGGGTGGTGCGGCTCGCCGAGCCGCTGCTGGACATCAACATCCGCGCCGGCGACGCCCTGCTCCTGGAGCCCCGCTCCGGCTATGTCTACGAGGTCATTCCCAAGAGCGAGGTCGAGGAGCTCGTCCTCGAAGAGGTCCCGGACATCGACTACACGAAGATCGGCGGTCTGGGCGGCCAGATCGAACTGATCCGCGACGCGGTCGAGCTCCCGTACCTCTACCCCGACCTGTTCAAGGAGCACGAACTGCGCCCGCCCAAGGGCGTACTGCTCTACGGACCGCCCGGCTGCGGCAAGACGCTCATCGCCAAGGCGGTCGCCAACTCGCTCGCCAAGAAGGTCGCCGAGGTGACCGGCCAGCCCGCGGGGAAGAGCTTCTTCCTCAACATCAAGGGCCCCGAGCTGCTGAACAAGTACGTCGGTGAGACGGAGCGGCACATCCGCCTCGTCTTCCAGCGGGCCCGGGAGAAGGCGAGCGAGGGCACCCCCGTCATCGTCTTCTTCGACGAGATGGACTCCCTCTTCCGCACCCGCGGGTCCGGAGTCAGCTCGGACGTGGAGAACACCATCGTCCCGCAGCTGCTCTCCGAGATCGACGGCGTGGAGGGCCTGGAGAACGTCATCGTCATCGGTGCCTCCAACCGCGAGGACATGATCGACCCGGCGATCCTGCGCCCCGGCCGGCTGGACGTCAAGATCAAGATCGAGCGTCCGGACGCCGAGGCCGCCAAGGACATCTTCTCGAAGTACCTCACCGAGCGCCTGCCGCTGCACGCCGACGACCTCGGCGAGCACGGCGACTCCCGCAAGGCCGCGGTCAGCGCGATGATCCAGTCGGTCGTCGAGCAGATGTACGCGGAATCCGAGGAGAACCGCTTCCTGGAGGTCACCTACGCCAACGGTGACAAGGAAGTCCTGTACTTCAAGGACTTCAACTCCGGCGCAATGATCGAAAACATCGTCGGACGCGCCAAGAAGATGGCCATCAAGGCATTCCTCGAACACAACCAGAAGGGTCTTCGCGTCGCCCACCTGCTCCAGGCGTGCGTGGACGAGTTCAAGGAGAACGAGGACCTGCCCAACACCACCAACCCGGACGACTGGGCCCGCATCTCCGGCAAGAAGGGCGAGCGGATCGTTTACATCCGCACCCTGGTCACCGGCAAGCAGGGCGCGGACACCGGCCGCTCCATCGACACGGTGGCGAATACCGGCCAATACCTGTAACACCGCCGACCGGCTGCGGATGTCCTGCACGGGGCGTCCGCAGCCGGACGCGTTTCCGGGGCTCCGCGGGTGATCCCCGGAAGGCTGCGACGGAGCAGGTGAAAACCGGACTGGAGCAATGACTGTAATGATCTCCCCAGCGCCGCAAAGGCGTTCTAGGCTCTTCGGTACCGCCGCGTCACGCACTGCGGAAGCGGGGGCCGCACACGGACCGGAAGCGCAGCGGTACTTGAGCGCCGACCCCATCCGGGGGCGCCGCCGGGCAAGGAGGGCCGCATGACCGTACGGCGAGTAATGGGAATCGAGACGGAGTACGGGATCTCCGTCCCCGGCCACCCGAACGCCAATGCCATGCTCACCTCGTCCCAGGTCGTCAACGCGTACGCGGCGG
Source organism: Streptomyces sp. NPDC026394 (assembly GCF_055567735.1). Lineage (NCBI taxonomy): Bacteria > Bacillati > Actinomycetota > Actinomycetes > Kitasatosporales > Streptomycetaceae > Streptomyces > Streptomyces sp. NPDC026394. Next base: position 255,920 of record NZ_JBVHPX010000005.1, read on the forward strand.
CGATGCAACGGGCGCGACGCGCCCGCTGGGACTTCGAGGAGGAGAACCCGCTGCGGGACGCCCGAGGCTTCGACCTCGCCCGCGAGAACGCCGACGCCAGCCAGCTCACCGACGAGGACATCGGGCTGGCCAATGTGATCCTCACCAACGGGGCACGTCTGTACGTCGACCACGCGCATCCGGAGTACAGCTCGCCGGAGGTCACCAACCCGCGCGACGCGGTGCTCTGGGACAAGGCGGGGGAGCGCATCATGGCCGAGGCCGCCGAGCGCGCGGCCCAGGTCCCCGGCGCCCAGCCCATCCACCTCTACAAGAACAACACCGACAACAAGGGCGCCTCCTACGGCACGCACGAGAACTACCTGATGAAGCGGGAGACCCCGTTCTCGGACATCGTGCGGCATCTGACGCCCTTCTTCGTCTCCCGCCAGGTCTACGCCGGCGCCGGCCGGGTCGGCATCGGCCAGGACGGCCACGAGCACGGCTTCCAGATCAGCCAGCGGGCCGACTACTTCGAGGTCGAGGTCGGTCTGGAGACCACCCTCAAGCGGCCCATCATCAACACCCGCGACGAGCCGCACTCCGACGCCGAGAAGTACCGCAGGCTGCACGTGATCATCGGCGACGCGAACCTCTCCGAGATCTCCACGTACCTGAAGCTGGGCACCACGGCGCTGGTCCTGTCCATGATCGAGGACGGCTTCATCGCCGTCGATCTCGCCGTCGACCAGCCCGTACGCACCCTCCACCAGGTCTCCCACGACCCGACGCTGCGCCACCTGATCACCCTGCGCAGCGGCCGGACCCTGACCGCCGTACAACTCCAGATGGAGTACTTCGAGCTGGCGCGCAAGTACGTGGAGGACCGGCTCGGCGCGGACGCCGACGAGCAGACCAAGGACGTCCTGGCCCGCTGGGAGGACGTGCTGGGGCGCCTGGAGCACGACCCGATGAGCCTGTCCGGCGAACTGGACTGGGTGGCCAAGCGGGAGTTGATGGAGGGCTACCGGCGCCGGGACGGCGTGGAGTGGGACGCGGCCCGCCTCCACCTCGTCGACCTCCAGTACGCCGACGTACGGGCCGACAAGGGCCTCTACAACCGTCTCGCGGCCCGCGGCAAGATGAAGCGCCTGCTGACCGACGAGGAGGTGGCGCGGGCCGTCCAGGCGCCGCCGGAGGACACCCGGGCGTACTTCCGCGGCCGGTGCCTGGAGCAGTACGCGGACGACGTGGCGGCGGCCTCCTGGGACTCGGTGATCTTCGATCTGCCGGGCCGTGACTCTCTGCAACGGGTGCCGACGCTCGAACCGCTGCGCGGCACGCGTAACCACGTGAAAGAGCTGCTCGACCGGTGCCGTACGGCCGAGGACCTGGTGCGGGTCCTGTCCGGAGGGTGACGGCGGGCCGGATCGGGCACCCGATCCGGGGCTAAAGGTCCCCCGTCCGGGAATCATCGGGGTGACTCCCGGACGTTGTACGAAGACGACCGAGAACAGGGCCGATGTCAGACCTTCCTTGTAGGGTCTGATCTTGACAGTCACATCGAGCGGGGCGAACCGAGCGGGGTGAGGGACATGGCGACCAAGGACACCGGCGGCGGACAGCAGAAGGCGACGCGTTCGACCGAGGAGGTCGAGGAGCAGTCGCAGGACGCGCAGGCCGCGGACGATCTCAAGGAGCGGCAGGAGAAGCTGTCGGACGACGTCGACTCCGTGCTGGACGAGATCGACGACGTGCTCGAAGAGAACGCCGAGGATTTCGTGCGGTCGTTCGTGCAAAAGGGCGGACAGTAACCGATCGCCGGGTTCCGTCGGCGGCCGGCGCACCGGACGTGCGGACGCAGCGGGCCAGCACGGTCCGCGCACGCCGCGCGAGCCGTGTGCGCGAACCGGCGTGACGGTCCCCGGCTCCGGCTCCGGGAGCGTGCGGCCGCACAGGCTGCCGCGTGCTCCCGGAATCGCCGGTACGCGCGCTCGGCGAGCGCGTACGCACAAGCCGTCCCGGGTGTCGGCGCACGGTCGTGGGGGCCGGAAGGTGAAGGGCCGCCGCTGCCGTCGTCCGGTCCGTTCCCGCGTGCATGTGGATCATGACCGCAGGACAGGTAAGGTCCGGGACGTACTGTGCTTCAGCTGCAACGCAGCGCTGGGCCAATTCAAGGATCGGCCGGACGTCCTGGGGCGGCGGCCGAATATCCGGAAGGAAACGTGTGGAAGCCAACACTCGTAACGCCGGGCATCTACCAGCTGCCTTCCTGACGTCCGGGTCCTCGTCGTTCATGGACTTCCTCGGGGAGCACGCGCCGGAACTGCTGCCGGGCCGGCGTCCGCCGCTGCCCGTGCAGGGGACCATCGAGGCGCCGCACGGCACCACGATCGTCGCGGCGTCGTTCCCCGGCGGGGTGGTGCTCGCCGGTGACCGCCGCGCGACGATGGGCAACGTCATCGCGCAGCGCGACATCGAGAAGGTCTTCCCGGCCGACGAGTACTCCGCCGTCGGCATCGCCGGCACGGCCGGTCTCGCGGTCGAGATGGTCAGGCTCTTCCAGCTGGAGCTGGAGCACTTCGAGAAGGTCGAGGGCGCCCAACTCTCCCTGGAGGGCAAGGCGAACCGTCTCTCGACGATGATCCGCAGCAACCTCGGCATGGCCATGCAGGGCCTGGCCGTGGTGCCGCTGTTCGCCGGCTGGGACGTGGACCGCGAGAAGGGCCGCATCTTCTCGTACGATGTGACCGGCGGGCGCTCGGAGGAGCACGGCTTCGCCTCGACGGGCTCCGGCTCGGTCTTCGCGCGCGGTGCCCTCAAGAAGCTCTACCGCGACGACCTCACGGAGAACCAGGCCGCCACGGCCGTGGTCCAGGCGCTGTACGACGCCGCGGACGACGACTCGGCGACCGGCGGCCCGGACATGGCCCGACGGATCTACCCGATCGTCACGGTGATCACCGACGAGGGCTTCAAGCGGTACACCGAGGCGGAGGTGTCGGAGATCGCCCGCGCCATCCACGAGCAGCGGCTCGACCGGCCCGACGGCCCGCGTGCCGCGCTGCTCTGAGGACGGGAGACCGCCATGCACGCGCCACTGAGAGAGTCATTGACAGAAAGGGACGGATAGCCGGTGTCGACGCCGTTCTATGTCTCACCCCAGCAGGCCATGGCCGACCGGGCGGAGTACGCCCGCAAGGGTATCGCGCGCGGCCGCAGCGTCGTGGTGCTGCAGTACACCGACGGCGTGGTCTTCGTCGCCGAGAATCCCTCCCGGGCCCTGCACAAGGTCAGCGAGATCTACGACCGCATCGCCTTCGCGGCGGTCGGCAAGTACAACGAGTTCGAGAATCTGCGCATCGGCGGTGTGCGCTACGCCGACCTGCGCGGCTATACCTACGACCGCGCGGACGTGACCGCCCGCGGCCTTGCCAATGTCTACGCCCAGACCCTCGGCTCGATCTTCTCCAGCGCCGCCGAGAAGCCCTACGAGGTGGAGCTGATCGTCGCGGAGGTGGGCAACGCCCCCGAGGACGACCAGATCTACCGGCTGCCGCACGACGGTTCGATCGTGGACGAGCACGGCTCGGTCGCGGTCGGCGGCAACGCCGATCAGATCAGCAGCTACCTCGATCAGCGACACCGCGACGGCATGACGCTGGACGAGGCGCTGAAGCTGGCCGTCGAGTCGCTCTCCCGCGACAACAACGGCGGTGAACGCACCCTGGCCGCCGACCAGTTGGAGGTCGCGACCCTGGACCGAACGCGTCCGCAGCAGCGGAAGTTCAAGCGGATCCTGGGCCGTCAGCTCTCCCGGCTGCTGGAGGAGCACGGCACCGCGGCCTCCGGGGAAGCCGCGGACGACGCCTCGGACTCCGCGGACGCCGAGGGCACTTCCGGCTCCGAAGGCGGCTCCGGCACGTCGTGACGCGACACGGTCGGCGTACGGCGGGACCGTACGCCGCCGTCCTTACGCGCCGCCGTCCGTACGGCACGGGCCTTCTCGCGCCCCGGTGGGTATGCACCCGCCGGGGCGCGCCGCGTTCCGGGGCCGCTGCGGCCGTCTTGCCCGCGCCCGCTGCAGCGGCGGCACCGTTTCCCTACGGCGGTGGCGCCGTCGAGCCGCGCACGAGCAGTTCGACGGGCAGTGTCACGGTCTCCGGCGCGCCGCCGTCCAGGGCGGTCATCAGGGCGCGCATCCCGGCGGCACCGACCTCCTCGGCGGGCAGTCGTACGGTCGTCAGTTCCGGTTCCACGGCCATGGCCAGCGCCAGGTCGTCGAGGCCGGTGACGGAGACGTCCTCCGGCACCCGCAGGCCCAGCCGGCGAGCCGCCTTGCAGGCGCCGGCCGCCAGCAGGTCGTCGTCGCACAGGAGGGCGGTCGGGCGGGGGCCCGGCCGGGTCAGGGCCGCGTGGGCCGCGTGCAGACCGGCTTCCACGCTGAGCGCGGCGGGCTCGCTGCGCACGTCCGCGTCCGGGACGCCGCGCAGCGCCTCGGCGAAGGCGGCGGACCGTACGTGGAAGGTCCAGGAGTCGATGGCGGCGGCGAGGTGGGTGATGCGGCGGTGGCCGAGGGCGAGCAGATGCGCGGTGAGCCGCCGGACGCCGTCGGCGATGTCGGGGTTGACGGTCGCGGTGGCCTGGGCGTCGTCCGGATCGCTGTCGAGCATGACCAGCGGCAGCTCCTCGCCGCGCATGGCCGTCAGGGCGTCGGTGGCCATGGAGGAGGCGATGACGCCGTCGAGTGCCGCGCGCGCCGAGGCGAAGGGGTCCCGGGCCGGGCCGATGCCCTCGGGGGAGGGGTACAGGACGACACCGAAGCCGTGGTCGGCGGCCGCGCGCGCCGCGCCGGTGTAGACGCGGGCGAAGTACTCGCTGGTCAAGGCGGGGACGACGAGCAGGGCGGTGCGGGTGCGGCCGGTCCGCAGGTTGCGCGCGGCAAGGTTGGGGCGGTAGCCGAGGTCGCGTGCGGCGGTGCGTACCGCGTCGGCTTTGCGGGGTGAGACGCGGCCGCGCCATTTGCCGCCCAGCACGAGGGAGACGGCGGCCTGCGAGACGCCGGCGGCACGGGCGACGTCGCGGCTGGTGACACGGGGTGCGGAGGGGGCGCCGGGACGCGCTGCTGTCGGCTGCTCGTGGGTGGTCACCGGGGCCGGGCTCCTCGCGTCGTACGTCGCGGTGTGGACCCGCGGGTTGCGTCCATGGTACGTATGACGCCGCACGTTATACGTAACACTTCCTGGCCGTGCCAGGGGAGAAGAGGCGGGCATGGCCGCTGGGTACGCGGAACTGCTGAGGACGCGCCACGCGGCCCGGCTGCTGGCCGGAACGCTGGTCGGCCGGCTGCCGAACGCGACCGGACCGCTCGCCGTCGTGCTCTTCACCCGCGCCGAGGGCGGCAGCTACGTCCTCGCGGGCGTCCTCTCCGCCGTGTACGGGGTGTGCAACGCGATCGGGCAGCCGCTCCTGGGGCGCGCGGTGGACGTGTACGGGCAGCCGCGCGTGATGCTGCCCTCGGCCGTGGTCTCCGCCCTGGGCATGGCGCTGCTGGCGGTCGTCGGTCTCGATCCGCTGCCCGTGGCGTACGCGGCCATGGTGATAGCCGGGTTCTTCACGCCCCCGCTGGAGGGCGGGCTGCGGGCGCTGTGGCCGGGGGTGCTCAAGCGCGCGGACCGGGTCCATGCCGCGTACGCGCTGGACGCGGTGGCGCAGGAAGTGCTCTTCGCGGTGGGCCCGCTGCTGGTGACGATGTGTGTGGCGCTCTGGTCCGAGCGGTGGGCGCTGCTGGTGATCAACGTGATCGGGGTGCTCGGCGCGCTCTCCGTGGTCGCCTCCGCGCCTTCGCGGCAGTGGCGCAGCGCGCCGCGTGAGGCGCACTGGCTCGGGGCCCTGCGGTCCTCCGGGATGCTGGTGCTGATCGCCTCGTTCTTCTTCGTGGGGCTGGCGCTCGGGTCCATCGCGGTGGCGGCGGTCGCGTACGCCGACGAGCACGGCGGCGGAATGGTCTCCAGCTACCTGCTGTCCGCGCTCGGCGTGGGCGCCCTTCTGGGCGGGGTGGTGTACGGCGCGCGGCAGTGGCCCGGCCACCCGGAGAACCGGCTGCGGCTGCTGGTGGCGCTGCTGGCGCTGGGCTACCTGCCGCTCGCGCTGACGCCGGGCGTGGTGGGGATGACGCTGCTGACGGGGGTGGCGGGGGTGTTTCTGGCGCCGGCGCTGGCGTGCGCGTTCGTCGTCGTGGACGGACACGCGCCCAGGGGGACGGTCACCGAGGCGTTCTCCTGGCTGGTGACGACGTTCGGGGTCGGGTCCGCGCTGGGGATGACGGTGGTCGGGCCCGCGGTGGAGCGGGGCGGCCCGGCCGCCGGGTTCGGTGTGGCGGGGGCGGGCGGTGTCGCCGCACTGCTCGTACTCCTGTCGACAAAGCGCTTTCTTTCTCCCCGTGGACGTGGCGTCGTGAGCGATGCTGTGCAGGCCACGGCGGAAAATGATCGGAACGAGGCCGCCCAACCCGGTTTCAGAGCAGGCCATCAGGCGTAATGTTCAGTCATGGACCGCCGCATTTTCGGGCTGGAGAACGAGTACGGCGTCACATGCACGTTCAGGGGACAGCGCCGACTGTCTCCTGACGAGGTGGCTCGGTACCTCTTCCGCCGTGTCGTGTCATGGGGCCGCAGCAGCAATGTCTTCCTGCGGAACGGCGCCCGCCTGTACCTGGACGTGGGATCGCACCCGGAATACGCAACTCCCGAGTGCGACAACGTGACCGAGCTGGTCACCCACGACAAGGCCGGCGAGCGCATTCTCGAAGGTCTGCTGGTCGACGCCGAGCGCCGCCTGCACGAGGAAGGAATCGCGGGCGACGTCTATCTCTTCAAGAACAACACCGATTCCGCCGGAAACTCCTATGGTTGCCACGAAAACTATCTCGTGGCCCGGCACGGGGAGTTCTCCCGGCTCGCGGACATTCTCATTCCGTTCCTGGTGACCCGTCAGCTGCTCTGCGGCGCGGGCAAGGTCCTGCAGACACCGCGCGGGGCCGTCTACTGCGTGAGCCAGCGCGCCGAGCACATCTGGGAGGGCGTCTCCTCGGCGACGACCCGCTCCCGTCCGATCATCAACACCCGCGACGAACCGCACGCCGACGCGGAGCGCTACCGCCGGCTCCACGTCATCGTCGGCGACTCCAACATGTCCGAGACGACCATGCTGCTGAAGGTCGGCGCCACCGACCTCGTCCTGCGCATGATCGAGGCGGGCACGGTGATGCGCGACCTGACCCTGGAGAACCCGATCCGGGCCATCCGGGAGGTCAGCCACGACATAACGGGCCGGCGCAAGGTGCGGCTGGCCAGCGGCCGGGAGGCGTCCGCCCTGGAGGTCCAGCAGGAGTACTACGAGAAGGCGGTGGACTTCGTAGAACGGCGCGGTATCCGTACGGGCACGGTCGAACAGGTCCTGGAACTGTGGGGCCGCACCCTCGAAGCCGTACGCGAAGAGGACCTCGACCGGATCTCCACCGAGATCGACTGGGTGATGAAGTACCAGCTCATCGAGCGCTACCGCGCCAAGAACAACATCACCATGTCGCATCCGCGGGTGGCGCAGATAGACCTCGCCTACCACGACATCCACCGCCGCCGGGGCCTCTACTACCTCCTGGAGCGGAAGGGCCAGGCGGCCCGTATCTGCAACGACTTGAAGATCTTCGAGGGCAAGTCGGTGCCGCCGCAGACCACCCGGGCCCGGCTGCGCGGTGATTTCATCCGCCGGGCGCAGGAGCAGCGCCGCGACTTCACCGTGGACTGGGTGCATCTGAAGCTCAACGACCAGGCGCAGCGCACGGTGCTGTGCAAGGACCCGTTCCGGTCCGTGGACGACCGGGTGGAAAAGCTGATCGCGGGGATGTGAGTCCGGTTCGTCACCGTATCCGGTGTATCACCGGATACGGTGACGGCTCGGTCGTGCCGGTGCCGGGAGCGCCCGCGCTCCCGGCACTCTGCGGTGCGGCGCCGCTGTGTCGTTGTGTCGCACGGGGAAACGCACTCAGGGTCAGGTCGTAGAGTGGCGGGCATCGCCCACCCACCCCACGACCCCGAGTTGGACTTCATGAACTTCACGAAGAACACCCGCCGCGCCGCCGCCGCGGCGCTGACCGTTCCCCTCCTGCTGTTCACCGCCGCCTGTGGGTCCGATGACGGCAAGGGGTCGTCGGCCGCCGCGGTCGCCAAGGTGGAGGGGAAGCCCGGGGAGCAGCCCAAGATCACCGTCCCGAAGGACGCCAAGGCGCCCGGCGAGGCGGTCACCAAGACGCTGCACGAGGGCTCGGGCGCGGAGGTCAAGAAGGGCGACTACGTACGTCTGGACTTCGCGGCGCAGGCCATGAAGACCGGCCAGAACCTCGGCAGCACCTGGACCAAGCAGCCCGGTGCGGACGCGAAGGCGCCGCGCACGCAGATCGTCGGCGAGATCAGTGACCAGCCGACCCAGCAGCAGCTGCCGCAGAAGGTGATGGAGGCGGTCGCGGGCCAGAAGGTCGGCAGCCGCTTCGAGGTCGAGGGCACCGCCAAGGCGCTGGTCGGCGAGAACCTGAACCCGCAGTCCGGCATCAAGCCCGAGGACGGCCTGGTGTGGGTCGTGGACGTGGTCGGCGCGGGCAAGGCCGACAAGAAGGGCAAGTCCGAGGGCGAGCAGGCGGCGCCGGAGGAGGGCATGCCCGAGGTGAAGGCGGAGGGCGAGAAGGCCGCGACGATCACCGTCCCCAAGGGGGAGAAGGCGCCCACCGAGCTCAAGGAGCAGGTGCTGGTCAAGGGCAAGGGCCCGAAGGTCAAGGCCGGCGACGGCCTGATCGCGCAGTACACCGGTGTGAAGTGGGAGGACGGCAAGAAGTTCGACTCCTCCTGGGACCACGGCGGCGCCACCGCCTTCCAGATCGGCACCGGTGCCGTCGTCAAGGGCTGGGACCAGGCCCTGGTCGGCAAGAACGTCGGTGACCGGGTGGAGATCGTGATTCCGCCGAAGCTGGGCTACGGCGCGAATCCGCAGAGCGAGCTGGCGAAGAACACCCTGGTGTTCTCCGTCGACATCGTCGGCACCGTCTGAACATGATCTGCCAGACTGTGCGGGTAGCTGTGCAGATTCTTTCGTAGGAGCACTTTCGTGAACATCGACAAGCCCGAGATCGACTTCCCTGACGGTCCGGTCCCCACCGACCTGGAGATCGTGGACCTGTGGGAGGGTGACGGGCCGGTCGCCAAGGCCGGGGACTTCGTCAAGGTCCACTACGTGGGAGTCTCCTTCAGCTCCGGCGAGGAGTTCGACGCGAGCTGGAACCGCGGCAACCCGCTGGAGTTCCAGCTCGGTGCCGGCCAGGTCATCTCCGGCTGGGACCAGGGCGTGCAGGGCATGAAGGTCGGCGGCCGCCGCCGGCTGACCATCCCCCCGCACCTGGCCTACGGCGACCGCGGCGCCGGTGGCGGCCGTATCGCGCCGGGCGAGACGCTGATCTTCGTCTGTGACCTGATCTCCGCCTGAGAACGACGGCAGCCGGCCGCGGCACAGCGGCGGCCGGCCCGCACCGAGGGCCCGTGCCACCCGGCACGGGCCCTCGTCCTTGCCCGCCGGGCGCCCGCCGCCCCCGCCGCCCGTCACGGTCCGGACCCTCGGCTTTGCCGCAGGTCCCCGGAGCGGTACGGTCATCGGTCGGGAGTCCGACAAGAAAGGGCGTCGATGGCCATTGCCAAGGCCGAGCGGCTGATGAATCTGGCGCTGTGCCTTCTGGGCACCCGTCGCCCGCTGACCAAACGTGAACTGCGGTCCTCCATCGAGGCGTACGTGGAGACGTTCGGCTCCGGGGACGCGGGTACGGGCAGCGACGACTCCTTCAACCGGATGTTCGAGCGCGACAAGGACGACCTGCGCGAACTCGGCCTGGTCATCGAGACCGTCGAAGGACTGGACGGGGAGACCGGCTACCTCGCGCGCCGCGACAGCAACCGCCTCCCCCCGATCACCCTGGACGCCGCCGAGGCCGCCGCCCTGGGACTCGCCGCCAAGATCTGGCAGCAGGCCCGGCTGGCCGGCGCCGCCAGTGGCGCACTGCAGAAGCTGCGCGCGGCCGGCGTGCCCTTCCAGGACGACGGCAGCTTCGAGGCGCAGCAGCCGCACAGCGCCCTGGAACCCCGCATCCCCGCCCACGAGGCCGCCTTCGAGCCGCTGATGCTCGCCTGCCGCGACCGCCGGCCCGTCGTCTTCGACTACCGCAAGTCCAACGCCGCCCGCCCCGAGCAGCGGCAGGTGGAACCGTGGATACTGGAGTGCTGGCGCGGCCACTGGTACCTCGCCGGCTGGGACCGTGAACGGCAGGCCGAACGGGTCTTCCGGCTCTCCCGCATCACCGGCAAGGTCCGCTCCCGGCAGGGGAAGTTCACCGCCGAGGTGCCCGACCACGTCACCGTCCGCGAGACGGTGGAGAGCTGGGCGGGGGAGACCGCCACCGGCACCGCCCGGATCAGACTGCGCACCGACCACGGCTACCCGCTGCGCGCCCGCGCGCTGAGCATCCGCGAGCTGGGCGACGGCTGGGATGAACTGGAGATCCCGTACGGGCACGGGCTCGACGCCTGGCTGGTCGAGTTCGGCCCCGACGTCGTGGTGCTGGAACCCGCCGAGCTGCGGGCCGACGTCGTGGACCGGCTGCGCGCCGTGGCCAAGGGCTGAGAGGGACGGGACGCACACTCCATGGCTACCAACGCGATCGACCAGACCCGGCGGATGCTGTCGCTGGTCACCTACCTCCGCGAGCGCCCCGGCGCCCGCGTCTCCGACGTCGCCCGCGCCTTCGGCATCTCCGAGGACGAGCTGATCGGCGACCTCGACGTGCTGCCGATGTGCGGTACGAGCTTCCGCGGCGGCGACCTGCTCGACATCGACACCGACGGCGACCGCATCTGGTGGCACAACCCCGACGACGTCGCCGAGCCGTTGCGGCTGGCCGCCGACGAGGCGACCGCCCTGCTGGTCGCGGCCCGCGCCGTGGCCACCCTGCCCGGACTGCGCGAGGGCGACCGGCAGGCGCTGCTGCGCGCCACCGCCAAGCTGGAGGCCGCGGCGGGCGAGGCGGCCGGCGCCAGCTCCCGGGTGTCGGTCACCTTCGAGTCGGAGGGCGGCGTCTTCGCCGACGTCGACCGGGCCATCGCCGAGCGCCGCCGGCTGTGGCTGCGCTACTACTCACCCGCGCGCGACGAGCTGACCGAGCGCGAGGTGGACCCGATCCGGCTGTTCGCGGTGGGCCACACCTACGTCGAGGCGTGGTGCCGCCTCTCGGAGGCGCGCCGTACCTTCCGGCTCGACCGGGTCGCCGAGATCAAACTGCTGGACGCCCCCGCCGACCCGCCGCCCGTCGAACTGCGCGACCTGTCCGAAGGGCTGGTGCAGCCCGCGGCCGAGGACCCCGAGGTCGTCATCGAGGTGGCGCCCGGCGGACGCTGGGTGGCCGAGTACTACCCGCACGACAGCGCCGAGGAGCTGCCGGACGGCGGCCTGCGCATCACCCTGCGTACCCCCGACCCCGCCTCGCTGCGGCGGCTCGCGCTGCGCCTGGGCCGGGACGGCCGCATCGTCTCGCCGCAGGCCCTGGCGGACAGCGCGCGCCAGGCGTCCCGGCAGGCGCTCGCGGCGTACGGCGAATAGGACGCGGAGGGCGGCGGCACGATGACGACGACCATGGCGGGCGGGATGCCCACGACCCTGACCGGCCCGGTGCTCTTCAAGGCGGCCTGCCCCGACTGCCGGGGCTGCTTCGAGCTGGCGTCGGACGCGCTGCGCCTGGCCATCGGCGCCAGCAGTCATACCACCTTCTACTCCTTCACCTGCCCGGACTGCGGCAGCGCGGTCCGCAAACCGGCGGGGGAGCGGATCGTCGAGCTGCTCACCGGCGGCGGGGTCCGGACCCTGCGGCTGCACATGGGCTGAGGTGCCCGGCCACCGAGTCCATCCGTCCGACATGACCCTTTATATGTGTCATCTGTCACGCTCGTACCCCCCGATAGGCTTCGCCCCATGCTCTGGCCCATGATCGCCATCGCCCTCGGCTTCCTCGGCATCGCCGTCCTCGGCGTCCTCGCCGTCCGCGTCTTCGTGGAGGTACGACGGCTGGCCCGCCAGGTCGGACAGACCTCGGAGCGCATCCAGCGGGCCGCGCAGGACCTGGAGCGGGCGGCCGTACCGCTGGCCTCGCGAGCCCACGAATCCCTTCGGGACTGATACCGCACCCTGCTGCTACGGGTGTGCGGGCGGTACGCTGCTGTTCGCAGTTCAGACCGCGAGGCGGGGGCGGAAACCTACGGTACGCACGTCCCTTGCCGCCCGTTCACCGCCGAACGTTACGATCGCTGTCAGCACTAGCACGCCCGTCCGACCCCCACGGCAGGCACCGAAGTAGACGCCGACCCGGCGAGAAGGTAGTCGCACATGCTCAGCAACCTCAGGGCCCCCGAGATCATTCTGATCCTCGTCGTCATTGTGCTGCTGTTCGGCGCGAAGAAGCTCCCGGACATGGCACGTTCGCTCGGCAAGTCGGCCCGCATCCTCAAGAGCGAGGCCAAGGCCATGAAGAAGGAAGGCGGCGACGGCGAGGCCGCCGGCAAGGACGCCTCCTCCGCCGACTCCCAGGCCGCGCCGCGGACGATCCAGGCGGCCCCGGGCGATGTGAACAGCTCGCGTCCCGTCGCCGAGCCGAACCGCACCACCCACAGCTGACCGGAGCCGACCCAGCTCCGCCGGCCCGGTCGGCCGGTGGCGGCTGATGCACGAGACGAGGACGTGGGTTGCTCAAGTCTGCCCGCAAACAGCAAAAGGACCCCGAGGGGCGGATGCCGCTCGCGGAACACCTGCGTGAGCTGCGCAACCGACTGCTGAAGTCGGTCCTTGCGATCGGCGTGGTCACTGCCGTGGCCATGCTCTACTACAAGGACATCGCCCACTTCATCACGGGCCCGGTCATCGAGAGCGTCGGCTGCCCGCGTGGGACGTCCGCCGGCACGCCGCCGGGCCACCCCTGCGCGCAGATCACGGCTCAGGGCATGCTGGCGCCCTTCACGATCCTGCTCAAGGTGTCGCTCACCACGGGTGTCGTCATCGCCAGCCCGGTCTGGCTCTACCAGCTGTGGGCGTTCCTCGCACCCGGCCTGCACAACACCGAGAAGAAGTACGCGCTCAGCTTCGTGGCGGCGGGCGTCCCGCTGTTCCTCGGTGGCGCCTACCTCGCCTACGCGGTCCTGCCCACCACGGCCGCCGCGCTGGTCGGGCTGACGCCCAGCGAGTGGTCCAACCTCTTCCCGGCGGACGAGTTCCTGGACATCGTCACGCGCATGGTCGTGGTCTTCGGCCTGGCCTTCGAGCTGCCGCTGCTGCTGATCCTGCTGAACTTCGGCGGAGTGATCACCGGGCGCCGGGTGCTGAGCTGGTGGCGCTTCATGGTGCTGGGCATCACCATCTTCGCCGCGATCGCCACCCCCACCGGCGACCCGCTGACCATGGGCCTGCTCGCGGCCCCGATCGTGATCCTGTACTTCGGCGCGGTAGGTGTGTGCCTGTTCAACGACCGCCGTCGCCGGCGCTCCGACCCGGACCGGGAACTGGACGACGACGAGGCGTCACAGCTCGACCTGACCCCCGAGAGCATCGACGGACTCGACCCCGCCACCGGCCACCGGATGCTTCCGGAACAGGCCACCGGCGACCCGGCACCGCGCCGCAACGGGTTCGACGACGCGACGTAACGAAGGCGGCTGCGCGACGCAGCGCGGACGCCGTCGCCGGGGGGCGGCGGCGTGGCGCGAGGCGGGCGGGACGACCGGGGCGGTGACGCGTTGAGCGCGTGCCGCCCCGCGGTCTGTGCGGGGGCGGCGCTCCTACGAGGCGCTGTGCGGGGGCGGCGCTCCTACGGGGCGAATCGAACGCGCTCTTCCCCCCAGCGGGGGGATACCCGGGGGCGGCGGCCGGGAACCGCGCGGGGGCGGCCCCGCTTCGCGCCACCTCGCTCCCCGCTGCCCCGCACCACTTCGCCCCGCGCAGCCCCCTCGCCCCGCACCACCTCGCCCCGCCAGTCCCGCCGCTGGTCATAGCGGCGTCCCTGATGGCCCCGGCGTCCCCGGCCGGTGAGCGTGGGGGAGTGGTGTGTCCGGGGGAGGGCCGGTAAAGGGCGTCCATAATGATCGGCTCGTTGTCAGAGGTGGCCGGTAGGCTCGTAAGCACGATGACCGAGGACATGTCCCCTGCTGAGCGCTACGCCGCCGCCAAGTTGCGGGCGGCGGAGCAGGCCACCGCACTCGCCCCTTTCCGTGAGATGTACGACTTCGCGCTGGACCCGTTCCAGATCGAGGCGTGCCAGGCCCTGGAGGCCGGTAAGGGCGTGCTGGTCGCGGCCCCGACCGGATCCGGCAAGACGATCGTGGGCGAGTTCGCCGTCCACCTGGCCCTGGAGCAGGGCCGTAAATGCTTCTACACCACGCCGATCAAGGCGCTGTCGAACCAGAAGTACCAGGACCTGGTTCGGCGCTACGGCGCGGACCGGGTCGGCCTGCTGACCGGTGACAACAGCGTCAACTCCGAGGCGCCGGTGGTCGTGATGACCACCGAGGTGCTGCGGAACATGCTGTACGCGGGCTCCCAGTCGCTGAACGGCCTCGGTTACGTGGTGATGGACGAGGTGCACTACCTCTCCGACCGCTTCCGCGGTGCCGTCTGGGAAGAGGTGATCATTCACCTGCCGGAGTCCGTCACGCTGGTCTCGCTGTCCGCGACGGTCTCCAACGCGGAGGAGTTCGGCGCCTGGCTGGACACGGTGCGCGGTGACACGGAAGTGATCGTCTCCGAGCACCGCCCGGTGCCGCTGTGGCAGCACGTGCTCGCCGGGCGCCGGATGTACGACCTCTTCGAGGAGCGGGAGGGCCGTTCCGGTGCCGGGCGCCGGGAGGTCAACCCGGACCTGGAGCGGCTGGCGCGGATGGAGAACAGCCGCCCGACGTTCGGCCGGGACAAGCGCCGGGGCCGCAACCAGCGGGAGGCGGACCGCGAGCGCGAGCGGCGGCAGCGCAGCCGTATCTGGACGCCGGGCCGCGCCGAGGTGATCGACCGGCTGGACAACGAGGGCCTGCTGCCGGCGATCACGTTCATCTTCAGCCGGGCCGGGTGCGAATCGGCTGTGCAGCAGTGCCTGTATTCGGGGCTGCGGCTCAACGACCAGGAGGGGCGGGCCGAGGTCCGCGCCATCGTGGAGGAGCGGACGGCCGGGATCCCCGATGAGGACCTGCACGTTCTCGGCTACTACGAGTGGCTGGAGGGGCTGGAGCGGGGTATCGCCGCGCACCACGCCGGCATGCTGCCGACCTTCAAGGAGGTCGTGGAGGAGCTGTTCCTGAAGGGGCTGGTCAAGGCCGTCTTCGCGACGGAGACGCTGGCGCTGGGCATCAACATGCCCGCCCGTTCGGTCGTCCTGGAGAAGCTGGTCAAGTGGAACGGCGAGCAGCACGCCGACATCACCCCCGGCGAGTACACGCAGCTCACCGGCCGTGCCGGGCGCCGCGGCATCGACGTCGAGGGCCATGCGGTGGTGCTGTGGCAGCGCGGCATGGACCCGGGCGCCCTGGCCGGCCTGGCCGGTACACGGACGTATCCGCTGCGCTCGTCCTTCAAGCCGTCGTACAACATGGCGGTCAACCTGGTCTCGCAGTTCGGGCGGCACCGCTCGCGAGAGCTGCTGGAGATGTCGTTCGCGCAGTTCCAGGCGGACAAGTCGGTCGTCGGCATCTCGCGGCAGGTGCAGAAGAACGAGGAGGGCCTGGACGGCTACAAGGAGTCCATGACCTGCCACCTCGGTGACTTCGAGGAGTACTCGCGGCTGCGCCGGGAGCTGAAGGACCGGGAGACGGAGCTGGCCAAGCAGGGCGCCGCGCAGCGCCGGGCCGCGGCCGCCGCGGCGCTGGAGAAGCTCCGGCCGGGCGACGTGATCCACGTACCGACGGGCAAGTACGCGGGGCTGGCGCTGGTGCTGGACCCGGGCATGCCGTCGGGGCGCACCAACGGGCACCGCGGCTACGACGCGCACGACGGCCCCCGGCCGCTGGTGCTGACCGCCGAGCGGCAGGTCAAGCGGCTGGCGTCGATGGACTTCCCGGTCCCGGTGGCGGCCCTGGACCGGATGCGCATCCCGAAGTCCTTCAACGCGCGCAGCCCGCAGTCCCGCCGGGACCTGGCGTCCGCGCTGCGGACGAAGGCCGGGCACATCGCGCCGGAGCGGCACCGCAAGCAGCGGGCGGCGGCGGCCGACGACCGGGAGATCGCGCGGCTGCGTACGGAGCTGCGGGCGCATCCCTGCCACGGCTGCGACGAGCGCGAGGACCACGCGCGGTGGGCCGAGCGGTACCACCGGCTGCTGCGTGACACGCGGCAGCTGGAGCGCCGTATCGAGGGCCGTACGAACACCATCGCGCGCACCTTCGACCGGATCTGCGCCCTGCTGACCGGACTTGACTACCTGGAAGGTGACACGGTCACCGACGAGGGCCGGCGGCTGGCGCGGCTCTACGGCGAACTGGACCTGCTGGCGAGCGAATGCCTGCGGGCCGGCGTCTGGAACGGGCTCGGCCCCGCCGAACTGGCCGCCTGCGCCTCGGCCCTGGTCTACGAGGCCCGGCAGGCGGACGACGCGGTGGCGCCGAAGCTGCCGTCGGGCAAGGCGCGGGACGCGCTCGCCGAGATGGTACGGATCTGGGGCCGACTGGACGCCCTGGAGGAGGACCACAAGATCAACCAGGCGGAGGGCGTCGGCCAGCGCGAGCCGGACCTCGGCTTCGCCTGGGCCGCGTACCGCTGGGCCTCCGGATTCGGCCTGGACGAGGTGCTGCGCGAGGCGGAGATGCCGGCCGGCGACTTCGTGCGCTGGTGCAAGCAGTTGATCGACATCCTCGGCCAGATCGCCGCCGCCGCACCCCCGGAGGTGGCGCGCAACGCCCGCAAGGCCGTGGACGCGGTGCTGCGGGGCGTGGTGGCGTACTCGTCGGTGGGGTGAGGCCGCGAGGCCGCTTCCGGGGCCCGGCCGGGCCCCGGTCTCCGGTGTGACGTCGTGCGGGTCCGTCCTTCGGGTGAGGGACGGACCCGCGGTCTGTCCGCCCGGCTCCCGAGGCCCGGGTGCCGGGCGGACGTGCGAGAGCGTGGCGCGTCACACGGGCGGATTGACGGCGGTGGCCTTGAAGAAGGTGTACTGGAACGTTCCGCCGTCCTCCGCCGTCCGGCGCAGCTCGCGGATGCCGCGCTCCCACTCGGCCTCGGTCGTCAGCCCGGCGGCCAGCGCGTCGTCCCGTACGGCCGCGATCATCGCGATGAACGTGTTGCGGGTGAAGCTGTCCACCAGTCCCGGCCGGGTCGCGTCGGCGCAGACCGTACGCGGCCGGACCGCCACCCCCGCGTACCCGGCGGCGGTCAGCAGCGGCTGCAGCCGCCGGCCGATCAGCGCGTCGCCGCCGGCCGCGGCCTGCAGTCGGACCTGGTGGCCGATCACGGTGTGGGCTTCGGCACTGTCCGGGTGGAAGAACGCCGATCCGTGGTCCCCCTCGATGACGGTGATGCCGCCGCCCGGCCGCAGGACGCGCCGCAGGTCCGCCAATGTCCGTGCGGGGTCGGGCAGGTGCTCCAGGACGAAGCAGACGAAGAGGTGGTCGAAGGAGGCGTCGGCGTACGGCAGGTCGGTCAGGTCGGCCTGTTGCCAGCGCACCGTCGCCGCGTGCGGACGGGCGGCGAGGCGGGCGCGGGCCTGGTCGAGCGAGTCCGCGCAGATGTCGACCGCGGTGATGTGGGCACCCGGGCTGGAGGCGACCAGATGCACGGTCTGGGCGCCGACCCCGCATCCGGCCTCCAGGACCCGGCTGCCCGCCTCGTACACCGTGCCCGCGTGCAGGAGCGCTGCCAGGGTGTCCGCCTGGTCGGTGAGCCGCCGGGCCTCATGGTCCGAGTACCCGTGCACGTAAGGGTGTTCGCGGGGTGTGGGAGTCCGGAGCGCGTGGCTGTCCTCGTGCGGGCCGCCGGTCGTCTGCTCCGTCGTTGCTGTTCTCATGCCGCCACTCTGGGCCGACAATGGCCCGGTGCCCAGATCCAAAGACGTGGCGGCCGACCGGTCCATAACGGCCGGGTCCGACTTCCTCCAACTGAACACCGCCGACGCGCCCGCGGGCGGTCTGTCCGACTGGCTGGCACAGCGCCTGCGGCTCGCCGTCGCGGACGGCCGCCTCGCGGTGGGCGACCGGCTGCCGGCCACCCGCACGCTCGCAGCGGAACTCCGGGTCTCTCGGGGCGTCGTCACCGAGGCGTACCAGCGGCTGATCGAGGACGGGCACGCGGTCGGCCGCGGCCGCGGCGGCACGGTCGTGGTCGCCGCTCCCGTCGCGGCCGCGGCACCGGCGCCCGCGCGTCCGGCCCAGACGCCACCGCCGGGCGCGGTGTTCACCACCGAGCCGGAAGCGGACGTCTTCGACACGGTGCGGGCGGCACCGGCCCGGATCGACCTCAGCCCCGGCACGCCCGACCTGGCCTCGTTCCCGCGTACCGCGTGGTCGCGCGCGGAACGCCGGGTGCTCGGCACGCACGCCGCCCCCGGCTTCGGGTACGGGGACCCGCGCGGCACTCCGGAGCTGCGGCGCGCCGTCGCGAAGTGGCTGGCCCGCAACCGCGGTCTGTCGGTCGCCCCGGACGAGGTGCTGATCGTCTCCGGCACCGCGCAGACGCTCGGTCTGCTGGCCCAGGTGCTGGGCCGCCGGGGCGTTCGCGAAGTGGCGGTGGAGGACCCGGGGTCGCTCGGGGCCCGCCAGCACCTCCGGTACTGGGGTATGCGTACACCGCCGGTACCGGTCGACGCCGACGGCATCCGGGTCCGGGACCTGCGGGCCTCCGGCGCTCCCGCCGTCCTGGTGACACCGGCGCACCAGTTCCCGACCGGGGTGGTGCTCGGCGGGGCACGGCGCCGCGAGCTGATGCGCTGGGCGGCCGACGGCGACGGCCTGATCATCGAGGACGACTACGACGCCGAACACCGCTACGACCGGCCGCCGGTGCCCGCGCTCCGCGCCATGCTGCCCGAGCACGTCTGCTACGCCGGGAGCGTCTCGAAGCTGCTGGCGCCGGCGCTGCGGACCGGATGGGTCGTCGCTCCGCCGGAACTGCACGGCGCGCTGGTGGACGCCAAGCGGTTCACCGACCTCGGCAACGCCGCGCTGCCGCAGTGGGTGCTGGCCGACCTGATGGAGAGCGGCGAGCTGGAACGCCGGCTGCGGCAGCTCCGAAAGCGGCACCGGGCGCGTCGTGACGCGATGATCCGGGCCATCGGTACCCACCTGCCGGGAGCGGTCGTGCAGGGCGCGGCGGCGGGTCTGCATCTGACGGTGACCTTCGACGCGGACTTCGCCGATACGGACCTGGCGGCGGCCGCGCTCCTCCGGGGGGTCAAGGTGCAGCCGCTCTCCTGGCACCGACAGGGCCCTGGACGGCCAGGGCTGGTGCTGGGGTACGCCGCGAGCACGGCGACCGAGATCGCGGCGGGCTTGGCGGTCATCGGCAGCGTGCTGGAGTGAGCGCGGCGCCGCCGCACGGTCCGGGGAGGGCGCGTCGGTCCGTACAGCGCTACGGGGAGGGTCGGGCGGGCGTGTCGGTCCGTGGCCGACGCGTCGGACCGGCGTGTCGTGTGCGTCGTGGGGTGCCGTCCGACACGCCGTGCGTGCGTTCGGTTGTGCAGCGACGACACGGGGTGGTGCTGCCGGGGGCGTGGGGCTCCGGTGGATGCGCACGGTCCACGGGGCCGCGCTGCTCTTGGAATGCGAGGTGGTACGGGTCGGAGGGCGCCGTTCCGTAAGGGGGCGCGCCGCCCGGCCATGACCTGTACGGTCCGGCCACGGTCAGCACGGGCCGACCGCGGTGCACGCCAACTCCTCGGCCAGGGCCCGCAGTTCGTCTACCCGCAGCACCCTGCCCCCGAACCCGGGCAGCGGTACGTGCAGCTCCCGTATCCAGTGCTCGGGGATCGCGCCGACTCCGTGGACCCCTCCGGCCAGACCACCGGTGACCGCGGCGACGGTGTCGGTGTCGCCGCCGAGGTCGATGGCGGCCCGCGGCGCGTCCTCGTACGAGCCGGTGGTGCGCAGTGCCCAGACGGCGGAGCCGAGGCAGGGCCACACCGCGCCGTTGAACTCGGTGGCCTGGTCCGGGTGCCAGCCGGGCGCGAGGACGGAGGCGGTAGCGCGCGCGGTGGGCGAGGCGGACGTGGGAGAGCGCGTCCGGCAGGGCGGCGAGCGGGTCGTCGCTTCGCAGAGCGGCATGCAGCAACGCGTGGAACAGCACCCCCCTCCCCGGCCGCCGGGTCCCCGTGGGTCAGCGCGGACAGCCGCCGGGTGGTGTCCACGGACACCACCCGGCGAAGTACACGGCGGCGGGCGTGGCGCGCATCAGTGAACCGTTGCCCGCGGCGCGCCGGTTGACCTGGAAGTGCCGGGCGGCGGCCCGGTCCCACGGCTCGCCGTTGCCGAGCACGTCCTCGGTCTGCAGACCGATGCCCTTCGGCTCGGCCGCGGCCCGGCGCTGGAATCTGCGGAAGACGTCGGGGAGGTCGAGTCCGCCGCGTTCCAGCAGCGATTCGGCGGTCAGTACCGCCATCTGCGTGTCGTCCGTGGCTTCGCCGGGGGCCCGGCCGCCGCCTCCGCACATGGTCCCCGGCCGTCGGGAAAGCGGTCCGTGTACGCGCCCGGCGGGCCGAACTCGAGGGGCGCGCCGAGGGCGTCCCCGGCGGCCGAGCCGACCACGGCACCGATCGCCCGCTGCACGGATTCCACTCCCGGCCCCGGAGGCACGTCAGGAAGCGGCAGGCCGGGCGGTCTCCTGTTCGGCTTCGACCTGCTGGTTCCACTGCTGCTTGGACGCCTGCCAGCCGTCCTCGTCGTGGCCGTTGCGCCAGTAGCCGGAGATCGACAGGTCCTCGCGCGGCACCTCCCGCTCGACGCGCAGCAACTTGCGCAACTCCTTCACGAAGCCGGCCTCGCCGTGGACAAAAGCGTGCACCCGGCCCGCGGGGAAGTCCAGCGCGCGGACGGCCTCGACCAGCCGCGCGCCGACCGGTGCGGTGCCGCGGTGCAGCCAGGTGATCTCGGCGCCGGCCGGAGCCTCCAGCTTCTGCTCCTCCTTCGGGCCGGCGACCTCGATGAAGGCGTGGACGGGCACGTCCTCGGGCGCCCGGGCCAGGGAGGCGGCGATGGCCGGCAGGGCGCTCTCGTCACCGGCGAGCAGGTGCCAGTCGGCGTCGGGGTTCGGGGCGTACGCGCCGCCGGGGCCCAGGAGCAGTGCCTCGTCACCCGGGCGGGCCTGCGCCGCCCACGGCCCCGCGAGGCCCGTGTCGCCGTGCACCACGAAGTCGACCGCCAGTTCCCGCGTGTCCGGGTCCCAGGTGCGCACGGTGTAGGTACGGGTCCTGGGCCACTGGTCGCGGGGGAAGGCGGCGCGGATCTCGGCGATGTCCAGCGGCTGCGGGTAGTCCACGCCGGGGACCGGGAAGACCAGCTTGACGTAATGGTCGGTGTACTCGCCCGCCGAGAACTCCGCCAGGCCGTCACCGCCCAGCACCACCCGCACCATGTGCGGCGTGAGCTGCTCGGTGCGCAGCACCTGCGCGTGAATGAGCTTGGGCTTCTTGCGGGCCGGACGCTCTGCTGCCACGACGATCTCCCCTGCCACGGTCTTGTTAGGTTTACCTAACCTAACAGTTCAGGGGCGGAGCGTCGCCAGGAGCCGCTGCAAGGAGCCGCCCAGTCCCCACTGGTCGGCGAGCGCTTCCAGCCGCTCCGGGTCGGCCGGCTCGTCGGGCAGCGCGGCGTCGAAGTCCGGCACCGGCACGTCGGCGGCCACCCGTACGACCTGCGGCGCGACCTCGACGTACGGCCGGGCCTCGGTCAGCCGCTTGCGCTGGGAGGGGGTGAGCTCGGACGCCGGGTCGTCGGCCGCGGCCATGATCCCCGCCAGGTCGCCGTACCGGTCGAGCAGCTTGGCGGCGGTCTTCTCGCCGATGCCCGGCACGCCCGGCAGGCCGTCGCTGGGGTCGCCGCGCAGCAGCGCCAGATCGGCGTAACCGCTGCCGTCCACGCCGTACTTCTCCCGCAGCAGGGCCTCGTCGGTCATCTGGAGGGTGCCGACACCCTTGAGCGGATACAGGATGCGGACCCCGCGCCCGTCGTCGGCCAGCTGGAACAGGTCGCGGTCGCCGGTGACGATGTCGACCGGCCCGGTGGCGCGGGCGGTGAGCGTGCCGATGATGTCGTCCGCCTCGTACCCGGCGGCGCCGACCCGGGCGATGCCGAGCGCGTCGAGCACCTCCTCGATCACCGGGACCTGCGGCGAGAGGGTGTCCGGGATCTCCTCGGCGTCCGGCTCGGGGGAGCCGGGCGGCGCCTCCTCGGCGACGCGGTGCGCCTTGTACGAGGGGATGAGGTCGACCCGCCACTGCGGGCGCCAGTCGAAGTCCATGCAGGCCACCAGGTCGTCGGGCTGGTGGTCCTGGACGAGCCGGGCGATGAAGTCCAGCAGCCCGCGCACCGCGTTGACCGGCGTGCCGTCCGGAGCCCGGACCGACTCCGGCACGCCGAAGTAGGCGCGGAAGTAGAGGGAGGCGGTGTCGAGGAGCATCAGGCGTCGAGTCACACCCCGATGATGCCGTACGCCCGGTGATGCGGCCGGGCGGTGCCGCGGAGGCGGGACGGACGCGTGTGTGAACTGGGTCACCAATACGTTTGTCATTTCGCAAAGGGGGCAGGCGCGCGGCCGGAGCGGAGCCGGTGGATATTCAACATTTCCATCGGTTAACGGCGGGCCCGACCCGTACCGCGCCACGACCTGCCGACGGGGGAGGCGGGGCGTACACAGTCAATTCGAGAGGTGTATGTGGCCAGGCTGCAAGCCGAGCACGTGTACAAAGTGTTCGGGAGACGACCCGAGGACGCCGTACGACGGCTCGAAGACGGTGCAAGCCGCGAGGAGCTACGGGCCGACGGAACGACCGCCGCGGTGATCGACGCGTCGTTCTCCGTGGACGAGGGCCAGATCTTCGTCGTCATGGGTCTGTCCGGATCCGGTAAGTCCACGCTGCTGCGGACCCTCAACGGGCTGCTGGAGCCGACCGCCGGAAGCGTCCGGTTCGACGGTCAGGACCTGACCTCGCTCAGCGACAAGGAACTGCGCAAGGTCCGCTCCGAGAAGATCTCCATGGTCTTCCAGCACTTCGCGCTCTTCCCGCACCGCAGTGTGCTGGAGAACGCCGCGTACGGGCTGGAGGTCCAGGGCGTGCCCCGGGCCGAACGCGACAAGCGCGCCACCGAGGCACTGCACCTCGCGGGCCTCGAAGGCTGGGAGAAGTCCTGGCCCGACGAGCTGTCCGGCGGCATGCAGCAGCGGGTCGGCCTGGCCCGCGCGCTGGCCACCGACGCCGACCTGCTGCTGATGGACGAGTCCTTCAGCGCGCTGGACCCGCTGATCCGCCGCGACATGCAGGACCAGCTCCTGGAGCTCCAGAAGACGCTGAAGAAGACCATCGTCTTCATCACCCACGACCTGAACGAAGCCATGCGTCTCGGCGACCGGATCGCCGTCATGCGCGACGGCCGCATCGTCCAGACCGGCAGCGCCGAGGACATCCTCCTCACCCCCGCCAACGACTACGTGGCCTCCTTCATCCAGGACGTCGACCGCTCCCGGGTGCTCACCGCCGGGGCCATCATGGTCGACGTCGACGAGGTGCTGGGCCGCACCGCGGACAACGGCGCGGAGATCCGTACGGCCGAGGACTTCCTCGCCGCCACGCCCGCCACGGTCCACCTGGACACGCCGGTCGCGGAGCTGTTCGGCCCCTGCTCGGCCGGGACCGTACCGGTCGCCGTCGTCGACGCGGACGGTGCGTTGGCCGGCGCGGTGCCGGTGCAGCGGCTGCTGTCCGTACTCAGTGAGGGCGGACAGGCGGGCGGGACCGCCGGGCAGGCGGACCCCACGGAGACGAAGGTCACGGCGACAAAGGCCACGGAGACGAACGCCACGGATGCGGAAGCCGCCCAGGCCCGTACCGAGGCCCGGGCCGCCGAAGACGCCGCCCCCTCCGACGGCAAGAAGGCCGACACCGACGGCAAGAAGGCGACCGCCGACGGCAAGGCGGACGTCCAGCCCGACGGCAAACCCGACGGCATGACGGGCGGCAAGCCCGAGGGCAAGGTGATCGCCGGTGCCTAGAATCGATGTCGGCTCCTGGGCCAACACGTGCGTCGAATGGCTGCGCAACCACCTCACGTGGCTCTTCGACTTCGTCTCGCACGTCCTGACGGACATGTACAACGGCATCGAGGCGGTCCTCTCCGCCCCGCAGCCGTTCCTGCTGATGGGCATCTTCGCGGTGCTCGCCTGGTGGCTGCGCGGCCTGCCGGCCGCCGTCCTGACCTTCGCCGGCTTCGCCCTGATCGACTCGATCGAGCAGTGGCAGGCCACCATGCAGTCCCTGTCGCTGGTGCTGGTGGCCTGCATCATCACCATCGTCATCGCGGTGCCGCTCGGCATCTGGGCGGCCCGCAACCGCGCCGTCGGCGGCGCGCTGCGCCCGGTGCTGGACCTGATGCAGACGATGCCCGCGATGGTCTACCTGATCCCCGGCATCCTCTTCTTCGGCATCGGCGTGATGCCCGGCATGGTGGCGACCATCATCTTCTCGATGCCGCCCGCCGTCCGGATGACCGAGCTGGGCATCCGGCAGGTCGACGGCGAACTGGTCGAGGCCGCCGAGGCGTTCGGCACGCACCCGCGCCGCACCCTCTTCCGGGTGCAGCTCCCGCTGGCGCTGCCCACGATCATGGCCGGTATCAACCAGGTCATCATGCTGGCCCTGTCCATGGTCGTCATCGCCGGCATGGTCGGCGCCGAGGGTCTGGGCTCGTCGGTCTACAACGCGGTCAGCTCCGTGAACGTGGCCCTCGGCTTCGAGGCCGGTCTCGCCGTCGTCATCCTCGCGATGTACCTGGACCGGATGACCGGCGCCCTCAACGAGCGGGTCTCGCCGCTGGGCCGCCGCGCGCTGGCCAAGGCGCAGGCCGCGCTGGGCGGCGCGAAGTTCCTGTACTGGAAGCCCGCCACCTCCGTCGCGATGGTCGGCGTGGTCGTGCTCGCGCTGGTCGCGGGCGGTCTGAACGTCTTCGGCAAGGAAGGCGCGAAGACCGACGGCGGCGGCCGCCCGATCACCCTCGGGTACGTCAACTGGGACGAGGGCAAGGCCACCACGTACCTGTGGAAGGAAATCCTCGAACAGCGCGGCTTCAAGCCGAAGGCGCAGGCGCTGGAGGCCGGCGCGCTGTTCACCGGTCAGGCCCGCGGCGACATCGACGTGCAGACCAACGCCTGGCTGCCCACCACGCACGCCGAGTACTACAAGAAGTACAAGGACAAGCTCGAAGACCTCGGCGCCTGGTACGACAAGACCTCGCTGGAGATCGCGGTCCCGTCGTACATGAAGGACGTCAAGACCCTCGACGACCTCAAGGGCAGGGCGGGCGAGTTCGGCGGCAAGATCACCGGCATCGAGCCGGGCGCCGGCGAGATGAAGATCCTCAAGGACAAGGTCCTCAAGGACTACGGCCTGGAGGACGAGTACAAGGTCGCCGAGTCCAGCACCGCGTCCATGCTCACCGAGCTGGACCGCGCGTACGCGGCCAAGAAGCCGATCGCCGTCACGCTGTGGTCGCCGCACTGGGCGTACGACAAGTACGACCTGACCAAGCTCAAGGACCCCAAGGGCTCCTTCGGCTCGGGCGACAGCCTGCACCTGCTGGGCCGCAAGGGCTTCGCCCAGGACGAGCCCGAGGTCGCCAAGTGGATGAAGAACTTCCACCTGGACGAGAAGCAGCTCACCAGCCTGGAGAACGAGGTCAAGAGCGCCGGCGAGGGCCACGAGCAGGACGGCGTGCGCAACTGGCTGAAGAAGAACCCGGGCCTGGTCGACACGTTCGCCCCGTCGGCGAACGCCACGTACGCCAAGGGCAAGGACGCCGGCGCGGCCCCGAACATCGGCTACCCGGCGTGGGACGAGGGCATCGCCACCACGTACCTGTGGAAGAACGTCCTGGAGAAGCGCGGCTACAAGCCGAACATCCGCAACCTGGACGTCGGCCCGATGTGGACCGGACTGTCCAGCGGGCAGATCGACGTCGAGTTCGACGGGTGGCTGCCGGTCGCGCAGAAGCAGTACTGGGACCAGTACAAGGACGATCTCGTCGACATCGGCGCCTGGTACGACAAGACGTCGCTGGAGATCGCGGTGCCGTCCTACGTCAAGGACGTCAAGACGCTGGACGACCTGCGCGAGCACCAGGACGAGTTCAAGGGCAAGATCATCGGCATCGAGCCGGGCACCGGTGAGATGAAGCGCCTGAAGGACACCGTCGCGCCCGCGTACGGCCTGGACGACTTCCAGGTCACCGAGGCCGGCACCAGCTCCATGCTGGCCGAGCTGGACCGCGCCTACGCCAAGAAGGAGCCGATCGCGGTCGTGCTCTGGTCGCCGCACTGGGCGTACAGCAAGTACGACCTGACCAAGCTCGCCGACCCGAAGCACACCTGGGGCGACAACAACCAGATCAAGTCGCTGGGCCACAAGAGCTTCCCGGAGAAGTTCCCGGAGTTCAACGGCTGGCTGAAGAACTGGAAGATGTCGCCCGAGGAGCTGGGCAGCCTGGAGAAGGAGATCCAGGACGCCGGCAAGGGTCACGAGAACGACGGTGTCGAGAAGTGGATCGACGCCCACCCGGGCATCGTCGACAAGATGGCGCCGGTGAAGTGAGGCGCTGAACGCACCACGTGGGCCCCGCCCCCGGCTGTACGGCCGGGGGCGGTGCCGTTCCGCGTCGGGCGCGGCCCCGCCCGCGTACGGTGGGGTGATGACGACCGGTCAGCACCGCGCCCCGCGCGTGGTCTCCCTCGTGCCCTCACTCACCGAGGCCGTGGCCGCCACCGCGCCCGACCTGCTCGTCGGCGCCACCGACTGGTGCAGCCATCCCGCCGGACTGGACGTGCCGCGCGTCGGCGGCACCAAGAACCCGGACACCGCCCGGATCGCCGCCCTCGCGCCCGGCCTCGTCCTGGCCAACGAGGAGGAGAACCGCGCGCCGGACCTCGCCGCGCTGCGGGCCGCCGGACTGGACGTCCTGGTCACCGAGGTCCGGGACCTGGACCAGGCGCTGCGCGAGCTGGAACGGGTCCTGGTGCGCGGCTGCCGGCTGCCCAGGCCCGGCTGGCTGGACGACGCGGCGGACGCCTGGCGGGACGTACGGACCGAGGCGGCGGACGCGCGCGGCGCGGTGGTGCCGATCTGGCGGCGGCCCTGGATGGTGCTGGGCCGGGACACGTTCGCGGGTGACCTGCTCGCCCGGCTCGGTGTGCGGAACCTCTACGCGGACCACGCCGAGCGGTATCCGCGCGTCCCGGTCGAGGAGCTGAACGCGCGCGGCGCCGACCTGGTGGTGCTTCCGGACGAGCCGTACCGCTTCGCGGCGGACGACGGCCCCGAGGCGTTCCCGGGGCTGCCGTCCGCGCTGGTCAGCGGGCGTCATCTGACGTGGTACGGGCCGTCGTTGGCGGAGGCGCCGGCGATGCTCGGGGCGGCGCTGGACGCGGCCCGCTGAGCGCAACCGGCGGGGCCGCGGGGTTACCGGGGGCGCGAGGCTACCGGGGCTGCCGTGGCCGCCGGGGTCGAGGAGGCTGCCGGGGCTTCAGATGTCACGGAGGTCTCAGGGGCCATGGAGGTGCCCGAGGACACCGACGCCGTGGAATCCACCGGAACCACCGTGGACGCGGAAACCACCGGAGCCACCGTGCCCGCCGGGGCCGAAGGCACCAGCCGGGCCGCGATCGCCGTCGTGCCCGCCAGGGCCGCCGCCCCCGGCTTCTCCGGCGGCGGTACGAGGAGCTGACCGCGCGCCAGCCCCAGCGCGGTACGGGCCCCGGCCGTCAGCCAGGCCGCCACCAGCACGGCGAACAGCCCCACCGCGAGCCAGGTGAAGGCGGCGAGCCCGGTGTGCCGCGCCAGGCCCGCCGCGCCCGTCACGCACGTACCGACCGGGAAGGTGAACGCCCACCAGGTCATCGAGAACGTCATCCCGGCCCGGAAGGCCCGGACGACCAGGGCCGTCGCCAGCGCCAGCCACAGCAGCGCGAAGCCGGTGACCGGCACGCCGTACAGGAGCGCGAAGCCGCTCATCGCCTGCGCGTACCCGGCGCCGACCGCGCCCGGCGCGGCGTCCGCGAGGTTGTTGACCGCGGTCGTGGACTGGCCGAGCGGCCCGAGGACCAGGAACAGCGTCGGGCTCAGTGCGAGCGGCAGCGGGCCGTGGTGGATCAGCCGGGTCAGGACCAGCGGCAGCACCAGCAGGGTGGCCAGCAGCGACATCCCGAACATCGCGTAACAGGCGAGCAGCATCGCCTCCTGCCACTGCCCGGCCGGCAGGTGCGGCACCAGACCCGGGCCGAGCGCCGCGGAGACCATCGGCGCGACCAGCGGCAGGATCCACACGGGGGAGGCGGTGCCGGCCTCGATCCGGTGCCGGGCCACCATCAGGTACGGCACCGCCGCGGCCGCCGCGAGGCCCACCGCCGTACCGGCGCACCACAGGACCGCGTCGGCGGCGACGGCGGCCCGCTCGCCGAGCACGTCCGGGCCGACGGCGAGCGTCCCGCCGCCGACCGCCAGCAGGGCCATCGCCAGGCAGCCGTAGAACGGCGCGACCGCCGGGTCGAGCAGGTGGCGCCGCGCCTGGTCGGTGTGGCGGAGCCAGTGGACGGTACGGGCGGTCAGCAGGGCCGCCAGCAGGACGGCGGACAGGGCCCAGACCGCCACGTACGCGCCGCGCAGACCGGGGGAGTGCAGCGGCAGGGTCGCGCCGGCGTTGGCGACGATGGCGGTGCCCATGACGGCGGCGTACCAGTTGGGACCGAGGTGACGCAGGGCCGGGGACGTGTCGGAGGAGCGGGCGGAGAGGCGGCGGCCGGTGCGGGCGGAAGGCTGCGTCAGGGGTGGCATGTCTTCCAGGGTCGGCCCGCGCACCGCCTCCCACCAGGGACCTCGCGCCTATGAGCCCATAAGGTGGGGTTATGGGTGCAGGAAATGAAGGGCAGACCGGGACGGACCCGGTGGTTCCGCTCTCGCATCGGGTACCGGACCTCGGCGCGCTGGAGCTGCTGCTCGCCGTCGCCCGGCTCGGCAGCCTCGGGCGGGCGGCCCGCGAGCGGGGCATCAGCCAGCCCGCCGCCAGCAGCCGCCTGCGCTCGATGGAGCAGCAACTGGGCGTCGCCCTCGTCGAGCGCTCACCGCGCGGCTCGCGCCTGACGGACGCGGGCGCCCTGGTCACGGACTGGGCGCGGCAGGTGGTGGAGGCCGCCGAGGCGTTCGACGCGGGCGCGCAGGCGCTGCGCGGGCGGCGGGACTCGCGGCTGCGGGTCGCCGCCAGTATGACCATCGCCGAGTACCTGCTGCCGGGCTGGCTCATCGCGCTGCGCGCCCAGCGCCCGGACACCGCGGTCTCCCTGCTCGCCGGGAACTCCGCCGCCGTCGCCGAGCGGCTCCTCACGGGCGCGGCGGACCTCGGGTTCGTGGAGGGGCTGGACGTGCCCGCCGGGCTGGACGGCGCGGTCATCGGCCACGACCGGCTGGTGGTGGTCGCCGCGCCCGCCCACCCGTGGGCCCGGCGCCGTACGGAGCTGACAGCGGCCGAACTGGCCGCCACCCCGCTGATCCTGCGCGAACGCGGTTCCGGCACCCGCCAGGTCCTGGACGCGGCACTGGCCGGGCACGGCGGGCTCGCGGCACCGCTGCTGGAACTGGCCTCCACGACGGCGGTCAAGGCCGCCGCGGTGAGCGGCGCCGGGCCGTCCGTGCTGAGCGAGCTGGCCGTGGGGGAGGAGCTGGCGGCACGGCGGCTGGTCGAGGTCCCGGTGCGCGGCACGCGCTTCGGCCGCGACCTGCGGGCCGTCTGGCCCGCCGGGCACCGGCCCGCGGGCCCGGCCCGCCACCTGCTGGGGCTGACCCGGGCCCTGCCGTGACCGGGGCGCGGCCGGGTCAGCGGTCGGCCTGGTAGGCCGCGTCCGCGCCGGTGGCCCTCCGGCCGTCGGGGGCGGTGTAGGTGAGGGTGCGGTCCCCTCGGATCTGGAAGACATTGGTGGGGCGCTGGCGATTGCGGGGATTGCAGACCGGAACCGGAACGGTGAAGACGGTCTGGTACCGCGACCCGTCGGGCATGGACACCCGTGTCACGAAGGTGACCACTCCCTTCTTGGCGGGATGGCTGCCGTTCGGTGCCTCGAAGAACCAGAACCCGTCCGCCGTCGCGGAGGAGTCCGTCGGCACGACCGTCATCGAGTTGCCCGCGTCGAACCGTACGGTCCGCACCTTCGTGCCGTCCTGGGTGTACGGCTTGGACAGCTCGAACCGCGCTCTGCCGCCCTCCTGCGGGGCCTGGATGTAGTCGCTCTCACTGCCCCCGCACTGGCCGGGGGCGGCCACGGCGGGGGAGCCGTACTGGACGAGGAGTCCGAGGGCCAGCGCGGAGGACAGTCCCACGGCGGCGGACTTCAGGTGGCGTCGGTTTGTCATGGCGGAACCCACTTCCGTAGGAAGGACAGCACGAAGCCGGGCTCGTCGGGGAACAGCCGAGCCCCACGGCGTCGACGCAGGTCAGCGCCGGTGCAGCGAGCGTATCCAGGCTCCGGGTGGAGATGGCATCGCCGAAACGGATGGGTTTGCCGCAGCAATTTGCAGTTCTCGGGAACGGATTTCAGGAACCGCCCGCCGCCCCCACCAGCGCGTCCATCACCCGGGTGTCGTCCCCGGCCTCGGGGTGCCACTGCACCGACAGGACGAAGTGACCGACGCCGGGCAGCTCCAGGGCCTCGACCGTGCCGTCCGCCGCGTGGGCCGACGGGAGCAGGCCGCTGCCGAGCCGGTCCACGGCCTGGTGGTGGTACGTCGGTACGGACACCGCCTCGGGCAGGATGCCGCCGAGCAGGGTGCCCGGCTCCGGCTTGACCTCGTGGCGGCCGAAGACACCGACCGGGCCCGCGTGCCCGTCGATGTGCTGGACGAGGGTGCCGCCGAGGGCGATGTTCAGCAGTTGCAGGCCCCGGCAGATGCCGAGCAGCGGCACGCGTGCCGCCAGCGCGGCGTCGATCAGCGCCAGCTCCCAGGTGTCCCGGTCACGGGCCGGCGGACCGGTGCGCGGGTCGGTGTCGGCTCCGTACCGTACGGGCTCCACGTCCGGACCGCCCGCGATCACCAGGCCGTCCAGCCGGGCGACGGCCGCGGCCGCGGTGCCCGGGTCGCCGGGCGGCAGCAGCGCGGCGAGACCGCCGCAGCGCTGCACGAGCCGGTGGTAGCCGGCCGGGAGCACGGCGGCGGGCAGGGCCCAGACGCCCCAGCGGGCGTCGTCGGCGACGTAGGTGGTGACACCGATGAGGGGCGGGTGCGTGGACACGGGACCTCCGGATGGTGCGGTTGCGGGCGCTGCTCCGGCGGGCTGCCGGTCAGTCGCGTTCCAGTTCGGCCTCGGCCGCCGCGAGCGCCGCGAACTCCTCCTCCGGAGCCGCCGCGACCAGCCGGTGCCGGGAGTAGAACGCGAAGTACGCCAGGGCGACGCCGTAGACGCCGAGGGCCATGAAGGCGGCCTGCCGGTCGACGAGGAACGTCGCCACCAGCGCGGCGCAGGCCAGGACGAAGGCGACGGACGAGGTGAGGGTGCCGCCGGGGGTGCGGTACGGGCGGGGCAACCGCGGCTCGCGGCGGCGCAGCACGATGTGCGAGAGCGACATCAGGGCGTAGGAGATGGTGGCGCCGAAGACGGCGATGTTGAGCATCCGGGCGCCGTCGCCGGTCGCGGCGGCCAGCGCGAAACCCAGCGCGCCGGGCACCAGCAGCGCCAGGTACGGGGCCTTGCGGCGGCTGGTGAGGGACAGGAAACGGGGCAGGTAGCCGGCCCGGGAGAGGGCGAAGAGCTGCCGCGACCCGGCGAAGATGAGGGAGAAGAAGGAGGCCACCAGGCCCGCCAGACCGGCGTAGTTGACGATGCGGGAGACGGTGGTGGGCTCTTCGTGCGGCTGGAGGGCCTGCACCAGCGGGTCGCCCACGGACTGGATGGCGGCGGAGCCCCGTGCGCCGGTCGCGGCGACGAAGGTGACCAGCGCGAGCAGCAGCAGGATGCCCATCGCGGCGGCCATCGCCTTCGGCAGCGTACGGGCCGGGTCCCTGGTCTCCTCGGCGGCCAGCGGCACGCCCTCGACGCCGAGGAAGAACCACATGCCGAACGGGAACGCCGCCCAGATGCCGAGGACGCCGAACGGCAGCCACGAACTCGCGCCGAACGCGCCGGAGTCGACCGGGATGTCGTCCAGCGCGCCGACGTGGAAGTCGCTGAGCGCGCCGACCGCGAAGACGACGACCGCGGCGACCGCGACGGCGGTGACGGCCAGACTGAAGCGCAGGGCCTCGCCCACGCCCCACAGGTGGATGCCGATGAAGACCACGAAGCAGGCCAGGTACACGGGCCAACTGGAGGTCAGTCCGAACAGGCCGAGGGATTCGACGTAGTCGCCGATGAAGAGGGAGATCGCGGCGGGCGCGAGCACGTACTCGATGAGGATGGCCGTGCCGGTCAGAAAGCCGCCCCAGGTGCCCAGCGCGCGCCGCGCGAAGCCGTAGCCCCCGCCCGCCGTCGGCAGGACGGAGGCCAGTTCGGCGAGCGCGAAGACCAGACAGGTGTACATCAGGCCCATCAGGACCGCGGCGATGGCCAGCCCGCCGAAGCCGCCCTGGGCCAGGCCGTTGTTCCAGCCGGAGAAGTCACCGGAGACGACGTAGGCGACGCCCAGGCCGGTGAGCAGGAGCGGGCCCGCGCTGCCGCGCCGCAGTGTGCGCTTCCGGAGGTAGGCGTCCTGGGATGCGGAGTCGCCGGCTGCGGTGGCCGCGGGCGGTGCGGTACGGGGGTCCGTGCTGTCGGCCATGAGCCGCTCCTGCCTCGCCGAGGGGTGAGTGAGGGGGAAGTACAGTAATGGTTTAGCCGCATACCTTTGTCTCGTGGTGCGGCCGAGCGCAAGCCCCCTGCGTAAAAGACTGGTTACGCCGACGGACCCGTCAAGAACCCGCGCAGCAGCGCCGCCGTGCCCGCGCAGTGTTCCCGCATCACTTCCCGCGCGCCGTCCGCGTCACCCTCCAGCACGGCTTCGACCAGCGCGGTGTGCTGCGCCTGGGAGTGCTCCAGATTGCGTACCAGCAGCGGGATGCAGTCCAGCAGCTCGTTGACGCCCGCCCGCACCGCGGCGTACTGCGCCGCCAGCGACGGCGAACCGGCCAGCTCGGCCAGTGTCAGGTGCAGCAGCGTGTCGTGCCGCCGGTAGTCCGCCAGTGGCGCGTCGTGGGTGGCGGACAGGGCCTCCCGCAGCCGCCGCGCCTGCCCGTCGTCCAGCCCGTGCGCGGCGCACAGCCCGGCGGCGCCCACCTCCAGCACCTCGCGGAACCGCAGGGTGTCCTCGACGTCCACCTTCCCGATGCGGCGCCGCAGCTCGTCCTCGCCCGCCGACTCGCCGCGCGGCCGGACGAACGTACCGCCGTAGCGGCCGCGCCGGCTCTCCACCAGCCCCTCGTCCTGGAGCACCTTGAGCACCTCGCGCAGCGTCACCCGGCTGATGTGCAGCCGCTCCGCCAACTCCCGCTCTGCGGGCAGGCGTTCGCCGCCCGGTACCAGGCCCAGCCGGACGACCTGGAGTATCTGCTCCAGCGCCTCCTCGAACCCGTTGCCCGCCCGTACCGGGCGCAGTACGGGCGCCAGCCGGTCGGCCGGGCGCCGCGCCGGACCGTCCTGCGCGGAGCCCGCCGCGCCGTTGTCCGCACCGTCCACCGGAACCCCTTCCCAACCAATGGTTCGTGGGCCTACCTTATGACCTCCGGATGCAGCGACAGGAGGCACCACCGTGGCAGACCGCACGCCCCCGCTCTCCGTCGAGGAGCTGACCAGGCTCGTCGACACCGGGGAGATCGACACTGTCGTCCTGGCCTTCACCGACATGCAGGGCAGGCTCACCGGCAAGCGGTTCGCGGCCCGTCACTTCCTCGACGAGGTGCTGGAGCACGGCACCGAGGGCTGCAACTACCTCCTCGCCGTGGACGTGGACGTCAACACCGTGCAGGGCTACGCGATGTCCTCCTGGGAGCACGGCTACGGCGACTTCGCCATGCACGGCGACGCCGCCACTCTGCGCCGCACCCCGTGGAACCCCGGCACCGCCCTGCTCACCGCCGACCTCGCCTGGCACGACGGCTCTCCGGTCGCCGCCTCCCCGCGGCAGATCCTGCGCCGCCAGCTCGACCGGCTCGCCGAGCGCGGCTGGAGCGCGTACGCGGGCACCGAGCTGGAGTTCATCGTCTTCCGCGACACCTACGAGGACGCCTGGAGCCGCGGCTACCGCGGCATGACCCCCGCCAACCAGTACAACACCGACTACTCCGTCCTGGGCACCGGCCGGGTCGAACCCCTGTTGCGCCGCATCCGCAACGAGATGGGTGCCGCCGGGATGACCGTGGAGTCCGCCAAGGGCGAGTGCAACCTCGGCCAGCACGAGATCGCCTTCCGCTACGACGAGGCGCTGACCACCTGCGACCAGCACTCCGTCTACAAGACCGGCGCCAAGGAGATCGCCGCCCAGGAGGGCATGGCGCTGACCTTCATGGCCAAGTACGACGAGCGCGAGGGCAACAGCTGCCACATCCACCTCTCGCTGCGCGACGAGGCCGGGCAGCCCGTGCTGGCCGACGACTCGGGCCCGTACGGCATGTCGACGGTCATGCGGCACTTCCTGGCCGGACAGCTCGCCGCGCTGCGCGACTTCACGCTCTTCTACGCCCCCAACATCAACTCCTACAAGCGCTTCCGGCCCGGCTCCTTCGCCCCCACCGCCGTCGCCTGGGGCCCGGACAACCGCACCTGCGCGCTGCGCGTCATCGGCCACGGCCCCGGCCACCGCCTGGAGAACCGCCTGCCCGGCGGCGACGTCAACCCGTACCTCGCGGTCGCCGCCATGGTCGCCGCGGGCCTGTACGGGATCGAGCACGAGCTGGAGCTGCCGGAGGCGTGCACCGGCAACGCCTACGCGGGCGACGCCGACCACGTGCCCACCACCCTGCGCGAGGCCGCCGCCCTGTGGGAGGCCAGCCCCATCGCCCGCGAAGCGTTCGGCGACGAGGTCGTCGAGCACTACCTCCACATGGCCCGCGTCGAACAGGACGCGTACGACGCCGCCGTCACGGACTGGGAGCGCTTCCGCTCCTTCGAGCGCATGTAAGGAAAGCTGCGACGTGTTGCAAGAGCTGCGCATCATCAACCCGGCGACCGAGGAACTGGAAGCCGTCGTCCCCGTCACCACCCCCGCCGAGGTGGACGCCGCGGTCCGGCGGGCCGCCGCGGCGCAGGAGAAGTGGGCCGCGCTGCCGCCCGGCGACCGGGCCCGCGTCCTGCGGCGGTTCGCCGGGGTCGTCGAGGAGAACAGCGAGTCACTGGCCCGGCTGGAGCTGACCGAGGCCGGTCACCCCCTGGGCAACGCCCGGTGGGAGGCGGCCAACGTCGTCGACCTGCTACACTACGCCGCCGGGGGAGTGGAGCGGCTGACCGGCAGCCAGATCCCCGTCGCCGGCGGCCTGAACATCACCGTCCAGGAGCCGCTGGGCGTCGTCGCCGTCATCGCGCCCTGGAACTTCCCGATGCCGATCGCCGCCTGGGGCACCGCCCCCGCGCTCGCGGCCGGCAACGCCGTCCTGCTCAAGCCCGCCGAGACCACCCCGCTCACCGCGCTCCGCCTCGCCGAGTACGGGCTGGCGGCGGGCCTGCCCGAGGGGCTGTTCCAGGTCCTGCCGGGCGAGGGCGCGGTCACCGGCAACGCTCTGGTCGAACACCCCGGCGTCGCCAAGGTCGTCTTCACCGGCTCCACCACCACCGGCCGGCACATCGCCGCCAAGTGCGCCGCGCGGACCAAGCGCCTCACCCTCGAACTCGGCGGCAAGAGCCCCAACATCGTCTTCGCCGACGCCGACATCGAGCGCGCCGCGTCCGCCGCCCCCGGCTCCTTCCTGGACAACACCGGCCAGGACTGCTGCGCCCGCAGCCGCATCCTGGTCCAGCGCTCGGTCCACGACCGCTTCATGGAGCTGCTGGAGCCGGCCGTGAAGGCGTTCGTCGCGGGCGACCCGGCCGACCCCGCCACGCAGATGGGCCCGCTGATCTCCGCGGCCCAGCGCGAGCGCGTACGGTCGTACGTCTCCGAGGACGCGCCCGCCGCCATCCGCGGTGAGGCGCCCAAGGGCAAGGGCTTCTGGTACCCGGCCACCGTCCTGGAGGGCCGGCCGGACGACCGTACCGCCGTCGAGGAGATCTTCGGCCCGGTCGCCGTCGTCATCCCCTTCGAGGACGAGGCCGACGCCGTACGGCTCGCCAACGCCACCGACTACGGCCTGTCCGGCTCCATCTGGACCCGCGACGTCGGCCGCGCCCTGCGGGTGTCAAGCGCGGTCGCCGCCGGGAACCTCTCCGTCAACTCGCACAGCAGCGTCCGCTACTGGACCCCCTTCGGCGGCTACAAGCAGTCCGGCCTCGGCCGGGAGCTGGGCCCCGGCGCGCTCGCCGCCTTCACCGAGACCAAGAACGTCTTCATCAGCACCGAGGAGAGCTAAGTGACCGACCAGACCGCCGCGGCCACCGAAGGCAGCGCGACCCCCGTGTGCCGTCGCCTCGTCGGCCGCACCGCCGTCATCACCGGCGCCGGCAGCGGCATCGGCCTCGCGACCGCCCGCCGCCTGGCCTCCGAGGGCGCGAACGTGGTCTGCGCCGACATCGACGAGAAGGCCGGCAAGGCCGCCGCCGAGGAGGTCGGCGGGACCTTCGTCCAGGTGGACGTGACCGACTCCGACCAGGTCGAGGCGCTGTTCAAGGCGGCGTACGACACGTACGGCTCGGTGGACGTGGCCTTCAACAACGCCGGCATCTCGCCCGCCGACGACGACTCGATCCTCACCACCGGGCTGGACGCCTGGAAGCGTGTCCAGGAGGTCAACCTCACCTCCGTCTACCTGTGCTGCAAGCACGCGCTGCCCTACATGCAGCGCCAGGGCAAGGGCTCCATCATCAACACGGCGTCCTTCGTGGCCGTCATGGGCGCCGCCACCTCGCAGATCAGCTACACCGCCTCCAAGGGCGGTGTGCTGTCGATGTCCCGCGAGCTGGGAGTGCAGTTCGCCCGCGAGGGCATCCGGGTGAACGCGCTGTGCCCGGGACCGGTGAACACGCCGCTGCTGAAGGAACTGTTCGCCAAGGACCCGGAGCGCGCCGCGCGCCGCCTGGTGCACGTCCCGGTCGGCCGGTTCGCCGAACCGGAGGAGATCGCGGCCGCGGTCGCCTTCCTGGCCAGCGACGACGCGTCCTTCGTGAACGCCGCGGAGTTCCTGGTGGACGGTGGAATCGCAGGGGCGTACGTCACACCCGTGTAGGCCGCAGCCTCCTTCGCGGATACAGTCCGAAGATCACCACCGGGACCGGCGCCCCGGCGCCCCGGTCCCGGTGTGCTTCTGCCCGCAGGAACGTCACTGCCGACATTCCGCCCCAATCACCGGAGAACCATGCGCACCAGACACGCCCTCGCCCTGGGACTCGCCGCCGCCGCGACCGTCACCACCCTCGCGGCCACCGGACCCGCGGTCGCCGCGCCCGCGCACCCCGCGAAGGCCCCGGAGCGTACGAGCTGTCCGCAGCTCTCCAAGAACATCACGTGGTACGGGAACAACCGCGCCAAGATCCAACGCATGATCGACGAGCGCGGCACCTGCTCCCACCCGAAGCCGGGCCCCGAGGGCCGCCCCGTCGCCGCCTTCGACTGGGACAACACCGTAGTCAAGAACGACATCACCGACGCCACGCTCGCCTGGTCCCTGAAGCACGACAAGATCCTGCGCCCCAAGAGCTGGCAGGCCACCAGCCCCTGGATGACCACGGCGGCCGCCCGCGCCCTGACCAAGGCGTGCGGCACCTCCGTACCCGCCGGCCGCCCGCTGCCCACCTCCAAGAACGCCGCCTGCGCCGACGAGATCATGGAGATCCGCGGCACGGCCCGCACCATGGACGGCAAGGCCGCCTTCGCGGGCGAGTGGAACCACCGCCGCACCAAGCCCGAGTACGCCTGGGTCCCGCAGCTCTTCGCCGGCCTGACCCCGGCCCAGCTCACCTCGTACACCCGGCAGGCCCGCGCCGAGAGCCTCGCCGCGCCCGTCGGCGCGAAGCAGACCGTCGGCACCCACCGGCTGGCCGGCTACGTCCGCTACTACGACCAGCAGAAGGACCTGATCCGCACCCTCAAGGCGGCGGGCTTCGAGGTCTACATCGTCTCCGCCTCCTCGGAGACCGTCGCCGAGGCGTGGTCCGGCGGCGTCGGCGTCGACCGCGCGCACACCATCGGCGTCCGCAGCCTGATGAAGAACGGCAGGTTCACCACCGGCATCCGCGGCTGCGGCGACGTCAAGGACGGCCACGGCGAGGTGCTGCCGTACATGGACGGCAAGCGCTGCCTGATCAACCAGGAGATCTTCAAGATCAAGGGCGCCGAGGCATGGCGGTTCCAGGACCCCGCGCACCGCATCGCGCTCGGCGGCGGCGACGCCAACACCGACGTCACCTTCGTCAACGACGCGACCGGCATTCACCTGGCCATCAACCGCAACCAACCGGAACTGATGTGCCGCGGCTACGACAACGCCGACGGCCGCTGGGTGGTCAACCCCATGTTCATCGAGCCGCTGCCCCGTAAGGCCGGTACGTACCCCTGCGCGACCAAGGGCTACACCAACACCGACGGCGGTCTCGGCGCGGTCCGGCGCCCCGACGGCACGGTGGTCCCCGACCAGAAGGACCGCATCCACGCCTGACCCGGCAGCCGGGGAGGGCCGCCCCGCCCAGGTTCTGTCCGGCGGATCACTGACGGAGCCATAGTCGGATCGTTGCTGCGGTGATGGTGCCGTGGAAGACGTAGGCCCGCTTGCCGTAACGGGTAGCGACCGCGCCAAAGTTCTTCATCCGGTTGACGGTCCGCTCGATCTCGTTGCGGCACCGGTAGCGGTCGCGGTCGAAGCCGACGGGCCGACCGGCGACGCAGCCTCTGCGTCGCCGGTTTGCCCGCCGGTCCTTCGGCTCCGGAATCGTGTGCCGGATGTAGCGCCTTCGCAGGTGGCGGCGGTTCCGGCGGGAGCCGTACGCCTTGTCACCGCAGACATGGTCCGGCCGGGTCCGGGGCCGGCCGCCAAGCGGCCGGGGAGCCCTGATCCGGTCCAGGGCCTCGACCATCTGCGGGGTGTCGCCCCACTGACCCGGCGTGATCAGGAGGGACATCGGGCGGCAGCCGCCTTCACCGGCGAGGTGGATCTTGCGGGTCAGGCCGCCCCGGGACCGTCCCAGTCCTTCATCGGGCCGGTGGTGCCGGGGCGTGGTCCTTTTTTCGGGGCCCGCGGCGCCGCCTTGCGGGCGCCCGCCGCGTGCTGATGAGCCCGGCAGGACGTCGAACCGACGCCGGCCGTCGACCAGGCGATCCGGCCAGCCAGGTCCGCGTCAGCATGGACCGCCTGCGGAATCCGGCTCCACGTACCGTCCGCCGACCAGCGGCGATGCCGTTCATAGACGGTTTCCCACGAGTCGTAGCGTTCCGGCAGGTCACGCCACGGGACACCAGTCCGGATCCGGAACAGGACCCCTTTGAGCACAGTGCGGTGGCCATTCCACCACCCGCCCCTGCCACCCGGCACAGGCAGATGCGGCTCCGGCAACGACCACTCGCACTTCGCTCAGATCACCCGACCCATGATCCAACCAACGAGCGACCAGTCAGAAAGTCACACGATCCGCCGGGCGGAACCCAGAGCCAGAATCCGACCCCCTGTGCGCCAGTGTCCATATCGCGCCGCTGATCTTGTTTCCAGAGCGGGCTTTTGGCCACTCCGACGTTGTACGTGAAGAGCGGGATCAGAAGCGGGATTACGGTGAACGTTCCAGCTCTTGGAGAAGGGAGCGGCATCGTGGGGGACAGCCGACTGGGGCTCGTGATGGTCCACGGGTTCATGTCCGGGCCGAAGGTGTGGGAGCCGCTGCGCGGCCTGATCGCAGCGGACCGGGGGCTCGGGTTCGTCGAGCCGCTGACCTTCGAGTACGCGACCGGGCTGCTGCCGGTCAATCCGCTGCGGGTGTTCCCGTCGATCGACACGGTCGCCGACAGCCTCAAGGAGTACCTGGTCACGGAGGCCGGCGCGTACGACCAACTGCTCCTGGTCACCCACAGCCAGGGAGGGCTGGTCGCCCAGCGGTACCTGGCCCGCATGCTCCACGACGGCAGAGGCACCGAACTCGCCCGGATCCAGCGGCTCGTCATGCTCGCCTGTCCGAGCAACGGCTCGGAACTGCTGCTCTCCCTACGACGGCGTGCGCTGGGCGGGCGCCATCCGCAGGAGAAGGATCTGCGCCCGCTGAGCGACCAGGTCAGCGCAACCCTGCGCACGGTCGTCCGGGACGTCGTGCACGCCACGGCGATCACCGACCGGACCTGCCCCATCCCGGTGTCGGTGTACGCGGGCGAGAGCGACGGCGTGGTGTCCCGCGCCTCGGCGCAGTCCGTCTTCCCGGACAGCTCCGCCCTGCCGGGCGACCACTTCAGCCTCCTCAAGGCCGACTCGCCCCAGCACCGGACGTTCACCGCTCTCCGCCGCCTCCTCCTCGCGACGCGCACCGAGCCGTACGTTCCCGGGCCCGAACCGGCGGCACCGGCCCGCATGCACACCCCGGCTGCGGA
The DNA here is from genome assembly GCF_055567735.1 of Streptomyces sp. NPDC026394. Classification (NCBI taxonomy): domain Bacteria; kingdom Bacillati; phylum Actinomycetota; class Actinomycetes; order Kitasatosporales; family Streptomycetaceae; genus Streptomyces; species Streptomyces sp. NPDC026394. The sequence continues at coordinate 296,858 of NZ_JBVHPX010000005.1, forward strand.
GAAGCCCTCCAGGAAACAGCGCCCGACGATCGCGATCGCCTCGGTCGCCGCCCTGGCGGTCGTCGCCTCGGTCCTGTACTTCGCTCCGATGCCGTGGGAATCGGACGCCGACTCATCCGGCCCCAACCCCAAATCACCTATCGCTGCTACCGGTTCGGGCACTCCGGGCCCGACGCAGACCGGTTCGAGCGCTCCGAGCCCGCCACGGCAGGATGTCGGCGTCAACCCGCCCGAGGATTTCCCGGCCACGAACAAGTTCTGGTTCTTCGACATCAACAAGGACCAGAAAGCCGATTACGTCACGGTCTACAAGAACCAGACATTCAAGTTCTGGTGGAACGGCGGCATCAAGGACAACCGCTTGCGCACCGGCGAGTATCACAAGAACTCCTACGTCCCCGCGCCCCGCGCGGACGGTGATGCGTTGCGCTTCGGCGACATCGACGGCGACGGCTGGCCCGACTGCATTGTGGTCGACAAGACCGGCGGGGTGGCCGTCCACACCTGGGTCGAAGGGAAACCGGCCGGCGAACGCATGTGTCAGAAGGAGTACGGCGGCGACGCCGACGTTCCCTTGCGCGATACCGCCGACATCGTGCCGGACCTCAAGGAGATCCAGTTCGCCGACGTCAACGGAGACGGGCGGGTCGACTACCTGCGGATCGAACCGAGCAGCAAGGTGACCGTCTGGTACAACCAGACGGTCAAGGGCAAGGACGGCCCGACGCGGGTGGGCTGGTCCCCTCCCGAGATGCTCAGCACGCACGTCTTCGACCGTGAGATGAGGTATGCCGACCTCGACGGCAACGGGCGTGCCGACCCGATCCTCATCACCCCCAAAGGCGGCGCACGGGCCTGGCTCACGCGCGAGCCATCGTGCAAAGCCCTCCACGACATCGGGCAGATCGTGCCGGACCCGGAAACCGCCATCCCGCCGGAGGAGATTCAGTTCGCCGACGTTGACGGAGACGGATACGCCGAATTCCTGCACGTCGGCAAAACGGGGGAGGTCCGCGTCCAGGACCCCGTCTTGCAAGACCGCTGCCCAAGTCGCTGACGAACCGCCCGGTCAGCTCCAGCTCACCCCGAAACTACCGCTCTCCTGCCCACGACCCGCCACACCCCACGCCGAGAGGCAACGAGCTGACAGTCACATGATTTGCCGGACAGAACTTAGGTCCTGTCGTCACATTCCCGTCTGCCGCGCGACTCCCCGCTACCGCTGGGGGACCCCCAGCACGCACTCTCCCACGCCTGAACGGCGTGGGGGGGACCCCCGTCGACGGTGCCCCGGCGCCTTGCGATCGGCTCGGCTTCCGAAGTACGGACGAAAGAGCCGAGACGTAGCGAAGCGGAGTGCACCAGACGCCGCGCGGCCGCTCTACGGGCGAACGACGCGCATGTGACGACAGGCCCTACAGGAAGGTGCGGCCCTCCCCGCGATACGTCGGCACCGTCGCCACCACCCGGTCCCCTTCGACCAGGTGCAGCTCGGCGAACCGCTCGCACAGCTCACCGGCCTTCGCGTGCCGGAACCACACCTTGTCGCCGAGCCGCAGCACGCCCGTGGCCGGCCCCAGCAGCGGCGTCTGCACCTCCCCGGCCTCCTCCTGCGGGTCGTAGCGCAGCCCCTCGGGCAGATACGGCACCGGCGACCGGTCCCGCCCCGCGACTCCGGACGCCGGATAGCCGCCGCCCAGCACGGTCACGACACCGTCCCCCGGCCGCCGCACCACCGGCTGCGCGAACAGCGCCGCCGGACGGCCCGAGAACGACCGGTAGTTGTCGAACAGCCGCGGCACGTACAGCCCCGACCCCGCCGCGACCTCGGTCACCGCCGCCTCCGCCGCCGTGTGCTGCACGCTGCCCGTACCGCCGCCGTTGACGAACTCCAGGTCCGGCGCCTCGGCCCGCACCGCGCGCACCACCTCCCAGCGCCGCCGCGCGAGGTCCCGGCGCGCCGCCGTCTGCATCGCCCGCACGGCCTGTGAGCGCAGCGGATGTCCGGGCACCGCGTCACCCACACCCGCCACATGCCCCTCGTACGCCATCAGGCCCACCACCCGGAACCCCGGGCGGCGCGTCACCGCACGGGCCAGCGCGGCCACCTGCTCGGGGCGGCTCAACGGTGAACGCCGGGCGCCCACCCGCACCCGGCCGCCCAGCGGCCGGTAGGCGGTGTCCCACTCCAGGCACACCCGCACCTCCTCGCCGCCCCCCGCGGGCCGGGCCGCGTCGATCAGCTCCAGTTGCGCCACGTCGTCGACCAGTACGGTCACCGCGCCGGCCAACTTCGGACCGGCGGTGAGTTCCCCGAACCCCGCCCGGTCCGCCGACGGATACGCCAGCAGGACGTCCTCGAATCCCGACCGGGCCAGCCACAGCGACTCGGCCAGTGTGAAACTCATGATCCCCGCGAAGCCGTCCCGCGCCAGTGCCCGCTCCAGCAGGGTCCGGCAGCGCACCGACTTGCTCGCCACCCGCACCGGCTTGCCCTGGGCACGCCGCACCAGATCGTCGGCATTGGCGTCGAACGCCCCCAGATCGACGACGGCCAGCGGCGCGTCGAGACCGGCGGTGGCCCGGTCGAGGCGGGCCCTGTCACCAACTGCGTCGCACGAGTACCGGGACATGGCCCGCAGCCTGCCAGAACAGGCTACGGGTGGGTAGGGGGAGGGAACACGACAGACCGGGCGCCGGACGTCCGGCCACGGCGGACGAGTTGGAGCACCGGCGGCGCCAGCCCGTAGAGTGGCGGACGCCGCAACCAGCAGGTCAGCGGTGTGATGTCCGGATACGAACCACCCTGCCCCGATTGCCGGTCGGGCCGGTGGAACACAGGCGCGAGGGGGAGCGCGGGTGAGCACCGAAGCCGACTTCGCCGACGCGTCTCGCCTTCCCCGCACCCCGCCCCGGGTACCGGCACCGCCCACCGAGGACCCGCAGACCGCCGTCCTGCGCCCGGTCCCGCCGGAACGGCCCGCCGAGCCCGGCCCCGGCCCCATGCCGCCCGCCGCGCCCGCCACGGCCCCGCCCCGCCCCGCGGCCCCGGCGGCGCCCCTCGCATCCGCGGACCCCCCGCCCCCCGTCGGCATCCCACCGCTGCCCACCCACGCCCCGGCTCCGGCCCGTACGGACGCCGCGCCCACGCCTGCCCCCGCCCCGCCCCGTACGGACCCGGCGCCCACGCCCCCTCCCGTCCCCGCCCAGGCCCCGGCGGACCGTTCCGCCACACCCCGCGACACCGCCGCCTTCCACCTCGCCAACAGCGAAGCGTTCTGGAACGGCCCCGGCGCCGCCGAAGCGCACCCGAACACTCCGCCACGCCCCACCCAGCCTCCGGCCGGGGCCGCACCGCCCCCCACCGGAACCCCGCTCTCCGGCCCGCCCCTGCCACCGGCCCCGGCCTGCCGCGCCAGGCTCTCCCGGCGCACCGCGCTCGCCGCAGCCGGACTCGTACTGGGCCTCGGCCTCGTGGCGGGAGCCACCGCCGGCACCTGGCTCGCCGACGACACGGGCGGCAGCCCCGCCGCCGAAGCGGTCTTCGCCCAGGGCCGCGAGGTCTGGCACAGCGCCCCCGTCGACACACTCTTCCCCCGCACCCTGAACGGCGTGGGCACCGGCCCCGGCGGCGCCGACCGCACCTGGATCCGGGCCGCCGTCGCCCCCGACAGCGGCTGCGCGGGCGCCTTCGACCCACTGCTGGCCAAGGCACTCGCCCCGGTGGGCTGCCACCGCCTGGTACGCGCCACCTACGTCGACGTCACCCGCACCAACCTCGTCACCGTCGGCGCCGTCGCCACCAAGGCCGACCGCACCGCCATGCAGGACCTGCGCCGCCGCTTCGCCAAGGAGCACCTCGACACCCGTACGGACCTGATGCCCGGCCCGTACGCCGCCAAGGGCACCCCCGCCGCCGACTTCGGGCCCGCCCAGCGCGCAAGCTGGAGCATCCGCGTCCTCGACGATCTGCCCGTCGTCGTCTACGCCGTCTCCGGCTTCGCCGACGGCCGTACCGTCGACGACCCGCAGCCCGCCGCCGAAGCCACCCGCGCCGGTGCCACCACGGCCCCCGCCGAAGCCGGACTGGGCCACGACGCCAAGGCCGTCAGCGAACGGATCGAGCAGACCTTCCGCAAGCAGGCCGCCAAGGGAACCACGGAGCCGCAATGACCAGGAGGCCCCTGCTGCGCGCCGTCGGCGTCACCCTGTCCGCCGCCGCGCTGACCGTGCTGCCCACCCTGCCCGCCCACGCCGACGGCATACGCGCCCAGGAATGGGCGCTGAACGCCCTGCACGCCGAGAAGGCCTGGGAGACCACCAAGGGCGACGGCATCACCGTCGCCGTTCTGGACACGGGTGTCGACGCCGACCACCCCGACCTTCAGGGCCAGGTCCTGCCCGCCAACGACCTGGTCGGCTTCGGAGCGAGCCCCGGCGACAGTTCCTGGGCCGAGCACGGCACCGCCATGTCCGGCATCATCGCGGGCCACGGCCACGGCGCCGACCGGGCCGACGGCGTCGTCGGCGTCGCCCCCGAGGCGAAAATCCTCCCCGTCCGCGTGATCCTCGAAGACAGCGACCCGCAACGCCGGCGCGCCCGCACCGAACGCGCCGGCGCCCTCGCCGACGGCATCCGCTGGGCCACCGACCACGGCGCCGACGTCATCAACCTCTCCCTCGGCGACGACAGCCGCTCCGCGCACCCCGAACCCCGCGAGGACGCCGCCATCCAGTACGCCCTGGGCAAGGGCGTCCCGGTCATCGCCTCGGCCGGCAACGGCGGCAAGGACGGGGACCACGTCTCCTACCCCGCCGCCTACCCCGGCGTGATCGCGGTGACCGCCGTCGACCAGTGGGGCTCCCGCGCCGACTTCTCCACCCGCCGCTGGTACGCCACCGTCTGCGCGCCCGGCGTCGGCGTCGTCATCGCCAACCCGGACCGCAAGTACTACGAGGGCTGGGGCACCAGCGCCGCGTCCGCCTTCGTCTCCGGCGCGGTGGCACTCGTCCGCGCCGCCCACCCGGACCTCAGCCCCGCCCAGATCAAGAAACTCCTCACCGACACCGCCCAGGACGCCCCTGAGGGCGGCCGCAACGACGAACTGGGCGCCGGCCTGGTCGACCCGGCAGCCGCCATAGAGGAAGCCGCCACCCTCAAGCCCACACCCCAGAAGCCCGAACCGGCCACCCACCCCGAGCAGTACTTCGGCACCGGCCCCACCGCCGCCCCGGGGACCGACGACGCCGGGTGGCTCCCGTGGACAGCGACGATCACCGGCACAGCCTTGATCACCGCCTCCGCCATCTTCTTCTGGCGCAAGCGCACCTGACCGGGGCCTCAGCCACGGACACCGCTGCACCCGGCAACCCACCGAACCGGTCCCAGCCGAAACGGCGCCGCACCCAGCCACTCACCTCACCTCCCCACGACCTTCCTCCCCACCCTTCCCACGGAAGGGGGCGGGCCGGAGCGGCCTGCCGCGCAGACCCGCCCCCGAACTTTGACAGCCCCGCGCAGCGGCCCCCGCCCGCCGCAGGCACAACGGACCCGCACCCGGCAGCGAACCGGCACCGGTGCCCCGGAAACCCGCGTCCCAAGGAGCGCCCCGCAAGCGCAACGGACCCGCATTCGAAAGCAATCCGGCACCGGCGTCCCGGAAACCCGCGCCCCGAGGGGCGCCCCGCAGGGCGCGAACGGACCCGCACCCGGAAGCGGACCGGGACCACCCGGCCCGAACCCCGGGCCCAAAGGGCCCCCCGCTACGCTCAAGAGCGTGCTCAAGAACATCCCCACCTCGGACTTCTCCGACGACGACGGCACCGCCGACCCGGAACTCGCGGCCGCCCTGGCGGCCCACGCGGCCGCGGTCGCGGCCCATGCCCCGGACCGGGCCGCCGCCACTGAGGCTCGGCTCCTGCCCCTGCTGAGCCGGGCCCGGCTCCTCGTCCCGGTCGTCGCCGTCCTCGGCGAGGTGGAGACCGGCCCGGACGGTCTGAAGCGGGAGAAGACCAGCGACATGGCCGTGCCGACGCTGCAGGCCCCCGGCGGCCGCCGCGCGCTGCCCGCCTTCACGTCCATGGAGACGCTGCACCGCTGGCGCCCGGACGCCCGCCCGGTGGCCGTGCCGATGCGGCAGGCCCTGCTGGCCGCCGCCCACGAGAAGGCGGACACGATCGTCGTCGACCTGGCGGGTCCGGCGACGTACCAGCTCACCGGCGCCGCGCTGCGCGCCCTCGCGGAGGGCCGGGAGAGCAGCGACCCGCGCGAGGACCCGGCCGTCACGGACGCGCTCCGCGCCCTGCTGGCCGCCGAGCCGGACGTCCTGGCCGCCCGCCTGGACCCGTCGGCGGAGGCCGACGCCACCCTGGCCCTCGGGCTCGCCCCGCAGGCCGCGCCCGCCGCCGTCGCGCAGCGGCTGGCCGAGGCGCTGGCCGCCGACGAGACGCTGCGCTCCCGGCTCGTACGCGGCCTCGACCTGGCCCTGCTGCCGCCCGGAGCCGACACCGCCGGAGCCTTCTTCACCCGCTGACGACCTGGACCGCGGGCCTCCGGCCTCCCGCCAACAGGCGGAACCCCGTGACCGGCCGCACAATGCGAAGGAGAGAGCAAGATCCGCGCGAGGAGGCCCCATGGAGACGACAACGGAGACCCGCACGGTCGTATCCGAGTTCCTCGGGACGTTGCTCCTGGTGTTCTTCGCCGTCGGCTCCGCGGTGCTGGCCGGCGAGTACATCGGAACCTTCGGCATCGCCCTGGCATTCGGCTTCACCCTGTTGGCCCTGGCGTACGCGCTCGGCCCGATCTCCGGCAGCCACGTCAACCCGGCGGTGACGCTCGGCATGCTGCTGGCGCGCCGCATCACCCCCCGTACGGCGGTCGAGTACTGGATCGCCCAGTTGCTGGGCGGCATCGTCGGTGCCGCGCTGCTGTTCCTGGTCGCCAAGCAGGTGCCGGGCCTGAAGACCAGCGAGGCGTTCGGGTCCAACGGGTGGGGTGACCGCTCGGCCGTGCACATCAATCTCGGCGGCGCCTTCGTGGCCGAGATCGTGCTGACGTTCCTGCTGGTGTTCGTGGTGCTCGCGGTGACGCACCGGGTGGCGGTGGTCGGCTTCGACGGCCTGCCGATCGGCCTGGCGCTGGCAGTCGTGCACCTGGTCGGCATCCCGCTCACGGGGACGTCGGTGAACCCGGCCCGCAGCATCGGCCCGGCCCTGTTCGCGGGCGGCGGCGCGCTGTCGCAACTGTGGCTGTTCATCGTGGCGCCCATGATCGGCGGCGCGCTGGCCGCGGTGGTGCACCAGATCACCCACCCGCCGAACGAACCGAAGCTGGTCGCGGACGAACGGTCCGCGGTCTGAACGATCGGCCCACCGTCCCGACGCACATGAAGGGCCGCCCCCGGCACCGAAGCCGGGAGCGGCCCTTCCGTCCGCCCTGCGGGCTACCCGTACACCGGCCCCGTGAACTTCTCCCCGGGCCCCTGCCCCGGCTCGTCCGGCACCAGCGACGCCTCGCGGAAGGCGAGCTGCAGCGACTTCAGCCCGTCCCGCAGCGGAGCGGCATGGTACGAGCCGATCTCGGTCGCGCTGGCCGTGACCAGCCCGGCCAGCGCCTGGATGAGCTTGCGGGCCTCGTCCAGGTCCTTGTGCTCGCTGCCCTCCTCGGCGAGCCCGAGGTTGACCGCCGCCGAGGACATCAGGTGCACGGCCACCGTGGTGATCACCTCGACGGCCGGTACGTCCGCGATGTCGCGGGTCATGGCGTCGAAGTCCGGGTTCGCGGGGGCGGCGGGGCCGCCCGGCTCCGCCGGTCCGGGCTGCTGCGGGGTCTGGTCACTCATGGCTCGCGCTTCACTTCCTGCTCAGGGGTCTGCCCAACCTTAGGCCCCGCCCGCGCGCGGCCCCGGCCCGCCCCGTACAAGAGGGCGGCTCATCCCGCACACGAGGGAGGCCCGCCCCGCACACGAGTGGGGTCCGCTCCGCGGCTCGTGTATTCTGGGAATCCGACCGGTCGAGCACTGATGTGCCCGACCCACAAGTGGAGGCTCCGATCTCCCACCCGAACCGACCTCACGGTCGGCGGGTCAACGGTCCGGCTGCGCCCCGCGATGACATCGCGGCGGTGCTCCTGATCCATTGAGGAGCCCCGCCTGTGTCCCGTCCGGGGCGTTTTTCGTTCTCCGGCGCGGTTGGTCACATCGAAACAGACGTTACGCGGCAGTCCGCCAGGCCGTCGCGTGGTGCTACCGAGGAGGATCCATCAGCGCCGAGCCCCGCATCAACGACCGGATTCGCGTCCCTGAGGTGCGACTCGTCGGTCCCAGTGGCGAGCAGGTCGGCATCGTGCCGCTTGCCAAGGCCCTGGAGCTTGCGCAGGAGTACGACCTCGACCTGGTCGAGGTGGCGGCGAACGCCCGTCCGCCGGTCTGCAAGCTCATGGACTACGGGAAGTTCAAGTACGAGTCGGCCATGAAGGCCCGTGAGGCGCGCAAGAACCAGGCGCACACGGTCATCAAGGAGATGAAGCTCCGGCCGAAGATCGACCCGCACGACTACGACACCAAGAAGGGTCACGTCGTCCGGTTCCTCAAGCAGGGTGACAAGGTCAAGATCACGATCATGTTCCGTGGTCGCGAGCAGTCCCGTCCCGAGCTGGGCTTCCGGCTGCTGCAGCGCCTCGCGGAGGACGTCCAGGACCTGGGGTTCATCGAGTCGAACCCCAAGCAGGACGGCCGCAACATGATCATGGTCCTCGGTCCGCACAAGAAGAAGACCGAGGCGATGGCCGAGGCCCGCGAGGCGCAGGCCGCCCGCAAGGCGGAGCGCCAGGGTCCTGCCCCGGAGCAGGACGTCGAGGAGCCCGCCGAGGCGTGATCCAGGGCGCGAGCCCCGGGCCGCGCCGGGGTCGCCCCGGACGGACAGCAACCGATACATCTGACGCCCCCGGGCGCCGGTCCCCGGACCGGTGGGGGCGCCATCCAAGAGGAGAGAACGGCGCATGCCGAAGAACAAGACGCACAGCGGTGCCAGCAAGCGCTTCAAGATCACCGGCTCCGGCAAGGTGATGCGGGAGCGCGCCGGCAAGCGCCACCTGCTCGAGCACAAGTCGTCCCGCGTGACGCGTCGCCTCACCGGCAACGCCGAGATGGCCCCGGGCGACGCCGCGAAGATCAAGAAGCTTCTCGGCAAGTAAGTCCTGTCCGCCCCGCCCCCAGGGCGTGGCACAGGACCCGGACCGGGACCCATTCGATTCGGGCCGTGTGACGACCACCACGGCCCCGCTACAAGGAGTTAACAAGTGGCACGCGTCAAGCGGGCAGTCAACGCCCACAAGAAGCGCCGGGCGATCCTCGAGCAGGCCAGCGGCTACCGCGGCCAGCGTTCCCGCCTCTACCGCAAGGCGAAGGAGCAGGTCACCCACTCCCTCGTCTACAACTACAACGACCGCAAGAAGCGCAAGGGCGACTTCCGTCAGCTGTGGATCCAGCGCATCAACGCCGCTGCCCGCGCCAACGGCATGACCTACAACCGCTTCGTGCAGGGTCTGAAGGCCGCCAACATCGAGGTGGACCGCAAGATCCTGGCCGAGCTCGCGGTCAACGACTCCAACGCGTTCGCCGCGCTGGTCGAGGTGGCCCAGAAGGCGCTGCCGAGCGACGTCAACGCCCCGAAGGCCGCCTGAACCGGCCTGAGGCACGTTTGTCACGGACCCGCAGGCCCCGGCCTGCGGGTCCGCCGCTTTCTGCACGCCCCCACCCACCCCAAGAAGTGAGCCGCCGCCCATGGGCACCCCCGAGTTGATCTCCCCGCGTTCCGCACGCGTCGCCGCCGCCCGGCGGCTGGCCCGCCGCAACTTCCGCGGCAAGGAGCGCCGGTTCATCGCCGAGGGCCCGCAGGCCGTACGGGAAGCCGTCGAGCACCGCTCCGGCGGCGAGCGCACGCTCGTCGAGCTGTTCGCCACCCCGGAGGCCGCCGAGCGGCACGCGGAGATCGTCGACGCGGTGCGGGCGGCCGGTGTACCGGTCCGCTTCGCCGACGACGCGACGATCGCGGAGCTGTCCCAGACCGTCACCCCGCAGGGCCTGCTCGGCGTCTGCCGGTTCCTGGACTCGCCCTTCGAGGAGATCCTGGCCGCCCGGCCGAAGCTGGTCGCGGTGCTCGCCAACGTACGCGACCCCGGCAACGCCGGTACGGTGCTGCGCTGCGCGGACGCCGCGGGCGCCGACGCGGTCGTCCTGACCGACGCCTCCGTGGACCTCTACAACCCGAAGTCCGTACGTGCCTCGGTCGGCTCGCTCTTCCACCTCCCGGTCGCCGTGGGCGTACCGGTCGAACGGGTGGTCGGTGGGCTGCGGGACGCCGGCGTACGCATCGTGGCGGCCGACGGCGCGGGCGCCGACGACCTGGACGCCGAGCTGGACGCGGGCACCATGAGCGGCCCCACCGCCTGGGTGTTCGGCAACGAGGCGTGGGGACTGCCGGCGGAGACCCGCGCACTGGCGGACGCCGTGGTGCGCGTCCCCATCCACGGCAAGGCCGAGAGCCTCAACCTGGCCACGGCCGCCGCCGTCTGCCTGTACGCCTCGGCCCGCGCCCAGCGCACCACCGGAGGGTGCCGCTCCGCCTCGCGCGGCTAGTAGGGTTGCGTGCCCGGGGGGACCGGAAGGGGGTAGCGGGGATGGGTACGAGGGCATCCGGTACGACGGTCGCCGCCGAACCCTGTCCGGACGGCGGCACCGTACCCCTGGGGACTGATCCTTCCGGTGCCGGGCTCCACCCGGACGACCTGCCCGACGGCCTGGTCGTCGCCGACGAGCGCGGCCGCGTCGTCTGCTTCAACGCCGCCGCGGCCCGGATCACCGCCATCGACCCGCACGACGCGCTGGGCCGGCCGCTGGAGAAGGCCCTGCCGCTCCAGGACATCGAGGGCCGCCGCTGGTGGCAGCTGACCGACCCGTACGGGGGACTGGCGATCCGCAGCGGCCAGCCGGAGCGCAACCTGCTGCTCGGCGGCCGTGAGGTGCTGGTCTCCGCGCGGTACGTCCGCAGCCACCCCACCGGCCCCGTCCGGCGGCTGGTCGTCGCACTGCGCGGCACCGAGGCGCGGCGCCGCACCGAACTGAGCCACGCCGAGCTGATCGCCACCGTCGCCCACGAGCTGCGCTCGCCGCTGACCTCGGTGAAGGGCTTCACCGCCACTCTGCTCCAGAAGTGGGAGCGCTTCACCGACGACCAGAAGCGCCTGATGCTGGAGACCGTGGACGCGGACGCCAACCGCGTCACCCGGCTCATCGCCGAGCTGCTGGACATCTCCCGCATCGACTCGGGCCGGCTGGAGGTGCGCCGCCAGCGGGTGGACATGGCCGCCGCCGTGCGCCGGCACGTCGAGGCACAGGCGACGGCGGGGCACCTGCCCGACCGTTTCCTGATCCGGACGACCGGGCCGCTGCCCGATCTGTGGGCGGACCCGGACAAGGTCGACCAGGTGCTGGGCAACCTGCTGGAAAACGCGGTGCGCCACGGTGAGGGAACCGTCACCATCGAGGTGGGGCCGGCACCGAGCGGCTCCGGAGCGGAAGGGACGAGCGTCACCGTGAGCGACGAGGGCCCCGGCATCCCCGAGGAGTCGATGAGCCGCGTCTTCACCCGCTTCTGGCGGGGCAGCAAACGCGGCGGCACCGGCCTGGGCCTCTACATCGTCAAGGGCATCGTCGAGGCCCACGGCGGCACCGTCACGGTCGGCCGCGCGCCCGCCGGCGGCGCCCTGTTCCGATTTATCCTGCCCGTCGGGACCCCGGCCTTCATGGCCTGAGCGGCGCCCGGCGGGCCCACCCCCGTCGGGGCTCGGATGAGGCGCGGCCGCCCTGCCCCGTAGACTGCACCTTTGGCACCTTTGGCACTGCACACGTCGGGGGCAAGCCGCGCGCCAAGCCCATCGGAAGCACGGGAAGAGATGTCCGCACCCAATAAGTCGTACGACCCTGTCGAGGTCGAGGCCCTGAAACCGGAAGAGATCGCCCGCATGCGGGACGAGGCGCTCGCCGCCATCGCCGCCGCCGGTGACCTCCAGGCGCTCCACGAGGTGAAGGTCGCGCAGACCGGCGGCACCTCGCCGCTGGCGCTGGCCAACCGCGAGATCGGCGCGCTGCCGCCGCAGGCCAAGGCCGAGGCCGGCAAGCGTGTCGGCCAGGCCCGCGGCCAGGTGAGCCAGGCGCTCAAGAAGCGCCAGGAAGAGCTGGAGGCGGAGCGCGACGCCCGGGTGCTGGTCGAGGAGGCGGTGGACGTCACACTGCCGTACGACCGCGCCCGCGCGGGCGCCCGGCACCCGCTCACCACCCTCTCCGAGCGGATCGAGGACGTCTTCGTGGCCATGGGCTACGAGGTCGCCGAGGGCCCCGAGGTCGAGTCGGAGTGGCTGAACTTCGACGCCCTGAACCTCTCGCCCGACCACCCGGCCCGCACCACGCACGACACGTTCTTCGTGGAGAACGCCGCGACCGGCGCCGACCAGTCCGGGGTGGTGCTGCGCACCCACACCTCGCCCGTGCAGATCCGGTCGATGCTCGACCGCGAGCCGCCGCTGTACGTGGTCTGCCCCGGCCGCGTCTACCGCACCGACGAGCTGGACGCCACCCACACCCCGGTGTTCTCCCAGGTCGAGCTGCTCGCCATCGACGAGGGCCTGACCATGGCGGACCTCAAGGGCACCCTGGACCACATGGTCAGGGCGCTCTTCGGCGAGGGCATGCAGACCCGGCTGCGGCCGAACTACTTCCCGTTCACCGAGCCGTCCGCCGAGATGGACATGGTCTGCTACGTCTGCCGCGGCGCCTCCGTCGGCGACCCGGAGCGCCCGTGCCGCACCTGCTCCAGCGAGGGCTGGATCGAGCTGGGCGGCTGCGGCATGGTCAACCCGCGGGTGCTGGTCGCCTGCGGCGTCGACCCGGAGAAGTACAGCGGATTCGCCTTCGGGTTCGGCATCGAACGGATGCTGATGTTCCGCCACAACGTCGAGGACATGCGAGACATGGTCGAGGGTGACGTCCGGTTCACCCGGCCTTTCGGGATGGAGATCTGATGCGGGTCCCGCTTTCTTGGCTGCGGGAGTACGTCGACCTGCCGGACGGCGAGTCCGGCCGGGACGTACAGGCCAAACTCGTCGCCACCGGTCTGGAGGTCGAGACCGTCGAGCAACTGGGCGCCGGTCTGGAAGGCCCCCTGGTCGTCGGCAAGGTGCTGACCATCGAGGAGCTGGAGGGCTTCAAGAAGCCGATCCGCTTCTGCACGGTCGACGTCGGCCAGGCCAACGGCACCGGTGAGCCGCAGGAGATCGTCTGCGGCGCCCGCAACTTCGCGGTCGGCGACAAGGTCGTCGTGGTCCTCCCCGGCGCCACCCTGCCCGGCGACTTCAAGATCGCCGCGCGGAAGACGTACGGCAAGGTCTCGCACGGCATGATCTGCTCGGGCGACGAGCTGGGCATGGGCGACTGGGGGTCCCCCCAGACGGAGTCTGGGGGAGGTCCGGGCGGCATCATCGTGCTGCCCCCGGAGTACGAGCCCGGCACCGACGCCATCGAGCTGCTCCAGCTCGTCGACGAGGTGCTGGACATCGCCGTCACCGCCAACCGCGGCGACTGCCTGTCCCTGCGCGGCATCGCCCGCGAGGCCGCCATCGCCTACGGCCTGCCGCTGCGCGACCCCGCGCTGCTGGACGTGCCGCCGCCGAACTCCTTCGGCTACCCGGTCAAGGTCGCCGACCCGATGGGCTGCGACCGCTTCACGGCCCGTACGGTCGTCGGTCTCGACCCGGAGGCGCGCTCCCCGATCTGGCTCCAGCGTCGCCTGCAGAAGGCCGGCATGCGCCCGATCTCGCTCGCCGTGGACGTCACCAACTACGTGATGCTGGAGCTCGGCCAGCCGCTTCACGCCTACGACCGGTCCCGGGTGGACGGCGCGATCGGGGTGCGCCGCGCGGAGCCCGGCGAGAAGCTGACGACCCTGGACGGCACCCAGCGCGTCCTGGACGCCGGTGACCTCGTCATCACCGACAACCGCGGCCCGATCGGCCTCGCGGGTGTGATGGGCGGCGCCAACACCGAGATCGCCGACGCGGTGGCCGACCCGGAGACCGGCCTGGTCAACGGCACCACCGAGGTCGTGGTCGAGGCCGCGCACTTCGACGCGGTCTCCATCGCCCGCACGGCCCGCCGCCACAAGCTGACCTCCGAGGCGTCCAAGCGCTTCGAGCGCGGTGTGGACCCGCAGGCCGCGTCCGCCGCGGCGCAGCGCACCGTCGACCTGCTGGTGCTGCTCGCGGGCGGCACCGCCGAGGCCGGCGTCACCGAGGTCGTCTCGCCCAGCGGGCCGCGCACGATCACCGTGAGCGCGGACCACCCGGACCGCGTCGCGGGCGTCACGTACGGCCGCGAGACCGTCGTACGCCGCCTCCAGCAGGTGGGCTGCGACGTGTACGGCCAGGACGAGCTGGTCGTGACGGTGCCGTCCTGGCGGCCCGACCTGACCGACCCCAACGACCTCGCCGAAGAGGTCATCCGCCTGGAGGGCTACGAGAACCTGCCCGCCACGCTGCCGAAGCCGCCCGCCGGGCGAGGTCTGACGGAGCGTCAGCGGCTGCACCGCCGGGTCGGCCGCGCGCTGGCCGGCGCCGGCTACGTCGAGGCGCTGAACTACCCGTTCATCGGCGAGACGGTGCTCGACCAGCTCGGCATCGAGGACGACGACCCGCGCCGCCGGGCCGTGCGGCTGGTCAACCCGCTCTCGGACGAGGAGCCGCTGCTCCGTACGACGCTGCTGCCGGGCCTGCTCGGCGCGCTGCGCCGCAACGACGGCCGCGGCTCGCACGATCTCGCGCTCTTCGAGACCGGCCTGGTCTTCCGGCCGACCGGCGACGAGAAGCCGTCCGTACGGCTGCCCGTCGACCGCCGCCCGAGCGACGAGGAGATCGCCGCGCTGGACGCTGCGCTGCCCGAGCAGCCGCGCCGCGTCGCGGCGGTGTTCGCCGGGGCCCGCGAGCAGGACGGCTGGTGGGGCAAGGGCCGCCCGGCGACCTGGGCGGACGCCGTCGAGGCGGGCCGCACCGTGGCGCGTGAGGCGGGTGTCGAGCTGATCGTGCGCCAGGACCAGCACGCGCCCTTCCACCCGGGCCGCTGCGCGGCGCTGCTCGCGCTGATCGACGGCGAGGAGGTGCTCGTCGGCAACGCCGGTGAGCTGCACCCGCGCGTCACCAAGGCGCTCGGCCTTCCGGAGCGCACCGGTGCGATGGAGATCGACCTGGACCGGGTCGAGCGGGCCGGCTCGGGCGCCGTCCAGGCTCCGCGGATCTCCACCTTCCCGGTCGCCACCCAGGACGTCGCGCTGATCGTGGACGCGTCGGTCCCGGCGGCGGAGGTGGAGGCGGCGCTGCGCTCCGGCGCGGGCGACCTCCTCGAAGCGCTGCGGCTGTTCGACGTGTTCACCGGCGAGCAGGTGGGCGAGGGCAAGAAGTCCCTGGCCTACGCGCTGCGCTTCCGGGCACCCGACCGCACGCTGACCGCCGACGAGGCGTCCGCCGCCCGGGACGCGGCGGTCGCGGCCGCGGTCGAGCGGACGGGCGCGGTGCTGCGCGGCGCCTGATCCGCGCGGGACTCCCACCGGGGCCCGGCGACGAACCCGAGGTTCGTCGCCGGGCCCCGGTGCGTTGTGCCGACCTTCATCCGATCGGGTGAGATCAGAGCGCAAAGTATCCGTTTGAGCACACGCGGTCGCAAGAATCGTCAGCGGACGATGCGGCTTGCTCAGACAGAGGGTCTGCCGCGGGACCGGGCCGACCGCCTCGATGGTTGCTGGGGGGAAGCATCGGCATGATCCGATCCTGGGCGCGGCGGAGCGCCGCGCGGCCGCGGGCCGCGCGGGCCCGGCGGGCCTTCGTCCTCGTGCTGCCCGGTCTGTGGGTGCTCGGCGTGGTGGTCTGGGAGCTGTGCACCCCCGCCGAAGGCCAGTTCCTGCAACTCCTCGCCGCGGCCCCCGCCATAGCCTGCGCCGGCACCGGTCGGCGCCAGTGCGTCGTGCTCGGCGGCCTGTGCGCCCTGCTCGCGCTGTCGCCCCTCGGGACGGTGTCCTCCGGGGCGCACCCCCTCACCCGCGTCGGCACGTGCTGCGCCGTCCTCGTGGTCGTCGCCGCCAGCTACCTGACGGCGGGCCGGCGCCTGCGCCTGCTGCGGGAGCTGGAGCGTACGAAGGAGGTGGCCACCGCGGCGCAGCGGGTGCTGCTGCCCCCGCCGCCCGCACGGGTCGACGGCATCGTGGTCGCCGCCGACCACCTGGCGGCGGACGAGGCGGCGACGGTCGGCGGCGACCTGTACGACGTCGTGGCGACCCGGCACGGCGTACGGGTCGTCATCGGCGACGTGCGCGGCCACGGCCTCGGCGCCATGGGCACGGTCGCCGCGGTGCTCGGCAGTTTCCGGGAGGCGGTCCACGACGAGCCGGAGCTGGGCCGGGTGCTCCGCCGACTGGAGCGGGCGCTGCACCGGCATCTGCGGGAGCGGGCCCGTACGGAGCACCCGTCGGCCGGGGGCGGGGAGCCGGAGAACCCGCTGTCCGAGGAGTTCGTGACGCTGCTGCTGGTGGAGATCGCCCGGGACGGCGCCGTACGGACCCTCAACTGCGGGCACCCCTGGCCGTACCGCCTCAGCCGCAGCGGTGCGCTGCCCGACGCGCCCGGCGAGCCGATGCCGCCGCTCGGCCTCTTCCCGCTGCCCGCCGAACTGCCGGTGATCGACTGCCCGCCGCTGCTGCCCGGTCAGGCGATCTTCCTGCACACCGACGGGGCGACGGACGCGCGGGACGCCGACGGCACGTTCTTCCCGCTGTCGCGGGCGCTCGACGAGAGCGTCCGGTCGGTCAGGGACTGCCGCGCCTCCGCGGTCGTGGAAGGCGTACGGGCCGCGCTGCTGCGCCATTGCGGCGGGCGGCTCTCGGACGACGTGGCGCTGCTGGTGCTGTGCAACGACCGCCTGCGGGTACCCGCAGGGGCGGACCCGGCGGCCCTGGCACGCGGGCGCGTCCGGGCGGGCCGGGCGGAGTGAAGCAGGGCGCGATCGGTTCACACCCCGTGTGAAGCCCACCTCATTAGGCTGATCTCAAGGGTTGTTGAGTCGACAAGTCTACGAGCGGTCGCCCGGCCGGGGGGTGGGGCGACCCCGTCAGGAGGGCACCATGGAGCCCAACAGCCTGCTCGACGCGATTCTCGACGAGGCAGGCATATCGCACGCCGGGCTGGCGCTGCACGTCAACCAGCTCGGTCGGCAGCGCGGACTCGCGCTGCGCTACGAACACACGGCCGTGGCCCGGTGGCTGAAGGGGCAGCGGCCGCGGGGCCAGGTACCCGACCTCATCTGCGAGGTCCTCAGCGAACGGCTGCACCGGGCCGTAGGGCTCGACGACATCGGACTGAGCCGGCCGGGCGTGCGCCGCGTCCCGGACACGCCGCTCTCCGGATTCGTGGAACGGGCCACCGCGCTGTGGCGTTCCGACGAGCAGCAGCGCCCCCATGTGCTGTCCGCCCCCGCCCTCACCGGTACCTCGGCGGTCATCCCCGTCTGGGAGTGGGAGAACCCGCCCGAGGACTCCGACGTGTCCCGGACCGGCCTGACCAGGGTCTCCATGGCGGACATCGAAATGCTCCGCGCGGCGCGTACGCACTACGAGCAGATGTACCGGAAGGCGGGTGGTATCGCGACGAGAACGCGGATCGTGGGATTCCTCAACACCGAGGCGGCGCCGCTGCTGCGGGGCAGCTACACCGATGCGACGGGCCGTCAGCTCCACCGGGCCACCGGCGGGCTGGTGGCCGTCGCGGGAATCTGTGCGTACGACTCGGATGCCCTCGGGCTGGCCCAGCGCTATTTCCATCAGGCGCTGCGGCTGGCCAAGGCGAGCGGGGACCGGGGACTCGGCGCGTACGTCATCGCGCTGCTGGTCAACCAGTCCCTGTTCGTACGGGAGTACCGTCAGGCGGTCGCCTTCGCCGAGGCGGCCCTGCGGGCGGCGGGGCCGCAGATCACCCCGGCACTCGCGGCGGACCTCTACGCGATGCAGGCCAAGGCGTACGCGCGCCTGGGGGACGGCGCGAGCGCGCTCTCCTGCATCCGGCGGGCGGAGGCGGCGGCCGAGCGCATACGCCCTGGTCAGGAACCCGACGAAACGGATTACGTCCAGCCGGGCCTGGTGAACGTCCAAGTGGCGGAGGCGCTGCTGAGCCTGGGGGACCTGCGGGCCGCCCGGGCCCACGCGGACGCCGCCGTCGACACCCCCGCGCACGACCGGGGCCGGGTCCACCGGCTGGCCATGCTCACCCATATCGAGCTGCGCCAAGGGGACGCGGACCAGGCTGTGGCCAACGCCGCGCAGATGACCGAACAGGCGCGGGGAATGGAGTCGCAGCGGTTACGGGACCGGCTGCGGGCGGTGCGCGAGCACCTGGCCGAAACCGGAGGTTCCGCCACCGACCGAGCTGCCGATCTGATCGACGAGGCGCTGCGCGTTCCACTGTGAGGCCGGCCCGTGTCACCTTGCCTGCTCAACGGCGGAAGGTGGCACATACGTGCGATGGAAGAATCTCAGTGAGCAGACCGTGTACGAGAACCGCTGGTTCCGGGTCAACCTCGCCGATGTCGAACTCCCCGACGGCCGTCACCTGGATCACTTCCTGATCCGGTTGCGGCCCGTCGCCGTGGCCACAGTGGTCAACGAGGCCAACGAGGTGCTGCTGCTGTGGCGGCACCGCTTCATCACCGACACCTGGGGATGGGAACTCGCCGCAGGCGTGGTCGAGGACGGCGAGGACATCGCCGCCGCGGCCGCCCGGGAGATGGAGGAGGAGACCGGGTGGCGCCCCGGCCCCCTCGAACACCTCCTCTCCGTGGAGCCGTCCAACGGCCTCACGGACGCCCGGCACCACATCTTCTGGTCCGACCGGGGCGCGTACGTGGGCCATCCCGAGGACGACTTCGAGTCCGACAAACGGGAATGGGTCCCCCTGAAACTGGTACCCGACATGATCGCGCGAGGGGAGGTGCCGGCCGCCAACATGGCGGCCGCTCTGCTGCTGCTGCATCACATCCGGCTGGGGTGACCCGGGCCGCGGCGCCCGAGGTGCGCCGCCGGCCCGCCGGCCTCAGCGCCCCATCGCCTGCCATACGGCGATCGCCAGCGCCGCGAGCCCCGTGAGTGCGGCGATGGAGGGCAGCGGCCAGCGGCCGTGCTCCAACCGCGTGACGCGGGCCTGTATGTCGCCCGCGTCACGCTCGTTCTGTTCGGAGCGCTGCGCGAGCAGCGCCAGTTGGCCGTCGACACGTGCCGTCCGCACATCGAGGCAGCGTCTCAACTCCGCCATGTCGGTGGCAACCAGGTCGGGTTCGGGGTGGGCGGTCACGGTCCGCTCCTCTTTCCTCTCTCGGGCGGGACTTCGTTGTCCATACGCGCACCAGTCAACTGCCTCGGCACGTACGGGGGAACGTGTGCGGGACGAATATGCGGGTCTGCCGCGCACACCCCGTGTGAAGTCACCCGTCGTGACGGCCGCCGGGGGAGTGCCCGCTTCACACGGGGTGCGAACCCCGCACCCGAAGAGGCCGCCTTCACACGCTCCCGGTCACGGCCCGCAAGGCCGACGCTGGTTTCAACGGGGGCCGCTGCCGGTGGACGGGCGCCCATCGGCCGGTTGTCCGCCCGCCGTCTTTCCCCCGAGCGGCGGGCGGACCACGACGGGGGGCGCCACTCAGGGGGTCTGGGACGGCGGGCGGCAAGGACGGTCGCGGGCTTCGCACCGGCGACGCGGAAAAAGGGCGGGACCGGGGCACCGGTCCCGCCCTTACTCCTGCGTGCGGGGTGCGCCGTGGCGCACGAGATCACGAGCCGCGTACGCGTCGCCCACGAGCTGCGTACGGGGTCAGTACGGGATCAGTACGAGTAGAACCCCGACCCGGTCTTGCGGCCGAGGCGGCCCGCGTCGACCATGCGTGCCAGCAGCGGGGGAGCGGCGTAGAGGGCTTCCTTGTACTCCTCGTACATCGAGGTGGCGACCGAGGCGACCGTGTCCAGGCCGATCAGGTCGGAGAGCTTGAGCGGGCCCATCGGGTGGGCGCAGCCCATCTCCATGCCGTTGTCGATGTCCTCGCGGCTGGCGATGCCGGACTCGAACATCCGGATCGCCGAGAGCAGGTACGGGATCAGCAGCGCGTTGACGACGAAGCCGGACCGGTCCTGGGCGCGGATCGCGTGCTTGCCCAGCACGTCGTGGACCAGCGCCTCCGACCGCTTGATCGTCTCCTCGCCGGTGGTGAGCGCGGGGATCAGCTCGACCAGCTTCTGCACCGGTGCCGGGTTGAAGAAGTGGATGCCGATGACCTGGTCGGGGCGGGAGGTGGCGACGGCCAGCTTCACCAGCGGGATGGAGGAGGTGTTGGAGGCCAAGATCGCGTCCGGGCGGGTGACGACCTGGTCGAGGACCTGGAAGATCTCCGTCTTGACCTGCTCGTTCTCCACGACCGCCTCGATGACGAGGTCGCGGTCGGCGAACTCACCGAGGTCGGTGGTGAAGCTGAGCCGGTCGAGCGTCGCGTCGCGCTCCGCGGTGGTGATCTTGCCGCGCTCGGCTGCCTTGCCGAGGGAGTTGGTCAGCCGCGTACGGCCCAGCTCCAGCGCCTCGCCGGTGGTCTCAGCGACCATCACGTCCAGGCCGGAGCGGGCGCACACCTCGGCGATACCGGCGCCCATCTGGCCGCAGCCCACCACTCCGACGCGTTCGATGTCGGTCACATCGTGCCTTTCGCTGATCTCGGGGTCCGGCGGGGCGCGCGGGACCGGCCGTACCTGCGGCAGGGACCCCGGCGTCCGCCTCGGCCCCGACGTTACTCCGCGGAATGCTGTGCGGCGGGGGCAGGGGCGGGCATTCTGTTGTCCTGAGACGGACGTTCCGGACACTTTGGGGGCGTGGCATGAGACGGATCACACGAAGAGCGTTCGCGGTCGCGGCTCTCTCTGCGGCCGCCGCGGCACCGGCGCCGGGGAGCGCGGCGGCCCGCGGCCGTGGTGCGCACGGTGGCCGGCCGGAGTTCCGCGGCATGTGGCTGGCCACGGTCGCCAACCGGGACTGGCCCTCCAGGGCGGGCCTGCCCGCCGCCTCGCAGCAGGCCGAACTGCGCGCATATCTGGACGCGGCGGTGGCACGCCGCCTCAACACGGTGGTCTTCCAGGTGCGGCCGACGGCGGACGCGCTGTGGCCGTCCCCGTACGAGCCCTGGTCGGAGTACCTGACCGGCGTCCAGGGCCGTGACCCCGGCTGGGACCCGCTCGGCTTCGCCGTCCGCGAGGCCCACCGGCGCGGCCTGGAACTGCACGCCTGGTTCAACCCGTACCGCATCGCCAACCACACCGACCCGTCGCGGCTGGTGCCCACCCACCCGGCGCGGCTGCGTCCGGACTGGGCCGTGCCGTACGGCGGCAAGCTGTACTACAACCCGGGTCTGCCCGAGGTCCGCGCCTTCGTGCAGGACGCGATCCTGGACGCGGTGGAGCGCTACGACATCGACGGCGTCCACTTCGACGATTACTTCTACCCCTACCCGGTGGCGGGCCAGACCTTCGACGACGACGCCGCGTACGAGGAGTACGGCGGGGACTTCGCGACCCGGGCGGACTGGCGGCGCGACAACATCGACCTGCTGGTGCGTGAGACCGCGGAGCGGGTGCGGGCCGCGCGGTCGCCGGGCGGCGGCCGGTGGCCCGGCCGGGGCGGTGGCCGGTGGCGCAGGCCGCGCCGTACGCACCACCGGCCCGTACGCTTCGGTATCAGCCCTTTCGCCATATGGCGCAACCAGGCCACCGACCCGGCCGGTTCGGACACCCGCGCCGGCGTGCAGACCTACGACGACCTCTACGCCGACACCCGCAAGTGGGTACGCGAGGAGTGGATCGACTACATCGTGCCGCAGGTGTACTGGAACATCGGCTTCCCCGCCGCCGACTACGCCAAGCTCCTGCCCTGGTGGTCGGAGACGGTCACCGGCACCCGCGTCCAGCTGTGCGTCGGCGAGGCGCTGTACAAGGCGGGCGCGCCGGGCCAGCCGCCCGCCTGGCAGGACCCCGCCGAGCTCTCCCGCCACCTCACCCTGGCCCGCGGCCACCCGCAGGTGCGCGGCCACATCTTCTTCTCCGCGAAAGAGGTGGCCGAGGACCGCACCGGCGCGATGGCGCGGGTCGTCGCCGACCATTACCACGGGCCGGTGCGGCCCCCGCGCCCCGCGTCGTGAGACGGCGGCCGGGCCCTACTCCTGGGCGTCGGCCGTCGGGAAGTGCCGTACGACGGTGTCCGGGCCGGGCGACATCAGCGTCTCGTGGCCGTCCTCGAACCGCACCCGGTACGGCGGGGTGCCGTCCACCCCCAGGACTTCGATGATCTCGGCGGTCCGGTCGTGCTGCCCCACGATCCTGCCGTGCACCAGCAGCCGGTCTCCCACACTCGCTCTCATCGGCTACGGCCTCCTCGTCAGTCGGTCGGAGGGTGACTGTTGCGTGGCCGTCAGTCTACGGCCGGGCTCCGCCGATGCACCCGCGGAACGCGCCACCCGCGCGGGTCCGGTACGGACTTTTGCCGCCCCCGGCCGGTCAGGCGGCCGAGCGCTGGGTGACGGCGATGCACAGGAGGACGGCGACGGCGGCGACCGGAGCGGCCAGCGGTAGCTGCTCGCCGAGCAGCAGCACCGACCAGACCAGCGTCAGCAGCGGCTGGGCGAGCTGGAGCTGACTGGCCTTGGACACGCCGATGGCCGCCATGCCGCGGTACCAGACCACCAGGCCGAGGAACTGCGAGCCGAGGGCCAGCCACAGCAGGCCGGCCACCGCGTGCGCCGTCAGGTGCGG
Organism: Streptomyces sp. NPDC026394; assembly: GCF_055567735.1. NCBI lineage: Bacteria > Bacillati > Actinomycetota > Actinomycetes > Kitasatosporales > Streptomycetaceae > Streptomyces > Streptomyces sp. NPDC026394. The sequence continues at coordinate 319,784 of NZ_JBVHPX010000005.1, forward strand.
CGGTTCGGCGAGCAGCGCCAGAGCGGCGCCGGGCACGGTGACCGGCAGGGCCAGCAGCAGGGCCCAGCCGATCACCTGCCAGCCGGGCAGATGGCGGGCGAGCCGGCCGCCCTCGGTGTAGCCCGCCGCGCACACCAGGAGCGCCGCGAAGAGGTGGAGGTCGCCGGTGCTCGGCGCGCCGCCGCTCTGCTGGACGGCGAAGCCGATGACGACGACCGCGCCGGCCAGCGCCGCGGCCCAGAAGGTGCGCGACGGGCGGGCGCCGGTCCGTACGGCCGAGAACGCGGCGGTGGTCAGCGGCAGCAGGCCGACGACGACCGCGGCGTGCGAGGTGGTGGAGGTCTCCAGCGCGAGGGTCGTCAGCAGCGGAAAGCCGAGGACGACACCGGCCGCCACGACGGCCAGGCCCGCCCAGTGGCGGCGCTCGGGCAACCGGACGCGGAGGACGACCAGGCAGCACCCGGCGACGGCGGCGGCGAGCACGCTGCGCAGGGTCACCACCGTCCAGGCGCCCATGCCCTCCAGGGCCCACGCGGTGGCCGGGAAGGTGAGGGAGAAGGCGGCGACACCGAGGGCGGCGAGCAGGGTGCCGAGGGCGGCGACGCGGGGCGCGCAGGCGTGCACCACGGGGGCCGGGCGCGGGGCCGTGCCGGCCGGGGCGGTGGGTCCGGCGGTCGGGCCGACGGCCTGGGCGGCGGCCGGGTGGACGGCTGCGGCGGGCCCGGTGCCCGGAGCGTTGACCGCTATCGTGCTGCTCGGAGTAGCGCTATCGTGATCTCTCATGCACGAGCGTAGCAGCGTCGCTGAACTGGCCGCCATTCTCCGGAACGGCCTCAACCGCTACTCTCCGGGTGAGAAGCTGCCATCGAGCCGCGCCCTGGTGGAACGGCACCGGGTCAGCCCGGTGACGGTCTCCCGCGCCCTGGCCGAGCTGGCGGCCGAAGGGCTGGTGACCACCCGCCCCGGCGCCGGCGCCTTCCGCGCCGAGGCCCGGCCGCAGGCCCGCCCGGTGGACACCTCCTGGCAGGAGATCGCGCTGAGCGCGGAGGCCGCCGACGACCACGCGCCACGCGGCGTGGACGCCTCCGGCGTGCTGGCCACCCTGGCCGCGCCCGCCCCCGGCGTCATCGAGCTGAACGGCGGCTATCTGCACCCCGGCCTCCAGCCGGAACGCGCGCTCGCCGCCGCGCTCGCCCGGGCCGGGCGCCGCCCCGGAGCCTGGGGCCGGCCGCCCATGGAAGGCGTCACCGAACTGCGGGCCTGGTTCGCGCGCGAGATCGGCGGCCCCGGCGGCACGCTCGCCGACTCGGACGTACTGGTGACGGCGGGCGGGCAGAGCGCGCTGACCGCGGCGCTGCGCGCGCTCGCCCCGCCCGGCGCGCCGGTGCTCGTCGAGTCGCCGACGTACCCGGGCATGCTGGCCGCCGCCCGCGCGTCCGGGCTGCGGCCCGTCCCCGTACCGATGGACGCGGACGGGGTACGGACCGACCTGCTGGCCGAGGCGTTCCGCGCCAGCGGAGCCCGGCTCTTCGTCTGCCAGCCGCTGTTCCAGAACCCGACCGGGACGGTACTGGCCGCCGGGCGGCGGACCGAGGTGCTGCGGATCGCCCGCGCGGCCGGCGCGTTCGTGGTCGAGGACGACTTCGCGCGCCGCCTCGTCCACGAGGACGCGCCGCCGCTGCCGCCCACGCTGATCGCCGACGACCCGGACGGCACGGTCGTCCACGTCTGCTCGCTGACCAAGGCCACCTCGCCGAGCCTGCGGGTGGGCGCGCTCGCCGCGCACGGGCCGGTCCTCGACCGGCTGCGGGCCATCCAGGTCGTGGACAGCTTCTTCGTGCCCAGGCCGCTCCAGGAGGCGGCCCTGGAACTGGTGGGATCCCCGGCCTGGAGCCGCCATCTGCGCGTCATCTCCGGGCAGTTGGCGGTGCGGCGGGACGCGCTGGCCACCGCGCTCCACCGGCATTTCGGCGGTACGGAGCCGTCCGGGGCAGGACCGGGGGTGCAGGTCGTGCCGCCCGGCGGCTACCACTTCTGGCTGCGCCTGCCCGACGGTACGGACGAGGCGGCGCTCGCCGGCGCTGCACTGCGCGCGGGCGTCGCGGTCGCGCCCGGCCGCCCGTACTTCGCCGCCGAGCCCCCGGCCCCGCACCTGCGCCTGACGTTCGCCTCGGCGGCCGGTACGGCCGAACTGGCGGAAGGGGCGAGGCGGTTGCGGGCGGCGTACGAGGAAGTGCCGAGGGGCGGGTGAGCCTACGGGGCACGGGAGGGGCCGAGCGCAGGGCGACGGGTAATACGTTCGACTCCGGACGGCTCCTCTGCGAGCCTCCGTCCATGAACGACAGCATCCCCGGCGCTCCGGGCGAGCGCGCCCCCGCGGCCGTGTCCGACGGCATTCCGGCCGGTTACGAGGTCTCCACCGACGCCGACCGGCTGGACCTGGCCCTGATCCACCACTGGCTCTCCACCGACGCGTACTGGGCGCTCGGCCGCCCCCGCGAGCGCCAGGACCGCGCGGTGGCGGGGTCGCTCAACTTCGGCCTCTACGAGAACGGGGCGGCGGACGGCGGTTCCGGCCGGGGACGGCAGGTCGGCTACGCCCGTGTCGTCACCGACCGCACCACCTTCGCCTGGCTCTGCGACGTCTACATCGCCCCCGCCGCCCGCGGCAAGGGCCTCGGCACCGCCCTCGTCACCCACATCCGCGATCACCTGGCACCGTACGGCCTGCGCCGCATCCTGCTGGCGACGGGCGACGCCCACGACGTCTACGCGCGGGTGGGCTTCGAGCCGCTGTCCGAGCCGGGCAAGTGGATGGCGCTCGGCCTTCAGTAGCGGCGCCGGGCCCCGGCTCAGTGCCCCAGCACCTCCCGCAGCTCCGGCTGGAGCAGGTCGGCGTGCGCGCGCACGAGGTCGTCGCACAGGTCCCAGATGCGCTCGACGGGCAGCGCGGCCGCGGTGGCCGGGTCGGCCATCGCCGCGTGCCGGATGTGGCGCGGGTCGCCGTCCACCGCGGCCCGTACGACCAGCTCGTTGGCGCTGACATAGGCCCGGTTCAGGGCCGCGCACTGCGGGGGCAGAGCGCCGACCCGGGTGGGCTGGACGCCCAGCGAGTCCACCAGGCACGGCACCTCCACCACGGCGGCGCCGGGCAGGTTGTCGATCAGGCCGTGGTTGGGGACGTTGCCGTAGACCGTGCGCGGGGTGCCGGAGACGATGCTGTGGATGATCTGCGGGGCGTACTCCATCGTGCCCTCCACCGGCAGCGGTGATCCGACGGCGAGCGCGTCCCGGGTCCGCTCGTACTCCGCGGCGTTCTCCTTGATGATGTCCAGGTACGTGCCGATCGGCAGCCGCAGCCGCTCCACCTCGCTGTCGTGGTGGAGGTACCAGGGCACGTACTCGGAGGAGTGCTCGCTGGTCTCGGTCGGGTAGTGGCCGAGCCTGCGGTACATGTCCACGCGTACCCGGCGCAGCAGTTGCGGGTCCTTGGCGATCACGTCGTCGAGCAGCGGGTACAGGCTCTCCCCGTTCCGTTCCAGACGCAGCACCCACGCCTGGTGGTTGACGCCCGCGGCCAGGTAGGAGACCTCCTCGTACGGGACACCCAGCAGCTCCGCGAGGTCGTGCACGGTCCAGTACACCGAGTGGCACAGGCCGACGACGCGGCGCAGCGGCGTGGCCTGCGCCAGGTACATCACGTTCATCGCCATCGGGTTGGTGTAGTTCAGCAGCCACGCGTCCGGGCAGAGTTCGGCGATGTCGTCGGCGAGGGCGCGCAGCAGCGGGAAGGTCCGCAGCGCGCGGAAGATGCCGCCGACGCCGAGGGTGTCGCCGATGGTCTGGCGCACCCCGTGGCGGGCGGGGATGCGGAAGTCCAGACGGGTGGCCTCGTCCATGCCGACCTGGACGGTGTTGATGACGAAGTCCGCGCCGTCGAGTGCCGCCCGGCGGTCGAGGTGGGCGGTGACGACCGGCTCGGCGCCGCGGGTGGCGGCGATGTGGCGGGCCGCGCCCTCGGCGGTGGCGAGGCGTTCCTGGTCGATGTCGTGCAGGGCGACGTGCGCGCGCCGCAGTTCGGGGAAGGCGAACAGGTCGGCGAGGAGGCCCTGGGTGAACACGACGCTGCCGGCGCCGATGAAGGCGATCTTTATGGTGCCGCGGTCGGTGCGGCCGGTGTGGCCGGTGCGGCCGGTCGGTCCGGTCTCGCCGGTCGGGGCGGTGCTGCTGGTCGGTGCCGTGCTGCCGGTCGGGGCGGTGCTGGTCATGGGTGGCTCCCTGGTCGGGTGGTGAGGGCGGCGGCACGGGCCTCGTCCCAGGTGGGCTGGGCCGCCGTACCGCCGTGGGCGCGGGTGGACAGGGCGCCGCAGGCCGCGGCGAAGGAGAGCGCCGTGGGCAGGTCCATGCCGTGCAGGACCGCGGCGACGAAACCGGCGTCGAAGCTGTCCCCGGCGCCGACGCTGTCCACCGGGTCGGTGGGGACGGCGGCCGTACGGGTCAGCGTGGCGCCGTCGTGGGCGAGCGCGCCGGCCGCGCCGTCCTTGACGACGACCAGCGGACCGAGGCGGGCGAGGGCGGCGGCAGCGGCGGCCGGGCCGGTTTCGGGTCCGTCGCCTTCGGGCGGCCCGGGAGCCAGTGCCGCGGCCAGCGCCCGCGCCTCCGCAGCGTTCGGCAGCAGGACGTCGGTGGACTTCAGTACGGGGCCGAGGAGTTCCGGGTCCCAGCGCTGCGCGGGGTCGTCGTTGGTGTCGAGCGAGGTGGCGGCGCCGTGTCCGCGGGCCCGCGCGAAGATGTCGCCGAGCGACCGGGCCAGGCGCGGCATCAGGAAGAACGATCCGGCGTGCACGTGCCGGCAGTCGGCCAGCAGCCGGTCCGGCACGTCCCGCGCCCCGGTGGCCGCCAGGCAGCCGGGAGCGGTGAGGATGGCGCGGTCGTCGCCCCGGGCGAGGACGGTGGTGAGCGGGGTGGGCCGTTCCGGGTCGGTGACCAGCGCCGTGACGTCGACGCCGCGCTCGGCCAGTGCCGTACGGACGAAGGCGCCCGCGGCGTCGTCACCGACCCGCCCGGCGAACGCCACGCGCAGCCCCAGCCGCGCCGCTCCGCAGGCCGTGATCGCGGCCGAACCACCCATCAGCAGGCGTCCCGAGGCGACGAGTTGCTCGCGCTGCCCGTACTCCAGGGTGCGGGGGACGGGACCGACCACCACGTCGGGGTTGGCGTCGCCGATCACGAGGAGGTCGAAGGAGCGGGGCACGGGTACCTCCGGGGCGGGGGCGGGGACAGGGACGGGGGCTCGATGAGGAGATCGGGACGGGTGGGGGCCGGGCGAGATCGGTACGGGTGAGGGCCGGGCGAGGGATCGGGTGAGGGCTCGTCACGGTCGGGCGACGCGGCTACCCCTTCAACCCGCTCGACGTCAGCGACTGGATGAAGGTCTTCTGCGCGAAGAGGAACGCCACCAGCACCGGCAGCACCGTGATCACATTGCCCGCCATGATCGCCGACCACCGGTTGTGGTGCTGTCCCTGGAAGGTCGTCAGCCCCAACTGGAGCGTGTACTGGGTGTCGTGGTTGATCGCGATGAGCGGCCAGGTCAGGTCGTTCCAGGTGGTCAGGAAGGTCAGTACGGCGACGGTGGCCAGCGCGGGGCGGGCCAGCGGCAGCACGACGGAGTACAGCACCCGCAGCCGCGAGCACCCGTCGATCCAGGCCGCCTCCTCCAGCTCCCTGGGCAGCGCCAGGAAGAACTGCCGGAAGAGGAAGACCGCGAACGGCGTGACCAGGGACGGCACGATCAGCGCCCCCAGCGTGTCGATCAGTCCCAGGTTCTTCATCACCAGGAACGTCGGGATCATGGTGAGCTGGAACGGGATGGCCATGGTCGCCAGCATCAGCCCCAGCAGCAGCCGCGACCCGGTGAACCGCATCCGGGCGAAGGCGTAGCCGCCCAGCGAGCCGAGCACCAGGTTGGAGAGGACCGCGGTGACCGCGACGATCGAGGAGTTGGCGAACCACCGCGGGAACATCGCGTTGCCCAGCACGTAGTCGTACCCGCCGAGATCGATGCCGGACGGCCACAACGAGGGCGGGAAGCGATTGATCTCCGCGTTGGTCATCACCGAACTGAGCACCAGCCACACCAGCGGCAGCGCGAAGCCCAGCGACAGCGGGGCGAGCACCAAGTGCCAGGCGCTGAAGGGCAGACGCCCGCGCCGGGCCGGGCGTCGCGGCGTGGCGGTCCCGCTCGGGCCGGCGGTCCTGTGCGGGTGCGCGTCACCGGGCGGCACGGCCGCGGGCGCGCTCAACGGACCGCTCCGTCCGGCGCGGCACCCGGCCGGCGCCGCCGGTACAGGCGCAGGGCGGTGCCCACGACGAGCAGCGCGACCGCGAGGACGTATGCGGCGGCGGCCCCGTATCCGGCGGTGAACATCTGGAACGCCTGCTCCCATACGAAGTAGACGATGACGGTGGTCGACCCGAGCGGGCCGCCCTTCGTGGTGACGTAGATCAGGTCGAACACCTGGAGGGCGGTGATCAGTTGCCACAGCAGCAGGAAGACGGTCACCGGCGTCAGCGAGGGCAGCTTGATGTGCCACAGCACCCGCAGCCGGCCCGCGCCGTCCAGCCGCGCCGACTCGATCAGTTCCGGCGGCACGTCCTGGAGCGCGGCCAGGTAGACGACGACACAGAAGCCGACCCCGCTCCACAGCGAGATGAGCACCAGCAGGTAGAGCGCCTGCCCGGGGTCGGAGAGGAAGCCCTGTGGGGACACGCCCAGGTGGTGCAGCAGGGAGTTGGCCACCCCGAACTGCGGGTCGAGGATGAAGAAGAACAGCACGCCCTGCGCCGCGGCCGAGATCACGAACGGGATGAAGATCAACGTCCGGTAGAGGCCGATCAGCCGGATGCGGCGGTTGAGCGCCAGCGCGAGCACCAGCCCGCCGAGCAGGCTCAGCGGCACGTACAGACCCGCGTAGACGAGGGTGTTCTCCACCGCCGTACGGAAGCCCGGGTCCCGCACCAGCGCGTGGTAGTTGTCCAGGCCCACCCAGCGCCCCGGCGTGACCAGGTCGTCCGCCCGGAAGGAGAGCAACAGCGACCAGACGACGGGGACGATGCTCAGCCCGAGGATGATCAGGACGGACGGGCCGACGAAGGCCCAGGCGGTGGCGTTCTCCCGGCGGACACGGCCGGCGAGGGTGCGGGGGCGGCGGGGGGTGAGGGCGGACGGGTGCCGGTTTCCGGGGCGGTGGCGGCCGGGGGGCTCGTGGTGGGGGTTCAAGGTGAGGGGGCGGGGGGTGCGGGGAGGGCGGGGTGTGGTGCGGCGGGCTGGACGTCCTGTTCCCGTGCGCTCCGGTCCCGTGCTCCCTGCTCCCGTACGCTCCGATTCCGTACGGCCGGATTCTGTGCGCCCTGTTCCCTTACGGTCCGGTCCCGTGCGCCCCGGTCTCGTACGCTCTGGTCCTGTACGTCGATTTTCCGTGCGCTCCGGTTCCGTACGGTCCGGTCCTGCGCGCCCCGTTTCCGTGCGCTCCGGTCCCGTGCGGTCGTCCGCGTGCGGACTCGGTGGCATGGCCCCCTCTTCCGTCCGGCCGTGTCCGGCCGCCGCCTCCCGGGCGTCGTCCGGTGTCATCGCGGGATCAGCAGGGCCGCGTCGGCCTTTTCGGCGCAGGTCCGCAGCGCCTCGGCGGGCGAGCTGCGGCCCAGCAGTACGGCCACGATCGCCTCACCGACAGCCTGCGAGATCTGCGGGTACGCCGGGTGGACCGGCCGGACCCGCGCGGTGTCGAGCGCGGCGGTGAACACCGGCAGCCCGGTGGTCCGCGCCGAGTGCCGCCGCCATTCCGGGCGCGCGGCCGTCGCCTTGCTCAGCGGCAGGCTGCCGCCGCCCAGCGCCCACCGCACGTCCTGCGCCGGATCGCCCAGCCAGCGCAGGAACTCGACCGCCGCCCGCGACCGTTCCGGTCCGTTGTCGAAGACGGTCCAGGTGTCCGGGCCGGCGATCGTGCAAGGCCGGCCGCTGTACGTCGGCGGCGGCACCACGTCGTAGTCGACCTTGCCCTCGACGATGTCCGGCAGTTCCCACGGGCCGGTGGCCATCATCCCCATCCGTCCGCCGATGAAGACCTGGTGCATCTGCTCGCTGCCCGGCTTGGGGTCGACGTAGACGCTCTTGTCGGCGGCGAGCCGCGCCAGGGTGCTCAGCGCCCGCTCCCCGACGTCCTTGAAGCCGATGCTGTGCCCGTCCTGGGCGATGACCTCGCCGCCGAGGTCCCACACCAGCGGCCACAGCCGCCACACGGTGTCCTCGTCGCCGGTACCGGGCCAGCTCGTACCGAACGTGCCGCGGCGCGGGTCGGTCAGCAGGCGTGCCGTACGGACGAACTCGTCCCAGGTCCAGCCCGCCTTGGGGTAGGGCACCCCGGCCTGCCGGAACATCTTCCTGTTGTAGACGTAGCACAGGGAGTCCAGCACGGCGGGCGCCGCCCGCACCCGCCCGTTGAGCGCGACGGCGTCGCGGACCGAACTCCAGAACTGCGGCCAGTACGCGGTGCCGCGCAGCGTGTCGGTGAGATCGACGACGCGGGGGCTGCGGGCCACCCGGGCGAGGTCGGCCCCGAAGATGTACGCGATGTCCGGGTGCGATCCCGCGGCCAGTGCCGCCGTCACCTTCTGGAGCATGGCGTCGGCCACGACCCCGCCGCCTCCGGCGTCGACCCGGATGCGCGACTGCCTGCGGTTGAAGTCGTCCACGAGCGCCTGGACGGCCTTGCGGCCGGTGTCGGCCTGGCCGTGCCACAACTCGACGACGATCCGGCCGTCGGCGCCCACGCTCCTGGCCGCCGAGGAACCGCAGGCACCGAGGAGAGTCCCCCCGGCGGCGCCGGCCGCCAGCGCGGCCCCGGCGCGCAGGAGTTGGCGGCGGGGCGATCCGCCGGGCTGATGTCGGAGCGGTCCGCCGGGCTGTTGCCGGGGTGGTCCGCCGGGCTGTGGTGCGCCGCCGTCGTGCCGTAAGTCTGCCGAGCCCGTGTCCCCGCCGGTTGCGTCGCGCATCACCGGCCACCCCCTCGAAGAACCGGTCCAAGGTTCCGCAGAACCGTTCGCGCCCGCCCTCGGGCCCCCAAACCGGACGGCCGGGAGCCCTCAAGAGCTAACCAGCAGGCAGCGATCAGTGCAATGGTGCTGCGGCGAGGCAATGGTGCTGTGGCGACGGATGGGAAAGCGGCCCTCCGCCCGTACGCAGCCCGCACGCCCGGGCCAGCGCCGTCGCGAGGCCGGCGCGTCTTCTAACGCGATCGTGGTCCCGCTGGTGGCGGTCGGTGTAAGGCGAAGCCGCCCGGAGCGTCCGCGGCTCCGCCCGCCACGGCTGCGGCGCCCCCCGGATCGTTCATGTACTGATCATGGCATCCGCGCAACTGCCGCCCCACTTCTTCAGGTTGTTCCCCCGGCCGCGGGCCTCCCGCTCCGTACCAGGGGCGACCGCTAACCTGCCAGGCATGAATCAGGCGAACGGTGATGTCACCCCGCACGACGTCCGGCCCGACGGCATAGACGGCTTTGACAACCACGACGACCATGACGGCTACGAGGTCAGGCCCGGCGTCCCGACTGCCGACACGTACCGGCAACTGCGCCGGTCGACCGGCCTCGGCGACAAGTCGGCCGAGGGCGCGGCGATCGGCCTCCCGAACACCTGGTACGGCGTCACCGTGCACGCGTCACCGGAGTCCGCGGACGGCGGTGCGACGAACGGCGCAGGCCCCGTCGGCATGGGCCGGATCATCGGCGACGGCGGCTGCTTCTTCCAGATCGTCGACATCTGTGTGCTGCCGCAGCACCAGGGTCACGGCTTGGGCAAACGCATCATGGCCGCCCTCACCGCCGAACTGGAGCGCCGCGCACCGGCGGGCGCCTACGTCTCCCTGATCGCCGACGGCGACGCCCGCCACCTCTACGCCCAGTTCGGCTTCACCGAGACCGCACCCGCCTCGGTCGGCATGGCGTTCATGCCCCGCCCGGCCGACTGAGCACGGCCCCTGCCGCGACGACGGCCGGCCGAGGTCACGGCCGAGACGGTGCAGACGGGACCGCCGGTGCAGACCGGACCGGTCGGCGGCGTAGACCGGACCGACCGAGGGGCGGGCAGGACGGACCGGCGGGGCGGGCAGGCCGGCGGGTCAGGCAGGGCTCAGGGTGAGGGACGGGTTCAGCAGCTCCAGCAGGGGGCCGTGCAGCCCACGGGGCGCGACGAGGAAACCGGGTGCTCCGGCCTGCCACGGCCGCCCCGCCGTGTCGGAGACGACGGCTCCCGCCTCGCGGGCCACCAGGGCGCCGGGCAGCAGATTGGCGTCGTCCCGGCCGTACTCCCAGAAGGCGTCCAACCGCCCCGCCGCCGTGTCGGCGATCTGCCACGAGGTGGGGCCCAGGTTCCGTACGGCTCCCACGGCGGGCACCACCGCGGCGAGCGACCGGCCGGCTGCCGCCACGGCCGAGGGCTGCCCCGCGGCGAAGGGCGGGTGACTGGTCCCCACGAGGGCCGCTTCCAGCCGGGTCCGGGCCGACGGGGTGATCGTCTCGCCGTTGCGGGTGGCGCCGTGCCCGGCCGCGGCGAGATACGTCTCGCCGAGCAGCGGCGCGTGCAGCGCCGTGGCCACCGGCTCACCGGCCCGCACCAACGCGAGGCTGACACAGAAGTACGGCAGATCCTGCATGAACTGCACCGCGCCGTCGATCACGTCCACCATCCACACGTCCCCGTCCGCAGGCAGCCCGGGAGCCGGGGCGGCGTCCGGAGTGGCGCCTGGGCTCCGGTCGTCGTGCAGTTCCTCGGCCCAGGGAACACCGGGCAGCAGTGCGTCCAAATGCCGTCGCACGACGGCAACGGCCGGGGCTTCCAAGGCCAGGTAGGCGGCGGCCAGTTCCTCCATGGTGTCGGTGGGCGTGGTGGCGCGGCGCGGGGTGGCGAGCAGGAGCGCACCGACTTCGTGGGCGGCAGCAGCCATCGGGGCGAGCAGGGATGCATACGTCATGAGCTTCTCCACGGGAACGGCAGACCCTTCCCCGACGCCAAGGACAGCGGTCCTCGTCCGACGCCGGGAGCGGTTGATGCCGTCGATCCTGCGCTACGAGGGCCATAAACAGACCCTGCGTACGAAATCATTGAGCGAAACTGTCACTCATGCCCCGCAAAACGAGCACTCCCGCAAACAGCCCCACCTCTTCAGCCGCCCCCGCACCCTCACCTACCCCCACACCCGCCCCCTCGCCCACTCCGTCACCAGCCCCCTCATCCGCTCCCTCGGCTGTCTCCTCATCCATCCCGTCTCCCGTCCTCGGACTCCGTGACCAGCGCCTGATCGCCGCGTTGCAGTGCGACGGGCGGCTGAGCGCGGAGCGGGCCGCCGAGGTGCTGGGGGAGAACCCCCGTACCGTGCACCGCCGCTGGCAGGCGCTGATCGGCGACGGCACGGTCAAGGTGATCGCCCAGCCCGTGCGCCCCGACTCGGTCGGTGCGCTGCTGCTGCGCATCAAGGTGCTCAAGGGCAAGCTGGACGCCCTCACCGCCGCCCTGGCCGCCCGCCCGGACATCCCCTTCATCGACCTGTCCGCCTCGGGCGACGAGATCTCCGCGGTCTCGTTCACCGAACCGGGATCCCGTGACCACCTGGTGTTCCGGCAGTTGCCGGCCACACCGGCGGTGGCGTCCGTGTCCGTGGCCACCGTGCTGCACGTGTTCTCCGAGGCGTCCGACTGGCGCCACGACGTCCTGACCGCCGCGGAACGCGCCGCCCTGACCCCGGTGCGCACCCCCTCCGCATCCGTACCGCCAGCCGTTTCCGAACCCGGAACCGGGCTCGATCCCGTCGATGCCGACATCCTGGCCGCCTTGAGCGACGACGCCCGCACTCCGGCGGCGGCGATCGCCGTCCGGACCGGGCACCCCGCCTCCACCGTCCGGCGCCGCCTCGCCCGCCTGATGGCCGACGGCCGGCTCAGCACGCAAGTGGCCGTGGACCCCAGGCGCCTGGGCCTGTTCATCGACGCCAATGTGATGATGCAGGTGCCCCCGGATCACCTGGACGCCGTGGGCCGCACTCTGGCCCGGCACCCCGCCGTCCACGGTGCGTTCGCCACCAGCGGCGCCGCGAACCTGCACGCCGCCGTCTGGGTGCCGGACCTGGCCGCCCTGTACCGGCTGATCACCGAAGACCTGACGGGCCTGGGCATCGCCGGTGTCGAGACCGTCATCGTCGGCCAGGCGGTCAAACGCCCCGGCAGATGAGCCGGAAAGCCTCCGAGCGGCGGCGATCGGACCGTTAGGCACAGCTTCGGCAGCGAACGGCAGCGAACGGTCCAGGACGGTACAGGGCGCTGCGAAAGGTCACTCGACGAAACCCGGGACGCCGCTTACCATCGGCGGCGACGGCATCGCGTGTCGGTCACCGACCGGGTGAGGCATGGAGGTGCCCGTGAGTTTGCCTTACGGAGGCATTCCACAGTGTCAGTGCAGTTGAACCACATCATCATCCACTCCCGGGACAACCGGGAGTCCGCCACCTTCCTGGCGGACATCCTCGGGCTCGAAATCGGTACGGAATGGGGCCCGTTCCTTCCGGTGGACACCGCGAACGGCGTCACGTTGGACTTCGCCACGGTCCCGGCGGAGTCGATCGTCATGCAGCACTACGCGTTCCTCATCGGAGAAGCCGAGTTCGACAGCGCCTTCGCCAAGATCCAGCAGGCCGGCCTCACCTACTACGCCGACCCGCACGGGAAGCAGCCGGGCGAGATCAACCACAACGACGGCGGACGCGGGGTCTACTTCTTCGACCCGGCGGGCCACGCGATGGAGATCATCACCCGCCCGTACGGAGGCGGCGCCCCGGTAGAGACGTCGGGCGACCCGAAAGAGGTGTCGGCCGGTGCGGTGGAGGCGTCGGGCGGCTCCGAAGTGACCTCGTCCGCCTGAGCGCTCCGGCCGCTGCCCTGCCGGGAGGGCAGAGCTTCCGGCACCTGAGTCCGTGACGGGGGCGGGCGCCCGCAACAGCAACCCGCGGGCGTCCGCACGACGACCCGTCGCTACGACCCTGTACGACGACTCCTTGCCCCGTCCCTTCCTGGTGGTCGTCCCGTCGCTCGGGTCAGCCTGCCTTGACCGTGAGGGCTCCGTTCGCCGTGGTGAGGTCGAGCCGGTATGCGCCGGCCGGGTCGTTGGGTATACCCAGGCTCTTGTGACCGTTGTCGGCCTCGGCGGCTATTCGGTAGCGGTGGTGCGGGCCGCCGGGCACGGTGAGGCTGATCGCACCGTTCGATGTCTCGGCCAGGACGTTCTGCGGTGACTCCGCGACGAGGTCGACGGCGCCGTTGCTGGTCCGCGCCTGTATCCCGTCCCCCTTCAAGCCGCGCCCGTGGATCCGGCCGTTGGAGGTACGGACGTCCACGGCGCCCGTCACGCCGTTCAGGTTCACCGCGCCGGAACTGGTGGTAACCCGTACCGGGCCGACCTCCGAGAGGCTCACCGCGCCGGACGCGGTTTCGCCCGTCACCGGGAGGCCCGCCGGCACGACGACCGTGTAGTGCACCGAGCAGTTCCTCCCGCAGTCACCGAGCACCAGTACACCGTTCTCCACGCGGTGGCTCGCTTTCTCGGGCCGCTCGCCCCGGTACCGCAGCTCGCGGTGGACCGACACGGTGTCGAGGGACTTCTTGCCGCGCAGGGTGAGGCCGCCCGAACCGCTGTCCAGGCGTACGGACTTGACGTCGGCGGAGAGCTTGGCGTCGTCCTCGTAGGTGGAGCGGTCCATGAGTCCGCATGCGCCGATCCCGCTCACAGCGATACCGGCCAGCGCGACGGCCGCGAGGACTCGGAGATGACGACGCACGGTTTCCCCCTTGGTTCAGTGCACGGTGCGCCACGCGCAGGTCGCGTGCGCGGTGCGGATCGCCGCGCCTTCCGATGCGGCGATCTTCAGGTTAGAGCGCCGTCCACAGCCGCGACCATGAGGAAAACCCCCGCTTCCACCTGCGGAACACCACAGTGCCGTCGGCATACGTTCCTCCCGTCAGCCGTCAGCCGTCAGCCGTCAGCCGCCTGGCGTCAGCGTCCGCGCCGAGTACCGTCAGGTCCAGCCCCCGCAGCCGTTCCGGATCGGCGAGGATGTCGATCGCGGCGATCTTCCCGCCCACGACGGTCAGGCCCATCACCGATACCGGCGCCCCGTCCACGACCGTGACCACCCCCGCGGCCCCGTTCACCAGCGCGTACCGCGCACCGTGTGCGGACCGCCGGAAAGCGAGCGCCCGCCCGGCCACCTCGTGCGCACCGCGAACTGTCCTGGTCAGCCCCGGGAACCCGGCGCCCGTGTCGGCACGGAGCACCACGTCCGGATCGAGCACCCCGAGCAACCCCTCGAAGTCACCGTCGCGCGCGGCGGCCAGGAAGGCATCGACCACCTCGCGCTGCCGCACGAGACCTGTGTCGGGCACGGCGGCCGCGTTCCGCACCCGGCGGCGAGCCCGGCTGGCGAGCTGCCGGGTCGCGGCCGGAGTCCGTCCGACGACGGGCCCGATCTCGTCGAACGGCACCCCGAACATGTCGTGCAGGACGAACGCGAGGCGTTCGGCGGGCGCCAGCGTCTGGAGCACCACCAGCAGGGCGAGGCCGACCGCGTCGGCCTGCAGCGCCTGCTGCTCCGGATCGGTCCCGTCCGTACCGCTGCCGTCCCTTCCGCCGCCGGTGGCCCTGCTGATGACGGGGTCGGGCACCCGTACGTCGAAAGGCTCCTCGCCGCGCGCCGTACGCGTCCGCAGCAGATCCAGGCACACCCGGCCGACGACGGTCGTCAGCCAGCCGCCGAGGTTCGCCACGTCGCTGACGTCGGAGCGGCTGAGCCGCAACCAGGATTCCTGCACGGCGTCGTCCGCCTCGCTCAGCGAACCGAGCATCCGGTAGGCCACCGCCCGTATATGCGCCCGGTGTTCCTCGAAGCGCTCCGCCAGGAAATCTTTCTCGTCCACCTGTCACATTCTCCCGTCGTGTTCCGTCAGAACGATGACGAATCGTTTCCCCTCGATGTGACGGACCGCCTCGCAGGACCGGTGCGCCCGGACCGACACAGGAACAGGGCAAGAGCAGCAGGACAGGAGCCACGATCATGCAGAGCACACAGAGCACACAAGGCACGCAAAGAATGCAGGACACACAGAACACACAGCGCGCTCAGGGCATGGCGGAAGCTCAAAACACGCAGAATGCCTACGCCGCCGTGCAAGCACGGATACCGAACCCGGCCATGCTCCTCCCCGGCGTCACGGAACCGGTCCTCGCCGTTCTCAAGGCGGTCAGGAAGGCCGGTGTACCGCAGGCCACGCTCGACCTGGTCCACCTTCGGGCGAGCCAGATCAACGGATGCAGCTACTGCGTGCACGGCGGCACGCTGCAGGCCCGGAAGGCCGGCGAGCGTGACGAGCGGCTGCACACGGTGGCGGCCTGGGCCGACGCCCCCTTCCTCACTCCGGCCGAGCGCGCGGCGCTGGCGCTCACCGAGGCCGTCACCCGGCTCAGCGACCGTACCGACCCGGTACCGGACGCGGTCTGGAACGAGGCCGCGGTGCACTACGACGAGCGGCAACTCGCCGCTCTGGTCCTCATGATCGGTATGACGAATTTCTTCAACAGGGTCAACGTCAGCACCCGGCAGGTCGCGGGCTCTGCCTGGTAAGGCCACCCGATCCACCGACCGGGTTCGCCGATCGAGCTGATCGGCCGGGCCGACCGCCGGGTCAGCCGAAGCGGATGTGCTTGACGCTCGTCCACGTACGGCGCAGCCGCCCACGGAGCGCGCTGTCGGTGTCGGGGGCCAGCTCCAGCCCGGCCGAGGCGGCGATGCGGTCGGCGACCTGTGCGACCGTACGCCGGTCGGTCCACACGTGCTCGCTGAACTCCGGCCCGCGCAGCCGCTCCAGACAGTGGTCCAGCTTCGCCACGGCGAAGCTCTCCCGCCGCAACGGGGTGTCCTTCCCGGCGACGAACCCCACCAAGTGCCCGAAGCCGCGCTCACGCAGCCGCCGCAGCACCGTCCGCCGGTCCGCGAGCAGTGCGAAGTGCCGGACGTCGTGGCCGTGGTCCCGCAGCCGGCCGACGATCTCCTCGAAGTAGGCGGTCTCCACGAGTGTCATCGGGGCGATCACGGTGCCCGGGTGCTTGGTCAGGGCCAGGTCCAGCACCTCGTGGACGCCCTGCCGCCAGGCCGGGAGGTCCTGGAAGTCGCCGCGCAGGGCCGGCGGCGTCATCCGGTGCAGGCCGAAGCCGACGTGCTCGGGGTCGCAGATGACGCTGCCGGGAAGCCGGCGCTGGATCTCGTGCGCGGTCTGCGTCTTGCCGCCGCCGAAAGGGCCGTTGATCCACAGGAGCATGGGCGGCACTGTACGAGTACGGGCTCCCGCGGGGCGAGGGCTTCCACGGCACCGCCTTCCGGCGCGCACCGTTTCCCGCCCCGTAGCCTCCTAGCCCCGTACCCCGTAGCCCGTCCCCGCCCCCTACTCCACCCCCCCCTCAGCGCGCCGCCGTGAACACCAGGCACGCGTTGTGACCGCCGAAGCCGAAGGAGTTCGTGAGGGCGGAGGACAGGGCGCCCTTCCGTGGCTCGCCCATGACGACGTCGAGGCCGACCTCCGGGTCGAGGGTGTCGACGTTCTGTGTCGCGGGGACGACACCGTCGCGTACGGCGAGGATCGCGGCGAGTGCGCCGGCCGCGCCGGCCGCGCCGAAGAGGTGGCCGGTCATCGACTTGGTCGCGGTGACGGACGGATGGGTGCCGACGGCCTCCGTGATCGACCGGGCCTCCGCGAGGTCGCCCAGTGGCGTGGACGTCGCATGGGCGTGCACATGCTCGATGTCGCGCGGGGACAGCCCGGCGGCGGACAGGGCCAGCCGCATCGCGCGGACCTGCCCCTCGGGGTGCGCGGCCGTGATGTGGTGGGCGTCCGAGGTGACGCCCGCGCCCGCGAGGGTGGCGTGCGCGCGGGCCGCGCGGGCGGCGGCGAATCCGGCGCGTTCCAGAACGACCACGGCCGAACCTTCGCCGATCACGAAACCGTCCCGGTCGACGTCGAACGGGCGTGATGCCAGCTCCGGCTCGTCGTTGCGCGTGGAATGCGCCTTGGCCTGGGCGAAACCCGCCAGCGGCAGCGGGTGGACGCACGCCTCGGCGCCGCCCGCCACGACCACGTCGGCCCGGCCGAGACGGATCAGATCCAGGCCGATGGCTATGGCCTCGGCCCCGGAGGCGCAGGCACTGACCGGCGTGTGGGCGCCGCCGCGCGCTCCCAGTTCGATGCTGACCCAGGCGGCGGGGCCGTTCGCCATCAGCATCGGGACGGTGTGCGGGGACACCTTCCGTACGCCGGACGTTTCGAGTACGTCGTCCTGGCCGAGCATGGTGAGGGCGCCGCCCGTACCCGTACCGATCACCACGGCCAGCCGCTCCGGATCGACGGCCGGTGCCCCCGCGTCGGCCCACGCCTCCCGGGCCGCCACGAGCGCGACCTGTTCGCACCGGTCCATGCGCCGGGCCTGCACCCGGTCCAGGACCGTACCGGGCTCGACCGCGAGCCGGCCCGCGATCCGCACGGGCAGTCCGGCCGCCCACTCCTCCTCGATGGCGCTGATGCCGGACCGCCCGGCCAGCATGCCGTCCCAGGTCGAGGCGGCGTCTCCGCCCAGCGGCGTCGTGGCGCCGAGCCCGGTGACCACCACATCCTCGGTGACCGCACGCATGAGATGAACCCCCTTTGTCGTATGGATACAACTTCCCGGGCCGAATCGGGTCGGGAAATGATCAACTTGGTGCTCACTCTGCCAGGGGAGCGCTGGAGTGACAGGTGGCAGCTTCCACGGAGTTCGGGGGCGTCAGGTTGTGGGAAGCATGCAAAACGGTCGCGGCGGGACGGCGCATACGAGTCGACTGCCGAGCGGGCGGCGACGGGATCCCGGTACGTGCCCCCGCCACCCCCGCCAACCCGGCTGACCCCGCCCGGAACCCGACACGTGACCTCGCCCGGAACCCGACAGGGACCCCGCCCGGATCCCCGACAGACCAGGGCCCTTCCTGTAAGGACCCGATCACGAGATATCTTGATGTCGAGCAATGTTGCAGACGTGGAGCGGAGCACCCGGTGACTGACTCGACCATCATCTACACACACACTGACGAGGCCCCGGCCCTGGCGACGTATTCGTTCCTGCCGGTGGTCGAGGCTTACGCCTCGACGGCCGGGGTCGCGGTGGAGAGCCGTGACATCTCCCTGGCGGGCCGCATCATCGCCGGTTTCCCGGAGTGGCTCCAGGAGGAACAGCGCATCGACGACGCCCTCGCCGAGCTCGGTGAGCTGGCGAAGACGCCCGAGGCCAACATCATCAAGCTGCCGAACATCTCGGCCTCGATCCCGCAGCTCAAGGCGGCCGTCGCCGAGCTGCAGGAGCAGGGATACGCGCTGCCGGACTACCCGGACGACCCGAAGACCGACGAGGAGCGCGACATCCGCGCCCGCTACGACAAGGTCAAGGGCAGTGCCGTCAACCCGGTGCTGCGCGAGGGCAACTCCGACCGCCGCGCCCCCGCCTCGGTGAAGAACTACGCCAAGGCCAACCCGCACCGGATGGGCGCCTGGTCGGCCGACTCGAAGACCGAGGTCGCGCACATGAGCGGCGACGACTTCCGCTCCACCGAGAAGTCCGCGGTCATCGCCGAGGACAGCACCCTGCGCATCGAGCTGGCCGGTGACGACGGCTCGACCACCGTCCTGCGCGAGTCGGTACCGGTGCTCGCGGGCGAGGTCGTGGACGCCTCCGTCATGCGCGTCGCCGTGCTGCGCGAGTTCCTCAAGGAGCAGGTCGCCCGCGCCAAGGCCGAGGGCGTGCTGTTCTCGGTGCACCTCAAGGCCACGATGATGAAGGTCTCCGACCCGATCATCTTCGGTCACGTGGTGCGCGCCTTCTTCCCGAAGACCTTCGCCGCGTACGGTGACGTGCTCGCCAAGGCCGGCCTGACCCCGAACGACGGTCTCGGCGGCATCTGGAAGGGCCTGGAGGCGCTGCCCCAGGGCGAGGAGATCAAGGCTTCCTTCGACGCGGAGCTGGCCGAGGGCCCGGACCTGGCCATGGTCGACTCCCACCGGGGCATCACCAACCTGCACGTCCCGAGCGACGTCATCGTCGACGCCTCCATGCCGGCCATGATCCGCACCTCCGGCCACATGTGGAACAAGGACGACCAGGAGCAGGACGCCCTCGCCGTCATCCCGGACAGCAGCTACGCCGGCGTCTACCAGGCCGTCATCGAGGACTGCAAGGCGAACGGCGCGTACGACCCGTCGACCATGGGCTCGGTGCCGAACGTCGGTCTGATGGCGCAGAAGGCCGAGGAGTACGGCAGCCACGACAAGACCTTCGAGATCGCCACCACCGGCACGGTGCGGGTCCTCGACCAGGACGGCAACGTCGTACTGGAGCAGACGGTCGCCACCGGCGACATCTTCCGCATGTGCCAGACCAAGGACGTGCCGATCCGCGACTGGGTGAAGCTGGCCGTCACCCGCGCCCGCGCGACCGGCGACCCGGCCGTGTTCTGGCTGGACGAGGGCCGCGCGCACGACGCGAACCTGATCGCCAAGGTCAAGCAGTACCTCCCGGAGCACGACACCGAGGGCCTGCAGATCGAGATCATGTCCCCGGTCGAGGCGACGAAGTTCTCCGTCGAGCGCATCCGCCGCGGCGAGAACACCATCTCCGTCACCGGCAACGTGCTGCGTGACTACCTCACCGACCTGTTCCCGATCCTGGAGCTGGGCACCAGCGCCAAGATGCTGTCGGTGGTGCCGCTCATCAACGGCGGCGGCCTGTTCGAGACCGGCGCCGGCGGCTCCGCGCCCAAGCACGTCCAGCAGCTGGTCAAGGAGAACTACCTGCGCTGGGACAGCCTGGGCGAGTTCCTCGCGCTCGCGGTGAGCTTCGAGCACCTCGCGCAGAAGACGGGCAACGCGCGCGCCCAGGTGCTCGCCGACACCCTCGACCGCGCGACCGGCTCGTTCCTCGCCGAGAACAAGTCGCCCAGCCGCAAGCTCGGCGGCATCGACAACCGCGGCAGCCACTTCTACCTGGCCCTGTACTGGGCCCAGGAGCTGGCCAAGCAGACCGAGGACGCGCAGCTCGCGGAGTCCTTCGCGGCCCTCGCGGCGACGCTGGCCGAGCAGGAGCAGACCATCGTCGACGAGCTGATCGCCGTCCAGGGATCGCCGGCCGACATCGGCGGCTACTACCAGCCCGCGGTGGCCAAGGCCGCGGCCGTCATGCGCCCGTCGCAGACGTTCAACCAGGCGCTCGCCACCCTCGGCAGCTGATACGGCGCCGGGCACCGGCGGACGGGTGCTCCCGTCCGCCGGCCGCCCCGCACCTGTACGACGGGTCCGCCCCGGCCGACAGCACTGCTGTCCGGCCGGGGCGGACCCGTCCCTGTTCGGCGCGCGCGGACGAGCCGGAGCCCGCTCACGGCACCAGGTGCTTCAGCCCCTCCGCGCACTTCTTCGCCAAGTCGGCGGACCGCGGCAGCATCAGCTCCTCGTACGCACGTACCGCGTCGTCCACCCGCTCCTCGCCGACCAGCGCCTGCGCCAGGTCGGCGCCGTCGAGCAGCGCGTGGTTGACGCCCACGCCCAGGGGCGGCATCAGGTGCGCGGCGTCGCCCAGCAGCGTGACGCCCGGCACGTGCTCCCAGATGTGCGGTACCGGCAGCGCGAACAGCGGCCGGTTGGCGAAGCCGTGGTCACCGTTGAGCATGGCGTACCGCAGTCCCTCGGCCCATCCGTCGAGCCTCTTCCCGAGGAACGCGCGCATCGCCGCCGTGTCGTCCACGTCCAGCCCGGCGGTCGTGAGCCAGTCCTGCGGGGCCCGGAAGGCCACGTAGACGCGGATGTGACCGTTGCTGTTCCGCTGGGCGAACAGGATCGTGGAGCCGGACTCCGCCACCAGCGTGCCCGGGCCGACCAGTTGCGCGAGGGCGGGGTGGCGTACGTCGCTGTCGTCGAAGCCGGTTTCGAGGAAGGCGACGCCCGTGTAGGCGGGGAGGGCGTCCGAGACGGCCGGGCGGACCCGCGACCACGCGCCGTCGGCGCCGACGACCAGGTCGAAGTCCTCGGAGCTGCCGTCCGCGAACTCCAGACGGCAGGTGCCGTCACCGAGCGGCGTGGCGCCGCCGACGGCGCTTCCCCAGCGGACCGTCCCCGGCGCGAGCGAGTCCAGCAGCAGCTTCCGCAGGTGCCCCCGGTCGATCTCCGGCCGGTCCTCGACGCCCGCGCCCTCGTCCCCCGGAGGCCACTCCTGTTCCAGGGCGGCCGCGGTGGCGTGATCCACCTTCCGCCACTCCTGGCCCTCGGGGCGGGACAGGGCGTGGAACCCGTCGAGCAGCCCCGCCGCGCGCAGAGCCGCCTGGCCCGTATCCGGGTGCAGGTCGAGACTGCCGCCCTGGGAACGGGCGTCCGCGGACGCCTCGCGCTCGAAGACGGCGACGGAACGGCCGTGAAGTTGCAGGATGCGGGCACAGGCCAGGCCGCCGGGGCCGGCGCCGACGATCGCGACGCGGGCCGCACGGGTGGAATTCATGGGTCCCCCTCCAGGGATGCGCGGAGCGCCGGACCGCACGTCCGGCGCCTCTCCAACTAAAAAAGCACACCCACTAAAAAAGTGCAATGAATTAACCTTCGTACTCGATGCACCACACGGTAGGCTGCACCCGTGACCGAACCCGTTCCCCGCATCGAGCCCCCGCCGCCTTCCCGGGGCGCCGCTCCCGTCGGCCGCCGCGAACGCAAGAAGGCACAGACCCGCAAGGCACTGGCCGACGCCGCCCTGCGGCTCTTCCTGGAGCGCGGCTACGAGCAGGTCGGCGTCAAGGAGATCGCCGATGCCGCCGACGTGTCGGTGACGACCTTGTTCAAGCACTTCGCCGGCAAGGAAGCGCTCGTCTTCGACCAGGAGGACGACATCGAGGCCGCCCTCGTCGCCGCGGTACGCGACCGGGCCCCCGGCCAGTCGGTTCTGCGGGCCCTGCGCGAGTACGTCCTGCTCTCCGAGAAGGACACCGCGCACCCGGAAATCGCCGCGTTCGTCCGCCTGGTGACCGACACCCCGGCGCTGAGCGACTACGCCCAGCGGATGTGGATGCGTCATGAATCGGCCCTGGCCCGCGCCATCGCCGAGGAGGTCGGCGCCCCCGAGGACGACGTCACCTGTGCCGCCCTGGCCCACTTCGCCCTCGCCTCCCGCACCCTCAGCGGCCAGTACACCACCCCCCGCCGGGCCACCGAAGAGATCTTCGACCTGCTGGAGCGGGGGTGGGAGGCGGTCCGTCCGGGAGCTGACCGGTCACGTCCGTCCGGAAGCTGACCGGTCAGCGGCGGGGCTTGCCCCGCTTGGCGCCCTTCGGGGCGCCGGAGCCGCCGCGCGGGCTGCGGGTGCCCTTGCCGGCGGGCTTGCGCGCGGCGGGCTTCTGGCGGGCGCCGGCCTTGGCCGGCTGCTTGGACTTCGACTGGGCCGGAGCCGGGGCCTGGGTACGGCCGCGCGAGCTGTTGACGGTCCGGCCGCGGACGATGCCGATGAAATCCTCGACCTGGTCGGTGGTCCGCTCCTCCGGCCAGGCCAGCGCGACCTGGGACTGGGGGGCGTCCGTCAGCGTCCGGTACTTGAGGTCCTTGCGGTGATGCAGCCGGGCCAGCGACTGCGGGACGACCAGCAGGCCGATGCCCGCCGCGACCAGCTCGATGGCGTCCGCCGTCGTCGCGGGCCGCTCGAAAGCGGGCTGCCCCGGCGGGCGCTCCCAGCCGAGGGTGTCGTCGAGGGGATGCAGCACGACCTCGTCGGCCAGATCCTCGAGGGAAACCTCGTCGGCCGCTGTGAAGAGGTGGTCCTTCGGGACCACGACCACCGTCGTCTCCGTGTAGAGCGGGATCGCGCTGAAGAACGTACGGTCGGCCGGCAGCCGTACGAAACCCGCGTCGGCACCGCCGTCCCGCAGTACGTCGTACGCCTCGGCGGGAGGCGTCGCGACGAGTTCCAGCGGGATGCCGGGCAGCCGCTCGTTCCAGATACGCACCCACTTCGTGGGCGTCACCCCCGGGACGTACGCGAGCCGGAACGAGAGGGTTTCTTCCGAGCCTGTCACTCCGCCAGGTTACCGGTCGTGGTCAGCGGTAGCGCACACGATCGATACCCTTGACATCATGACGTCGCACCAGAACACCCAGACGATGAAGCCCGCGACCGCGGCGAAGAAGCTGGGTGTGTACCTCGAAGCCACCCCCGCCGCGTTCCAGGAGGGTGTCGTCTCGCGCGCCGAGCTGAACGCGCTGCAGACCGACCCGCCCGAGTGGCTCCGGGAGCTGCGGCTCAACGGCCCGCACCCGCGGCCCGTCGTGGCGGCGAAGCTGGGCGTCTCCATCTCGGGCCTCGCCCGCGGCGGAGTCACCGAGGCGCTCACCACGGAGCAGATCGACGCGCTGAAGGCGGAGTCCCCCGAGTGGCTCCAGAAGGAGCGCGCCACCCAGGCCGAGGTCCGCAAGGAGAACGTGCGGATCAAGGAGAAGCACAAGGTGGAACAGGCGAAGCGCGAGCAGCAGGACCAGTAGAACGTAGAACAACGCGTAACGAGTAACCGTCAGCCGGCACGGAACGACAAGCCGGCACGCAGCCGGTGGCAGAGGAGCGCGGGCGAGGGGAAACGCCCGCGCTCCCCTCACCTGCCCTGACGCCGTCATCGCCACCGATGCGGCGCTTTCTCCAGACGCCGTCATCGCCACCGATGCGGCCGTTTTCCTGACGCCGTCCGACCCGATGCGTTCGTATTTCTTCGGCGCGGCCTGGGCGCAGGACCGTGGTCTCGCTTTCGACCGTGAGCTGCTGTTCGTCTCGACCCTGCCTGCCCCACGACGTTCGGTAGCCGGTGGCAACAGTCTGATGGCAAAACGGGCGGACGGCTGCGACGCCGGCACCGGTCTGTCGGCGGCCCCGCCCTGATGGTGGCAGGCGGGGCCGGTGTGGGTCAGGTGTGCCGTGCCGGCTCGGGCAGCCGGAACATCAGAGCCCACATCACCGCGAGGGCCGCGATGACATACCAGATGCTGCCCGCGAAGGCGCTGGTCACGGTGGTGCCGTGGCTGCCTGCGGGGGCGTGGGTGAAGAACACCACGGAGGCCAGCGCGATACCCATGGCGGTGCCGAGCTGCATCGCGGTGTTGAACAGCCCTGCCGCGGAGCCCGCGTCCTCGTGCTCGACCTGGCTGAGGGTGAGGCCCGCCAGGCCGGCGCCGATCATGCCGAAGCCGAATCCGAGGAGGATCATCGGAGCGACGGCGGCCGCGAACGGTGTACCGGTTCCCTGGCCGTTCACCAGGAGCTGGTAGCCGACCAGGGTGACGGCGACCAGGAGGACACCCGCCTGAGGCACCCGCCGCATGTGGCGTGCGGCCCACTTCGAAGCGAGCATCGCACCGGCCATACCGCCGATCGAGATGGCGACGGAGGCCGGAGCGAACTGCCCCGGGGACAGGCCGAGCCCGTCCTGCATGAACAGGGTCCACGTCAGCAGGAACACGCCGGAGACCAGGCCGAAGACCAACTGGGCGGCGAGCCCGCCGGTGAACGCCTTGCCCTGGAACAGGGAGAGCGCCACCAGCGCGGAGCCGTCCCTGGCAGTCCTGGCCCGCTGCTGGGCGACAAAAACGGCCAGCACGAGGGCGCCCGCGACCAGCATGGCGAAGCTCCAGGCCGGCCAGTGCCGCTCGCCGCCCACGGTGAGCGGGTAGGCGATCAGCAGGACACCGGTGCTGGACAGCACCATGCCCAGCGGGTCCAGGCGCCGTGCCTGCTGTTCTCGGGACTCCGCGACGAACCGGAGACCGAGCAGCACCGTGGCCAGGCCGATGGGCAGGTTGATCAGGAAGATCGGCCGCCAGCCCAGTCCGGCGATGTCGGCAGCGGTCAGGACGGCACCGAGGACGGGGCCGAGCACACCGCCGAGCGACATGATCATGCCGTACAGGCCGAACGCCTTGGCGCGGGATTCCCCGTCGAAGGTGACGTGGATGGTCGCCAGGACCTGCGGCACCATGGCCGCCGCCGCGGCGCCCTGGAGGGCTCGCGCGGCGATCAGAACGGCCGGGCCGGTGGCGATGCCGCACAACAGCGAGGCGAGGGTGAACACCGCGGTGCCGGCGAGGAAGATCCGCTTGCGGCCGTAGAGGTCACCCAGGCGCCCGCCGGTGATCAGGGCCAGAGCGAAGGCGAGGGTGTAGGCGGCGGGGATCCACTGCACTGCGGCGCTGGAGGCGCCGGTGTCGGCCTGGATCGACGGCAATGCGGTGTAGACGATCGAGCCGTCGAGCGCGTTCATCAGCTCGGCGACCAGCACCACGATCAGCGTGATCATGGCAGTACGGCCCGGCCCGGCGCCAGGGCGCGGCCGGACGGAGGTGGAGGTGTCGGTGGACACGGAAACGAGGATTCCTGTTCGTGTTGAGGGTGGGACACGGGCAAGCCTGGGCGTGCCCGTGTCGCCTGCAAGCGCGACAGGAGCGGAGAAGGGCATGACGAAACCCAGGCCATCGGGTACACCGCGGGGGAGGCGTCGCCGGGAAGGCCGCCAACGGCGGACAACCGGAACAGCGCCTCACAACGAGCGGTTACAGGGCCTGGGAGATACGTCATCACCTCGAAACGCGGAACAGATGAAGCGCGAACGCGCTTCGCAATCTTTTCCAGGGTAGAGGAGGCTTCATCCTGGGCAAACCCATTTATTTCGTCCGCCCTGCCCCAGTCCTGTCACTGCCCGGCGCCCTGCACGGGCGCGATCTTGGAAATGCCGTTACGGCCCGCTTCCGCAACGCAACGGAGGGCGGAGTACCGGATGACATCAGCCCTGACCCGGGGGCTGCAAACGGCTGAGCAGCCGTTTACTGTGCCGTCCATAGTCCGGGTCATTGAGGGCGGCGGTGACGAAATCCGTATGCCGCAGTCGGCGGTCGAGGCGCGCCTCAAGGCAGCCGATGCAAAGGACACTTTCCTCGTCGGCGCCGGCGCGCTCCCATACGCTGTCCATGACGGTGTACCACTCGTCCGGGCCGTCAAGGGGTGCGGTCAGCAGCCCGCAATCGTGACAGGGAAACTCATCCCTCTCGGGACGGCGACACCACCTGCCGACGACCGCGTCGAGGATGCGCATCCTGTCCTTGAGATGCCCGAAGTGACGGCCCGAAAGGCTTACGCCGAGACCCGGCGCTCCACCTTGCCCTTTTTGATGCACGAGGTGCACACCTTCATACGTACGGGCGTGCCGTCCTTGACCGCCCTGACCGGCTGGATGTTCGGATTGAAGCGGCGGCTCGACCGCCCCTTGACGTGGCGGACCTGAGCCCGGAGCCCCGCGCGCGCGACGCGTTTCCCGAAGCTGGGCTGCTTGCCGCATACATCACATCGACTGGACATCGTGTCTCCCGGTTCTGCGACGGATACCGTCGCCCTTTGTTCCCTTGACTGACCATGCGCTTCAGAGCTGGCCTGACCGGCACTCGGCGAAGCATCGCCGGCCGTGAAGTCGCGGGCTCGTCATTTGGCATTCAGCACTGGCCAGGAGAAGGCCGTGCTGGAGGCGCCGGGCCGTCCAACGGCCCGCGCCGAGTTCATACTCTTCCAGAACCATTCGGAACGCGCTCCGCCGATTTGCACTCCGGTTTCCCGGTCAGAAATGCGCTGACCTGCGGATATGTGAAGTGAGGCGGCATCAGGGGGCATCGCGGAAGCTCCTGCGGAGAGGCAAAGTGCATCGTTCTTCGTGCAGATTGCACGCCTCGATCGCGTGGAGTCCTGGCCGGGCGCCGGAGCCCTCGGTCAGATCCAGCCGTGTGTGGCGGCGGTGCGTATCGCCTCGATGCGATTGCGTGCTCCGGTCTTGCGGTTGATGGCGGCGAGATTGTTGCGGACCGTTCCCGGTGAGAGATGCAGCGTCCCGGCGATTTCCTGAGGTGTGTGTCCTTGGGCGGCCAGGCGGAGGATGGCGACGTCACGTTCGCTGAGCGGGTTGTCGGGGGCGTGCAGGGCGTCGGCGACGATGTGCGGGTCCAGGACCCGCTCGCCACGGGCTGCCGTCCGAACGGTGTCGGCCAGTTCTCTGACGGATGCGCCTTTGCTCACGACCCCGTCCACCCCTGTCTTGAGGGCGGTCCGCAGGGCACCGGGGCGATCAGGAGCGGTCACGATGATGATGCGGCAGGCGGGCAGGGCGGATTTGAGCTGTGCTGCGGCCGAGATCCCTTCCAGGCCGGGCAGGTTGGCGTCCAGCAGCGCCACGTTCGGGCGGGTTCGCAGGGCGCTCGGCACGACGTCGTCGCCCCCGCGGTACCTGCGCGACCACGTGCACACCGGGTTCGGACGCGAGGACAGCGGAGAGTGCCTCGCGGGTCAGTCGCAGACCATCTGCGACCAGCACTCGGATCATGGGGTGGTAGTTCCTCTGTGAAGGACCTCGGGAAAGGAGAGCGCGGTGGCCGGCCCGGTCAACTCCGGGCCTTTCCCCGCTGTCTCCGACGTGGTTCCCAGTTCCGTAAGGGGGTTTGGACGGGGCACCGGCACACGGCGTGCTGGTGCGCGAGCGGCTTTCGCAGCGGCGGCTGTGCGGCAGGTCCTGGGCCCGGACCCGCCGCGCCGGTCCGGGCCCAGGAGGGCGGTCAGAATGTTCGCCGGCGTCCGGGCAGCAGGAGCATGAGAGCCCACATCGCCAGCAGGGCGCCGATGACGTACCAGATGGTTCCGGTGAACGCCGTGGCGACGGTGGTTCCCCGGCTGCCGGCCGGAGAGCGGGCGAAGAACACCACGGAGGTCAGTGCCGTACCCAGAGCGATCCCGAGC
The DNA here is from genome assembly GCF_055567735.1 of Streptomyces sp. NPDC026394. Lineage (NCBI taxonomy): Bacteria > Bacillati > Actinomycetota > Actinomycetes > Kitasatosporales > Streptomycetaceae > Streptomyces > Streptomyces sp. NPDC026394. The sequence continues at coordinate 347,736 of NZ_JBVHPX010000005.1, forward strand.
TGGGTCGAGGTGTTGAACACCCCGGACGCGGAGCCGGCGGAGCCGTGGTCGGCCTGCCCCAGGGTCATCTCGGCCAGAGCCGCCCCGATCAGGCCGAGACCGAGCCCGACCACCAGCATCGGAGCAACGGTCCACGCCAACGGCAGGCCGGTGCCCCGGTCCGCGATCAGCCACGCGTAGCCGCCCAGTGTGGCAGCGGCGAGCAACGCCCCGGCCTGCGGAGCGCGCCGTCCCTGACGGGCGGCCAGGCTCATCGCCAGCCAGGCACCGGCCATCTCCCCCAGAGAGGCCGTCACGAAGCCCAGCGCCGCCTGACCGGGAGACAGGGCGAGGCCGTCCTGCATGAACAGCGTCCACGCCAGGAAGAACACGCCCGACAACAGACCGAAGACGAGCTGAGCGGCCAGACCACCGCAGAAGGCCCTGCTCCTGAACAGTGCCGGCACGACCAACGGGGCGGCCCCCCGCGCGCTCCTGGCCCCCTGCTGGAGCACGAAGACCGCCAGGGCCGCCAGGCCCGTCGCCGGCATGAACAGGCTCCAGGCGGGCCAGTGGTGTTCCGCGCCGACCGTCAGCGGATAGGCGATCAGCAACAGGCCCAGACCGGACAGCACCATGCCCAGGGGGTCGAGGCGCCGGGCGTCGCGCTCCCGGGACTCGGGGATGCAGCGCAGGCCGAGGAGCACGGCCGCCAGGCCGATGGGCAGGTTGATCAGAAAGATCGGCCGCCAGCCGAGGCCGAAGAGGTCGGCGCCGGTGATGACGCCTCCCAGGACCGGCCCCAGGACGCTGCCCAGCGACATGACCGTGCCGTACAGGCCGAACGCCCTGGCCCTGGAGCCCTCGTCGAAGGTGACGTGCAAGGTCGCCAGGACCTGGGGAACCATCGCCGCCGCGGCGCCACCCTGGACGATGCGGGCCGCGATCAGCAGGCCCGGGGCACCGGCGAGACCGCAGACCACGGATGCCGCGGTGAAGGCGCCGGTGCCCAGGAGGAAGACCCGCTTGCGGCCGTAGAGGTCGCCCAGGCGGCCGCCGGTGATCAGCCCGAGGGCGAAGGTCAGCGCGTAGGCGGCGTGGATCCACTGCACGGCGGCGCTGGAGGCGCCGGTGCCGGCCTGGATCGAGGGAAGCGCGGTGTAGACGATCGAGCCGTCGAGCGCGTTCATCAGCTCGGCGGCCAGCACCACGATCAAGGTGACGGTGCGGGCCCGGCCCGGCCCGGCGGCGGGGCGTGGCCGGACGGAGGGAGAAGTGTCGGTAGACACGGAAACCAAGATTCCTGTCCGCGTGGAGGAGGGAAAAGGGCAGGCCCGGGCATGCCCGTACGCCTACAGCGCGACAGGAGCGAAAGGTATGACGAAGCCCAGGCCATCTGGTGCACCGCCGCCGAGGCATACGTCAGCAGCCCGCCATGGCGGGCAACCGGAAAGAGCCTCAAGACGAGCGGCTACAGGGCCTGGGAGATACGTCATCACCTCACAACACATCGTCGGGCCCCCGAACGGGCACGACAGAGCCGCATCAGGCTAGGAGTCCCCGGAAGAGCCCCGCAACCGAATATCCAGCCCATGACGGATGTTCTGCGCAGCCGGGCAACCGGCGCCCGGCGCTCGTGTGACGTAACTGCCGCCTCCTCCTGGCGAGTCGGGACCGGCCCGGACCGCGCGATGCCGTCCGGCGACCGACTCACCCACCACCTCCGCACCGCGGCCTCCACAAGAGCACCCTCGCCCGTGCTGGCGACCTCAGGAGGTCGCCTGTTCCGGCCTCCTCGGTCGGTCGCGTTCACTGCTGTGTGAGCGGCTGCCCGGTGTCGATGCTCCGGGCGCGTTGCTGCCGTACGGGCCGGAACGTAGCAGCAGCACCGCCGCCCGGTCCCCGCACCGGCCGGACGACCTCGTCGCCGTCACAGGACCAGGCCGTGGCCCACGAACGCGGTCCCTCACCCGCCCCACCCGCCATTGCATAAACCTGCCGTATTCCGTATAGTCATGCCTCCAAGGAGGAGGATCCATGCCAGTACGAGCAGCAGTGGCCGGAGCGAGTGGCTATGCCGGGGGAGAGGTGCTGCGGCTGCTTCTGGGGCATCCGGAGGTCGAGATCGGCGCGGTGACCGCGCACGGCAACGCCGGGCAGCGCCTCGGAGTGGTGCAGCCGCACCTGGTGCCGTTGGCCGGGCGGGAGCTGGTGGCCACCACGGCCGAGGCGCTGGCCGGGCACGACGTCGTCTTTCTCGCGCTGCCGCACGGGCAGTCCGCCGCGGTGGCCGAGGCGCTGGGGCCCGAGGTGCTGGTGGTGGACTGCGGGGCGGACTTCCGGCTGGCGGATCCGGCGGCCTGGGAGAAGTTCTACGGTTCGCCGCATGCCGGCACCTGGCCGTACGGGCTGCCCGAGCTGCCGGGGGCGCGGGAGGCGCTGCGCGGGGCGCGGCGTATCGCGGTGCCGGGCTGCTACCCGACGGCCGTCTCGCTGGCCCTCTTCCCGGCGTACGCGGCGGGGCTCGCCGAGCCGGAGGCCGTCGTGGTCGCCGCCTCGGGCGCCTCCGGCGCGGGCAAGGCGCCCAAGCCGCACCTGCTGGGCAGCGAGGTGATGGGCTCGATGAGCCCGTACGGGGTGGGAGGGGTGCACCGGCACACGCCGGAGATGGCGCAGAATCTGGGCACCGTGGCGGGGGAGCCGGTCACCGTCTCCTTCACGCCGACCCTCGCGCCCATGTCCCGCGGCATCCTGGCCACCTGTTCCGCCAAGGCCCGGCCCGGCGTGGACGGCACCGACCTGCGGGCCGCGTACGAGAAGGCGCTGGGGGACGAGCCGTTCGTCCAGTTGCTCCCCGAGGGACAGTGGCCGTCCACCGCGGCCGTGTACGGGTCGAACACCGCGCTGGTGCAGGTCGCGCTCGACGCGGCGGCCGACCGGATCGTCGTGGTCAGCGCCATCGACAACCTGACGAAGGGCACCGCCGGCGGCGCGGTGCAGAGCATGAACATCGCCCTGGGCCTCGACGAGGCCACCGGGCTCTCAACGATCGGAGTCGCACCGTGAGCGTCACGGCAGCCAAGGGTTTCTCGGCGGCGGGCATCGCCGCCGGGATCAAGGAGAACGGGAACCCGGACCTCGCCCTGGTGGTGAACAACGGTCCGCGACTGGCCGCCGCCGGCGTCTTCACCGCCAACCGCGTCAAGGCCGCTCCGGTCCTGTGGTCCGAGCAGGTCCTCAAGGGCGGCCGGGTCTCGGCCGTGGTGCTGAACTCCGGCGGCGCCAACGCCTGCACCGGTCCCGAGGGCTTCCAGGACACCCACGCCACCGCGGAGAAGGCCGCCGAGGTGCTCAAGGGGCACAGCGCGGGTGAGGTCGCCATCGCCTCGACCGGCCTGATCGGCGTACGGCTGCCGATGGACAAGCTGCTGCCGGGGATGGAGAAGGCGGCCGTCGAGCTGAGCGCGCACGGTGGGGAGAAGGCGGCCATCGCGATCAAGACGACCGACAGTGTGCACAAGACCGCCGTGGCCGGCGGGGACGGGTGGACGGTCGGCGGCATGGCCAAGGGCGCGGGGATGCTCGCGCCGGGGCTGGCCACCATGCTCGTCGTGCTGACCACCGACGCGGACCTGGAGCCGCCGGTCCTGGACCGGGCGCTGCGCGACGCGACGCGGACCACCTTCGACCGGGTCGACTCCGACGGCTGCATGTCCACGAACGACACGGTGCTGCTGCTGGCCTCGGGCGCCTCCGGGGAGGTCCCGGAGTACGACGCGTTCGCCGACGCGGTCCGCACGGTCTGCGACGACCTCGCGCGGCAGCTCATCGGGGACGCGGAGGGCGCGAGCAAGGACATCCGCATCGAGGTCGTCGGCGCGGCGAGCGAGGACGACGCGGTCGAGGTGGGCCGGTCCATCGCCCGGAACAACCTGCTGAAGTGCGCCATTCACGGCGAGGACCCGAACTGGGGGCGTGTGCTGTCCGCCATCGGCACCACCTCCGCCGTCTTCGACCCGGACCGGCTGAACGTCGCCATCAACGACGTCTGGGTCTGCAAGAACGGCTCGGTGGGCGAGGACCGGGACCTGGTCGACATGCGTTACCGGGAGGTACGGATCACCGCCGACCTCAGCGCGGGCACCGAGTCCGCGGTGATCTGGGCGAACGACCTCACCGCCGACTACGTCCACGAGAACAGCGCGTACTCCTCATGAGCACCCGCAAGCACACCGCGCTGCCCAAGGCCCGCACCCTCATCGAGGCGCTGCCCTGGCTCACCCGCCACCACGGCAAGACCGTCGTCATCAAGTTCGGCGGCAACGCCATGGTCGACGAGGAGCTGAAGGCCGCCTTCGCCCAGGACGTCGTCTTCCTGCGGCACGCCGGGCTGCGGCCGGTCGTCGTGCACGGCGGCGGCCCGCAGATCAGCGCCCAACTGGACCGGCTGGGCCTGACGTCGGAGTTCAAGGCGGGCCTGCGCGTCACCACGCCCGAGGCCATGGACGTCGTACGGATGGTGCTCGCCGGACAGGTGCAGCGCGAACTGGTCGGGCTGCTCAACCAGCACGGCCCGCTCGCCGTCGGCATGACCGGCGAGGACGCCCACCTGATGACCGCCACCCAGCACTACGCCGAGGTGGACGGCGAGCGGGTGGACATCGGGCGGGTCGGCGAGGTCACCGCGATCGACCCCGGCGCCGTACGGGCCCTGCTGGACGACGGCCGCATTCCGGTCATCTCCTCCGTGGCCCGCAGCGCCGACGAGGGCGACGGGACCGGCGTCTTCAACGTCAACGCCGACACCGCCGCGGCGGCGCTGGCCGCGGCCCTCGGTGCCGAGACGCTGATGGTCCTCACCGACGTGGAGGGCCTGTACGAGGACTGGCCGCACAGCGACGAGGTGATCTCCCGGCTCACCGCCACCGAGCTGGAGAAGCTGCTGCCCGACCTGGCCAGCGGCATGGTGCCGAAGATGCGGGGCTGCCTGCACGCCGTACGCAACGGGGTGCACACCGCCCGGGTCATCGACGGCCGGGTGCAGCACTCGATCCTGCTGGAGATCTTCACCGACGAGGGCATCGGCACCATGGTCGTGCCGGACGCGGAGACGGGCGCCGGTACGGACGCGAACGTGAGCGAGAAGGTGGGAGCGGCATGAGCGGCACGGCTACAGGGACAGCGCTCGGTACGGCGGCGGGCGCGGCGTCCAACACGGCGCTCACCGAGCGCTGGCAGGGCGCCATGATGGACAACTTCGGCACCCCGCGCGTCCCCCTCGTACGCGGCGAAGGCGTCCGTGTCCAGGATGCCGACGGCAACGACTACCTCGACTTCCTCGGCGGCATCGCCGTCAACGCCCTCGGCCACGCGCACCCCGCCGTCGTCCGCGCCGTCTCCGAGCAGATCGCCACGCTCGGGCACGTCTCCAACCTCTTCGTCGCCGAACCGACCGTCGAGCTGGCCGAACGGCTGCTGCGGATCGCCGGCCGCCCCGGCCGGGTCTACTTCTCCAACTCCGGCGCCGAGGCCAACGAGGCCGCCTTCAAGATCGGGCGGCTGACCGGGCGTCCGCACCTGGTCTCCACCATCGGCGGCTTCCACGGCCGCACCATGGGTGCCCTCGCGCTCACCGGCCAGCCCGCCAAGCAGGCCCCCTTCCGGCCGCTGCCCGGCGACGTCGACTTCGTACCGTACGGGGACGCGGAAGCGCTGCGGGCCGTCGTCACCACCGACACCGCCCTCGTGATCATCGAACCGGTGCAGGGCGAGAACGGCGTCGTCGTACCGCCCCCCGGCTACCTCGCCGCCGCCCGCGAGATCACCGCCGCCACCGGCACCCTGCTCGTCCTGGACGAGATCCAGACCGGCATCGGCCGTACGGGCCACTGGCTGGCGTCGCAGGCCCAGGGTGTCGAGGCCGACGTGATCACCCTCGCCAAGGGCCTCGGCGGCGGCCTGCCCATCGGCGCCACCCTCGCCTTCGGCCCCGCCGCCGATCTGCTGACCCCCGGCTCGCACGGCTCGACCTTCAGCGGCAACCCGGTCGTGTGCGCGGGCGCGCTCGCCGTCCTCGACACCATCGAGGCCGACGGACTCCTCGACCACGTCAAGCGGGTCGGCGAGCGGCTGCGTGGCGGGATCGAGGCGTCGGCGCACCCGCTCGTCGGCCAGGTCCGCGGCGTGGGACTCCTCCTGGGTATCGTCTTGTCCGAGCCCCTCGCACCGCAGGTGCAGCGAGCGGCTCAGGACGCGGGCCTCCTGGTGAACGCGGTCGCGCCGGACGTCATCCGGCTCGCCCCGCCGCTGATCGTCTCGGACGACGAAGCGGATACGTTCCTCCGGAAGCTCCCCGCCGTCCTCGACGCGGCCCTCGCAGGGGCACACGGGGAACAACGATCCGGAGACTGACGACAACGATGACCGAGGCGCAGGACAACGAGACGCTGCACGGGGGGCCTGCCGTACCGCAGACCCGCACCGCACGCCACCGCCGGATCGTGGACATCCTCAACCGGCAGGCCGTCCGCTCCCAGAGCCAGCTCGCCAAGCTGCTCGCCGACGACGGCCTCTCCGTCACCCAGGCCACCCTCTCCCGTGACCTGGACGAACTGGGCGCGGTGAAGATCCGCAACACCGGCGGTGAGCTGATCTACGCGGTACCGAGCGAGGGCGGCGACCGCAAGCCGCGAGCGCCGCTGGGGGAGTCCGCCAAGGAGGAGCGGATGCGCCGGCTCTCCGGGGAACTCCTCATCTCCGCCGAGGCGTCCGCCAACCTCGTGGTCCTGCGCACCCCGCCCGGCGCCGCCCAGTTCCTCGCCTCCGCCATCGACCAGGCCGAACTGCACGACATCCTCGGCACCATCGCCGGCGACGACACCCTGATGCTCATCAGCCGCGACCCGGCCGGCGGCCAGGCCCTCGCCGACCACCTGCTGCACCTGGCGCAAAAAGCACGCTGAACCGCGGGTTCCCCGCCCGGCCACCCGCCCGGCCGCTGTACTGGGCCTCCGTCCAGGCCGCCGCGGCCGGGCGGCACGGGGCCCGCCTCGGGTGGCCGGGAAGCACGCGGCACGGGAGGCCCGATGCTGGCCGTACGCGCACGAGCACTGTTCGACGGAGTGGGACCAGGACTGACCGAACGGCCCACCGTACTGATCGAGAACGGCCGGATCGCCGCCGTCCGCCCCGGCGGGGTCCCGCTGATCGGGACCGAGATCCTCGACCTGGGCGCCGCGACCCTCCTCCCCGGCTTCATCGACACCCACACCCACCTGGCGTTCGACGCGAGCGACGACGTCATCGGCCGGCTCACCACCGCCGACGACACCACCCTCCTCGACCGCGTACGAGCCGCCGCGCGAGCCTCCCTGACCGCCGGAGTGACGACCGTACGAGACCTCGGCGACCGCGGATACCTCACCCTCCGCCTGCGCGCGGAAACCGCACAGGACCCGGCGGCCGGCCCACATGTGATCGCCTCCGGTCCGCCCCTCACCACCGCCCGCGGCCACTGCTGGTTCCTCGGCGGCCGGGCGGAGGGCGTGGACGGCGTCCGCGCGGCGGTACGAGAACGGGCCGAACGCGGCGCCGACCTCGTCAAAGTCATGGTGACCGGCGGCGACCTCACCCCCGGCTCGGACCCGTACAGCGTCCAGTACGGCCGCGACGAACTCCGCGCCATCGTCGACGAGGCCCACCACCACGGCCTTCGGACGGCCGCCCACGCCCACGCCACCACCGGCATCCGCGAAGCCGTGGCCACCGGCTTCGACACCATCGAACACTGCTTCTTCCTCACCGGGACCGGCGTCGACTTCGACCGCCAGGTGATCGAGGAAATGGCCCACCGGGGCACCACCGCCTCCCTCACCCTCGGCGCCCTCCCCGGCGGCCCCCCACCCCCCGCCCACATCGCCCGCCGCATCCCGTCCCTCGTCACCGGCCTGGCCACCCTGCGCGAAGCCGGCGTGACCATGGCCTTGGGCAGCGACTCCGGCATCTTCCCGGTCAAGGCCCACGGCAGCTACCCGTACGGCATCACCGCCATGGTCGACTTCGGCTTCACCCCGGTGCAGGCCCTGCGGGCGGCAACGTCGACGGCGGCACAGGTATGCGGCCTGGGCGATCGCAAGGGCCGCATCGCGGCGGGGTACGACGCGGACCTGGTCGCGGTGGGCGGGGATCCGGTGGCGGATGTGGGGGCGGTGCATGACGTGATCGCGGTGATCCGCGGTGGGCGGCCGATCACCTGAGACAAGGAGCACGCAGAAGGGCCCGTCGTCCGGAATCCCTTCCGGACGACGGGCCCTCACAGCACCGTCGGGACGACAGGATTTGAACCTGCGACCCCTTGACCCCCAGTCAAGTGCGCTACCAAGCTGCGCCACGTCCCGGTGCTCGCTTCGGCCGGGTTTTCCCGGTCGCGGCGTGCACAAGAAAAATACCCTGTCCGGGCCCCTGATTCCAAAGCGGGGTCCTCGCAAGGGTGCAGAACGGCCGAAAAAGGGCGAGGGAGTGCCGCGCGGGTCGGGTGGGGGCGTGCTTCCATGGCGCCATGGGTGATCGGCAAGGGCCGGGGAAGGTCCGGCAGCGTCGCGTGTACGAGGAGCCCGAGGCCGGGGACGGGGTGCGGGTGCTCGTGGACCGGCTGTGGCCGCGGGGGGTGGCGAAGGAGGCCGCGCGGCTGGACGAGTGGTGCAAGGACGTGGCGCCGTCGAAGGAGCTGCGTACCTGGTACGGGCACCGGGCCGAGCGGTACGAGGAGTTCGCCGCGCGGTATCGGGAGGAGCTGGCGGCTTCGCCGGCGGCGGAGGCCCTGGAGCGGCTGCGGGAGTATGCGGCGGCCGGGCCGCTCACCCTGTTGACCGCGACCAAGAGCATGGAGCTGAGCCATGTGACGGTGCTGGTGGAGGTTCTGGGGGAGTAGCGGGTGCGGGGGCTGCGCGTCGCGTTTGACCTGCGGTGATGCCTCGGGCGGGCCGTGCGGCTGCGCCATTCGTGTGAAGCGCGTTGACGAATCATGCGGTGGAGTGCATAGTTATACCCATCAGCGTATGCACCGTAAGGAGAAACCCGTGACCGAGCGCGTCGTACTCGCCTACTCGGGCGGCCTGGACACCTCCGTCGCCATCGGCTGGATCGCCGAGGAGACGGGCGCCGAGGTCATCGCCGTGGCTGTGGATGTCGGCCAGGGCGGTGAAGACCTGGACGTCATCCGCAAGCGCGCGCTCGCCTGTGGCGCGGTCGAGGCGGAGGTCGCGGACGCCAAGGACGAATTCGCCGACGAGTACTGCCTGCCGGCGATCAAGGCCAACGCGCTGTACATGGACCGGTACCCGCTGGTCTCCGCGCTGTCCCGGCCCACGATCGTCAAGCACCTGGTGGCCGCCGCCAAGAAGCACGGCGCGAGCACCGTGGCGCACGGCTGCACCGGCAAGGGGAACGACCAGGTGCGGTTCGAGGCGGGGATTTCCTCGCTGGCTCCTGATCTGAAGTGCATCGCCCCGGTCCGGGACTACGCGATGACGCGGGACAAGGCGATCGCGTTCTGCGAGAGCAAGAACCTGCCGATCACCACGACCAAGAAGTCGCCGTACTCGATCGACCAGAACGTCTTCGGGCGGGCCGTGGAGACCGGCTTCCTGGAGGACATCTGGAACGCGCCGATCGAGGACGTGTACGAGTACACATCCAACCCGGCCACCCCGCGCGAGGCCGACGAGCTGGTCATCACCTTCAAGGAGGGGGTGCCGGTCGCGATCGACGGGAAGCCGGTCTCCGTGCTCCAGGCGATCCAGCAGCTCAACGAGCGGGCCGGGGCGCACGGGATCGGCCGGATCGACATGGTCGAGGACCGGCTGGTCGGCATCAAGTCCCGGGAGGTCTACGAGGCGCCCGGCGCGATCGCGCTGATCACCGCCCACCAGGAGCTGGAGAGCGTCACCGTCGAGCGTGAGCTGGCCCGCTACAAGCGGCAGGTCGAGCAGCGGTGGGGCGAGCTGGTCTACGACGGTCTGTGGTTCTCGCCGCTGAAGCGGGCCCTGGACGGGTTCATCGAGGAAGCGAACCAGGCGGTCTCCGGTGACATCCGGATGACGCTGCACGGTGGGCGCGCGGTGGTCACCGGGCGGCGGTCCGAGCAGTCGCTGTACGACTTCAACCTGGCGACGTACGACACGGGCGACACCTTCGACCAGTCGCTGTCGAAGGGCTTCATCGAGATCTTCGGCATGTCGTCGAAGATCGCCGCCAAGCGGGATCTGGCGTAAGGGCGGAAAGCCCAGGGGCGGAATGCCGTCACGGGCCGGGGCGCTGCCCCGGCCCCGTCCCCGGTGGCCGGTTCCGTCCGGCCGCCGGGGATCTGTACATCCCACCATCCACGAGGAGCTGAGCAAGTGAGCAGCAACAGCGGTGACGTCCGGCTCTGGGGCGGCCGGTTCGCCGACGGGCCCGCCGAGGCCCTGGCGAAGCTGTCCGCCTCCGTCCACTTCGACTGGCGGCTGGCGCCGTACGACATCGCGGGTTCCCGTGCCCACGCGCGGGTGCTGAACAAGGCGGGGCTGCTCACCGAGGACGAGCTGACGCGGATGCTGGGCGGGCTGGACCGGCTGGAAGCCGACGTCGCCGACGGGAGTTTCGTCGGCACGGTCGAGGACGAGGACGTGCACACCGCGCTGGAGCGGGGGCTGCTGGAGCGGCTCGGTCCGGACCTCGGCGGCAAGCTGCGGGCCGGGCGGTCCCGTAACGACCAGGTCGCCACGTTGTTCCGGATGTATCTGCGCGATCACGCCCGGATCATCGGCGGACTGATCGCGGATCTTCAGGAGGCGCTGGTCGGCCTCGCGGAGGCGCATCCGGAGGTGGCGATGCCGGGCCGTACGCACCTCCAGCACGCGCAGCCGGTGCTGTTCGCGCACCATGTCCTCGCACACGTCCAGGCGCTGTCGCGGAACGCGGAGCGGCTGCGGCAGTGGGACACGCGGACGGCGGTCTCGCCGTACGGGTCGGGCGCGCTGGCGGGTTCCTCGCTCGGGCTGGACCCGGAGGCGGTCGCCGCCGATCTCGGGTTCGAGGGCGGCAGCGCGGCCAACTCCATCGACGGGACGGCGTCCCGGGACTTCGTCGCCGAGTTCGCGTTCATCACCGCGATGATCGGCGTCGACCTGTCCCGGATCGCCGAGGAGATCATCATCTGGAACACGAAGGAGTTCTCCTTCGTGACCCTGCACGACGCCTTCTCCACCGGTTCCTCGATCATGCCGCAGAAGAAGAACCCGGACATCGCCGAGCTGGCGCGCGGCAAGTCCGGTCGGCTGGTCGGCAATCTGACGGGCCTCATGGCCACCCTGAAGGCGCTGCCGCTCGCGTACAACCGGGATCTCCAGGAGGACAAGGAGCCGGTCTTCGACTCATGCGACCAGTTGGAGATCCTGCTGCCGGCGTTCACCGGGATGATGGCCACGCTGACCGTCAACCGGGAGCGGATGGCGGAACTGGCCCCGGCCGGGTTCTCGCTGGCCACGGACATCGCCGAGTGGCTGGTACGGCAGGGCGTGCCGTTCCGGGTGGCGCACGAGGTCGCCGGGGGGTGTGTCAAGGAATGCGAGCGGCACGGCATCGAGCTGGACGAGCTGAGCGACGAGCAGTTCGCCGCCATCTCGCCGCACCTGACGCCGGAGGTCCGTACGGTCCTGAACGTGCCGGGCGCGCTCGCCTCGCGCAGCGGCCGGGGCGGCACGGCCCCGTCCGCCGTCGCCGTCCAGCTGGCGGAGGTCAAGGCGGACCTGGCGGCGCAGCGGGAGTGGGTGGACGCCAAGCGCTGAGCACCTGTTCACCTGCATGAAGACGGCGGGTGCGAGCACCGGACGGCGGTGTTCGCATCCGGGCCGCGGCCCCTTCGGAGATGTCCGGAGGGGCCGCGGCCATTTCCGGGAGGGGGAGGGCGAGGGGGAGGGGCGGCAAGGGAAAACGTGAGACGTTCGTGTCTCATTCGGGTACCCTATGTCTCATGGCCGTTGACCGAGAACACGTACTGAAAGAAGCCGCCGGCCTGCTCACCCGCAAGGCGACCGCCGGCATGGACGAGATCGCCAAGGCCGCCGGCATCAGCCGCGCCACCCTCCACCGGCACTTCGCGGGCCGTGACGCCCTGATCAAAGCGCTGGAGGAGCTGGGCATCGAGCAGTTCACCGAGGCGCTGGACGCCGCCCGCCTGGACGAGGACGACGCCGTCTCGGCGCTGCGCCGGCTGATCACCGAGTCCGAGCCCGTCGCCGGCTTCCTGTCCTTCCTCTACACCGAGAACCAGCTCTTCGAGGGCGAGGAGGTCAACGACGGCTGGGCGCGGCTGGACGCCCGCATCCACGCCCTGTTCCGGCGCGGCCAGGAGGAAGGCGACTTCCGGATCGACCTGACGCCCGTCTGGCTCACCGAGGCGCTGTACGGGCTGATCGGCGCCGGCGCGTGGGCCGTGCACGAGGGGCGCGTCGCCCGCAGAGACCTCGACCACTCGATCGCCGAGCTGCTGCTCGGCGGCATCCGACGGAGCATGGAGAAATGAGCAAGCCCGCCAAGGAGACCGCGGAGCGCACCGGCGCCACCGCGGAGGACCAGCCCCGCCCCGGACGCTGGCTCGCGCTCGCCGTCCTGGTCCTCGCCGTCCTGCTGGTCGGCGTGGACGCCACCGTCCTGGGCCTGGCCACCCCGTTCCTCAGCGAGGACCTGCGCCCGTCCGGCACCCAGCTGCTGTGGATCGGTGACGTCTACTCGTTCGTCATCGCCGGTCTGCTGGTCTCCATGGGCAGCCTCGGCGACCGCGTCGGACGCAAGAAGCTGCTGCTGACCGGATCGGTCGTGTTCGGCGCCATGTCGGTGCTCGCGGCGTACGCGGGCAGCCCGGCCATGATGATCGTGGCGCGGGCGCTGCTGGGTGTGGCGGGCGCGACGCTGATGCCGTCCACCCTCGCGCTGATCCGCAACCTCTTCCACGACCCCAAGGAACGCAGCCTGGCCATCGGCATCTGGGGCGCCATGGCCTCGGCGGGCGCGGCCGTCGGCCCGGTGCTCGGCGGTTTCCTGCTGGGCCACTTCTGGTGGGGCTCGGTCTTCCTGATCAACCTGCCGGTGATGGCACTGCTGGTGATCATCGGTGCCAAGGTGCTGCCGGAGTCCCGCAACCCGAACCCCGGGCCGTGGGACCTGCCCAGCGTGGGCCTGTCCCTGGTGGGCATGGTCGGCGTCGTCTACGCGGTCAAGGAAGCGGCGGTGCACGGCTTCCGCTGGGACATCGCGGCGGCCGCCGTCCTCGGGCTGCTCGCGCTGGTCACCTTCGTGCGCCGGCAGCAGTCCCTGAAGTCGCCGCTGCTGGACATGAAGCTCTTCCAGCACCGCGGCTTCTCCGGCGCCGTACTGGCCGACCTGCTGACCATCCTGGGCCTGTCCGGTCTGGTCTTCTTCCTCTCACAGTTCCTCCAGATGGTGCAGTTGCGCTCGCCGCTCAACGCGGGCCTGGTCGAGCTGCCCGCCGCGATCGGCGCGGTGGGCGCGGGGCTGGCCGCCGGATACGTCGCCCGGCGGCTGTCCGTACGGCTCGTCGTCGCAGGCGGCCTGGGCGTGGTCGGCCTGGCCCTGGCCGGCTGCATCGGCCTGGGCCAGGACACCAGCACCTTCACCCTCGGCGCGATCCTGTTCGCCGTCGGCGTCGGGGCGGGCTTCGCCTTCACCGTCACCGCTGACGTGATCCTCTCCAGCGTGCCCAAGGAGCAGGCGGGCGCCGCTTCCGCGGTCTCGGAGACGGCGTACGAACTGGGCGCCGCCCTCGGCATCGCGCTGCTCGGCTCCATCGTCACCAGCATCTACCGGGACTTCGCCACGCCGCACGGCGTGCCCGAGGCGACCGCGAACGCCGCCAGGGAGTCGCTCGGCGGCGCCGTCGAGGCGTCCGGCACCCTCCCGGCCGACGCCGGGGCCGGTCTGCTGAAGGCCGCCCAGCACGCGTTCGTCGACGGCCTGGACACCGCGGCCGGGGTCGGCGCGGCCGTCCTGATCGCCGCCGCCTGCGCCGCGTGGTTCCTGCTGCGCGGGCAGCGGCTGGAGGACGGCTCCGCCGGAGTGGAGCCCGAACCCGAGGTCACGCATCACTGATCCGGGTGGTCCGTGCGGCTGTCCATCACCGATCCGGGTGATCTGTGACATCACGTATCACTGATCCGAGTGATTCGTGAGAGCGTGCCGCACCGACCCGTGTGGTCCGTGGTACCGGGCGGGGGACGGCAGTTGTCCCCCGCCCGTTCACATTCCGGCCGCCTCGTGTGGGCCGGGAGGCTCCCATGGCTCGTTTGACTCTCCAGTCGTTCCCCCGCACTCGGGCACTCTCTGGAGGGTGACGACCTTGGCAGAGCTCGGCAGACGCATGTTCCTCACCGCGGCGGGGGCTCTGGCCACCGCCAGCGCGGTCGGCACCCACGCCTTCGCCTCCGGCCACGCGCGCGACGCGCGGTCCGCTGACGAGTACGTGGACGTGCAACTGCTCAACATCACCGATCTTCACGGATACCTCCAGGCGGCCCCGGGCAGCAGCTCGGTCATCACCGGCGCCGGTGGCAGGAAGTACACCGTGGGCGGCGTGGCCTACATGGCCGCGCACCTCGAACGGCTGCGGGCGGACCGCGCCAACTCCCTCTTCTTCGCGCCCGGCGACCTCTTCTCCGGCTGGGAGTTCGCCGCCGAGTCGCTCGCCGACGAACCGACCGTCGAAGCCCTCAACCGGATGGGCCTGGACTTCGCCTCGGCCGGCAACCACGAGTTCGACAAGTCACCCGCCTTCCTCTCCCAGCACATGGTGGACGGCATCTCCTATCCGACGGTCGACTGGGACAACTCCTTCGTCGACTCCTCCGGACAGCGTTTCCACGGCGCCGACTTCGCGTACTACGGCGCCAACACGGTCTGGGCCCGCAGCGGGGAACCGGTCCTGCCGCCGTACAACATCGAGTGGGTGGACGCCGGCCAGGGACGGCGGCTGCCGATCGGTTTCATCCACCTGACCGCCATCGGCACCGAGACCATGCCGGCCTCCTACCAGCCCGGACTGCGCACCCTCGACCAACTGGCCACCGCCAACCGCTGCGCCGCCGAACTGAAGTCACGCGGCGTCAACGCGATCGTGCTCAGCATGCACGACGGCGCGGTGGCCGGCGGCGACTTCAACAGCGGCACCAACCCTTCGGGCCCCGCCTACGAACTGGCGCTGCGCTGCTCGCCGGACATCGACGCCATCGTCTGCGGCCACTGGCACACCGCGTTCACCATGATGGTCCCCGACCCCGACGGCGTACCCCGTCCGTTCGTCGAGGCCGGCTGCCACGGCCAGATCATCAACGAGATCAGCCTCCGGCTGGACCCGGCCACCGGCAAGGTCGTCCGCGAGCTGACCACCTCCACCAACCACCCCAACACCCGCGACGTGGCCCCCCACCCGGAACTGTCGGACGTCGTCAAGTACTGGGCCGGATACGGGACCCGACGCGCCGCGCTGCCACTCGGCAAGCAGTCCGCCTCCTTCACCCGGGCCCGCAACGCGGCGGGCGAGAGCACCATGGGCGACCTGGTGGCCGACTGGGCACTGTGGGCCGGGCGGCAGCCGCAGGGCCCGATGAACGACGCCAACCTCGACCCCGCCGCCCCCGCCGACCTGGCCCTCATCGCCATCGCGCCGCGCATCGGGCAGGCCATCATCGCCGGGGACCTCACGTACGACGCCGCGACGAACGGCACGGTCGCCTTCGGCAAGGCGTGGAACGCGGTCGGCTTCGGCGACCCGATCGTCACGGCCACCGTCACCGGGCAGCAGCTCCACGACGCGCTGGAGCAGCAGTGGACCGTGCCGGTCGGCGGCGGTCTGAAGTACGCGCCGCTGGCCGTCTCCGCCAACGTCCGCTACAGCTTCGACGCGACGGGCCCGGCGGGCGACCGGGTCGACCCGGCCGACGTGTTCATCGACGGCATCGCGCTGGACGTGTCCCGCTCGTACCGTGTCGCGGCGCCGTCGTACACGCTGCTCAACCAGGACGGTTATCCGGCGTTCACGGGCTTCACCCGTCCCTTCCGGCACCAGCGCGACTTCGAGAGCTTCGTGGCGTACGTCAAGGAGCGAGGGCGCCTCGACCCCGCGCCGCTGGACCGGGTGACGGTGAAGAACAGCAGCGCCCCGGGCGCACGGATCGGCACGACCACGGTCCCGCCACGGCTGCGCAGCGCGGAGGGCAAGGTGCTGCCCCGGGCCGAGGCCGCGATGCTCGCCGCCGGGCGGCCCTCGGCGGAAGGATTCCGCGTGCCTTGCTAGCCGTACGGACGGCCGGAGGACGGCGGTACGGAAACAGCGCCGCGGCAACGCGCAGGGCCCCGCCCGGGATCGGACGGGGCCCTGCGTCCAGCGGGTCCGGGCGGCGGTCAGGCCGCGCGTGCCTTGGTGGCGTACATGTCCACGTACTCCTGGCCGGACAGCTCCATGACGTCGCTCATCACCTCGTCGGTGACGGCCCGCAGCACGTAGCGGTCCCGGTCCATGCCCTCGTAGCGGGAGAAGTCCAGCGGCTCACCGAAACGGCAGGTCACCGGCGCCAGGTGCGGGCGGCCCTTGCCGCCGGGCTGCACCTTGTCGGTGCCGATCATCGCGAACGGCACGACGGGCGCACCGGTCGTCAGGGCGAGGCGGGCGATGCCGGTACGGCCGCGGTACAGCCGGCCGTCGGGGGAGCGGGTGCCCTCGGGGTAGATGCCGAAGATCTTCCCCTCCTCCAGGATGCGGCGGCCGGTCATCAGCGCGGCGACGCCGCCGTGCCCGCCGTCCCGGTCCACCGGGATCATGCCGGCGGTGGTGAAGAACCAGGCCATCAGCCGGCCCTTGAGGCCCTTGCCGTTCACGTACTCGTCCTTGCCGATGAAGAACACCTGGCGCTTGACGATGAGCGAGAGGAACAGCGAGTCGATGAAGGTGACGTGGTTGCCGGCCAGGATCACCGGCCCACTGCCCGGGATGCGCTCCGCGCCCTCGACCTTCGGGCGGAACAGGACACGCATGACGAATCCGAGGAACGCCTTCAGCAGGATGCGGGACAACGGGCCCTCCGGTCGTGGGTGGTCTGCGGCGGCCGCCGCGAGCGTGCACGAGTATGCAGCCCAGGACGATACTCGTCGGCCGGCCCCGATCGCACATCGGGTTCACGGGACCGATACGCAGAGTTGACATCCGTTTCCCCCACGTTGGGGGCCGGGTCTCCCCTCAGAAAGGTGTACGTGCCTAGGATCGCCCCGACCCATTGACAGGTGCCGGACACCCTCACCGGCGCCGTGGAGCGAGGAGCGCGATCATGCAGGAACGGCAGCAGCCGGGACGCCGGACGGTACTGGGCGCGGCGGCCCTCGGCGCGGGCGCGGCGGTCTGGGGCGGCACCGGCACGGCGAGCGCCGCGAGTTCCCGCGGGCGCGGCCACGGCGCCCACGGCGAGCTGCCCGTACCGCTGATCGTCGGCCACCGCGGCGCCAGCGGCTACCGCCCCGAGCACACCCTCGGCTCCTACCAGCTCGCCCTGGACATGGGCGCGGACGTCATCGAGCAGGACGTCGTGCCGACCAAGGACGGCCACCTCGTCTGCCGCCACGAGAACGACATCACCGCCACCACGGACGTCTCCGCGCACCCGGAGTTCGCGAACCGCAAGACCACCAAGACGGTGGACGGGGCCAAGCTCACCGGCTGGTTCACCGAGGACTTCACGCTCGCCGAACTGAAGACGCTCCGGGCGAAGGAGCGCATTCCGGGCACCCGGCAGCACAACACCCTTTATGACGGCGTGTGGGACGTACCCACCTTCGAAGAGGTGCTGAAGTGGGCCGACCGCGAGGGCCGCAGGCGCGGCCGCCGCATCTGGCTGCACATCGAGACCAAGCACCCCACCTACTTCCGCAAGCTGGGCCTGGGCCTGGAGGAACGTCTCGCCAGGCTGCTGCGCAAGTACGGACGGCACAAGAAGCACGCGCCCAACTTCCTGCAGTCCTTCGAGCCCAGCAGCATCCAGCGGCTCGACAAGCTCGTCGACTGCCCCAAGGTCGTCCTGCTGGGCACCCTCAAGGACCGCCCCTGGGACTTCGAGGTGGCGGGCGACCCGCGCACCACCGCCGACCTGGTCGAGCCCGCCGGCCTGAAGTGGATCTCCGGCTTCGCGCAGGGCATCGGCCCGGACCTGACCGTCATCCTCCCGCGCACCAAGGACGACAAGCTGGGCACACCTTCCTCCGTCGTCAAGGACGCGCACGCCGCCGGACTGGTCCTGCACCCCTACACCGGCCGCAACGAGAACACCTTCCTGCCCGCCGACTTCCGCCGCGGCACCGACCCGAACGCGTACGGCGACGCGCTGGGCTACTTCAAGAAGTGCCTGGCCACCGGCATCGACGGCCTCTTCTCCGACAACTGCGACACGGCGCTGCTGGCCGCCGCCGAGTTCCGCAAGCACTGATCCGCGCGCACGCCGGGCCGGCGCCGGCAGGCGTCAACCCGGCACCGCCGGCGCCCCGGCCGGGTGAGGCCGGGGCGCCGGCGAAACCACCCGGCGCCGCCGCCACGTCTCGCACGCCATGCGGCACGCCACCACGGACGACGACCTCATTCGCACGCTGCGCCCCCTGCTCACCGCCGAAGTCGCGGCCGAAGCGGCCGCCGCGGGAGCCGACGCCGAAGACCTCGAACAGGGCGTGTGGACCCGGCTGCTGGAACACACCCGCGAGGCCGGACCGCCCGCCGAACCCGCCCGCTGGCTGCGCCACGCGGTCCGCGCCGAAGCCCGCGGCGCACGGCGGCTGGCGCAGTGGGAGACCCCGTACGACCCCACCGGACCGCAGCCGCCGATCGCCGCCGTCGCCGAACGCGCGGCCCTGGAGGCCGAGGCACGCCGGGCGCTGCTCGCCGCCGCCGAACGGCTCCCCGGACGCTGCCCCGCCCTGGTGCGCGCCCTGTTGTCCGGCTCCGACCTCACCTACCGCGAAATCGCGTCCGCGTTGGGAATGTCACAGGGGAGCTTGGGGCCGGTCCGTTCCCGTTGCCTGGGATGCCTGCGCAGAATGCTCACGGCGGAGGTTGCCGCTGCGCGAAACCGGGGAGTCCGGAAGCAGCAGCGTCAGTCACGCCACGACGGCGGCGTGCACCCCACGGCGCCGTCGGTCAGGGCAACCGGTCCGGGCGTACCCTCGCACCCTCTGCGCGCCCGGGCGCACCGAACCGAACAAGGGGAGGCAAACGCGCATGGGCACGAGCGTGACCGTCTCGACAGCGACCGACCAGGACGCCGAGCAGATCCTCAAACTCCAGTACCTCTGCTACCAGCCGGAGGCCGCGCTGTACGACGACTACTCGATCCAGCCGCTCACCCAGACCCTGGATGACCTGCGTGCCGAACTGAGCGACGCCTGCGTGGTGGTGGCCCGGCTCGGCACGGAGGTCGTCGGGGCGGTACGCGGCACGGTCGACGCCGACGGCACCGCCGCCATCGGCACGCTCGTCGTCCACCCGCGGATGCAGCGCCACGGCCTCGGCGGACGGCTGCTGACCGCCGTCGAGGAGCGGCTGACCACGGAGCGCTCGGCCAAGCGCTACCGGCTGACCGCCGGGCACCGCAGCGAGGGCAACCTGCGGCTCTACCGCAGCCACGGTTACGCCCCTGTCGGCACCGAGCAGGTGAGCCCCCGGCTCAGCCGCATCACGCTGGAGAAGGAGGCGGCCGGCGTGGAAGGCGCGCCGCAGGACTACGTGGCGAGCGCCTGACCGGCCGGTCCCGCACAGCGGGGGCCCCGCCGGGCAGCGCGTCACGCCCGGCGGGCCCGCCGCAGCCAGAGCAGGCCGGTCACCGGCAGGAAGATCGGGATGAAGAGGTAGCCCATCCCGAAGTTCGACCAGACGGTCGCGTCGGGGAAGGCGGAGCGGTCCACCAGCGTCCACGTACCGACGCCGAGCACGCCGAGCAGCTCCAGCGCACAGCAGACGACCGCCGCCCTGCGGGCCCCCTCCCCGCCGCGCACCAGCGAGAACAGGATGAAGGCGTAGACCACCGCGGAGACCGCGGACAGGATGTACGCCAGCGGCGCCCGGTCGAACTGCGCGATCAGCTGGTAGGACGCGCGCGACGCGGCGGCGACGGTGAAGACGCCGTACAGGGCCACCAGCAGCCGTCCGGGGCCGGTGCCCAGGGAGCGCCGCTCCCCGGTGGAGCCCTTCGGCGCGGCCTCGGAGGGCCGGGCTCCCGCGGATGTCTCAGGCATGGCCGCCTCCCCAGATGTCGAACAGCCGCACTTCCAGTACGGCGAGGACCACCGCGCCCGCGGCGACGGTGGCCGAGCCCCAGCGGGTCCGCTCCGAGAGCGACAGGAAACCGGTGGCCGGCACGCAGGCCGCCGCCCCGATCAGATAGGCGACGAAGATCGCCGTACCGTCCCGCGGTGTCTGGCCGCCGCCCAACTGCACCAGCCCGACGATCAGTTGGACCACGGCCGACAGCGAGACCACGGCCATGCCGATGAAGTGCCAGTCCTTCGTCGGCTCGTCACGGTACGCGGCGAAGCCGCACCAGGCGGCCAGGGCGAGAGCGGTCACGCCGATCACGGCCGTCAGCGCGTCGATCACCGGGACCTCCGCGCGGCGCGGCTGCGCGCAGTGGAGAAAAGGGGCATGAGAGGACTCTAATCGGCGGCCGGGGGGCGGGAGCGCGCGGCCCCGCCGGACGCGCGCGGCGGCTTCTCCGGACCCTGTGACCACGCCTTACGGTCATGCGCGGGCACTCCCGGCAGTCACCCCGCGTCACGTACCCTGGCGCGGCATGAAGATCTCCGCGGCCGCACTGCTCTTCGACAACGACGGCACCCTCGTCTCCTCCATGGACTCCGTGTACCGCTGCTGGACGCGGTGGGCCGGGGAGTACGGCATCACGGCCGAGGAATTCGCCCGGGTCGAGCTGCACGGCCGTCCGGCCGCCGAGATCATCGGCGATCTGCTGCCCGCCGCCCGGATACCCGAGGCGCTGGCCCGGATCGAGCAGCTGGAGGTCGAGGACGTCGCGGGCGGCGTGGTGGCGCTGCCCGGCACCCTCGCGCTGCTGTCGCAGTTGCCGCCGGAGCGCTGGGCGGTCGTCACCTCCGCCACCTCCCGTCTCGCGCAGGCCCGGCTCGCCGAGGTCGGCATCCACCCGAAGACCCTGATAGCCGCCGACGACATCACCCGCGGCAAGCCCGACCCCGAGCCGTTCCTGCTGGCCGCCCGGCGGCTGGGCGTGGACCCGGCCGACTGCGTGGTCTTCGAGGACGCGCCCGCCGGGCTGCGGTCCGGCCGTGCGGCCGGCATGACCACCGTGGCGTTGACCACAACCCACCCGGCCGCCGAGCTGTCCGCCGACGTGCTCGTCGAGGACCTGTCGGCGGTGTCCGCGCAGGCCACGGCGGACGGCCTGGAGATCGTCACGGCGGACTGACCGGCCGTCCACCCCTCGGTCGGTCCTGTCCGCCATACGGACAGGCTTGATCCGGCCGTACGCCTGTCTGGTTTACTGGCGAACATGACCACGACGAGCAACCGCACCCCTGCGACCGAGGCGCCCCTGACGCCCGGTGCTCGTTGCATGTGTCGAATGTGTGACCGCTGAGGGCCCCCGCCGAGCCTCGCGCCCCGAAGCGAGACCCGCCGCCGTGCGTCGTGCGAGACGTGCACCCCCGTACCCGGCCGCCCCGCGTCACCGGAACCCGAAGCCGGGCCACCGCGCCCTCCGGGTCCCCCATGCCGCACTCCGCAATGAATGCCCCGTGCCCGGCGGGCGAGCCGCCCGGCACACGACAGTGACGGAATTCCCAGTGATCACCACAACGGGCCTGACCAAGGTCTACCGCTCAGGAGACCGCGAAGTCACCGCCCTGGACGGCGTCGATCTGCACGTCCGCGAGGGCGAGGTGTACGGCGTCATCGGCCAGAGCGGCGCCGGAAAATCCACCCTCATCCGCTGCGTCAACCTCCTGGAGCGCCCCACCTCCGGCACGGTCACCGTCGCCGGCCAGGAGCTGACCTCGCTGGCCGGAAACGGACAGCGCGCCAACGCCGCGCTGCGTGCCGCGCGCAGCCGCATCGGCATGGTCTTCCAGCACTTCAACCTGCTGTCCTCGCGCACCGTCCAGGACAACATCGAGCTGCCGCTGGAGATCCTCAAGGTCGACCGCCGCGAGCGCTCCCGCAAGGCGCTGGAACTGCTCGACCTCGTCGGCCTCGCCGACAAGGCCAAGGCGTACCCCGCCCAGCTCTCCGGCGGCCAGAAGCAGCGCGTCGGCATCGCCCGCGCCCTGGCCGGCGACCCCAAGGTGCTGCTCTCCGACGAGGCCACCAGCGCCCTGGACCCGGAGACCACCCGCTCCATCCTCCAGCTGCTGCGCGATCTCAACCGCCAGCTCGGCCTGACCGTGCTGCTGATCACACACGAGATGGACGTGGTCAAGACGATCTGCGACTCGGCCGCGCTGATGAAGAACGGCCGCGTCGTCGAGCAGGGCACCGTCTCGGAACTGCTCGCCACCCCCGGCTCCGAGCTGGCCCGCGAGCTGTTCCCGGTCGGCGGCGAGCCCTCCGGACCGGACCGGACCGTCGTGGACGTCACCTTCCACGGCGAGGCCGCCACCCGCCCGGTGATCTCCGAGCTGTCCCGTACGTACAACGTGGACATCTCCATCCTCGGCGCCGCCATGGACACCGTCGGCGGCAAGCAGATCGGCCGGATGCGCATCGAGCTGCCCGGGCGCTTCGAGGAGAACGTCGTACCCATCGGCTTCCTGCGCGAGCAGGGTCTCCAGGTGGACGTGGCCGGCGACCCGGCCGAGCCCGCGACGACGGCGCCCGCCGGCGCGCTGGTGAAGGAAGGTGCCAAGTGACCTGGTCGCAGATGCAGCCGCTGCTGTACAACAACACGCTCGACACGCTCTTCATGGTG
This sequence comes from Streptomyces sp. NPDC026394, assembly GCF_055567735.1. NCBI lineage: Bacteria > Bacillati > Actinomycetota > Actinomycetes > Kitasatosporales > Streptomycetaceae > Streptomyces > Streptomyces sp. NPDC026394. The sequence goes on from NZ_JBVHPX010000005.1 coordinate 370,730, forward strand.
TGGTGGTCGACGTTCTACGCCGTCCTGTTCGGCATCCCGCTCGGTGTCCTGCTGATCCTGACCGACCGCGGCGGCATCCTGCAGAACGTCGTGGTCAACAAGATCATCGGCGCGGTGGTGAACATCGGCCGGTCCTTCCCCTTCCTGATCCTGATGGTCGCGCTGATCCCCTTCACGCGCCTGCTCGTCGGCGTCTCCATCGGCCCGACGGGCGCGGTGGTGCCCCTGGTCATCGCCGCCATCCCGTTCTTCGCCCGGCTCGTCGAGGCCGCGCTGCGCGAGGTCGACCACGGGCTGGTCGAGGCCGCCCAGTCGATGGGCGGCGGCACCTGGACGATCGTCTTCAAGGTGCTGCTCCCGCAGGCGCTGCCCGCGCTGGTCGCGGCCGTGACCACCACCGTCATCACGCTGATCGGCTACTCCGCCATCGCCGGCGCGGTGGGCGGCGGCGGCCTGGGCAACCTGGCCTACACCTACGGCTACCTCCAGTACGAGACCAACCTCATGATCATCACCATCGTGCTGCTGATCGTCCTGGTCATCGCCGTCCAGCTGCTCGGCGACCTGATCGTGCGCAGGCTGGCCCGCCGCGGCAGCCGCGGCTCCTCCTCCGTACGCGTCGGACTGCGCAAGGCACCCGCCCCGGCCGCTGCCGCCGGGCAGCCCGACGGGGCCGCACCCGCCGACGCCCCGAAGGAGCGCGTCGGCGTCTGAGACCGGGTCCGGCGGACCCTCTTGAGCCCGGACCCTTTGCCGGGCGCACCCCGCGCGGAGCCGTCGGCCCCGCGCGACCGAGAAACCGAGATAGGGGCACTCTTCGTGCGTACCACCCGCAACATCACCGTGGCCGCCGTCGCCGCGGCAGCCGTCGCCCTCGGCGCGAGCGCCTGCAGCGCGCCCTCCGACGTCTCCTCCTCCGGAGGAAAGAAGGCGGACAGCAGCGCGCCGCTGACCGTCGCCGCCAGCCCCACCCCGCACGGGGCGATCCTCAACTTCGTCCGCGACAAGCTCGCGGCGAAGGAAGGGCTCACGCTGGAGGTGAAGGAGTTCAACGACTACAACCTGCCGAACAAGGTCACCGAGGACGGCCAGGTCGACGCGAACTTCTTCCAGCACAAGCCGTTCCTCGACACCTACAACAAGAAGAACGGCACCCACGTCGTGCCGGTCGTCAACGTGGCCATCGAGCCGCTCGGCGTCTACTCGAAGAAGGTCGGGAAGCTCTCCGAGCTGACCGCCGGCAACACCGTCTCCGTGCCGAACGACCCCTCCAACGAGGGCCGCGCGCTCAAGCTGCTCGCCGACAACGGCGTCATCACCCTCAAGAAGGGCGTCGGCGCCGACGCGAAGCTGACCGACGTCGAGGACGCCAAGGGCATCAAGCTCACCGAGCTGGAGGCCGGACAGGTCGCGCCGCGCCTCGCCGACGTGGACGCCGCCGTCATCAACGGCAACTTCGCCATCGGCGCCCAGCTCAAGCCCTCCACCGACGCGCTCGCCCTGGAGAAGGCCGAGGGCAACCCGTACGCCAACTTCCTGGCCGTCAAGAAGGGCAACGAGGACGACCCGCGGGTCAAGAAGCTGGCGAAGTTGCTGAACTCGCCCGAGGTCAAGAAGTTCATCGAGGACAAGTACACCGACGGCTCGGTGCTCCCGGCCTTCGGCGCGCCCCAGAGCTGATCGCCGTCACCGCAGGTCAGCACCGTAGGGACGGCTGAGCCTGGCAGCCGACGGGCCCCGGACGCGCTCTGTGCGCCGCCGGGGCCCGCGTGCGTGGCACATCCCCGGTCGGATGCTGCATCCTGGTGCACTCAAGACGGTCAACAGGGCCCGAACTTCGGAGCAGCACGGTCAACGGCGTTGGAGCAGCGGCATGACATCCACCTTTCCGGACATCTCCATCAGCACGGATCGGTTGGTGCTTCGCCCGTTCGAAGAGGCCGACGTGCCCGCGCTCACCGAGATGATGAACGACGAGCTGACCGCCGCCTGGACCGCGCGGCCGCAGCCGTACACCACCGACACCGCCCGTGACTGGGCCACCCGCCGGTCCGCCGCGGTCCGCACCGAAGGCCGCGGCATCGCCTTCGCCGTCACCGAGTTCCTCACCCAGCGCCTGGTCGGCACGGTCGAACTCGACCACACCGACTGGCGCATCCTGAGCACCGAGGTCGCCTACGTCACCGCCCCCTGGGCGCGCGGCGAGGGCTACGCCTGCGAATCCGTCCTCGCCGTCGCGCAGTGGCTCTTCAGGGACCAGAAGTTCGAACGGGTCGAGCTGCGCACCGCCGCCGACAACACCGCCGCCCAGCAGGTGGCCCAGAAGGTCGGCTGCATCAGCGAGGGCGTGCTGCGCAACGCCTGGATAGCCCGCTCGCGCACCGAGGACGGCGGCTGGGCGGACATCCGTACGGACCTGATCGTGTGGAGCCTGCTGCCCGAGGACCTCGACGGCGTACCGGGCCGGATGGCCGACGCCAACGGCTTCGCCTACCCCGAGTGGAACTGACCCGCGCCGCCGGGCCCCGCGCGGCGGGAACGGCCCGGCGCCCGCGCCGCCGGCCCGCGCGACCGGGCGGTTCCGGCCACCGGTACCCCGGCCCGCCTCGCTGTGGTCCGGACCTCTCGGGGTAGTCTCGGCCTGCCCGCCGGACGCCGTGACCGGCTGACCGCCGCCGCGCGAGACGCCCGGTGTGTCCGCGAGAGTTCAGTGTTCCGCAGCGCTGTCCCGTATTGCCCCGCCCTGTTCCGTAGCAAGCGAAGTTCAGGAGACTGACGACGATGGCCGACCGGGTCACGGTGATCGGGTGGGACGGTTCGCCGTTGACCGCCGCCGCCCGCTCCGCCCTCGGCGCGGCGACCCTGGTGGCCGGCGCCGCCCACCATCTCGCCCTGCCCGAAGTGCCCCCGCACGCCGAACACATCCGGCTGGGCAGCGTGGGACTGGCCGCCCGCCGCATCGCCCAGCACCGCGGCACCGCCGTGGTCCTCGCCGACGGCGACCCCGGCTTCTTCGGTGTCGTACGGACCCTGCGGGCACCCGAGCACGGCCTGGAGGTCGAGGTGGTGCCCGCCGTCTCGTCCGTCGCGGCCGCCTTCGCCCGCGCCGGGATGCCCTGGGACGACGCCCAGATCGTCGTCGCCCACAGCCGCGACCTGCGACGGGCGGTCAACGTCTGCCGCGCGCACACCAAGGTGGCGGTGCTCACCGCGCCCGGCGCCGGCCCCGCCGAACTCGCCCTGCTGCTGGACGGCGTCCACCGCACCTTCGTCATCTGCGAGGAACTGGGCACCGGGCGTGAGCAGGTGACGGTCCTCACCTCCGACAAGGTCGCCGACCACGTCTGGCGCGACCCCAACGTCGTCATCGTCGTCGGCGGGGCCAACGCCGCCACCCAGGGCAGCGGCTGGCTGGCGGGGCGCGACGTCGCCTACCCGACGCCGCCGCGCGGCTGGGGACTGCCCGCACAGGCGTACGGCGGCGTCCTGGACGAGGGGGAATCCGTCCAGCTGCGCAGTGCCCAGCTCGCCCGCCTCGGGCCCCGGCCCGGGGACCTCGTCTGGGACATCGGCGCGGGCAGCGGCGCCGCCGCCGTCGAGGCCGCGCGCTTCGGCGCCGCCGTCATCGCCGTGGACGCCGCCCCGGACGCCTGCGAGCGCACCGCTGCGGTCGCCCGCCGGTACGGCGTCCAGCTCCAGGTCGTCCAGGGGCGGGCGCCCCAGGTGCTGGAGGACCTCCCGGAACCGGACGTCGTACGGGTCGGCGGCGGGGGAGCGGCGGTGGTCACCGCCTGCGCCGCCCGCCGGCCCGAGCGCATCGTGACGCACGCGTCGACCCGCGACGAGGCCGAGGCGATCGGCCGCGCGCTGGCCGACGGCGGCTACGAGACCGAGTGCGCGCTGCTCCAGTCCGTCGAACTGGACACCTCCGCCTGGGTCGAGCGGGAACGCGCCGTCGTCTTCCTGCTCAGCGGCTACCGGGTTGCTCACCCGTGACCCGCTCCGCAACCGGCGCGGGGTAGGCTGGCGGATCGTTGCGCCGCCGCCCCACGTTCGGTTTCGTACGCCAATATCCGGAACATGCTGTGGTTTTGGCCGTAAATGAAGCACTCAAGGGCGGACGTGCCGCGAGGCGCGCTCGCTCGTTCTAGCTATAGGGGCGGTCGGCGCGCCGCGGTGGAGCGCGTCGCACGAGCGGTTGGAAGGAGCACTACCAATGGGCGAGGGGTACGCATGACCGACACCGGCCAGGTCCCGGGCGAGGGACTGCCGGAGAACGCAGGCGCACAGCCCGGACAGCCGCAGCCGGCGGCCGTTCCCCCGCCTGCCGATGCCGGCCCGACGCAGCCGCCGGGGACGCCCCAGGCGCCCGACGCGTACACCTTCCTGGACCCCGCCGACGCGGGCACCGAGGACGACGACCTGCTGCTGATGCCGGGCGCCCAGGGCGCGTGGGGCAGCGAGCAGCAGCACCACCAGCCGCAGTACCCGCAGCAGGCCCAGCCGTCGCAAGGGGCGCCCGGGCAGACCGTGCCCGAGCAGGCCGGTCCGTACGACTCCGCGCCGCTCGGCGCCATGGCGTACGAGCCGGTGCCGCCGGAGGCCGGCGACCACGAGAGCGGCGGCCGCGACTCGGCCTCCGTCGACCTGGGCGGCGTACGCGTACCGCCGCCCGCCGCGCCGCAACAGGCCCCCGCGCCGCCGCGCCGCCCCCTGCACATGGGCCCGCCGGTGCCCGACGCGAGCGGCGGCGTGGTCCGCTCGCTCGCCGACCGCGGCCCGGCCGGCGCGCCGCCGAGCACTCCGGTGCGCGGCAACCCCGGCCCGCCGACGACCGGCCCCGAGTACCTGGACGTCGAGGAGGGCGGGCAGCAGCCGGAAGCCCCTGCCGCCGCCCCCGCCGCGCAGCAGGCGCCCGCCGAGGCCTACGCGGCGCCCGGCACGGCACCGCTGCCCGGGCCGCAGCTCGGCGAGATCCCCGTACAGACGCCCGCGCAGGTTCCCTTCTGGGACAGTGCTCCGGCGCAGGCGGCCCCGGTGGCGCCGGTCGCGGCACAGGCCGCCGTCGCGGTGCAGGCCGCTCCGGACGCGGCCACGGCCGCCGGGACGGCACCGGCTCCGGACGCGGTCGAGGCTCCGGTCCCGGACGCCGTCGCGGCTGCAGAATCGGTCGATCGCGGTGCTGAGGAGGCTGCGGTGACCGATGTGACGACGGCCGATGTGGCGGCCGACGTGACGACGGAGCCGGCCGAGGCCCAGGCGGAGCCGGCCGAAGCCGCTGCCCCGGCAGCGCAGCCGGAGCCCGCTCCGGAAGGCGCCGAGGGCGCGCCGGAGGCCGCCCCGGAGGTCACGTCGCAGGCGGCCGCCGACGGCAGCGAGCAGGCGGCGGAGGCCGTGGCGGAGGAGCCCGTGGTGGCGGAAGCCGTGACGGCCGAGCCCGCGGTGGCGGAACAGCAGGCACCGGCCGACGAGACCGCGCCCGCCGAGCAGCCTGTACCGGCCGAGCAGCCGGCCCCCGAAGCCGGGGGCACGCAGCCGGGAGAGGCGGTCCAGGACGTGACCGGCGCAGGCGTGACGACGCACGCCACGGGCACGGCCGACGGCCCGCAGCCCGCGGCACCGGCCCAGGTGCCGCAGCCCATACAGGTCGCCGAAGAGGCACCGGCCGCCCCTGCCGGGACGCCCGCGGCAGCCCAGGAGACGGCCGCCCCGGCCGCCGAGCAGACGGAGAGCGCCGCCGAGGACCGGGAAGCCACGGTCGGGACGGCTCCCGACGCGCCCGGCGCGGAAGACCCCGCGGCCCCCGTGGAGGCCGAGGCCGCCCCGGCCGCACCGGAGCAGGACCAGGTCGTACGGAAGCAGGACCAAGCCGTACCGGAGCAGGACCAGGTCGTACGGGAGCAGGACCAAGCCGTCCCGGAGCAGGACCAAGCCGTACGGGAGCAGGACCAGACCGTACCGGAGCAGGAGCAGGCCGCCGTGCCCGTCACCGACGTACCGCAGGAGGCCGTCGCCCCGGGCGGAGAGCCGCAGCCGCAGGCAGCCGACGCGGCACCGGCCGCACCGGAGGCGGTCGCCGAGCAGCAGGCCGGCGTGCCCGCGGCGGCTCCGGCCGCCGCCGCGCAGGCCCCGGCCGCCGAGGCCGTGCCCACGGACGCCGGGCAGGCCGCCATCCCGGTCGTCCCGGAGCAGCGGACCCCCGAGGCACAGGGCCCCGAGGCGACGGCCCCGGCCGCCGCGCACGCTCCGGCCGCCCCGGTGGCGGAGGAAGCCCAGACGCCCGCAGCCGAGGCCGTCCGGGCCGAGGCGCCGGAGGATGCCGCCGACCGGCCGGCCCCGGAGCAGGACGCCTCCGAACTCGTCCAGCTCGGCGAGGACCAGGACGGCGACGTCCAGGACGGTGACGTCCAGGAGGGCGACGGTAAGGACACGGTGCACGCTCCCGACGCCACGGCTGCCCCGGCGGACGCTCACCAGGAGCAGCCCACCGAGGCCCCCGCCGCGGAAGCCGGCCCCGAAGCCGGCGCGGAACCCGGGCCCGACACCGCCGCGCCCACGACGCCTCCGGCCACCGGCTACGACGACTCCGAGCGGGCCGCCGTGCACCGCGTCATGCGCGAACGCCGCGACATCCGCAACGGCTTCCGTCCCGACCCCATCCCCAACGAGGTGTTGCTGCGCGTCCTGGAGGCGGCCCACACCGCCCCCAGCGTCGGCCACTCCCAGCCCTGGGACTTCGTCGTCATCCGCTCGCAGGAGACCCGGGAGCGGATGCACCAGCTCGCCTCGGCGCAGCGCGAGGCGTACGCGAAGTCGCTGCCCAAGGCCCGCGCCAAGCAGTTCCGCGAGCTGAAGATCGAGGCCATCCTCGAAACGCCGGTCAACATCGTGGTGACCGCCGACGCGACCCGTGGCGGCCGGCACACCCTCGGCCGCCACACCCAGCCCCAGATGGCCCCGTACAGCTCCGCCCTCGCGGTGGAGAACCTGTGGCTGGCGGCCCGCGCCGAGGGCCTGGGCGTCGGCTGGGTCAGCTTCTTCGACGAGCGCGAGATGGTCCGCGAACTGGGCCTGCCCGACCACCTGGAGGTCGTCGCGTACCTCTGCGTCGGATTCGTCGACGAGTTCCCCGACGAGCCCGAGCTGATGCAGGCCGGCTGGGCCAAGCGCCGCCCGCTGTCCTGGGTCGTCCACGAGGAGACGTACGGCCGCCGCGCCCTGCCCGGCGAGGCACCCGCCGACCTCCTCCAGGAAACCCTCCAGGGCATCCGCCCGCTGGACGCCAAGGCGCTCGGCGAGGCGTGGGAGCGCCAGAAGCGGATGACCAAGCCCGCGGGCGCCCTCGGCATGCTGGAGATCATCTCCGCGCAGCTCTGCGGCCTGTCCCGCAAGTGCCCGCCGCCGATCCCGGAACCGGCTGCCGTCGCCGTCTTCGCGGGCGACCACGGCGTGCACGCCCAGGGCGTCACCCCCTGGCCCCAGGAGGTGACCGCGCAGATGGTCGCCAACTTCCTGGGCGGCGGCGCGGTCTGCAACGCCTTCGCCAACCAGGTGGGCGCCGAGGTCTGCGTCGTGGACGTGGGCGTGGCCGCCGACCTGCCGACCACCCCCGGCCTGCTGCCGCGCAAGATCCGGCCGGGCACCGCCGACTTCACCGTCGGGCCCGCGATGAGCCACGAAGAGGTGCTGCGCGCCCTCGAAGTGGGCATCGAGACCGCCCGCGACCTGGTGGCCGCCGGCAACAAGGCCCTGATCACCGGCGAGATGGGCATCGCCAACACCACCACCTCGGCCGCCCTGATCTCCGTCTACACCGAGACCGACCCCGCCGAGGTCACCGGCCGCGGGACCGGCATCAACGACGAGACGCACGCCCGCAAGGTCGACGTGGTCCGCCGCGGCCTGGAACTGCACCGGCCCGACCCCGGCGACCCCATCGGCGTCCTCGCCGCGGTCGGCGGCCTGGAGCACGCGGCGATGGCCGGCCTGATCCTCGGCGGCGCCTCGCTGCGTACGCCGGTCATCCTGGACGGTGTCAGCGCCGGAGCGGCCGCCCTGGTGGCCCGCGCCATCGCCCCCGAGGCGCTGGCCGCCTGCATCGCCGGCCACCGCAGCGCCGAGCCCGGCCACGTCGCCGCGCTCAACAAGCTCGGACTGCGCCCGCTGGTCGACCTCGACCTGCGGCTCGGCGAGGGCACCGGCGCCCTGCTGGCGCTGCCCGTCGTGCAGAGCGCCGCCCGCGCCATGCACGAGGTCGCCACCTTCGACTCCGCCGGAGTCACGGAGAAGAGCTGACCCACCGGCATCGGTCCCGTACCGGTGCCCGAGCATGACCCCCGGCCCGCAGCCACATAGGCTGTGGGCCGGGCCCGTACCCTCTCACCAGGTACGGAACCCCGGGGCTGAGCCGCCCCGCCCGCCAGCCGCTCCAGCGCCGTAGCGGCGAACGCGTCCCCGTTCCCCCGCCCGCGAGCGCTGCCCGCACCACGCGCCCCGCGCCACCGCACAAGGAGCCGTACCGTCATGGCCGAGCACGCCGAACACGCCGCCTACCCCGTCGGACTGCGCCTGTCCGGCCGCCGCGTGGTCGTCCTCGGCGGCGGCCAGGTCGCCCAGCGTCGCCTGCCCTCCCTGGTCGCCGCCGGCGCCGACGTCCTGCTGATCTCCCCGTCCGCCAAGCCGTCCGTCGAGGCGATGGCCGACACCGGTGAGATCCGTTGGGAGCGCCGCCGGTACGAGCCCGGGGACCTCGCGGACGCCTGGTACGCGCTCATCTCCACCGACGACCCCGAAGCCAACACGGCCGCCTCCCAGGAGGCCGAGGACCGCCGCGTGTGGTGCGTCCGCTCCGACGACGCGGAGGCCGCCACCGCCTGGACCCCGGCCACCGGCCGCAGCGAGGGCGTCACCGTCGCGGTCCTCACCGGCCGGGACCCGCGCCGCTCCGCCGCCGTACGGGACGCCATCGTCGAGGGCCTGCGCGACGGGACCCTCGCCGCCCCGCACCACCGCGCCCGGGCCACCGGCGTCGCCCTGGTCGGCGGCGGCCCCGGCGACCCCGACCTGATCACCGTGCGCGGCCGCCGCCTGCTCGCCGAGGCCGACGTGGTCATCGCCGACCGGCTCGGCCCCCGCGACCTGCTCGCCGAACTCCCGCCGCACGTCGAGGTCATCGACGCCGCGAAGATCCCGTACGGCCGGTTCATGGCCCAGGAGGCCATCAACAACGCCCTGATCGAGCACGCCCGCGCCGGAAAGACCGTGGTCCGCCTCAAGGGCGGCGACCCGTACGTCTTCGGCCGCGGCATGGAAGAGCTCCAGGCCCTCGCCGAGGCCGGCATCCCCTGCACCGTCGTCCCCGGCATCTCCAGCTCCATCAGCGTGCCCTCCGCCGCCGGCGTCCCCGTCACCCACCGCGGCGTCGCCCAGGAGTTCACCGTCGTCAGCGGCCATGTCGCGCCCGACGACGAGCGCTCCACCGTCGACTGGTCCGCCCTCGCCCGCCTGCGCGGCACCGTCGTCGTCCTCATGGGCGTCGAGAACAGCGGCGCCATCGCCGCCACGCTCATCGCCCACGGACGCGGCGCCGACACCCCCGTCGCCGTCGTCCAGGAAGGCACCACGGCGGCCCAGCGCCGGGTGGACGCCACCCTCGGCACCCTCGGCGAGACGGTACGGGCCGAGGGCATCCGCCCGCCCGCCGTCATCGTCATCGGCGACGTCGTCGCCGTGAACCCCGCCCCCTGACCCGCGAAACCTTTCGCCGGCCCGCACGGACAAGGCACCCCATCCCGTGGCTGAGATCATCACCGTCGACGACCCGGACGACCCGCGGCTGAGCGACTACACCGGCCTGACCGACGTCGAACTGCGACGCCGCCGCGAACCGGCCGAGGGCCTGTTCATCGCGGAGGGCGAGAAGGTCATCCGACGCGCCGAGCACGCCGGTTACGCGATGCGCTCGATGCTGCTGTCCGCCAAGTGGGTCGACGTCATGCGCGACGTCATCGACGAGGTCCCGGCCCCCGTCTACGTGGTCAGCCCGGCCCTCGCCGAACGCGTGACGGGCTACCACGTCCACCGCGGGGCCCTGGCGTCCATGGCCCGCAAACCCCTGCCGACGGCCGCCGAACTCCTGGCCCGCCCCGGCACCCGCCGGATCGCGGTCATGGAAGCCGTGAACGACCACACCAACATCGGCGCCATCTTCCGCAGCGCCGCCGCCCTCGGCATGGACGCCGTCCTGCTCTCCCCGGACTGCGCCGACCCCCTCTACCGACGCTCGGTGAAGGTCTCCATGGGCGCGGTCTTCGCCGTCCCGTACGCCCGCCTGGAGAACTGGCCCCGCGACCTCGAAACGGTCCGCGCGGCAGGCTTCCCCCTCCTGGCCCTCACCCCGGACGCCAAGGCGGTCCCCCTGGACGAGGTGGCACCCCACCGCCTGGACCGCGCGGCCCTGCTGCTCGGCGCCGAAGGCGACGGCCTCACCCCGCAGGCCCTACGGGCCGCCGACGCCTGGGTCCGCATCCCGATGGCCCACGACGTCGACTCCCTCAACGTGGGGGCGGCGGCAGCGGTGGCGTTCTACGCGGTGACGGCGGGGCGGGGGGAAACGGGCGGCGTGTCCACCCGATGAGCCTCGGTAGGTGCCGGTAGGCCCTGACAGGCTCCGGCTGGCCCCGTCAAGCCCCGTCAGGCTCCGGTAGGCCCCGTCGTCAGGCTCCCGTTGGCGAGATCAACCCCGCCAGGGCCCTGCCGACGACCCCGCCGACGGCTCAGCGGCCGAGGATGTCACCACGGCCCGCTCGGCCCCCATCCCCCGGGCCGGCCCCTGACACCCTTGTGCCGCCGCGATTCCCAACGCGACCAGCAGCGTCACCGTGATGAACACGATGATCCGCTGGCGCAGCAACCGCCGGTCGGGCCCCGGCCTGCGCCCGCCGGGCGACGTCCGCGCCCCCGTGCGAGGCGCGCGCGCCGGACGAGAACCGTTCCGTCCCGAGGTACGCGCCCCCGGTACGGACGGCCGCCGGCCACCACGGGGCTTCGGCGCGGCATCCCCCTGAGGCCCCGCCGGAGCGGCCCCGGGGGCCGACTGCGGCCGGCCCGGTGCGCTCCCGCGTCCCGGCGCCCCTCCGCGCGGCGCCTGCGGCCGCGGCGTCGGCGTGCCGGCCGCCCGCCGCTCCGTCCGCTGGCGCGCGTACTCCTCCGCGCGCTTCCCGGTCGGCCGGTCGGCCTGCGGCCGTACGGGCCTGGCCCGGGCCGGAGTGCTCCGCTCGGACGCGGCCCCCCGGTCCGCGGACGCGCCGCGCTCGGACGACGGGCCACGGCCGGCCCGCCCGCGCCCGGCCCCGCCGGACACCGCCTCGCCGCCGGATCCGCCCGGCAACGCCAGGCCCTGCGCCTCCCGCGCGGCGATCTCCTTCAGCCGCAGCGACAGCGACAGCGTGGAGGGCCGGTCCGCCGGGTCCTTGGCCAGACAGGCCGCCAGCAGCGGCGCCAACGCGTCCGGAACACCGCCCAGGTGCGCCTCCTCGTGGACGACGCGGTAGAGCATGACCTCCGAACTGCCCTGACCGAACGGGGAGTCCGCCGTGCAGGCGTACGCGAGCGTGGCACCGAGCGCGAAGATGTCCGTCGCCGGGGTCACCGCGGCGCCCCGCACCTGCTCCGGTGCGAGGAACCCGGGCGAGCCGACCGCCGTACCGACGTGGGTGAGCGTGCTCGCGCCGGTGGCCCACGCGATGCCGAAGTCGATGATGCGCGGGCCCTTGGGGGAGAGCAGGATGTTGGACGGCTTCAGGTCGCGGTGGACCACGCCCGCGTCGTGCACCGCCAGCAGGCCCTCGGAGAGCGCGGCACCGATCGAGGCGACCTGCGCCGGGTACAGCGGCCCCTCGTCGTTGACCTTGTCGTGCAGCGAGGGCCCGGGGACGTACTGCGTGGCGAACCACGGCCGGTCCGCGTCGAGGTCGGCGGCGACCAGTCGCGCCGTACAGCCGCCGCGGATCCGCCGCGCGGCCGACACCTCACGGGCGAACCGCGACCGGAACTCCTGGTCCTCGGCCAGATCCGGCCGGATGACCTTCAGCGCCACCCGCTGCCCGCGCTTGTCGGAGCCGAGATAGACCACGCCCATCCCACCCGCGCCGAGCCGCCGGTGCAGCCGGTACGAACCGACGACACGCGGGTCCTCGCGCCGGAGCCGCATCATCGCCATGTCCATCCCCGCTGCCCGGTCCCGTCTGACGAGGCACAGCTTACGGATTGACGGCTCGCTGTGCTGATAGGCCGCGCATGAGTCGGCAGCCGGATTGTCAGTGCACGGTGGGATCCTGAAAGAGCGGCAGGAATCCGGGCCCGGCGCGGCCCGGCCTGCCGCGTGTGCTCCCAATGATCCGTCGCGGAAGGGGGATTGGCGCGGTGAAGGGTGACCGAGTCGAGATCGTCGTGGACGCCGGGGACACGACCCGGACGTACGAAGTGGTGGCGAGCAGAGCGGGCCGCAGGGTCGAGACGGCGGTGCGCAGGGGAGTGGTGGAAGTGAGCGAAGTCACCCGCAGTGGCACGGTGGTGCGGACGGCCCGGTTCATGGCCAGCCGGGTGCTGGCCCTGGTCGAGCACCCCGTTCCGCGGGCCGAGGCGTCCGAGGCGGCCGCCGGGGGAGCGTCCCCTCCGGGATGACCCGGGGTTCCGGGGCGAGGTCTCCACCCAGGGGAGTACGCGGCGCGGCGTACCGTCATCCTCCCGGAGGCCGTCCAATCGGTACGACGGCATGACGACCGGGGCCCGCCGGTTCCCTAATGTTGGGTGCAAGCGGCGGGCGAACGCACTCGTCCCCCGAGGTCAGACGCCCGCCGCCCCAATTCGACGGGGAGCGGGACGATGGCAGAGAGCTTCGGGCGCACGGCCGTCCGCACGCAAGGGCGCAGGGCCGCCTCGGCGTTCGGCGGGCGGCGTTCAGGCACCCGCCATCCGCTCGTCGCGGTGGCCATGGTGCTGCCGCTGGCGGTCCTGCTCGCCGTGGTGTTCGGCGGCTGGGAAGCCGTCATGACACAGGCGTCGTCCGTGGCCGGAATGCTGGGGCGCTGAGGCGCCCCGGTCCTGGGAGAGCGGCCCGGGACGGGGGATCTTCCGGCCGACAACCCCGTGGGGACGGGGGTGCGGCGGACGGCACGAGTGGCCGGGCATCTGGGGAGATGCCCGGCCATCGGCCTGTCCGGGGCCGACTCCGGAGCCCGACCCGGCCCCCGATCCGACCCGAAGCCGAACTCGGCCCCGCGCACCGCCCCCCGCTCCGACGCCACCCTCGTCCGCTGCGGGCGTGTCGTGGCCCAGGCGCCCGCTCCCGACTGTGACCCGGACCGGCCGGCCGTCCGGCCGACCGGTCTTCCCGTACGTCCGTACGGCGCCCCCTGGCTCGAACTGGACGCCCCCGCCCGCGCCCTGACGGACCAGTTTCCGGGGACGCCACAACGACCGAGGGCCGGAGCAAGAAGCTCCGGCCCTCGGCCTTACGGTGTGGACGATACTGGGATTGAACCAGTGACCTCTTCCGTGTCAGGGAAGCGCTCTCCCGCTGAGCTAATCGTCCTCGGGACCGCGGCCGGGGCCGCGGGGTGCTGCGTGCGCGATACTGGGATTGAACCAGTGACCTCTTCCGTGTCAGGGAAGCGCTCTCCCGCTGAGCTAATCGCGCGGGTTCCGCCCTGCCCGAAGGCCGGGGGCTCGGTCCTTGCGGACCAGTGGACGATACTGGGATTGAACCAGTGACCTCTTCCGTGTCAGGGAAGCGCTCTCCCGCTGAGCTAATCGTCCTTGGAGGTGGAGACGGGATTTGAACCCGTGTAGACGGCTTTGCAGGCCGTTGCCTCGCCTCTCGGCCACTCCACCAGGAGTGCGGGGGTCGGGAAGATCCCCCACTTCGAGCGGACGACGAGACTCGAACTCGCGACATCCACCTTGGCAAGGTGGTGCTCTACCAACTGAGCTACGTCCGCAGGCGCCTTTCCGGACCAGGTCCGGGGAGGAACCGCGTCTCCGTTTCGCTTCCGCGTCCCGGCGACGTGTTGAACTCTAGCGGATTCCCGGGCCAGTACAAAAACGCGTTTGTGCAGCGTGCTGCGCTGCTCGCCCGATCGGGGCGGGCGCCGGGCCCCAGCCATAGACTCGATGGCGTGAACGACCTCCCTCCGCTGGCCCGTTTCGGCGGCCGTACAGCCACTGACCTGCGCGATGTCACCCGTGATCCGGAGGCCCTGGACTCGGCGGGGTGGTGGGCCGTCGTCGCCGACTACGAGGGCGGACTGCTCTGCGCGCGCTTCGGGGACGTACGGGAGACCGGGGCGGTGCCTCCGCCCGACCCCGCCCGCTGGCGGGGCCCGGCCCCCGGGGACTGGCGCAGTTCGCTGGACCGCGCCGCCTACATCGAGGGCGTACGGCGCATACGCGCCCACATAGCCGCCGGCGAGGTCTACCAGGTGAACCTCTGCCGGATTCTCAGTGCGCCGCTGCCGGACCCCGAGCACGCCGACGTCGACGCCCTGTCCGCCGTCCTGGCCCGCGGCAACCCGGCCCCGTACGCGGGCACGGTCCGCCTCCCCGCGCACGGCACCGAGGTCGCCACCGCTTCCCCCGAACTGTTCCTGCGCCGCTCCGGGCGCACCGTCGAGTCCGGCCCGATCAAGGGCACCGGCCGGGTCCCCGAGGACCTGCGGGACAAGGACCGGGCGGAGAACGTGATGATCGTGGACCTGGTCCGCAACGACCTCGGCCAGGTCTGCCGCACCGGCTCCGTCACCGTCCCGGCGCTCTGCGCGATCGAGGCGCACCCCGGCCTGGTCCATCTCGTCTCCACCGTGCGCGGGGAGCTGGCGGAGGAGCACGGGAAGACCGGCTGGGCGGACCTCTTCGACGCCACCTTCCCGGCAGGCTCCATCACCGGAGCGCCGAAGCTCGCGTCCCAGCGCGTCATCGAGGAACTGGAGACCGCGCCCCGCGGCCCGTACTGCGGCGGCATCGGCTGGGTGGACGCCGATCGCGGCACCGGCGAGCTGGCGGTGGGCATCCGTACGTTCTGGATCGACCGCTCGGCCCCCGAGGGGCCGGTGCTGCGCTTCGGCGCCGGGGCGGGCATCACCTGGGGCTCGGACCCCGAAGGGGAGTGGGACGAGACCGAGCTGAAGGCCCGCAGGCTGCTGGCGGTAGCGTCGGGCCTGCACGAGCCGAGCGGCGGAGGGACACGACCATGAAGATCTGGCTCGACGGAGAGCTGCGCGACGCCGAGAGCGCCCGGGTCTCGGTCCTCGACCACGGCCTGACGGTCGGCGACGGCGTCTTCGAGACGCTCCGGACCGTCGACGGGCGGGCCTTCGCCCTCACCCGCCACCTGGACCGGCTCACCTCCTCCGCCCGCGGTCTCGGCCTCCCCGATCCCGACCTCGACGAGGTACGGCGTGCCTGCGCGGCCGTGCTGGAGGCCAACCCCGTACCGCTCGGCCGGCTGCGCGTCACGTACACCGGCGGCCTCTCACCCCTCGGCTCGGACCGCGGCGAGGCGGCCCCCACGCTGGTCGTCGCGCTCGGCGAGGCGCCGCGCCGCCCCGACACCACCGCGGTCGTCACCGTCCCCTGGACCCGTAACGAGCGCGGCGCGCTGGCGGGCCTGAAGAGCACCTCCTACGGGGAGAACGTCGTCGCGCTCGCCCGCGCCCGCGCGAAGGGCGCCTCCGAGGCGCTCTTCGGCAACACCGTCGGCCAGCTCTGCGAGGGCACCGGCTCCAACGTCTTCGTCGCCCTGGACGGCGTGCTGCACACCCCGCCGCTGGCCTCCGGCTGCCTGGCGGGCATCACCCGTGCCCTGGCCGTCGAGTGGACCGGCGCCAAGGAGACCGACCTGCCGCTGGACGTCCTGGAACACGCCGACGAGGTCTTCCTGACCTCCACGCTCCGCGACGTGCAGGCCGTCACCCGGGTCGACGGACGCCAACTGGGTGACACGCCCGGACCGTTGACCGCCGAGGCAATGCGGGTCTTCGCGGAGCGCGCCGCCGCCGACTTCGACCCGCGCTGATGACGTACGCCCGGAAAACCGGGTAGAAAGCCAGCGTGACCACTACGCTGCGCCCCGCCGGCCCCGAAGAACGACGCGACGACGGCGGCCGGGCCCGTACGTACGAAGTCTGTGTCAACAGCCGCCCGGTGGGCCGGATAACTCTGGCCACCGACGCCCGGCTGGGCCTGTCCGCCGGGCGCATCGCGGACCTGCGCATCGACGAACGCGACCGGCACCGCGGCCGCGGCACCGTCGCGGCCCTCGCCGCCGAGGAGGTGCTGCGCGGCTGGGGCTGCCGGCGGATCTCGGTGGACGTGCCGGCCGCCGCGGAGCCGGCCCTGCGACTGGCCGCCGCCCTCGGCTACACGGAGCACAGCCGCCGGATGCTCAAGGAGCTCACCTCCCCGCCCGGACTTCCCGCGGGCAGCGCCGTCCGGCCGCTCGGCGCGGAGGAGTACCCGGCCTGGCTGACCGCCGCGGCCGCCACCTACGTCGAAGCGCAGGTGGCCAACGGGATGCCGCGCGAGCGCGCGGAACACAACGCGGCGCAGGACCACGCGACGCTGCTCCCGGACGGGCCGGGCACCCCGCACCAGTCGCTGCGCGTGCTGACCCACGACGGCACGGACGTCGGGACGGTCTGGACCACGACGTACCACCCGGCCCGGCCCGGCGGCTATGTCATGGACATCCAGGTGGCGCCGGAGCACCGCGGACGCGGCCACGGCCGTTCGCTCATGCTGATCGCCGAGCGGGAGACCCTCGAAGCGGGCCGCACCGTCCTGGGGCTCAACGTCTTCGTCGACAACCCGCGGGCCCGCGGTCTCTACGAGACCCTGGGCTACCGGCCGACCGACTACTCCCTGCACAAGCTCCTGCTCTGAGCGCGCCGGCCCGCCCGGCTCGGCCGCCGGCCCGTCCGGCGGGCCGCGGGCCGGGTCAGGCCTGCTCGGCCAGCAGCCGGTCGGCGATCTCCGTGATCCGCTCGCGCAGGCCCTCCTGGCTCTTGCCGCCGTCCAGCAGTTCCCCGCCGATCGTGTACGTGGGCGTGCCGGTCACCCCGATCGCCTTGCCCTCCGCCTGGTCGGCGTCGACGGCCAGGAGGTGCCGGCCGTCGATGAGCGCGGTGTCCATCTCCTCGGCGTCCAGGCCCAGTTCGGCGGCCACCGAGAGCAGCAGCCGCTCGCCCTTGGCGCCCAGCTCCTCCGTACGGGCCAGAACGGCCTCCACGAACTGCTGACCCTTGCCCTGGTCCATGGCTTCCTCGGCGGCCTGGGCGGCGGCGTAGGCGTGCTTGTGCTTGGCCAGCGGGAAGTGGCGCAGCCGGATGTCCAGCCGGTCCCCGTAGTGCTCGCGCAGGGCCCGCAGGTCGTCGAGCGCGGCGGTGCAGTCCGGGCACTGCAGCTCGCACCACACGTCGAGGACGACGGGGCGGGCGGAACCGGAGGTCGTGGCGTCGTTCATACGCCCAGTCTCCCAGCCCGCGGGGCCCCGGCCGAACCGGCACCCGCGCCGGTCCGAGGGCGCCGCACCCGGACCGGCACCTGCGGAGGAGCCGGACCCTTAGATGTCCCTGAGCCTGCCCCGGATCGTGGCACCGGACGGCCGGGAGGAGGCAGGATGGAGGCAGAGCAGGGCAAGAGGTGCGTCGCGCTGCCGTCCCGCGGACGGGTGGGCCGGACGCGGCGAGGACGAGAATCGATCGGCAGGAGGACCGGGATGCTGAGTTCGACCATCTGTACCGTGGTGTCGGTGGCCGGCCTGGGTATCGCCGCGCTCACCGCCTACCGCAAGCGGTTCCTGGCCGCGACGCGCATCGCCGCTGTCTCACTGGTCCCCGTGGGCCTGGCGATGACCGGCGTCATCGACTGGCTGACCGGTGTGGTCTTCAAGCCCGTGGTCTGGGCGGGCTTCGGGGTGCTGGCCCTCTCCGTCGTCCTGTTCATGATCGCGAGGGTGGCCGAGCGGCACTCCCTCAAGGCCGGCGGCAGCCGCAAGGAGCGGCGCGCCGCGGCCCGGCAGCAGGGCCCGGCCGCGGTGGCGCCGAAGGCGTCCGCCCCGTCGCTCGGCGCGGGTGCGCGGTCCCCGCAGCCCGCGGCCCAGGCCAAGGGCCGGAACAAGAGCGGCGCGCCGGAGGAGGACTTCTCCGACATCGAGGCCATCCTGAAGAAGCACGGCATCTGACCGGGCGCGGGATCGCCCGGAGCCGCACGGCGGCCGAGCCCCGGAGGGCGGACCGCCGGAGCCGCTGAGCAGGCCGCCGGAGCCGCCGTACGGCACGCGCCGCAGGTTCCCTGCGGGTGACCTCTCGGACACCGTAGCGATCACGGAAGTGCACGGGATCTGGTGAACTCCCGGTCCTGAGGAGTGATCCGGGCGTTTCCACCTGATCATCTGCGCCATCATCGGCGCGAGATGAACGACGAGTGCGCCCTTGCCCGGGACCCCGCCGTCACAGCGGCGGACCCCCCGGCCCCCGAACCGCGTGGCTGTCTTTTCGCGTTGTCCCAGCCGCCGCTGATGCTCTTCCTCACCTTCATCGCCGTCCTGCTGCTCATCGGCGCCCTGCACGACCTCCTCGTCCTGTGAGGCCGGTCGAGGGGGCGACGGGCCGGGCGGGCCCCGGCCGTACTGTCAGCGCCGTCAGCGGGTGGCTTCGCGGCGGCGCGCCCGGTAGGCCGCGACGTGCAGCCGGTTGCCGCACGTACGGCTGTCGCAGTAGCGGCGCGAACGGTTGCGGGACAGGTCCACGAAGGCGAACCGGCAGTCCGGCGCCTCGCAGTGCCGCAGCCGTTCCCGCTCCCCGGCGACCACCAGGAACGCCAGTGCCATGCCGCCGTCCGCCGCCAGGTGCTCGGCGACCGAGGCGCCCGGCGCGAAGTAGTGCACGTGCCAGTCGTAGCCGTCGTGGTCGGTCAGCCGCGGCGTGGTGCCAGCCGCCGCGACCAGGTCGTTGAGCCGCTCGGCGGCCGTACGGTCGTCCGGCGCCGCGAAGACGTCGGCGAAGCGGGCCCGTACGGCCCGTACGGAGGCCAGGTCACGGTCGCCGAGCGTGCCCACGTCGCTGATCGCGTTACGCGTGACGAACGCCTGGAGCGCCGCGAGGTCGGTCAGGCTGTCGGTGGCGCCGGGGGCATCGCCCTCCGGGGCGGTGTTCAACAGGTCGACGACCGCGTCGAGCGCGCACCGGGTGTCGTGGGTGATCATCACGGTTTCGCTCCCTGGCCGGGTGGGGTCGGACGGCGCCGCCCCGGTGTCCTTGCCGAATGGTCGCCGACTCTAGCGCGTCCAACAAGCCTCGGCGCCGTCTCCGCGGTGGGTCCGCGGCGACGGCGCCGGCTCGTGCCGTATGAACTTGTCGGTCCTGTGCCGTCGCCCCGAGTCGGACGGTGCAGGTGTGAGCGGTTCGGTGCGGTGGATGGCTGCGATGGGCTGCTGCGCCGCCTTTCAGTTCTCCGCGAGGATGTGGGAGAGCTCCGTGTCGAGATCGAAGTGCCGGTGCTCCGTACCGGGGGGAACCGCCGCGTCGGTCCTCTTCAGGAACGACTCCAGAGCCCGCGCCGGGGCTTCCAGGAGGGCCTCGCCTTCCGGGGAGCTCAGGGCGATGCAGACAACGCCCTGTCCGTGGCTCCGGGACGGCCATACGCGGACGTCTCCGGTGCCCGTGGGCCGGTGCAGGCCCTCGGCGAGGAGGTCGCGGGCGAAGACCCACTCGACGGTTTCCTCGGCTCCGGTGTGGAAGGTCGCGTGCACGGCATAGGGATCCGCCGTGTCGTACCGCAGGCCCGCGGGTACAGGCAGTGACGACTCGCTCGACACAACGAGGCGCAGGTGCAGCTCGCAGCTGACCGTGGTGTTCATAAGCGCCAGGGCCTTTCGCTCAGTGTGCGCTCGGGGATTCGCACGTCGGCGAAATCGACATGCCACCTACGGTGCCGTTGTAAACCCCTCTGAGGGTTTTGGGTGACTTCCGGTACCTCTTACGGCGGAGCTGCCAATCCTCCTCGGCGGCCATTCCGGTGACGGTGGTCCGTCGGGTAGGTTGGGCCGCATGAATACGGAGAGTAACGGGGGAGTCGGGATCACCGCCGCGGCGGCGACCCCGGCTGCACAAGAGGACGCCGCGGGAGAGACTGCGAACGTGGCACAGCGACTCGGCTCCCGGGCGCCGCGCTTCATCAAGCGTTCCCGGCCCCTGCACCTGAGCTGGCAGGTCGGCATATTCGTCGTCGGCCTCGCGGTGGTCGTCGGCGGCATCATCATGCTGCCGCTGCCAGGGCCGGGCTGGCTGGTGATCTTCGCGGGCATGGCGATCTGGGCGACCGAGTTCGTCTGGGCCCAACTGGTGCTGCGCTGGACCAAGCGCAAGGTCACCGAGGCCACGCAGAAGGCCCTGGATCCGAAGGTGCGGCGCCGCAACATCATCCTGACCAGCATCGGGGCCGTGATCATCGTGGCCGGGCTGGCCGTGTACCTGTGGAAGTTCGGCTTCGTGCTGCCGTGGAACGCGGGTGAGTGACGGGCGCGCGGCCGGGCGGGGGCCGCGCGCGGACGCCCGCCCCCGTGGGTGGTCACGAGACCCCTCCGACGTGCGGTAATGTTGGCGCTGCACCCGGGCGATTAGCTCAGCGGGAGAGCGCTTCGTTCACACCGAAGAGGTCACTGGTTCGAACCCAGTATCGCCCACACCGGACAACGGCCCGGAGGTTTCCAGACCTCCGGGCCGTCGTCGTTCTCCCGGCGCCGCCCGGGCGGCAGACTGAGGGGCATGACCGACTGGCGGCACGTCCTGCACCGGTACCGCTTCCGCAGCGAATGGCGGCTGTCCGCGCCGCCCCCGGCGGTCTACGCCGTCCTGGAGGACGCCGAGGCGTATCCGCAGTGGTGGCCCCAGGTGCGCCGGGTGATCCGCGTCGACGACCGCAGCGGCACCGCGCACTTCCGGTCCCTGCTCCCGTACGTGCTGACCGTCACCGCGACCGAGACGTGCCGCGACCCGGACACCGGGGTCCTGGAGATAGCGATGCGCGGCGACCTCGAAGGCTTCGCGCGCTGGACGGTGGGCGCCTCCGGTGGCGGGACGTGTGCCGTCTTCGAGCAGGAGGTCGAGGTGCGCAAGCCGTCGTTACGCCGGCTCGCGCTGCCGGGCCGGCCGTTCTTCCTCGCCAACCACACGCTGATGATGCGCGCCGGACACCGGGGCCTGGCCTCCAGACTGCGGGGGACGGGAATGCGCGGGCGGGGAATTTGATGAAAAGGCCCGACGGCCTGTATTGTTCAGGTCGTTCGCGGGGGAAACCCCGGGAGCGGAAAACACCCGGGCGATTAGCTCAGTGGGAGAGCGCTTCGTTCACACCGAAGAGGTCACTGGTTCGAACCCAGTATCGCCCACCGGGACCGAGGGCCGGGCTGCCAACAGGCAGCCCGGCCCTCGGCGTTGGCGCACCGTTGCCCGGCAGGGCCTGCCGTACGTCGTCGTGCGGGCCGTCAAGGGGCGCGTATGAGGGCGTGCGGGGTCGTCCGCCGTCGTTCAGGCGGCGGCCGGGAGGTCCGGACGCATCGGCCAGTGCGGATCCACCGCCTCCTCCGTGCCGTTGCGCGCGAACCACGCCTCCAGCCCACGCGCCTGTGCGGCGTGCCACACGGCCTGCCGGGTGTGCAGTTGCGCCGGGCTCAGCGGCTCCAGCCGCTCCGCGTACCGCTGCCCCAGCGCCCGTACGACCTGGAGCGCGGCGAGGGCGTCCGCGGCGGCCTCGTGCGCGCCGGTCAGCTCGACCCCGTACTCCGCGCACAGGTCCGTGAGCGTACGGCGGCCCTTGCGGTAACGGTCCAGGTGCTTGTCCAGCACCCGCGGGTCCAGCACGGACAGCGGGTGGGCGCCCAGGTAGTGGGGGAGCGAGGCGGCGCGGTGCCGCCGCAGTTCACGGTCCAGGAGCGTCAGGTCGAACGGCGCGTTCATCACGATGAGCGGCCGCCCGGCGAGCGACTGGTCAGTCAGCGCACGGGCTATCTCCTCCATGACGGGCGCCGGCCAGCGGCCGTACAGGGCGAGGTGTTCGGCCGTCAGACCATGCACGGCGGTGGCCGCTTCGGGGATCGGCACACCCGGGTTGACCAGCCACCGGGTGACGCGGGGGACGCTGCGCGGGGTTTCCTGGACGACCAGGGCGGCGGACACGATGCGATCTCGCTCCACGTCGATCCCGGTGGTCTCGGTGTCGAAGGAAGCGAGCGGACCGTCGAACCAGCACGGCATCTTCACAACTCCTCGCGCTCGTGCGGCGGGTGAGCCGACGCGGCCACCCGACCAGGTGATACCCGAGGGTTCCGGTTGTCGAACCGTCCTGGTTTGTTGACCACTTGAGACGGACAAGAACACCACAACGGGCCGTCGCCACGACGACGGCCCCTTCGAACGACCCGGCCCGGAAGGCACTTGAGCGATGACGCTCGCGCAGCCCGATCCGGGGGGACTGGTGCCCGCGCGCACGGCGTCGCTGCGCGGCGCGCTCGCCACCACGGCCTGTATGGAGACGCTCCAGGTGGGCTATCTTCACGCGGTGGCCGCCGCGTCGGGCTGCTCGCTGGCCCAGCCCTTCCCGGACAACGGCATCGACTGGCACGTCAGCCACGGCGCGCCCGGCCATGCCGTCGACGACGAAGTGACCATCAAGGTGCAGTTGAAGTGCACGTACCAGGTCGGCCCCCGGCCGCCCGGCACGAGCTTCGCCTTCACTCTGGACAACGCTCATCTGGTGAAGCTCGCGCGGACGCCCGTGGCGGTGCACAAGATCCTGGTCGTGATGCTGGTGCCGCGGACCCAGGAGGACTGGCTGCGGGCGGACCACGACCGGCTCGAACTGCGGCACAGCTGCTACTGGATCAACCTGGCCGGCCATGAGGTGACCGGGCGGCGCAGGACCAACGTGCGGATCCCGACCACGCGGATCTTCGACGACCGCGCGCTCTGCGAGATCATGACGCGGGTCGGGGCGGGAGGGAGACCCTGATGCACCGGCCGACCGACGAGTACGCGTTCCGGCTTCCGGACCCGGCACAGCTGGACCCGGCGGTGCTCGGCGCCCTGCTGGCGCGGCACGGCTGGCGGCGGCGGGGAGGCGCCGCCGGCCACTACGCCCGCTGGACGCCGCCCGGCGGAGCCGCCGGGGGCACCAGTCTGCTCGTACCGCAGACCCGGACCTTCCCGGACAGCACCGACCTGATCGCGGAGGCGCTGGCCGCCCTCGCGCACAGCGCCGCGCCGTCCGCGCGCGAGGTCCTGGCGGCACTCGCGGTGCCCAGCGACGAGGTGCGCTGGGAGCGCGAGGTCCCGGAGGACGGCATCGGCGGCACCCCGTGGGTCGCGCAGGAGCAGCTGCGTACGGCGGCCCGCTCGATGCTGATGGCCGGTGCGCTCGGCACGTACGGGAGGGCGGGCTTCTACGGTGCCCGGCACAAGCGCAAGGCCGAGGCTTTCATGGCGGACGTGCTGGTCGGGCCCGCGCCGGCCGGGCGGCGGCTGACCGCGTACGTGCCGGTGGAGGCCGGCCGCGCGGCCGTCGCCGGGTTGCAGCGCGCGCTGCACGCCACCCGCGACGCCACCGACTACCAGCGGGCGACCGGCGGCATGGAGGCGTTCGACGCCGCCGTGGAGCTGGGGGTGTGCCATGAGCTGGCGGAGGCGCTGATCTCACTGGTGCGGGATGCGGAGGGGGTACGGATCTCGGTGGAGTGGTCGCCGGGGGCGGGGCCGCCCCCGGGGTTCGCCGCCCGGCCCGAACCGGTCGAGTTCTCGCCCGGCGACCTGCCCGCACTCCAGCAGGCTGCCCAGCGTTACGTCCGCGACGAGCCGTCACTGCCGGTGCGGGTCACCGGCGCGGTGGTACGGCTGCGGCGGGAGCGTCCCGGCGGGCCCGGCGTGGTGCGGTTGCGGGTGCTGTCCGGGGCCGACGTGCTCCAGGTGCGGGTCGCGCTCGACGAGGAGGACTACCGCATCGCCGGGCACGCCCATCTGGTCGGTCTGCCGATCCGGGTCAGCGGGCGGCTGGAGAGCCGGGGCGGTTTCCGGCGCATCACGGGGGCGTCGGATGTCACGCCTGTTCAGGTTGATGAGGCGGAGCGGGATCGGCTGCTGAAGTCGCTCCAGGAGAATTTGGATGTTTTTGAGGAGGCGTGTGGGGGGGAGGTGCCGTTGCCGTTGCCGGGGGAGTGAGGGGCCCTCTGCGCTGCGCGCGAGGATTTTTGCTGACGCGTGGCTCGCATTGGTTGCGTTGTGGGGCGGGGGCGCGCAGGGGGGCCAACTCTCCCCAGCCTTCGGCCGGGGGTACCCCCACGGCATCCTTTAGCTGAGGTGCATCGGATATGTGGGCCAGTGTCCGGACTGCCTGCGGGGATGGCCCCCTGCACGCCCCTCAGGTCGGACTGGCGAGCCGAGGTCGGTGGGGGAGTTTTCCGATCACCCTGGTGCGCGCCCATGGGGTGGTGAGGCTCGCGTGAGTGTGGGCGTCACTGCTGCGGCCTCCGGGGCGCCTCCCGCTGCTCCGCGTGGGAGAAGGGTCCTTGCGCTGCGCGCCGGAGGAAGGGCTCCTCGTGCTGCGCGCGGGAGAGCGACCCCTTCGTGCTGTGAGCGGGAGAGCGGCCGTCTTCGCGCTGTGCGCGAGGGACGGGCTCTTGGGCTTGTGAGAGTGTCCAGCCCGATTGCTCGGGACAGCCGCCGGACGGCCAGGGCTCGGGGACATTCCGGGGTCTCCCCGCAGGCAGTCCGGACACTGGCCCACGTATCCGATTCACCTTGGCTAAAGGATGCCGTGGGGGTACCCCCGGCCGGAGGCTGGGGGAGAGTGACCCCGGAGTGGCCCCGAGCCCCCACTACCGGGCCCATCGCGCAAGCCGCGAGCACCGGACCCGGTGCGCTTGCGGGCTCGTGGAGAGTCCGGCCCGATCGCCAGGGACAGCCGCCCGACGGCCAGGGCTGAAGGATGCCTTGGGGGCGTCCCGGCCGAAGGCTGGGGGAGAGGGACCCCGCTGGAGTGGCCCCGCGCCCCCACCCACCGGGCCCATCGCGCATCACGCGCACCCCCACCATGCCGTCCCCGCAAACGCGCCCTCGCGCCCCCACCACGCCAACCCCACAAACCCGCACCCACACCCCCGAAGAACGCTCCCGGCGCAGCCCCGTCGTAACCGTTTCGCGAGGAGCGTCGGTCGCTCGGTACGATTTGCCTGCGCAGCAACCGCTGACGCGCCCGAGAAGTCAGGAGAGACCGGTGTCAGACGTCCGTGTGACCATCCAACGCGATTCCGAGCGGGAAGAACGCGTGGTGGCCACGGGCACTACGGCCGCCGACCTCTTCCAGGGCGAGCGCTCCGTCGTCGCCGCCCGCGTCGCCGGGCAGCTCAGGGACCTGGCGTGCGAGCTGGCCGAGGGCGACGCCGTCGAGCCCGTCGACATCGGCAGCGAGGACGGGCTGAACATCCTGCGCCACTCCACCGCGCACGTGATGGCCCAGGCCGTGCAGGAGCTGTTCCCGGAGGCGAAGCTGGGCATCGGCCCGCCCATCAAGGACGGCTTCTACTACGACTTCGACGTCGAGACCCCGTTCACCCCCGAGGACCTCAAGCGCATCGAGAAGAAGATGCAGGAGATCCAGAAGCGCGGGCAGAAGTTCGCCCGGCGCGCGGTGAGCGACGACGACGCCCGCGCCGAGCTGGCCGGCGAGCCGTACAAGCTGGAGCTGATCGGCCTCAAGGGCTCCGCCGCGGAGGCCGCCGAGGGCGCGTCCGCCGAGGTCGGCGCCGGTGAGCTGACCATCTACGACAACCTCGACGCGAAGAGCGGCGACCTGTGCTGGAAGGACCTGTGCCGCGGCCCGCACCTGCCCAGCACCCGGGTCATCCCGGCCTTCAAGCTGATGCGCTCGGCCGCCGCGTACTGGCGCGGCAGCGAGAAGAACAAGCAGCTCCAGCGCATCTACGGCACCGCGTGGCCGACCAAGGACGAGCTCAAGGCGTACCTGGAGTTCCTCGCCGAGGCCGAGAAGCGCGACCACCGCAAGCTGGGCGCGGAGCTGGACCTGTTCTCCATCCCGGAGGACATCGGTTCGGGTCTGGCGGTCTTCCACCCCAAGGGCGGCATCATCCGCCGGGTCATGGAGGACTACTCGCGGCGGCGTCACGAGGAGGCGGACTACGAGTTCGTCTACACCCCGCACGCCACCAAGGGGAAGCTGTTCGAAAAGTCGGGCCACCTGGACTGGTACGCCGACGGCATGTACCCGCCCATGCAGCTCGACGAGGGCGTGGACTACTACCTCAAGCCCATGAACTGCCCGATGCACAACCTGATCTTCGACGCGCGCGGCCGCTCGTACCGCGAACTGCCGCTGCGTCTGTTCGAGTTCGGGACCGTGTACCGGTACGAGAAGTCCGGCGTGGTGCACGGCCTGACCCGTGCCCGCGGCTTCACCCAGGACGACGCGCACATCTACTGCACCAAGGAGCAGATGGCGGACGAGCTGGACGCCACGCTCACCTTCGTCCTGGACCTGCTGCGCGACTACGGTCTGACCGACTTCTACCTGGAGCTGTCCACCAAGGACCCGGAGAAGTTCGTCGGCTCCGACGAGGTCTGGGAAGAGGCCACCGAGACGCTGCGCAAGGTCGCCGAGAAGCAGGGCCTGCCGCTGGTCCCGGACCCGGGCGGTGCCGCGTTCTACGGCCCGAAGATCTCGGTGCAGACCAAGGACGCCATCGGCCGCACCTGGCAGATGTCGACCGTCCAGCTGGACTTCAACCTGCCGGAGCGCTTCGACCTGGAGTACACCGCGCCGGACGGCTCCAAGCAGCGCCCGGTGATGATCCACCGTGCCCTCTTCGGCTCCATCGAGCGCTTCTTCGCGGTGTTGCTGGAGCACTACGCGGGAGCGTTCCCGGTCTGGCTGGCCCCCGTGCAGGCCACCGGCATCCCGATCGGCGACGACCACGTCCCGTACCTCCAGGAGTTCGCCGCCGAGGCGAAGAAGCGGGGGCTGCGGATCGATGTGGACGCGTCCTCGGACCGGATGCAGAAGAAGATCAGGAACGCGCAGCGCAGCAAGGTGCCGTACATGATCATCGCGGGTGACGAGGACGTCGCCAACGGCGCGGTGTCCTTCCGCTACCGCGACGGGTCGCAGAAGAACGGCATCCCGAAGGCGCAGGCGATCGCCGAGATCCTGGACGCGGTGGAGCGCCGGGTCCAGGTGTGAGACGGGCCCCGCTCGCGCGGGGCGCACGAGGGGCGGTCCCGGACGGGGACCGCCCCTCGCCGCATGGCCGCTCGACCGGGGAATATGCTGGCCCGCATGACGAGTGAGCCGGAGCAGCAGATCGGAGTCGGGACACAGGACGCCTTCCAGCGACTGTGGACGCCCCACCGGATGGCGTACATCCAGGGGGAGAACAAACCGTCCGGACCGGGCGCCGAGGACGGCTGCCCCTTCTGCACGATTCCGGCCAAGTCGGACGAGGACGGGCTGGTGATCGCCCGTGGCGAGCACGTGTACGCGGTGCTCAACCTCTACCCGTACAACGGCGGACACCTGATGTCGGTGCCGTACCGCCACGTGGCGGACTACACCGAGCTGGACCGGGCCGAGACCCTGGAGCTGGCCGAGTTCACCAAGCGGGCGATGACCACGCTGCGCGCCGCCTCCGGGGCGCACGGCTTCAACATCGGCCTCAACCAGGGCGCCGTGGCCGGCGCCGGTATCGCCGCGCACCTGCACCAGCACGTCGTGCCGCGCTGGGGCGGCGACACCAACTTCATGCCCGTGGTGGGCCAGACGAAGGTGCTGCCGCAGTTGCTGGCCGACACCCGCAAGATGCTGGCCGACGCCTGGCCGCAGTAGCCCGGACGCCGCAGCGGCGGCCGAGACACGCCCCGCGATAAATCCGACAAAGCGACAAATGCGGACACGTTGCCCTCTAATGGTGAGGTGACTTCCCTGCATCGTCGCTCCGTGCTGCGCACCGCCACGGCCGCGGCCGCCGGTGCGCTCGCGTCGGGGTGCGCAGCCCGTACGGACACCGCGCCCGTACGGGCCTCCGGCTCCCCGCCACCGGGCGGGACCGGCCCGCCGGGCCCCGGGGCGCGCCCCTCGGGGACGGCCGCCTCGGGCGCCGCCCGAAGGGCCCGCCCGCCGACCCGAGCGCCCGGCCTGCCCGTACAGATCCAGCACGGCCCGCGGCGCGGCGACGCGGTCGCCCTCACCTTCCACGGCCAGGGCGACGCGAAGACGGCCACCGCGCTGCTCGGCGAGGCCGAGCGGGCCGGCGCCCGGGTGACCGTGCTGGCCGTCGGCGGCTGGCTCGACGAGCAGCCGCTGATGGCCCGCCGCATCCTCGACGGCGGCCACGAACTGGGCAATCACACCCAGCGCCACCTCGACATCTGCGCCCTCCCGGCGGCCGAGGCGTACGCCGAGATCAGCGGATGCGCCGACCGGCTGCGGAAGCTGACCGGCACCATCGGCAGTTGGTTCCGCCCCTCGCGCACGCAGTACGCCACCGAACTGGTGACCCGGCTGGCCCGTAAGGCCGGCTACCCGCACGTCCTCTCCTACGACGTCGACTCCCTCGACGCGGACGACCCCGGCGCCCCCGCCGTCCAGCGCACCGTGCTGGACCGGGCCCGCGCGGGATCCATCGTGAGCCTCCACCTCGGGCACGCCGGCACGGTTGCCGCGCTGCCCCCGATCCTCGACGGCCTGCACCGGCGCGGACTGCGCGCGGTGACGACAACGGAGCTTGTGACCTGATGGCTGACCGGACCTCAACCCAAGATCGGAAACGTGCCCGTACCGGCCGACGGGCCGCGCTGCTGGCCGTCGCCTGCGCACTGACGGCGGCAGGGTGCGGCGGCGGCAGCGGGCCGGAGGCCGCCGACAGCAGCCCCGGGGCGTCGACCCCGGCCTCGCCCGCGCAGGCCGCCAAGTCGCTGCTGCCGGGCATGCCGCCGCCGCTGGACGAGCACGACGTGTACGCGGCCGACCGCCCGAACAAGCTCGCACCACAGGTCAAGAACTTCCCCTCCCGCGTGTACGTGCCCAACACCGGCTCGGACACGGTCAGCGTCATCGACCCCAAGACGTACAAGGTCATCGAGACCATCCCGGTCGGGGTGCAGCCGCAGCACGTCGTCCCGTCCTGGGACATGAAGACGCTGTGGGTGAACAACAACCGCGGCCACGACCTGACGCCGATCGACCCGGCGACCGGCAGGTCCGGCCGGGCGGTGGACGTGCACGACCCGTACAACCTCTACTTCACGCCGAACGGCAAGTACGCCGTCGTGATGGCCTCCATGGACAAGGAACTGGTCTTCCGCGACCCGAAGTCGATGGAGGTGCGCAAGACCGTCCCGGTGAGCTGCGCGGGCGTCAACCACGCGGACTTCTCGGTGGACGGGAAGTACTTCATCGTCTCCTGCGAGTTCTCGGGCGAACTGCTGAAGGTCGACACCGAGAAGATGAAGGTCGTCGGCCAGCAGAAACTGCCGTTCCGGGGCGCCATGCCGCAGGACGTGAAGATGTCGCCGGACGGCCGGACCTGGTATGTCGCGGACATGATGGCCGACGGCATGTGGGTGCTGGACGGCGACACGTTCGCACAGCCGAAACTGATGCCGACCGGCAAGGGCACCCACGGCCTCTACGTCAGCCGCGACTCCAAGAAGATGTACATCTCCAACCGGGGCGAGGGCTCCGTGTCCCTGCTCGACTTCAAGAGCGGCAAGCTCGTGGACAAGTGGCACATTCCCGGCGGGGGCAGCCCCGACATGGGCGGGGTGTCCGCCGACGGCAACGTGCTGTGGCTGTCCGGCCGCTACAACTCCGAGGTCTACGCCATGGACACCCGGACCGGGAAGACCCTCGCCAAGATCCCGGTGGGCGAGGGCCCGCACGGCCTGGCGGTCTACCCGCAGCCGGGGCGGTACTCACTGGGGCATACGGGGATCTTCCGGTGAGTGGTCTTGTGCGCGGCGGGGGCCGCGCACAAGCCGGTCCCGCGTCGGTCGCCCCCGTCCGACCGGCTGACCGCCGCGACAGCGGCTACGCGTGGTACTCGTCGGCCTTGCGCGGCTCCGCGGCCTGCACCTGCCCGCTCAGCACCAGCGAACGGCTGTCGAAGCGCGCGACGTCCACACCGTTCTCCTTCAGCACGCTCAGGGCGGCGGAGTGCACCACGCGCAGCACCGGGGTCGCCGCCCGCAGCGCGTCGTCGGCCATGAAGCGGTGCCGCCAGGGCTTGTCGGCCCAGGCGTGCCGCAGGCCGAACGGCTCCGGCAGGGTCAGCTTCCCGCCCAGGAACTCCAGGAAGCCGGGGAACCACGTCAGCGGGGCGCGGGCGGCCAGCCGCACCACCTCGCTCGCGTCGACCAGCGGCAGGCTCACGGACTTGGTCTCCCAGAACTTGACCGTCTTGGAGACACTCTTGCTCTTCGGCGCGGGCTTGGAGGTGAACAGCGGGTTCACCGGGCCGAGGGCGTGGCCGGTGACCTCCACCCGCAGCGTCTCGTGCAGCACGGTGACCGTGATCAGCAGGGTTATCACGAGCTGGCCGTCCCACAGCACGAACTGCACGCCGAGGTAGTGCCGGCTGCCGCTGCCGAACTGCTGCTCGTTGCAGATCCGCTCTATCTCGTGCTGGCGGACCTGGAACGCCTCCACCTCGGTGCCCTCGGGGCGGGAGACGGAACCGGCCTTCTCGCCGACCGGCACCACGACCCAGTGGCGTACGGAGGGGGCGTCCTTGAAGCCGCCGGTGTGCAGCGGGCTGCGCTCCAGCAGACGCAGCCGGTCGTGGATGACGCGGATCACGTCGTAGCTGCGGAACGGGTTGATCTCGCCGCCCTCCACGGCGGGCCGCAGCTCCTCGGCCATCTGCCAGCTGCCCCAGCGGGTGCCCATGCCGAGTATGCCGTTGGGGCCCGCGTAGAAGGCGACGTTGCTGTGCTGCTCGGCGGTGAGCTTCGCCAGGCTCTGGCGCATCTGCTCGGCGGCGGTCTCGTTCGGGTCCTTGGGGACCGCCTCGGGGATCTTGGCGCCCACACCGCCGCCTTCGAGCAGGCCCTTCCACGCCTCCCGCAGGTCCTTCGCGGTGGCCTCACTGATCCGCTTCGCCCACCACCAGCCGACCACCGGCACCACCACCATGGCGCGCAGATACACCGACCAGAAACCGGTGAACGGCAGCTTCACCAGGAAGAGCACAGCGATGGCGCCGACGGCCAGCATCAGCGCCACACCGAGCGCCGAGGTGCCGGTGCCCTGCGCCTTCGACAGCAGCTTCTTGAGCTGGAACGCGCCCAGCCACAGCAGCACGCCGGGCAGGAAGAGCAACCCGAAGCCCAGCATCAGGGCGGTCAGCTTCACATCGCGGATCTTGCGGATGCGGATGGCCGCCAGACAGTGCTCGACGACCGTCTGCGGTTCGATGCCGAAGGACTGGATGAGCGCGCCGCGGGCACCGCCGAGCATCCGCAACTGGAGCGCGCGGGAGAACGCCTCGCCCAGATTCGGTTCGAACAGGGAGAGTTTGGGTGGTTTGATCGTCGACTTCGCGGTGGCGGAGTCGGCCTTGGAGATGTCGGCGAGCGGATTGTCCCGGTACGCCGCCGAGGCCAACGCCTGGGTGGCCGCGGTCTGTCCGGCACCGCCGGACAGCGGGACCTGCGCCCCGGGACTGAAGTCGAAGCCGTCTGCTGCCACTGCCGCCCCCATCACCCGCACGCATCCGCTGCTGCGGCCTTCTTCCCAACTACCGTCGGTCGCACACCTTCTGAGCTGCGATCACAGCGTACCGCCGCCGTCCACCCCGGGGATGCCGAGGTGGACGACCGGCGAGGGGACGTCACGACGAGCCGTTCTCCTCCTGCTCGCGGAGCTTCGCGGCGAGCTGCGGCGGCATCGGCTCGTGCCGCCTGTAGGACCGGTGGAAACGGCCGGTGCCGTGCGAGAGGGAGCGCAGGTCCACGGCGTACCGGCTGATCTCGATCTCCGGCACCTCGGCCCGTACGATCGTGCGCCCGTGCCCGGCCTGATCGGTACCCACCACACGGCCGCGCCGCCCGGACAGATCGCTCATCACCGCCCCGACGAAATCGTCCGGAACCAGTACGGTCACCTCGGCCACCGGCTCCAGCAGATGGATACGGGCGTCACCGGCCGCCTCGCGCAGCGCCAGCGAACCCGCCGTCTGGAACGCGGCGTCGGAGGAGTCCACCGAGTGCGCCTTGCCGTCCAGCAGCGTGACCCGCACGTCGACCAGCGGGTACCCGGCCGCGACCCCGCGCGCCGCCTGCGCCCGTACGCCCTTCTCCACGGACGGGATGAACTGCCGCGGCACCGCGCCGCCCACGACCTTGTCCACGAACTCGATGCCGCTGCCGCCCGGCAGCGGCTCCACCTCGATCTCGCAGATCGCGTACTGGCCGTGCCCGCCGGACTGCTTCACGTGCCGCCCGCGGCCCGCCGCCCTGCCGCCGAAGGTCTCCCGCAGCGAGACCTTGTACGGCACGGTGTCGACCTGCACGCCGTACCGGGACCGCAGCCGCTCCAGGGCCACGTCGACATGCGCCTCGCCCAGGCACCACAGCACCACCTGATGGGTGCCCTGATTGTGCTCCAGGCGCATCGTCGGGTCCTCGGCGACGAGCCGGGACAGACCCTGGGAGAGCTTGTCCTCGTCCGCCTTGCTGTGCGCCTGGATGGCGACCGGCAGCAACGGGTCCGGCATCGTCCACGGCTCCATCAGGAGCGGCGCGTCCTTGTCGGAGAGCGTGTCACCGGTCTCCGCGCGGGTCAGCTTCGCCACACAGGCCAGATCGCCGGCGATCGCCTGCGACAGGGAGCGCTGCATTTTGCCGAACGGGGCGGACAGGGCGCCGATCCGCTCGTCCACGTCGTGGTCCTCGTGGCCGCGGTCCTCCAGGCCGTGCCCGGACACGTGCACCGTCTCGTCCGGGCGCAGGGTGCCCGAGAAGACCCGGACCAGCGAGAGCCGGCCCACGTACGGGTCGGAGGAGGTCTTGACCACCTCGGCGACCAGCGGACCCGCCGGATCGCAGGTCAGCGCCGGGCGCGGCTTGCCGTCGGGGGTGGTGACGGCGGGCGCCTCACGTTCGGCGGGGGTGGGGAAGCCGCGGGCGATCAGATCGAGCAGCTCGACGGTGCCGAGACCCTGCCGGGCGCCCTCCGCGGCCGGAGCCGCGGCCAGCACGGGGTGGAAGGTGCCGCGGGCGACCGCCGTCTCCAGGTCACCGATGAGCGTCTTCACGTCGATGTCCTCGCCCGCGAGGTAGCGGTCCATGAGGGACTCGTCCTCGCTCTCGGCGATGATGCCCTCGATGAGCCGGTTGCGGGCCTCCTCGATCAGCGGCAGCTCGTCGGCCTCCGGCGCGCGCTCGACACGTTCGCCGGAGGAGTAGTCGAAGACCCGCTGGGTGAGCAGGCCGATCAGACCGTGCACCGGCGCGTGGCCGTCGGCGCCCGTCGCGCCGTACAGCGGCAGATACAGGGGGAGGACGGCGTCCGGGTCGTCACCGCCCAGCGTGGCGCCGCACAGCCGCGTCATCTGGTCGAAGTCGGCGCGCGCGGCCTCCAGGTGCGTGATGACCAGCGCGCGCGGCATCCGGACCGCCGCGCACTCGTCCCAGACCATGCGGGTCGCGCCGTCCACGCCGTCCGCCGCCGAAACGACGAAGAGGGCCGCGTCCGCTGCCCGCAGACCGGCCCTCAGCTCTCCGACGAAGTCGGCGTACCCGGGTGTGTCCAATACGTTGATCTTGATTCCGCCGTAGTCGACGGGAACCAGGGAGAGCTGCACCGACCGCTGCTGCCGGTGCTCGATCTCGTCGTGGTCCGACAGAGAGCTGCCGTCCTCGACCCGGCCCGCCCGGTTGACCGCGCCGGTCGCCAGGGCCAGCGCCTCCACCAGCGTCGTCTTCCCCGCACCACTGTGGCCGACCAGCACCACATTCCTCAGGGACGTGGGCCGGCCGGCCGATGTCGCCCTGCCGGCGGCTCCCGGATGTGTCCTCGTCTTCTCGCCCATGTGTCTCGCCTCCCGGTCGACACTTTGCGGTGGTTCGAGCTTTCCACCCTGGTCATGGCACGTCCATACATCGCACAAGGGACGATCAGGGATCTTGCGGCACGCCCCGCCGGCGCGGGGCCCGCGCCGGTGTGGCACCTGCTGCGTCCACGTCTTGGCCGGTCACAGGTCGTGCCCCGGGCCGTGGTGCGTTCGCGGTACGCGGGTGCCGCCTGGCTACGATGGGCCAGCCGGTGGCCCCATTGACCGCGCGGCCCGTATCGACCTCCGGGAAGGCCATGCTGAACACGTACGCGCGTGCATTCTTCACGCGTGTCCTCACGCCATTCGCCGCCCTGCTCATCCGTCTCGGGGTCAGCCCGGACGCGGTCACCCTCGTCGGCACGGGGGGTGTGGTGGCGGGTGCCCTGGTCTTCTTCCCGCTCGGCGAGTTCTTCTGGGGCACGATCGTCATCACGCTCTTCGTGTTCTCGGACCTGGTGGACGGCAACATGGCCCGGCAACTGGGCCGCTCCAGCCGCTGGGGTGCCTTCCTCGACTCCACGCTCGACCGGGTCGCCGACTCGGCGATCTTCGGCGGACTGGCGCTCTGGTACGCCGGGGCCGGCGACAGCCTCTGGCTCTGCGCGGTGGCGATCTTCTGCCTGGCCAGCGGCCAGGTGGTCTCGTACACCAAGGCCAGGGGCGAGAGCATCGGGCTGCCGGTCAACGTCAACGGACTGGTGGAACGGGCCGAGCGGCTCGTCATCACGCTGGTCGCCGCCGGCCTCGCCGGGCTGCACGCCTTCGGCGTCCCCGGCATCCAGTACCTGCTGCCGGTCGCCCTGTGGGTGGTCGCCGTCGGCAGCGCGGTCACCCTCGCCCAGCGCGTGGTGACCGTACGCAGGGAGTCCGCCGAGGCCGACGCCGTCGCACAAGGGGGGAACAGCGCGTGAAGCGCCCGACCATCGACCGCGAGAAGCTGACCGACGGGGCGTACGCCCTGGGCTGGAGCGCGGTCAAGAAACTGCCCGAACCGGCCGCCACCGCACTGGGCCGCCGGATCGCCGACGCGGTCTGGAAACGGCGCGGCAAGGGCGTCCTGCGCCTGGAGGCCAACCTCGCGCGCGTCGTCCCGGACGCCACGCCGCAGCGCCTCGCTCAGCTCTCCCGGGCCGGAATGCGCTCCTACCTGCGCTACTGGATGGAATCCTTCCGGCTGCCCGCCTGGAGCAAGGAGCGGATAAAGGGCGGCTTCGCGCCGGCCGACGTCCACCACCTGGAAGAGGGCCTCAAGAGCGGCCGCGGCGTGATCCTCGCCCTGCCGCACATGGGCAACTACGACCTCGCGGGCGCCTGGGTCACCACCAAACTGGGTGTGCCCTTCACCACCGTCGCCGAACGCCTCAAGCCCGAGACGCTCTACGACCGGTTCGTCGCCTACCGCGAGGGCCTGGGCATGGAGGTGCTGCCGCACACCGGCGGCGCCGCGTTCGGCATCCTCGCCCGGCGGCTGCGGGCCGGCGGCCTGGTCTGCCTCGTCGCCGACCGGGACCTGTCCGCCTCCGGCATCGAGGTGAAATTCTTCGGCGAGGCGGCCAAGATGCCGGCCGGGCCCGCGATGCTCGCGGTGCAGACCGGAGCGATGCTCCTGCCGGTCACCCTGTGGTACGACGGGAGCCCCGTCATGCGCGGGCGGGTGCACCCGGAGATCGAGGTGCCGCAGACCGGCACCCGCGCCGAGAAGGCCGCCACGATGACGCAGGAGATGGCCGACGCCTTCGCCTCCGGCATCGCCGACCACCCGGAGGACTGGCACATGCTGCAACGTCTGTGGCTCGGTGACCTGGAACCACGGGAGGCGGGGCGCGCGGACGCGGTGGATGCCGACGGCGCGCGTTCCGACCAGGCGCGCGCCGACGTCCGGCGGACGGAGCGGTCTTGAGGATCGGCATCGTCTGCCCGTACTCGTGGGACGTCCCGGGCGGCGTCCAGTTCCACATCCGGGACCTCGCCGAGCACCTGATCCGGCTGGGCCACGAGGTGTCCGTACTCGCTCCGGCGGACGAC
The DNA here is from genome assembly GCF_055567735.1 of Streptomyces sp. NPDC026394. Taxonomy (NCBI): domain Bacteria; kingdom Bacillati; phylum Actinomycetota; class Actinomycetes; order Kitasatosporales; family Streptomycetaceae; genus Streptomyces; species Streptomyces sp. NPDC026394. The sequence goes on from NZ_JBVHPX010000005.1 coordinate 406,926, forward strand.
GAGACACCACTGCCGGCGTACGTCGTCTCCGCCGGACGTGCCGTCCCCGTGCCGTACAACGGTTCGGTTGCCCGGCTCAACTTCGGCTTCCTGTCGGCGGCCCGCGTCCGCCGCTGGCTGCACGACGGCGCCTTCGACGTCATCCACATCCACGAACCCGGCACGCCGTCCGTCGGGCTGCTCGCCTGCTGGGCGGCGCAGGGCCCGATCGTGGCCACCTTCCACACCTCCAACCCGCGCTCCCGCGTCATGATCGCGGCGTACCCGATCCTGCAACCCGCGCTGGAGAAGATCAGCGCGCGGATCGCGGTCAGCGAATACGCCCGGCGCACCCTGGTCGAACACCTCGGCGGGGACGCGGTCGTCATCCCCAACGGCGTCGACGTCGACTTCTTCGCCGAGGCCACGCCGAAGGAGGAGTGGCAGGGCCGGACGATCGGCTTCATCGGCCGCATCGACGAACCCCGCAAGGGCCTGCCCGTCCTCATGCGGGCCCTGCCGGACATCCTCGCCGCCGTCCCCGACGCCCGGCTCCTGGTCGCGGGCCGCGGCGACGAGGAGGAAGCCGTCGCGGCACTGCCCGCCGACCTGCGCTCCCGGGTGGAGTTCCTCGGCATGGTCAGCGACGAGGACAAGGCCAGGCTGCTGCGCAGCGTGGACCTGTACGTCGCGCCCAACACCGGCGGTGAGTCGTTCGGCATCATCCTCGTCGAGGCGATGTCGGCGGGGGCGCCGGTGCTGGCCAGTGATCTCGACGCGTTCGCCCAGGTACTGGATCAGGGGGAGGCGGGGGAACTGTTCGCCAACGAGGACGCGGAGGCGCTCGCCGCTGCGGCAGTACGGCTTCTCGGTGACCCCGCGCGCCTCGCGGAGCTGCGGGAACGTGGCAGCCGGCACGTGCGGCGGTTCGACTGGTCGACGGTCGGGGCGGACATTCTCGCCGTGTACGAGACGGTCGCGGCGGGGGCGGCGATGGTGGCGACGGATGAGCGGACGGGGTTGCGGGCTCGGTGGGGGTTGGCGCGGGACTGAGGCGGCCTTTGGCCGCCGCAGTGTCGGGTGTGCTTTGCGCTGCGCGCGAGAGGTTGTGCTGACGTGGGCTCGCGTTGCGTGCGTTGTGGGGCGGAGGCTGGGGGAGAGTGACCCCGGAGTGGCCCCGAGCCCCCACCCACCGGCCCCCCACCCCCTCCGCGCACGACGCGTACCCCCACCAGGCGGAAGGCGAAGGGATCGTGGTGGCCGGTACTGTGACCCGGCGTGACCACTTTGATCTGGATCGCGGCTGTTCTCGTCGTCATCGGCGTCTACCTGAGCTGGACCGCGGGGCGGCTGGACCGTCTGCATGCCCGTATCGACGCGGCCCGTGCGGCGCTGGACGCGCAGTTGCTGCGGCGGGCCTCGGTGGCTCAGGAGCTGGGGACGTCCGGGATTCTCGATCCGGCCGCGTCGATCGTGCTCTACGAGGTGGCGCACGAGGCGCGGCAGGCGGCCGAGGAACAGCGGGAGGTCGCCGAGAGCGGACTGAGCCAGGCGTTGCGCGCGGTCTTCGACGACGAGGGGCAGCTCGAAGCCGTACGGGAGGCGCCCGGCGGTGAGCAGACGGTCGCCGAGCTGACGGCGGCGGTGCGCCGGGTGCCGATGGCGCGGCGGTTCCACAACGACGCCGTGCGGGCCGCGCGTGCCGTACGGCGCCACCGGGTGGTGCGCTGGTTCCGGCTGGCGGGGCACGCGCCGTTTCCGATGGCCTTCGAGATGGACGACGAGCCCCCGGTGGTGCTCGGTGACCGCGCCGTCGGCCGCTGACGAGCCACTGCCTTCCGATTGGCCCTTTTCAGTGGCCGGGCGCAAACGGTTGTGTGGGCGGCGCAGTCCATCCGCCCGCACTTAGTGAGGTCATACCGTGTCCAGCACGCCGAACGCCACGTCTGCCACCGCTCCCGCCGGGTCCCCCGAGACCGGTACCGCCCGCGTCAAGCGCGGCATGGCCGAGCAGCTCAAGGGCGGCGTGATCATGGACGTCGTCACGCCGGAGGAAGCGAAGATCGCCGAGGACGCCGGCGCCGTCGCGGTCATGGCTCTGGAGCGGGTGCCCGCGGACATCCGCAAGGACGGCGGGGTGGCCCGGATGTCCGACCCGGACATGATCGACGGGATCATCGAGGCGGTCTCCATCCCGGTCATGGCCAAGTCGCGGATCGGTCACTTCGTCGAGGCGCAGGTGTTGCAGTCCCTCGGTGTCGACTACATCGACGAGTCCGAGGTCCTCACCCCGGCCGACGAGGTCAACCACTCCGACAAGTGGGCGTTCACCACCCCGTTCGTGTGCGGCGCCACCAACCTGGGCGAGGCCCTGCGCCGTATCGCCGAGGGCGCGGCCATGATCCGCTCGAAGGGCGAGGCGGGCACCGGCAACGTCGTCGAGGCGGTGCGTCACCTGCGTCAGATCAAGGGCGAGATCGCCAAGCTGCGCGGCTGTGACAACAACGAGCTGTTCGCCGCCGCCAAGGAGCTGCGTGCCCCGTACGAGCTGGTCAAGGAGGTCGCCGAGCTGGGCAAGCTGCCGGTCGTGCTGTTCTCCGCCGGTGGTGTGGCCACGCCGGCCGACGCCGCGCTGATGCGCCAGCTCGGTGCCGAGGGCGTCTTCGTGGGGTCCGGCATCTTCAAGTCCGGTGACCCGGCCAAGCGCGCCGCCGCCATCGTCAAGGCGACCACGTTCTACGACGACCCGAAGGTCGTCGCGGACGTCTCGCGCAAGCTGGGCGAGGCCATGGTCGGCATCAACTGCGACACGCTGCCCGAGGCGGAGCGCTACGCCAACCGCGGCTGGTGAGCGGGCGGCGGGACGCGGGAACGGCGAGTGGGAGAACGGCGGACGGATGAGCAACCCCACCATCGGCGTGCTGGCCCTCCAGGGCGACGTGCGCGAGCATCTGAGGGCGCTGGCCACGGCGGACGCGCCGGCCAGGCCGGTGCGCCGGCCCGAGGAGCTGGCTGATCTGGACGGTCTGGTCATACCGGGCGGCGAGTCCACGACCATGTCCAAGCTGGCGGTCGTCTTCGGGATGCTGGAGCCGCTGAGAGAGTTCGTCGGTTCCGGCAAGCCGGTCTACGGCACCTGCGCGGGCATGATCATGCTGGCCGACAAGCTGCTGGGCGGCCGCGCCGACCAGGAGACGCTGGGCGGCATCGACATGATCGTGCGCCGTAACGCCTTCGGGCGGCAGAACGAGTCGTTCGAGGCGGCGGTCGAGGTGGCCGGAATCGGGGGCGGAGCGGTGCAGGGTGTGTTCATCCGGGCGCCCTGGGTCGAGTCGACGGGGGCCGCCGTCGAGGTGCTGGCGTCGTACGACGGGCACACGGTGGCGGTCCGGCAGGGTACCGTCCTTGCCACGTCCTTCCATCCGGAGCTCACCGGTGACCACCGGGTGCACGCGTACTTCGTCGACATGGTGCGCGGCGCGTAGCGGTCCCGTGGGTCGGCCGCCGTGTGTGCGGCGGCCCGATCCCGTCCCGGTAGGATCTGTGGCGTTCGTTTCTCAACCTGGTTACGCGAAGGAGACAGGCGGATGTCCGGCCACTCTAAATGGGCTACGACGAAGCACAAGAAGGCCGTGATCGACGCCAAGCGCGGCAAGCTCTTCGCGAAGCTGATCAAGAACATCGAGGTCGCGGCGCGCACCGGCGGCGCCGACGTCGAGGGCAACCCGACCCTCTTCGACGCCATCCAGAAGGCGAAGAAGAGCTCGGTGCCGAACAAGAACATCGACTCCGCGGTCAAGCGCGGCGCGGGCCTGGAGGCCGGCGGCGCCGACTACGAGACGATCATGTACGAGGGTTACGGCCCGAACGGTGTCGCGGTGCTCATCGAGTGCCTCACCGACAACCGCAACCGCGCCGCCTCGGACGTGCGGGTCGCGATGACCCGCAACGGCGGCTCGATGGCCGACCCCGGCTCGGTCTCGTACCTGTTCAACCGCAAGGGCGTGGTGATCGTCCCCAAGGGCGAGCTGTCCGAGGACGACGTGCTCGGCGCGGTCCTGGACGCGGGCGCCGAGGAGGTCAACGACCTCGGTGAGTCCTTCGAGGTGCTCAGCGAGGCCACCGACCTGGTCGCGGTCCGCACCGCTCTCCAGAAGGAGGGCATCGACTACGACTCGGCCGACACCAACTTCGTGCCGACCATGCAGGTCGAGCTGGACGAAGAAGGCGCCCGCAAGATCTTCAAGCTGGTCGACGCGCTGGAGGACAGCGACGACGTGCAGAACGTCTTCGCCAACTTCGACGTGTCCGACGAGGTCATGGCGAAGGTCGACGCCTGACGGGCGGTCAGCTGCGGCGGTGACGGGCCGGCGGGGAACACACCCCGCCGGCCCGTCCTGCGTTGTCAGTGGCAGCGGATACTGTGCTGATCAGCGGGTCGAGGCCCGCGGAGAACGGTTGGACCCAGGGGAGAAGTGGGGGGAGCGGCGATGAAGGTGCTGGGCGTGGACCCGGGGCTGACACGCTGCGGTGTCGGTGTGGTCGACGGCGTCGCGGGCCGCCCGCTGACGATGGCCGGCGTCGGTGTCGTACGGACGCCGGCCGACGCGGACATCGCGCACCGCCTGGTGCTCATCGAGCGCGGCATCGAGGAGTGGCTCGACGAGCAGCGGCCCGACTGCGTCGCCGTCGAGCGGGTCTTCAGCCAGCACAACGTCCGTACGGTCATGGGCACCGCCCAGGCCAGCGCGGTCGCCATGCTGTGCGCCGCGCGCCGCGGACTGCCCGTCGCGCTGCACACCCCCAGCGAGGTCAAGGCCGCCGTGACCGGGTCGGGCCGCGCCGACAAGGCACAGGTCGGCGCGATGGTCACCCGGCTGCTGCGGCTGGACGCCCCGCCCAAGCCGGCGGACGCGGCGGACGCGCTGGCGCTGGCCATCTGCCACATCTGGCGCGCTCCCGCCGTCAACCGCCTCCAGCAGGCACACGCCGCCAACCGGCTCCGGCAGGCACAGGCGGCCGCCCGTGCCCGCCCGGCGCCCGCCGTCACCCGGCGCACCCCCGTACACGCTCTCGGACCGCGCTCCGAGGCACCCCAGAAGGGCACCCGATGATCGCCTTCGTCTCCGGCCCGGTCGCGGCCCTGGCCCCGGACACCGCCGTCGTGGAGGTGGGCGGCATCGGCATGGCCGTGCAGTGCACGCCGGGCACCCTGTCCGGGCTGCGCATCGGCCAGCAGGCCAAACTGGCCACCTCCCTCGTCGTCCGGGAGGACTCGCTCACCCTGTACGGCTTCGCGGACGACGACGAACGCCAGACGTTCGAACTGCTGCAGACCGCCAGCGGAGTCGGCCCGCGGCTGGCGCAGGCCATGCTCGCGGTGCACTCCCCGGACACGCTGCGGCTCGCCGTCGCCAACGGCGACGAGAAGACGCTGACGGCCGTGCCCGGCATCGGCAAGAAGGGGGCCCAGAAGCTCCTTCTGGAGCTGAAGGACCGGCTCGGCGCGCCCGTCGGCACGGGCGGCGCGGGCGTCGGCAGCGCCGTGACGGCCGGGTGGGGCGACCAGTTGCACGCCGCGCTGATCGGCCTCGGGTACGCGACCCGGGAGGCCGACGAGGCGGTGTCCGCGGTCGCGCCGCAGGCCGAGGCCGCGATCGCCGAGGGCGGCACGCCGCAGGTGTCGCAGTTGCTCAAGGCCGCCCTCCAGTCGCTGAACCGGGCGCGGTGAGCCCGGTGCACCGCGCGGCGGACGCAGGACACCGGGCCGGGCGGGCCCCGGCGGTCCCCGGCCGTACGCCCGGCCACCCCCGTAAGAACCGCGACGCGAAGCCGGCCGACCCGGCCGGTACGACCACGTGAGGCAGGACGCAGTGAACTGGGACGAGCCCACCGAGACCGCGGCCGGACCGCCTCCGGACGGCACGGCCGAGTGGCCCGACCGGCTGGTGGGGTCCGACGCGGACGGCGAGGACACCGCGGTCGAGGCCGCGCTGCGCCCCAAGGACCTCGAGGAGTTCGTGGGCCAGGAGCGGGTGCGCGAGCAGCTCGACCTGGTCCTGCGCGCGGCCCGCGCCCGGGGCGCCACCGCCGACCACGTCCTGCTCTCCGGCGCCCCCGGCCTGGGCAAGACCACCCTCTCCATGATCATCGCCGCCGAGATGGGCGCCCCGATCCGGATCACCTCGGGCCCCGCCATCCAGCACGCCGGCGACCTGGCCGCGATCCTGTCCTCCCTCCAGGAGGGCGAGGTGCTCTTCCTCGACGAGATCCACCGGATGTCCCGGCCCGCCGAGGAGATGCTCTACATGGCCATGGAGGACTTCCGCGTCGACGTCATCGTCGGCAAGGGCCCCGGCGCCACCGCCATCCCCCTGGAGCTGCCGCCCTTCACCCTGGTCGGCGCCACCACCCGGGCCGGTCTGCTGCCCCCGCCGCTGCGGGACCGCTTCGGCTTCACCGGCCACATGGAGTTCTACGCCCCCGGCGAACTGGAACGCGTCATCCACCGCTCCGCCGGACTGCTCGACGTGCACATAGAGGCCGAGGGCGCCGCGGAGATCGCCGGGCGCTCCCGCGGCACCCCGCGCATCGCCAACCGCCTGCTGCGCCGCGTCCGCGACTACGCGCAGGTCAAGGCGGACGGTGTGATCACCCGAGAGATCGCGGCGCAGGCCCTGGGCGTCTACGAGGTCGATGCCCGCGGCCTGGACCGCCTGGACCGCGCGGTGCTCACCGCGCTGCTCAAGCTGTTCGGCGGCGGACCGGTGGGCCTGTCCACCCTGGCGGTGGCCGTGGGGGAGGAGCGTGAGACCGTCGAGGAGGTCGCCGAGCCGTTCCTCGTACGTGAGGGCCTGCTCGCCCGTACCCCCCGTGGCCGGATCGCCACCCCCGCCGCATGGACCCACATGGGCCTGACGCCGCCCCAGCAGCAGGCGGGCGGAGCCGGACAGCAGGGGCTCTTCGGCGCGTGACGGCGCGGGGACTCGCCCGGTCAGGAACTGCGGTGCCATGCTGGGCGTTGTTCCACCGGTGCGGACTCGCTTAGACTCCGCCGATGCCGACCGTATGGTCCGGCATTCCCACCCCCGTATATCAGACCGCGGACTTGCGGTCGTGCGAAGGATTTTCGTCCCGTGAGTATCGTGACTCTCCTCCCCTTCATCGTCCTCATCGGGGCCATGTTCCTGATGACCCGGTCCGCCAAGAAGAAGCAGCAGGCGGCCGCGCAGATGCGCGACGAGATGCAGCCCGGCACCGGCGTCCGGACGATTGGGGGCATGTACGCCACCGTCAAGGAGATCCACGACGACACCGTCCTCCTGGAGGTGGCCCCCGGCGTGCACGCCCTCTACGCCAAGAACGCGGTCGGCGCTGTCCTCCCGGACGAGGAGTACAACCGCATCCTCGACGGCGCCGAGGGCGGCAAGGACGGCGCGGTCGTGCCGGACGACGCCTCCTCGCTGACCGAGGGCACCCCGGCCGTGACCGCCGCGGACGACCAGGCCGACGCCGGCGACAAGCCCGCGAACCTGGACAAGTCGCCGAAGGCCGACCTGGCCAAGAGCGAGCCCGCCGCCGCGAAGGACGCCGGGAAGGCCGAGGACGCGGCCGGTGCCGAGGCCGCCGAGGGCGCCAAGAGCGGTGCGCAGGCCGACAAGGCCGACCAGGCCGAGAAGAAGGACGGCGGCGCCGACGCGAAGTAGCCCCGCCCCGACGGAACCGCGGAGCACCCTTCGAGCGGTGCACCGCGGTTCCGGGACGGTTTAGGCTCCGGCGGGGGCACGTCCCCACTACACTTCGTGGCCGCTCGGCAGGCACCGAGCCGGGCGGTTGGACAGGGAGATACGAGAAGGTGGCAGCACCGAAAAAGGGCCGCAGGTCTCCTGGGGGCCAGGGAAGGCCGGGGCGCACCCTGGTCCTGATCTTGATCGCCATGGTGGCGCTGGTCGGCGGGATGTTCCTCTCCGGCAGCTCGACGCCCCGGCTGGGCATCGACCTCGCCGGCGGTACGAGCTTCACGCTGGAGGCCCGTAACCAGCCCGGCAAGCCCAACGCGATCAACGAGACCAACATGAACACCGCCGCGGGCATCATGGAGCGGCGTGTCAACGGGCTCGGCGTGTCCGAGGCCGAGGTCCAGACCCAGGGCACCAACCACATCGTCGTCAACATCCCCAAGGGGACGGACGCGAAACAGGCCCGCCAGCAGGTCGGTACCACCGCTCAGCTCGGTTTCCGGCCGGTGCTGACCACCACCGCCGGTGCGAAGACACCGTCGACCAGCCCGAGCCCCACCCCGTCCGCGAGCGGCAAGGGCGACGACGGCAAGAAGGACGGGAAGGACGACGGCAAGCAGGGCGACAAGTCCTCCGCGAAGCCGACGCCCACCTCGACGACCCAGGGCCGCGCCGTCACCAGCGCGCTGAAGAAGGGCCCGTCCGACCCGCCGAAGGCGTCCGGCAGCAGCACGCCCGCGCCGAGCGACACCCCGCAGCCGTCCACCGGCGCCGACGAGATCCCGGCCGCGCTGCAGAAGCAGCTCGCCGACCTGGACTGCACCACCAAGCAGTCGCGCGCGGCGGCCGGTGAGAAGGCGGCCGGCGTCAAGCCGTCCGACCCGGTCGTGGCCTGCAAGGACGACGGCTCGCAGAAGTACGTGCTGGGCCCGGTCGGTGTCGAGGGCACCGACGTCAAGGACGCCTCCGCGGTCTTCGACAGCCAGCAGGGCCAGGGCTGGATCGTCCAGATGGACTTCACCGGCGCCGGCGGCAAGAAGTTCGCCGACATCACCGGCAAGCTGGCCGCCAAGACCCAGCCGCAGAACCAGTTCGCCATCGTGCTGGACGGCGCGGTCGTCTCCGACCCGCGGGTCAGCCAGCGGCTCAACGGCGGCAGCGCCACCATCTCCGGCGGCTTCACCCAGCAGACCGCCGAGGACCTGGCGAACATGCTGTCCTACGGCGCCCTGCCGCTCTCCTTCAAGATCGCCGACGAGACCACGGTCACCGCGGCGCTCGGCGGCGAGCAGCTCCAGGCGGGCCTGATCGCGGGCGCCATCGGCCTCGTGCTGGTCGTCGTCTACCTGGTCGCCTACTACCGCGGTCTGGCGCTGGTCGCGCTGGCGAGCCTCGCGGTCTCCGCGGTCCTCACCTACGCGATCATGACGTTGCTGGGCCCGGCCATCGGCTTCGCGCTGAACCTGCCGGCCGTCTGCGGCGCCATCGTCGCCATCGGCATCACGGCCGACTCCTTCATCGTCTACTTCGAACGCATCCGGGACGAGATCCGCGAGGGCCGCACCCTGCGCCCGGCCGTCGAACGCGGCTGGCCGCGGGCCCGGCGCACGATCCTGGTCTCCGACTTCGTGTCGTTCCTAGCGGCGTTCGTGCTGTTCATCGTCACCGTCGGCAAGGTGAAGGGCTTCGCGTTCACGCTGGGCCTGACCACCCTCCTCGACGTCGTGGTGGTCTTCTTCTTCACCAAGCCGCTGATGACGCTGCTGGCCCGGCGGAAGTTCTTCGCCAACGGCCACCCGTGGTCCGGTCTGGACCCCAAGCGTCTGGGCGCCAAGCCGCCGCTGCGCCGCCGTCGTACCACCGCCCCCACCGAGACGAAGGAGGCGTGAGATGTCGAAGCTCGGCAACATCGGCGCCCGGCTCTACCGCGGTGAGGTCGGTTACGACTTCATCGGCAAGCGGAAGATCTGGTACGGCATCTCGATCCTGATCACCATCACGGCCATCGTCGGCCTGGCGGTGCGCGGCCTGAACATGGGCATCGAGTTCTCCGGCGGCGCGGTCTTCACCACTCCGAAGACGTCCGTCTCCGCGACGGAGGCGGAGCACAAGGCCGAGGCCGCGGCGGAGGGCCACCAGGCCACCGTCCAGAAGCTCGGCAACGGCGGTCTGCGCATCCAGATCAGCGAGCTGGACACCCAGCAGTCGGTGCCGGTGCAGGAGGCCCTGGCCAAGGACCTGGACGTCCCGGTCAAGGACATCAACACCCAGCTCGTCGGCCCCAGCTGGGGTGAGGAGATCGCCAACAAGGCCTGGCTGGGCCTGGGGATCTTCATGATCCTCGTGGTGATCTACCTCGCCATCGCCTTCGAGTGGAGAATGGCGCTGGCGGCCCTGATCGCCCTGATCCACGACCTCACGATCACGGTCGGCGTGTACGCGCTGGTCGGCTTCGAGGTCACCCCGGGCACCGTCATCGGTCTGCTGACGATCCTCGGTTACTCCCTCTACGACACCGTCGTGGTCTTCGACAGCCTCAAGGAAGCGTCGAAGGACATCGGGAAGCAGACCCGCTTCACCTACAGCGAGCTGGCCAACCGCAGCATCAACTCGACCCTGGTGCGCTCCATCAACACCACGGTCGTGGCGCTGCTGCCGGTCGCCGGACTGCTCTTCGTCGGTGGCGGTGTGCTCGGCGCCGGGATGCTCAACGACATCTCGCTCGCCCTGTTCGTCGGCCTCGCGGCCGGTGCGTACTCCTCGATCTTCATCGCGACCCCGTTGGTCGCCGACTTCAAGGAGCGCGACCCGGCGATGAAGGCGCTGGCCAAGCGGGTGCGTGCGAAGCGCGCCGCGGCCGCCGCCAAGGCCGACGCGCCGGAGCAGCAGGAGACCGCGCGGGACGCCGGGGACGAGGACGCGCCCCAGGACGCGGAGGGCGACGAGGACGCGGCCGGCAGCATGGTCGGCCAGCGCAACCAGCCCGCGTCCCGCGGCCGCGGCCGCGGCCGTCCGTCGGGCAAGCGCCGATGAGCGCCCCCGACGGCCTGCGGGAGCTGCTGCTCAGCCGGATCGCGGACGTGCCGGACCACCCGAAGCCGGGCGTGGTGTTCAAGGACATCACGCCGCTGCTGGCGGACCCGGCCGCCTTCGGCGCGCTGACCGACGCGTTCGTGTCGCTGTGCGAGCGGTACAGGGTCGACAAGGTCGTGGGTCTGGAGGCGCGCGGGTTCATCCTGGCCGCTCCGGTGGCCGTACGGGCCGGCATCGGCTTCGTCCCCGTACGCAAGGCGGGCAAGCTGCCCGGTGCGACGCTCCGCCAGGCGTACGACCTGGAGTACGGCGCGGCCGAGATCGAGATACACGCGGACGCCGTAGCACCCGGCGACCGGGTGCTGGTGATCGACGACGTGCTGGCCACCGGCGGTACGGCCGAGGCGTCGCTGGAGCTGGTCCGGCGGGCCGGGGCCGAGGTCGCGGGCGTCGCGGTCCTGATGGAGCTGGGCTTCCTGGCCGGGCGGCAGCGGCTGGAGCCGGGCCTGAAGGGCGCTCCGCTGGAGTCGCTGATCACGGTCTGACGAGCCTGCGGGCCGTCCGTAGGCCGGGGGCCGCACCGCCTCCGTACGCACGGAATTCCGCAAAAAGCGAGCAAAAGGGCATCCGGAACAAACCCGGATGCCCTTTTGCTGTCATGTACGGACCCGGCGGCCGCGGAAGAGCCGGAGCGCCAAGGTCGATACCATGGCAGCCCGACCCGTTCGTGGTCTTGTGGTCCGGACCCCCTTTGAGGAGTGCTCTTGCCAGACGAGGCCCAGCCGCTTTCTCCCGGACTCCGCCCGGGGGCGCCGCAGTCCGCCCATCCGGACCAGCCCGGCCCCGCGGACGCGGCCGCCTCGGGTGCGCAGGACTCGGGTGCGCAGAAGAACAGCGAGGGTTCCGGCGTGCCCAGGTCGCAGCCGCCCGCCGTCCGGCCCGCCGCGTCGCCCGTGCCGGCCGCCAAGCCCACGCCGCCCGTCTACACCGGCCGTACCGGCTCCTCCAACCGGGTACGGGCCCGCCTGGCGCGCCTGGGCGTGCAGCGGCAGAGCCCGTACAACCCGGTCCTCGAACCGCTGCTGCGGATCGTGCGCAGCAACGACCCGAAGATCGAGACCGCCACCCTGCGGCAGGTGGAGCGTGCCTACCAGGTCGCCGAGCGCTGGCACCGCGGCCAGAAGCGCAAGAGCGGCGACCCGTACATCACCCACCCCCTCGCGGTGACCACGATCCTCGCCGAGCTGGGCATGGACCCGGCCACCCTGATGGCGGGTCTGCTGCACGACACCGTCGAGGACACCGAGTACGGCCTGGACACCCTGCGCCGCGACTTCGGTGACCAGGTCGCCCTGCTCGTCGACGGCGTCACCAAGCTGGACAAGGTCAAGTTCGGCGAGGCCGCGCAGGCCGAGACCGTGCGCAAGATGGTCGTGGCGATGGCCAAGGACCCGCGCGTCCTGGTCATCAAGCTCGCCGACCGGCTGCACAACATGCGCACGATGCGCTATCTGAAGCGGGAGAAGCAGGAGAAGAAGGCCCGCGAGACGCTGGAGATCTACGCTCCGCTGGCGCACCGCCTGGGCATGAACACCATCAAGTGGGAGCTGGAGGACCTCGCCTTCGCGATCCTCTACCCCAAGATGTACGACGAGATCGTGCGGCTCGTCGCCGAGCGCGCCCCGAAACGGGACGAGTACCTGGCCATAGTGACCGACGAGGTCCAGGCCGACCTGCGCGCGGCCCGCATCAAGGCCACCGTCACCGGACGGCCCAAGCACTACTACAGCGTCTACCAGAAGATGATCGTGCGAGGCCGTGACTTCGCCGAGATCTACGACCTGGTGGGCATCCGCGTCCTCGTCGACACCGTCCGCGACTGCTACGCGGCGCTCGGCACCGTCCACGCCCGGTGGAACCCGGTCCCGGGGCGGTTCAAGGACTACATCGCGATGCCCAAGTTCAACATGTACCAGTCGCTGCACACGACCGTGATCGGCCCCAGCGGCAAGCCCGTCGAGCTGCAGATCCGTACGTTCGACATGCACCGGCGCGCGGAGTACGGCATCGCCGCGCACTGGAAGTACAAGCAGGAGGCCGTGGCCGGCGCGTCCAAGGTGCGTACGGACGTGCCGAAGAACAAGGACGATGCCGTCAACGACATGGCGTGGCTGCGCCAGCTGCTGGACTGGCAGAAGGAGACCGAGGACCCGGGCGAGTTCCTGGAGTCGCTCCGCTTCGACCTGTCCCGCAACGAGGTCTTCGTCTTCACGCCGAAGGGTGACGTGATAGCGCTGCCGGCCGGTGCCACTCCCGTGGACTTCGCCTACGCGGTCCACACCGAGGTCGGCCACCGGACCATAGGCGCCCGCGTCAACGGACGGCTCGTCCCGCTCGAATCGACCCTCGACAACGGCGACCTCGTGGAGGTCTTCACCTCCAAGGCGCCGGGCGCCGGGCCCTCCCGGGACTGGCTCGGCTTCGTGAAGTCGCCGCGCGCCCGCAACAAGATCCGCGCCTGGTTCTCCAAGGAGCGCCGCGACGAGGCCATCGAGCAGGGGAAGGACGCCATCGCCCGCGCGATGCGCAAACAGAACCTGCCGATCCAGCGCATCCTCACCGGGGACTCGCTGGTCACCCTCGCGCACGAGATGCGCTATCCGGACATCTCGTCCCTGTACGCCGCCATCGGCGAGGGCCACGTCACGGCGCAGAGCGTCGTGCAGAAGCTGGTCCAGGCGCTCGGCGGGCAGGACGAGGCGACCGAGGACATCGCCGAGTCCACGCCGATCCGGCCGCGCTCCAAGCGGCGCTCCAGCGCCGACCCGGGCGTGGTGGTCAAGGGCGTCGACGACGTGTGGGTGAAGCTGGCCCGCTGCTGCACGCCGGTGCCGGGCGACCCGATCATCGGCTTCGTCACCCGCGGCAACGGCGTCTCGGTGCACCGCGCCGACTGCGTCAACGTCGACTCGCTGTCCAAGCAGCCGGAACGCATTCTGGACGTCGAATGGGCGCCCACCCAGTCCTCGGTCTTCCTGGTCGCCATCCAGGTCGAGGCGCTGGACCGCTCCCGGCTGCTGTCGGACGTCACCCGCATCCTGTCCGACCAGCACGTCAACATCCTGTCCGCGGCCGTCCAGACGTCCCGCGACCGGGTGGCGACCTCCCGCTTCACCTTCGAGATGGGCGACCCGAAACATCTTGGGCACGTCCTGAAGGCCGTACGGAGCGTGGAAGGCGTTTACGACGTGTACCGGGTGACGTCGGCCCGACGGCCGTAGCGAGCACGTACGAGGGCCCCGGCACGGACACCCGTACCGGGGCCCTCGTCCTGTCGCCTACTTGCCGCCGAACTCCTCAAGCCCCTTCAGGGCCTGGTCCAGCAGTGCCTGGCGGCCCTCCAGCTCACGGCCGAGCTTGTCGGCCTTGGCGTCGTTGCCGGCCGCGCGGGCCGCGTCGATCTGCTTCTGCAGCTTGTCGACCGCGTCCTGGAGCTGCCCGGTCAGACCCGCGGCGCGCGCCCGCGCCTCCGGGTTCGTCCGGCGCCACTCGGCCTCCTCCGACTCCTGGATGGCGCGCTCGACCGCGTGCATCCGGCCCTCGATCTTCGGGCGGGCGTCCCGCGGCACATGGCCGATGGCCTCCCACCGCTCGTTGATCGAACGGAACGCGGCCCGCGCCGCCTTCAGGTCCGAGACCGGGAGCAGCTTCTCGGCCTCGACGACCAGCTCCTCCTTGCGCGTCAGGTTCTCCCGCTGCTCGGCGTCGCGCTCGGCGAACACCTCGCTGCGCGCCTGGAAGAAGACGTCCTGGGCGCCGCGGAAGCGGTTCCACAGGTCGTCCTCGTGCTCGCGCTGGGCACGGCCCGCGGCCTTCCAGTCGGCCATCAGCTCGCGGTAACGGGCCGCGGTGGCCCCCCAGTCCGTCGAACCGGACAGCGCCTCGGCCTCCGAGACCAGCCGCTCCTTGGTCTTACGGGCCTCCTCGCGCTGGGCGTCCAGCGAAGCGAAGTGCGCCTTGCGCCGCTTGGAGAACGCCGAGCGGGCGTGCGAGAAGCGGTGCCACAGCTCGTCGTCCGCCTTGCGGTCCAGCCGCGGCAGCCCCTTCCAGGTGTCCACCAGGGCCCGCAGCCGCTCGCCGGCCGCCCGCCACTGCTCGCTGGCCGCCAGCTCCTCGGCCTCGGCGACCAGCTTCTCCTTGGCCTGCCGGGCCTCGTCGCTCTGCCGCGCCTTCTGCGCCTTGCGCTCCTCGCGGCGCGCCTCGACATCGGTGACGAGCTGGTCCAGCCGCTTGCGCAGCGCGTCCAGGTCACCCACCGCGTGGTGCTCGTCCACCTGCTGCCGCAGATGGTCGATCGCGGCCGTCGCGTCCTTGGCCGACAGGTCGGTGGTCCTGACCCGCCGTTCGAGGAGGCCGATCTCGACGACCAGGCCCTCATACTTGCGCTCGAAGTAGGCGAGGGCCTCTTCGGGAGTTCCCGCCTGCCACGATCCGACGACCTGCTCGCCGTCGGCGGTACGCACGTACACGGTCCCCGTCTCGTCGACGCGGCCCCATGGGTCGCTGCTCACAGCGCCTCCTCCACATGATGCCGACGAGAGCGCGTCGCCCCCCGGCATCGTCCACAGTTTCTGTCCGGCGGGGCAGCGCCCCGGCCGGTCCGACGGGTGTCTTGCGGGTGCGGGTGGCAGCCGTCGGAGCAGGCACCCTACACAACGCCAATCTAGGCGACCGGCGGGTCGGCTGTCCGCATCCAGCACGACCGAAATTTCGCGGTTCGCCCACCGCGGCGGCGCCTCCGGCGTGCCCGGGGGCGTACCCGGTCAGGTTTTGGTGACGGTCGCCCGGTCGATCACCACCGTCGCGTTGGGTGCGGTGTTGCCCGTCGCCTGGTCGGGAGTGGACCCCGCCGCCGCGATCTTCTTCAGGACGTCCATGCCCTCGGTGACGGTGCCGAAGGGCGTGTAGTTCGGGGGCAGCTTGCTGTCCTGGTAGACCAGGAAGAACTGGCTGCCGCCGCTGTTACGGGTCTTGTCGCTCTTGCCGTCGTAGCGGTTGGCCATCGCGACTGTGCCCGCCGGGTAGATGTCGCCCTTGAGCTTCGGGTCCTTCAGGTTCTCGTCCGGGATGGTGTAGCCGGGGGTGCCCGAGCCGGTGCCGGTCGGGTCGCCGCACTGGAGGACGTAGATGCCCTGGTCGACCAGCCGGTGGCACTTGCTGTGGTCGAGGAACTTCTTACCCGCCAGGAAATTGAAGGAGTTGACGGTGCGCGGCGCCTTCGCGGCATCCAGCTTGATGCCGATGTCGCCGCACGTCGTCTGGAGCTTCATCGCGTACGACGCCGAGGTGTCCACGGTCATCGCCGGCTCCTTCTTCCAGCGCTCCTTGGACGGCGCGCCCGGTGCCGGCTTGCCGCACGGGTCGGCGGGCTTGCTCGGGCTCGGCGCCGCGGCGTCCGTCGTGTCACCGCCGCCCGCCAGTCCGACCGAGGCGTACGCGGCCGCGCCCGCGGCCAGGGCGACCGCCACGGCCGCCGCGACGATCACGTTGCGGCGCTTGGTCTTGCGCCGGGCCGCGGCACGCCGCTGCTGCTGGCGCTCGTACTTCTCGCGGGCGAGCTGCCGCCGCCGCTGATCGCTGCTGACCACCGGTCGTCTCCTAGGTGTGCGCTGAGGTCTGCCGTGGGCCGTACCGTATACGGGTTCGCCCGGGTGGGAGTCCCGCCGGTAGGCTCTTCAACAGCCGAAATCTTCCGGATCGCCGCCGGCGATCCGTCCGCCGCCGTCGAATGTTGAGGACGAACGTGCTCATT
This sequence comes from Streptomyces sp. NPDC026394, assembly GCF_055567735.1. Taxonomy (NCBI): domain Bacteria; kingdom Bacillati; phylum Actinomycetota; class Actinomycetes; order Kitasatosporales; family Streptomycetaceae; genus Streptomyces; species Streptomyces sp. NPDC026394. The sequence continues at coordinate 423,489 of NZ_JBVHPX010000005.1, forward strand.
GCCGGGTTCCCCGCCGGGGCCTGGGGGACCAACTGTTATCTGGTCGCCCCGGCCGCGGGTGAGGAGTGCGTGATCATCGACCCGGGCCACCAGGCCGCCCGTGGCGTCGAGGAAGCGCTGAAGAAGCATCGGCTCAAGCCCGTCGCCGTCGTCCTCACCCACGGCCACATCGACCACGTCGCCTCGGTCGTCCCGGTGTGCGGCGCGCACGACGTGCCCGCCTGGATCCACCCCGAGGACCGCTACATGATGAGCGACCCGGAGAAGGCCCTCGGCCGCTCCATCGGGCAGCAGCTCATGGGTGAGCTGACCGTGGGGGAGCCGGACGACGTCAAGGAGCTGGGCGACGGCGCGCGGCTGGAGCTGGCCGGGATGGAGTTCTCGGTCGCGCACGCCCCGGGCCATACCAAGGGGTCGGTGACCTTCCGGCTGCCCGAGCAGGCCGACATTCCGCCGGTCTTCTTCTCGGGCGACCTGCTGTTCGCCGGCTCCATCGGACGCACCGACCTGCCGGGCGGCGACCACGCCGAGATACTGCGGTCGCTGGAGCGGGTGTGCCTGCCCCTCCAGGACGAGACCGTCGTGCTGTCCGGCCACGGCCCCCAGACCACCATCGGCCGCGAGCGCGCCACCAACCCGTTCCTGCGGGAGGTGGCCGCCGGCCTCGGAGACGGCGCACCGCACAGCCCGGCTCCGCGACGAGGAATGTGACGAGAACTTCCGTGAGCACCTTCAAGGCCCCCAAGGGCACCTACGACCTGATCCCGCCGCAGTCCGCCACCTACCTGGCGGTCCGCGACGCGATCTCCGGACCCCTCAAGCGCTCCGGTTACGGCTACGTCGAGACGCCCGGATTCGAGAACGTCGAGCTGTTCGCGCGCGGCGTCGGCGAGTCCACCGACATCGTGACCAAGGAGATGTACGCCTTCGAGACCAAGGGCGGCGACCGGCTCGCACTGCGCCCCGAAGGCACCGCCTCGGTGCTGCGCGCCGCCCTGGAGGCCAACCTCCACAAGGCGGGCAACCTCCCCGTCAAGCTCTGGTACTCCGGCTCGTACTACCGCTACGAGCGCCCGCAGAAGGGCCGCTACCGCCACTTCTCCCAGGTCGGAGCCGAGGCCATCGGCGCCGAGGACCCGGCGCTGGACGCCGAGCTGATCATCCTGGCGAACGACGCCTACCGGTCGCTGGGCCTGAAGAACTTCCGCATCCTGCTCAACTCGCTCGGCGACAAGGAGTGCCGCCCCGTCTACCGGGCGGCCCTCCAGGAGTTCCTGTACGGGCTCGACCTGGACGAGGACACCCGCCGCCGCGCCGAGATCAACCCGCTGCGGGTGCTCGACGACAAGCGCCCCGACGTGCAGAAGCAGCTGGTGGGCGCGCCGCTGCTGCGCGACCACCTGTGCGAGGCGTGCAAGGCGTACCACGAGCAGGTGCGCGAGCTGCTGACCGCGGCGGGCGTCGCCTACGAGGACGACCCGAAGCTGGTGCGCGGGCTGGACTACTACACCCGTACCACCTTCGAGTTCGTCCACGACGGCCTCGGCTCGCAGTCCGCGGTCGGCGGCGGCGGGCGCTACGACGGCCTGTCCGAGATGATCGGCGGCCCCGCGCTGCCCTCGGTGGGCTGGGCGCTCGGCGTGGACCGCACGGTGCTGGCCCTGGAGGCCGAGGGCGTCGAGCTGGAGCTGCCCGCGAGCACGGCCGTCTTCGCCGTGCCGCTCGGCGAGGAGGCCCGGCGGACCCTGTTCGGCACGGTCACCGAGCTGCGCCGGGCGGGGGTCGCCACCGACTTCGCGTACGGCGGCAAGGGCCTGAAGAACGCGATGAAGTCGGCGAACCGCTCGGGCGCCCGCCTCGCGGTCGTCGCCGGTGAGCGGGATCTGGCCGAAGGCGTCGTGCAGCTCAAGGATCTGGAGAGCGGCGAGCAGACGCCGGTCGCGCTGGACTCGGTGGTCGAAGAGGTCCGCCGCAGGCTCGGCTGACCCCTGCCGCCTCTGTACGGGGCCGTCGTCGTCGTGTAGGGGCCCCCTTCCGGCCGTCCACCGCGCTGTCCGCGCGGTGGCTCGGAAGGGGGTCTTTATGCGCATCGAACAGTGGTCGGGTGTCCGGTTGGGGCAGAATGAGGGCCCGGCGCGCGCCAGTTGGAACGCGCCGCCCGCTCACTCCCCACGGCACCGACGGAACGGCGATATGACGACGACAGCGCTTGACGACGTGTCCACCGGCGACGATCACCCGGGCCGCGGCGGCGGCCCGACCGGCTCGGGGCGGGGGCTGGCCTGGCTGCTCGTGATCACCAGCGCCCTGGGCCTGCTCGCGTCCTGGGTGATCACCATGGACAAGATCGAGCTGCTGAAGGACCCGAACTTCAAGCCGGCCTGCAGCCTGAGCCCGATCGTCTCCTGCGGCAATGTGATGCAGAGCCAGCAGGCCGAGGTCTTCGGCTTCCCCAACCCGGTCGCCGGCCTGATCGCGTTCGGTGTGGTCATCGGGATCGGCGTCGGCCTGCTCGCCGGGGCCCGCTACCGCGCCTGGTACTGGATCGGCCTGAACATCGGCACCCTCGCCGGCTCCGTCTTCTGCATGTGGCTGATGTCGCAGTCGCTGTACGTCATCAACTCGCTGTGCCTGTGGTGCACGCTGACCTGGTGCGTCACCATCCTGATGTTCTGGTACACCACCGTGCACAACCTCAAGCACGGGATCATCCCCGCACCGGCCGGCCTGCGGAAGGCCGTGCTGGAGTTCCACTGGGTCGTGCCGGTGCTCTGGTACGGCGTGATCGCGCTGCTGATCCTCACCAAGTGGTGGTCGTACTGGAGCTCGCTGATCTGAACCGGTACACGGGTCTTCGCACCACGCCGCCGGGCGGCCGGGAATCCGGCTCCCCGGCGGCGTTGTCAGTGCGGTGAATTAGGCTCTGAGCGTGGAGCCCGACCTGTTCACCGCCGCTGCCGAAGACCGCCAGGAGAAAGACCCGACCGGGTCACCCCTCGCCGTACGGATGCGTCCGCGCACCCTCGACGAGGTGGTCGGCCAGCAGCATCTGCTCAAGCCCGGATCGCCGCTGCGCCGCCTGGTCGGCGAGGGCGACGGCGGGCCCGCCGGGCCGTCCTCCGTCTTCCTGTGGGGCCCGCCCGGCATCGGCAAGACCACCCTCGCGTACGTGGTCAGCCAGGCGACGAACAAGCGCTTCGTGGAGCTCTCCGCGATCACCGCCGGCGTCAAGGAAGTCCGCGCCGTCATCGACGGCGCGCGCCGCGCCTCCGGCGGTTACGGCAAGGAGACCGTCCTCTTCCTCGACGAGATCCACCGCTTCAGCAAGGCCCAGCAGGACTCCCTGCTGCCCGCCGTCGAGAACCGCTGGGTGACGCTGATCGCCGCCACCACCGAGAACCCGTACTTCTCGGTGATCTCCCCGCTGCTCTCCCGCTCGCTGCTGCTGACACTCGAACCGCTCACCGACGACGACCTGCGCGGCCTGCTCAAGCGCGCGCTGACGGACGCGCGGGGGCTGGCGGGCGCGGTCACCCTGCCCGAGGACACCGAGGCGCACCTGCTGCGCATCGCGGGCGGCGACGCGCGCCGCGCGCTCACGGCCCTGGAGGCGGGGGCCGGATCGGCGATCTCCAAGGGGGAGAAGAAGATCACCCTCCAGACGCTGGAGGAGTCCGTCGACCGGGCCGCGGTGAAGTACGACCGGGCCGGTGACCAGCACTACGACGTCGCCAGCGCCCTGATCAAATCGATCCGGGGCTCCGACGTGGACGCGGCACTGCACTACCTCGCGCGGATGATCGAGGCGGGCGAGGACCCGCGGTTCATCGCCCGCCGGCTGATGATCTCGGCGAGCGAGGACATCGGGCTCGCCGACCCGTCCGCCCTGCAGACCGCGGTGGCCGCGGCCCAGGCCGTCGCGCTGATCGGCTTCCCGGAGGCCCGGATCACCCTCAGCCAGGCCACGATCGCGCTGGCGCTGGCCCCGAAGTCCAACGCGGCCTACCTGGCCATCGACGCGGCCCTCGCGGACGTACGGGCCGGACTCGCGGGCCCGGTGCCGTCGCATCTGCGCGACAGTCACTACAAGGGCGCCGAGAAACTGGGACACGGCAAGGGCTATCAGTACCCGCACGACCTGCCCGGCGGGATCGCGGCCCAGCAGTACGCACCGGACGAGGTGCACGGCAAGCGGTACTACGCGCCGACGCGGTACGGCGCCGAGGCGCGGTACGCGGACGTGACGGACCGGGTGCGGGGCCGCCTGCGCGGCGAGGAACCGTAAACGCCGGGGTGTGTGGACGGGGCGGTTGCGTGCCGGGTGCGGGTCACTCGTGGCCGGGGGCCGTCCTCAAATGCCGGACGGACTGACTTCCGCTGAGACCGGTCGTCAGGTGCGGGCCCTTCCGTCCCCCGGCCGTCCGGGAAGCCACTGTCGGGCCGGGGTGCGGGGAGCCGACCATGGCTGTGCTCGCGTGTCCGCTCAGGACCCGGCACCCACAGGAAGGATTCCGCCATGACGACCAGCTCGAATCCGCATGCGGACAGCCTGACCGAGATCGAAGCGCGGATCGACCGGCGCCGGGACCAGTACGCGCTGCCCGAAGGGCACATCGCGGAGGCGGACTCGCCGTGGCTCCCGTTCGCCCCACAGGTGATGATCAAGCACCTGACGTTCGACGTCCGCAGCAGCTCGGCCGCGAACGTCCTGTGGGTGCAGGCGGGCGGGGTGCTGGGCCGGCACCGCCACCGGGGCCCGGTCTCGGGCTATGTGCTCGACGGCAGTTGGCGCTACCTGGAGTACGACTGGGCCGGGCGCCCCGGTGACTTCGTCCGGGAGAGTCCGGGCCGTACCCACACCCTGGTCTCCGACGAGGGCATGAAGACCGTCTTCTGGCTGAACGGGCCGGTGGAGTTCCTCGACGAGCGGGACCGGGTGACGGAGGTGATCGACGTCTTCTGGTTCATCGACCACTACGAGCGCGGCTGCGCGGAGCAGGGCATTCCGGTCAACCGGGCGCTCTATCTGTGACACCGGGGCTTCGGCGCGGCTTCTCGATCGCCGGACGGGCCGGGGGCCGGCCCGTCCGGCGAGGAGCGGCGCCGGTGGTCATCCGGACGCGGCCGCGTCGAAGAGGGTGTGCATGGCGCGGCGGAGTTCGGAGACGTCGCGGACGGGTTCGGGGAAGTCGAAGCGGGCGTCGAAGGAGCGGTGCGCGTCGTCGGTGAAGCGCACCCGCAGGCCGAAGCGGTCCAGGGCCACCGGTACGGCCCGGTCGCGGAAGTCGCACGCGCGCTGCGAGCGGTCCCCGAGCAGCGTGCACAGCCCGCGGACCTGGTCGCTGTGGGCCGAGTGGAGGTGCTGGAGCAGCTCCGCCTCGTGGGCCGCCAGCGGGTCGGGCTCGGCCTGGGCGAACTCGTCAGGCTCGATGGCCTGGGCGCCCCACAGGTCGTCTACGGCCGCCTCGCCGACCTCCATGCGCAGCATCATCCAGGCGGGCCGCCCGAACATGCCCGGCGGCGGGTCGGGCTGGAGGGCCTCGCCGATGCCGAGCAGCTCGCCGACCGGGTGCCGTTCGGCGAGCAGCATGGCCGCGCGGGCGCGCTCCTCGTTGCGTACGGGAGTGAGCCAGCCCGCGACCCAGGCCCGGCCGCGGATGCGGTGGGGCACCGAGACGGGTGCCACGTCGGTGATCTCCATCACGGCGGTCAGGTCGTCGTCCTGGGCGTGGGCGGCGGCCCTGGCGGCCGCGGCGTCCCCGGGAACCAGGAGGAGCACGTCACCAGCACCGGTGACCGTACGGCATACTGGGGACGAGAGTCCGGCGTCGTCGGGGTCCTCGATTCCGGGGATGCTCAGCGAGGCCATACCATTGGACTCGACGAGGGTTCGTACGCGCTCGGCGGCGGCTGGCTGCTGGGCGTCTTCCACGGGACGCGGCTGACCCGTCCCGGTGCTCTGACCAGCACCGGGCAGGGGGATCCCAGGTCGAAACATGCGTTCTCCTCGAAGTAAGGTAAGCCTAACCTAACCTACACGGAGGTCCGTTCCACGTGAACCAGTCGCGTCCCAAGGTCAAGAAGTCGCGCGCTCTCGGCATCGCCCTGACGCCGAAGGCCGTCAAGTACTTCGAGGCCCGTCCCTACCCGCCCGGCGAGCACGGCCGTGGCCGCAAGCAGAACAGTGACTACAAGGTCCGTCTGCTGGAGAAGCAGCGCCTGCGTGCGCAGTACGACATCAGCGAGCGCCAGATGGCGCGTGCCTACGACCGCGCTCGGAAGGTCGAAGGCAAGACTGGCGAGGCGCTGATCATCGAGCTTGAGCGCCGTCTGGACGCGCTCGTCCTGCGTTCGGGCATCGCCCGGACGATCTACCAGGCCCGTCAGATGGTCGTCCACGGCCACATCTCGGTGAACGACCGCAAGGTCGACAAGCCCTCCTTCCGCGTCCGTCCCGACGACGTCGTGATGGTCCGCGAGCGTAGCCGCGAGAAGCACCCCTTCCAGGTCGCGCGTGAGGGTGGCTACGCCCCCGACGGCGAGACCCCCCGCTACCTGCAGGTCAACCTGAAGGCCCTGGCGTTCCGCCTGGACCGTGACCCGCAGCGCAAGGAGATCCCGGTGATCTGCGACGAGCAGCTCGTCGTCGAGTACTACGCCCGTTGATCCAGGCGTAGGCACCGCACGGATCGGTCCGCGCGCCCCGCGCGCGGACAGCCGCGTGCTCAGCCCGTCGTCTCCCCGCCGCTCGCGGTGGGGGAGGCGGCGGGTTCGCTGTTTTCCGGGCGCGGCCCCGGTGCCGTGGGCCGCGGGCGCGGCACGGCGCCGTCCGGCCGGGTGTCCCCGTTCCCGTCGCCGCTGTCGCTGCCGCCGCCGTTCAGGATCCGGGCGACCGTGGCGTCCAGGTCGAGCCGGGCGCCGGCCCGTACGCAGTGCTCGTACCGCTCCGCCCCGAGCAGCTCCCGCGCCTGCTCCTCGCACAACTGGTGCGGTTGGTTGTAGTAGCGGGAGCCGAACAGCGGCAGCCCGACCGAGGGCCAGATCCGCCCGGCGGCCCCCTGGAGCAGCGCCGCCTCCGCCGGATCGCCTTCGCCGAGGGTGACCAGCGCCAGCAGCTCGACGGCCAGCACCGCGCCCAGCAGGTCGTGGAAGGCATGGTCGATGGCGAGACACTCCTCCAGCAGGGCGCGCGCCCGCGCCGCCTCGCCACGGTTCCAGGCCGCGTAGGCCAGTACGAACAGCGCGTACGCCAGGGCCCACCGCTCCCCGTGGTCGTCGCAGACCTGCCGTACGTCCTCGCACAGGCGCACCGCCTCCGCGACGTCGCCCTGGAAGGCCACCGCCATCGCCAGCTCGACCTGCGCCATCAGTACGTTGCTGTTGAGTTCGCCGATGTCCCGGTAGCGGGTGAGCGCGTCGCCCAGCAGCCGCTCGGCGCGCGGCATGTCGTCGCGGACCAGCGCGAGGCAGCCGGTGCGGTGCACGGCGTACGCGGCCGCGGTGGCGTTGCCCGCGCGCTCCGCCTCCTCGCCGCACTCCCGCAGCGCGCCCATCGCACCCACCGCGTCGCCCTGGAGCACCGCCACGTACCCGGCCACCCACAGGGCCTTGAGGCGCGCGTCGTCGTGCTCGCTGTCCAGCTCCAGGGAGCGGTCGAGCCAGTGCCGCCCTTCCGAGAGCCGGCCGCAGCCGACCCAGTAGAACCACAAGGTGCCCGCCAGGTACTGGCCCAGGTGCGCGTCTCCTGAGCTGTCGAGGCTGTATTCCAGGGCGGTCCGCAGGTTGGGAAGCTCGCACTCGATACGGGCGGCGACCTCGGCCTGCCGCGGACTGAACCAGTCCAGCTCGCACCAGGTGGCCAGGCCCACGTACCAGTCGCGGTGTCTGCGGCGCAGCCGCTCGACGTCGCCCAGCGCTTCCAGCCAGCCGGCCCCGTACTCCCGCACGGTGTCCAGCATCCGGTAGCGCAGGCCCGCCGGGGTCTCCTCCCGTACGGCCACGGACTGGGCCACCAGTTCACCGAGGACGTCGAGCAGTTCGTCCGCGGGCAGGTCGGGGCCGGAGCAGATGTACTCGGCGGCGTCCAGGTCGAACTGCCCGGCGAAGACGGAGAGCCGTGCCCACAGCAGGCGTTCCGCGGGGGTGCACAGCTCGTGGCTCCAGCCGATCGTCGTCCGCAGGGTCTGGTGGCGCGCCGGTGGCGTGCCCTGCTCCGGAGGCGCAGGGAAGGCCGGGGGAGAGGGGCGGGTGCCCCCGGTCAGCAGGCGGAAGCGGTCGTCGATCCGGTGCAGCAGTTGTTCCACCGACAGGGCCCGCAGCCGCCCGGCCGCCAGTTCCAGGGCGAGCGGGATGCCGTCGAGCCGCCGGCACAGCTCGGCGACGGCGGCTTCGCCGTCCGCGTCGGTGCGGAAGCCGGGGACGACGGCGGCGGCGCGGTCGTGGAAGAGGGCGGCCGCGTCCGGGCCGTCCATCGGCGGCAGCGGCAGGTTCTGCTCGCCGGGCAGCCCGAGCGGGCGTCGGCCCGCCGCCAGGACGCGCAGGCCGGGCGCCCGTCGCAGCAGGTCGGCGGCGAGCGCGGCACACTCGTCGACCAGGTGCTCGTACCCGTCCAGGACGAGCAGCAGCTCGCGTCCGGCGAGGTGGTTGCGGAGCGCGGCGCGCGGCGGCCGGCCCGTGTGATCGGCGAGGCCCAGTGCTTCGGCGACGGCGTGGTCCAGCAGGCCGCCGTGGCGCAGGGCGGCCAGCTCGACCAGCCACACCCCGTCGCAGAAGCGATCCTGCAAGATTGCGGCAGCCTGGGTGGCGAGCCGGGTCTTCCCGGCCCCGCCGACCCCGGTGACCGTCACCAGCCGGGCGGACTCCAGGTGACCGGCGAGCGCGGCGAGTTCACCGTCGCGGCCGACGAACCGGGTGAGCTCCGCGGGCAGGTTCCCGGGCACCCGTAGGCGCGCGGCGAAGGGGCGGGGAACCCGGGGAAGGGGGTCGGGGCGCAGGGAGCGTCGCATGGAACACGGAGCGTACTCGCAGGTGTGCGCACCGTACAATCGCCCGCCGGTGGGCCCCGCGCCGCACGGGGAACGCGGTACGGCCCGACGGCCGCGGCGCGATAGGCTCGGGCTCTGCCGTTCGAGCGGGACGGGACCAGAACAAGTCAGTCGGAGAGTGGTGCCAACGTGTCCGGTGGAGAGGTGGCCGGGATCCTCGTGGCCGTCTTCTGGGCGATCCTCGTGTCCTTCCTGGCCCTGGCGCTGGTGAGGCTCGCGCAGACGCTCAAGGCGACGACCAAGATGGTCGCCGAGGTGTCCGAACAGGCCGTACCGCTGCTGGCCGACGCGTCCGCGACCGTCCGCTCCGCGCACACCCAGCTCGCCCGTGTCGACGCGATCGCCTCCGACGTCCAGGAGGTCACCGCCAACGCCTCCGCGCTCTCCTCGACCGTCTCCTCCGCGTTCGGCGGACCGCTGGTCAAGGTCGCGGCGTTCGGCTACGGCGTGCGCCGCGCGATCGGCAAGAAGGGCGCGCCGCCGCCCGAGCCGAAGCGCACCGTCGCCGGCCGCACCCTGCCCGCAGCCCGCCGAGGCGGGCGCCGCAACCGTCGCTCCAAGGACTGATCGCCGCGATGTTCCGCCGCGCATTCTGGTTCACCACCGGCGCCGCCGCCGGAGTCTGGGCCACCACCAAGGTCAACCGCAAGCTGCGCAAGCTCCAGCCCGACAGCCTCGCGGCCCAGGCCGCCGACAAGGCCGTCGAGACCGGACAGCGGCTGCGCCAATTCGCGTTGGACGTCCGGACGGGAATGGCGGACCGTGAAGGGCAGCTCCACGAAGCGCTGGGCCTGACGGGCCAGGGCGACGCCCGCGAGCTGCCACCGGCGCGCTCCCGCGCCGCACTCGAAACGACGCAGTACCGGATCACGCAACACCAGCTCACGCAGCACCGAACGAGAACACCCGGCCCGACCGGACCGACCGGAAATGAGGACCACTGATGGAGTCGGCTGAAATCCGCCGCCGCTGGCTGCGCTTCTTCGAGGAGCGCGGGCACACCGTAGTGCCGTCGGCGTCGCTCATCGCGGACGACCCGACCCTGCTGCTGGTCCCCGCGGGCATGGTGCCCTTCAAGCCGTACTTCCTCGGCGAGGTCAAGCCGCCCTTCGACCGCGCCACCAGTGTCCAGAAGTGCGTGCGCACGCCGGACATCGAAGAGGTCGGCAAGACCACCCGGCACGGCACGTTCTTCCAGATGTGCGGCAACTTCTCCTTCGGCGACTACTTCAAGGAAGGCGCCATCACGTACGCCTGGGAGCTGCTGACCAGCTCGCAGGCGGACGGCGGCTACGGCCTGGACCCGGAGCGGCTCTGGGTCACGGTCTACCTGGACGACGACGAGGCCGAGCGCATCTGGCACGAGGTCGTCGGCGTGCCCAAGGAGCGCATCCAGCGCCTGGGCAAGTCCGAGAACTACTGGTCCATGGGCGTCCCGGGCCCGTGCGGCCCCTGCTCCGAGATCAACTACGACCGCGGCCCCGAGTTCGGCGTCGAGGGCGGCCCGGCCGTCAACGACGAGCGGTACGTGGAGATCTGGAACCTGGTCTTCATGCAGTACGAGCGGGGCGCGGGCACCTCGAAGGACGACTTCGAGATCCTCGGCGACCTGCCCAGCCAGAACATCGACACCGGCCTCGGCCTGGAACGCCTGGCGATGATCCTCCAGGGCGTCCACAACATGTACGAGACCGACACCCTGCGGGTCGTGATCGACAAGGCCGGCGAGCTGACCGGGGTGCGCTACGGCGCCGGCCCGGACACCGACGTGTCGCTGCGCGTGGTCGCCGACCACATGCGCACCTCCACCATGCTCATCGGCGACGGCGTCACCCCCGGCAACGAGGGCCGCGGCTACGTGCTCCGCCGCATCATGCGCCGCGCCATCCGCAACATGCGCCTGCTCGGCGCCACCGGCCCGGTCGTCCACGACCTGCTGGACGTCGTCATCAAGACGATGGGCCAGCAGTACCCGGAGCTGCTGGAGGACCGCAAGCGCATCGAGACGGTCGCCCTCGCCGAGGAGGCCGCCTTCCTCAAGACGCTCAAGGCCGGCACCACCATCCTGGACACCGCCGTCAGCGAGACCAAGGCCGGCGGCGGCACGGTGCTCTCCGGCGACAAGGCGTTCCTGCTCCACGACACCTGGGGCTTCCCCATCGACCTCACCCTCGAAATGGCCGCCGAACAGGGCCTTTCGGTGGACGAGAACGGCTTCCGCCGGCTGATGAAGGAGCAGCGGGAGCGCGCCAAGGCCGACGCCCAGGCCAAGAAGCACGGCCACGCCGACCTGTCCGCCTACCGAGAGGTCGCCGACCGCGCCGGCGCCACCGTCTTCACCGGCTACGCGCACACCGAGGGCGAGTCCACCGTCGTGGGCCTGCTGGCCAACGGCACGGCCGCCCCCGCCGCCCACGAGGGCGACGAGGTCGAGATCGTCCTGGACCGTACCCCCTTCTACGCCGAGGGCGGCGGCCAGCTCGCCGACACCGGCCGCATCCGGCTGGCGTCGGGCGCCGTCGTCGAGGTCCGCGACGTGCAGCGGCCGGTCCCCGGCGTCACGGTCCACAAGGGCGTCGTCCAGGTCGGCGAGGTCGTGGTCGGCTCGGCCGCGTACGCCACCATCGACGTCAAGCGCCGCCGGGCCATCGCCCGTGCCCACAGCGCCACCCACCTCACCCACCAGGCGCTGCGCGACGCGCTCGGCCCGACCGCCGCCCAGGCCGGTTCGGAGAACTCCCCGGGCCGCTTCCGCTTCGACTTCGGCTCGCCGGCCGCCGTGCCCGGCACGGTCCTGACCGACGTCGAGCAGCGGATCAACGAGGTGCTCTCCCGCGAGCTGGACGTCCAGGCCGAGGTCATGAGCATGGAGGACGCCAAGAAGCAGGGCGCCATCGCCGAGTTCGGCGAGAAGTACGGCGACCAGGTGCGCGTGGTGACCATCGGCGACTTCTCCAAGGAGCTGTGCGGCGGCACGCACGTCGCCAACACCGCCCAGCTGGGCCTGGTCAAGCTGCTCGGCGAGTCCTCCATCGGCTCCGGCGTGCGCCGTGTGGAGGCCCTGGTCGGCGCCGACGCGTACCACTTCCTGGCCCGCGAGCACACCGTCGTCTCGCAGCTGACCGAGCTGGTCAAGGGCCGTCCCGAGGAGCTGCCCGAGAAGGTCTCCGGGATGCTGGCCAAGCTCCGGGAGGCCGAGAAGGAGATCGAGCGCTACCGCGCCGAGAAGGTCCTCCAGGCCGCCGCCGGGCTGGCGCGGGACGCCAAGGACGTACGGGGCGTCGCGCTGGCCGCCGCCCAGGTCGCCGACGGCACCTCCGCCGACGACCTGCGCAAGCTGGTGCTGGACGTGCGGGGTCGCATCCCGGGCGACCGCCCGGCCGTGGTCGCCCTGTTCACCGTGGCCAACGGCCGCCCGCTGACCGTCATCGCCACCAACGAGGCCGCCCGCGAGCGCGGCATCAAGGCCGGTGACCTGGTCCGTACGGCTGCCAAGACGCTCGGTGGCGGTGGCGGCGGCAAGCCGGACGTCGCCCAGGGCGGCGGCCAGAACGCCGCCGCGGTGCCCGAGGCCGTCGAGGCCGTCGAGCGCCTCGTGGCCGAGGCGGCCTGAGCACGTGAGTGAGATGCGGCGCGGCAGGCGCCTCGCCATCGACGTCGGTGACGCCCGGATCGGAGTCGCCTCGTGCGACCCCGACGGGGTCCTCGCGACCCCCGTGGAGACGGTGCCGGGCCGGGACGTCCCGGCGGCGCACCGGCGGCTCAAGGCGATCGTCGAGGAGTACGAGCCCATCGAGGTCGTCGTCGGCCTGCCCCGCTCCCTGAACGGGGGAGAGGGGCCGGCCGCGGCCAAGGTGCGGGCCTTCGCGCAGGAGATGGCGCGCGGGATCGCTCCGGTGGCGGTACGTCTCGTCGATGAGCGCATGACAACCGTCACAGCCACGCAGGGGCTGCGGGCGTCGGGGGTGCGGAGCAAGAAGGGCCGTTCGGTGGTGGATCAGGCCGCTGCCGTGGTGATTCTGCAGAGCGCGCTGGAGACCGAACGGGTGTCTGGTCAGCCACCCGGAGAGAGCGTCGAAGTGGTCATCTGATCGCGGTACGGTAACGTTCCGCGCGACGTGGCGGCGGATCGAACAACCGCACGTGCAGAAAGAGGCGGTCGCTACCGCAGGCGCTGCCACCCAGGAGCGCACCGCCTCGCGGCTCTAGGGGATCGATGACTGAGTATGGCCGGGGCTACGGCTCCGAACCGTGGCATCCGGACGACCCTCTCTACGGAGACCAGGGTCGTTACGGGGGCCAGCCGCAACAACCTCAGCAAGGTCCCTACGGGGAGCAGTACGGCGGCCCGCAGCAGCAGAACGCTTACGGCGGGCAGCAGCAGGGGGGCCAGCAGCACGGCGGTCACGGCGGTCAGCAGCATGGTGGCCAGCAGCACGGCGGCCATGGCGGTCAGCCGCAGCCCTACGGGCAGCAGCCGCAGGACCGGCAGTGGGACGAGTTGTCCGGCCCGTACCCTCCGGTCCAGCAGCAGTACGGCGGCGGCTGGGACGCGTCCCAGGGCGGCGCCCCGTACGACCCGTACGGGCAGCACCCGCCGGTCGACCCGTACAGCGGCCAGAGCCCCGACTACTACGGGACGCAGGACGCCTACCCGCCGCCGCAGCCCCAGCACCTCCGGCAGCAGCAGGCCGGGCAGCCCGGACCGCACGGCCAGGCCGGACAGTCGGGACCGCACGGCCAGCCCGGTCCTCACGGGCAGTCGGGACCGCACGGCCAGCCCGGCTCCCACGGACCGCAGGGGCAGGGCGAACAGGGAGACCAGGTCGCCCAGACCGCCCAGTTCGAGGCCGTACGGCCGGAGCACCTGCGCCAGCCGCCGCACCCGTCCCCGCCCGGCGACGACTTCCGGGCCGGTCCGGGTCCGGAGCAGGACGAGCAGGTACGCGACCCGGCGCACTCCTTCTTCCAGGACGACCGGGGCGACCGGGACGGCGACGACGGTTACGACGACGCCGACACCGACCCGCGCGAGGAACGCCGCGCCGGCCGCGAGCGCCGCGGCCGCAAGGGCAAACAGCGCAGCCGGATGGCCTGCCTGATCGTCGCCGGTGTCTTCGTCGTCGGCGGCGGCGGTGTCGCCTACTTCGGCTACGACTTCTGGCAGAGCCACTTCGGCCCGGCCCCCGACTTCGAGGGCGAGGGCAGCGGGGACGTGCAGGTCGAGATCCCGTCCGGCGCCTCCCTCCTGAAGATGGGCCTGCTCCTCAAGCAGGCGGGCGTCGTCAAGAGCGCGGACGCCTTCACGGAGGCGGCGAGCGACAAGCAGCTCCAGGCCGGCGCCTACTCGCTGCGCAAGCAGATGTCCGCGGCGTCCGCGGTGCAGCTCATGCTCGACCCCAAGAGCCGCAACGGCCTGACCGTCCGCGAGGGCCTGCGCAACGGTGCCGTCTACGACCTGATCGACAAGAAGCTGCACCTGAAGTCCGGCACGACCAAGGACGTCGCCGCCTCGCAGGTCAAGAACCTCGGGCTGCCCTCCTGGGCGAACAGCAATCCGAAGATCAAGGATCCGCTGGAAGGGTTCCTCTACCCGTCCACCTACAGCGTCAGCGGCAAGGCGAAGCCGGAGGACGTCCTCAAGGAGATGGTGGCGCGGGCCAACCGGGAGTACGCCAAGTACGACCTGGAGGAGAACGCCAGGAAGCTGGACCTCAAGTCGCCGCTGGACCTGATCACGGTCGCCAGTCTCACCCAGGCCGAGGGCATCACCCACGACGACTTCCGGAAGATGGCCGCGGTCGTCTACAACCGGCTGGCGACCAGCAACACGATCACCAACCAGAAGCTCGAATTCGACTCCACGTACAACTACCTGAAGAACCAGAGCAAGATCGACATCAGTACGCGGGAGATCCGCAACTACGACGATCCGTACAACACGTACTTCTACAAGGGCCTGCCGCCCGGCCCGATCGGCAATCCGGGAGCGGATGCGCTGAAGGCGTCGGTCGACCCGGACGACAGCGCGAAGTGGCTGTTCTTCATCTCGATCGACGGCAAGAAGACGGACTTCACGACCAACCTCAAGGACCACGAGAAGCTGGTCCAGGAGTTCAACCAGCGCAAGCGCACGTCGTAGGACCCGGCTCCCGGCTCCCGGCCGCCGCGCACGGCGGGCGGCCGGGAGCGGCCGGGGGCCTCAGGTCAGGGGGTGCCTCGGCCCCCGCGCGCGGTTCGTCTATCGTTTCGCGGGTCCGAGCTGAGGAGCAGCATGTCCAGTGAAGTCCAGGGCCGTCACCGTGCGGCGGTCCTCGGGTCGCCGATCGCCCATTCCCTCTCCCCGGTCCTGCACCGGGCCGCCTACACCGAACTGGGCCTGACCGGCTGGGAGTACGGCCGGCACGAGGTCGGCGAGGCCGCGTTGCCCGGCTTCATGGCCGGGCTGGACGGCGTCTGGGCGGGCCTCTCCCTGACCATGCCGCTCAAGCGCGCGGTGATCCCGCTGCTGGACGGGATCAGCGACACCGCCGCCTCCGTGGAGGCCGTGAACACCGTCGTCTTCACCGAGGACGGGCGGCGCATGGGCGACAACACCGACATCCCGGGCATGCTGGCCGCCCTGCGTGAACGCGGCGTGCAGCAGGTCGAACAGGCCGCCGTCCTGGGCGCCGGTGCCACCGCCTCCTCCGCGCTCGCGGCGCTGTCCCGTATCTGCGCGGGCGAGGTGACCGCCTACGTGCGCAGCGAGGCGCGCGCCGCGGAGATGCGCGGCTGGGGCGAGCGGCTGGGCGTCGCCGTCCGTACGGCCGACTGGTCGCAGGCCGCCGCCGCCTTCGAGGCGCCGCTGGTGATCGCCACCACCCCGGCCGGTACCACCGACGCGCTCGCCGCCGACGTGCCCGAACAGCCCGGCACCCTCTTCGACGTCCTGTACGAGCCCTGGCCGACCACCCTCGCCACCGCGTGGGGCGCGCGCGGCGGGGCGGTCGTGGGCGGCCTGGACCTCCTCGTCCACCAGGCCGTACTCCAGGTGGAGCAGATGACGGGGCGGTACCCGGCACCCCTGGAAGCGATGCGCGCGGCGGGGGAGGCGGCGCTCGCGGGGCGGTGACCCGTCCGGCCTGTCCGGCCGGTGGTCCGGTTCCTGGACGGGCGGCGGTCCACCGGCGCGGACGTGGGAGGATCAGGGGAAGACTGTTCGCGCAGTAGCAGGACATGAGGAGCATCGTTGAGCAGGTTGCGCTGGCTGACGGCGGGGGAGTCGCACGGCCCCGCACTCGTGGCGACGCTGGAGGGCCTCCCGGCCGGCGTCCCGATCACCACGGACATGGTGGCGGACGCCCTGGCCCGTCGCCGGCTCGGCTATGGCCGCGGTGCCCGCATGAAGTTCGAGCGCGACGAGGTCACCTTCCTCGGCGGTGTCCGGCACGGCCGCACCCTCGGCTCGCCCGTCGCGATCATGGTCGGGAACACCGAGTGGCCCAAGTGGGAGAAGGTCATGGCGGCCGATCCGGTCGACGAGGCGGAGCTGGCCGAGCTGGCCCGTAACGCCCCGCTGACCCGGCCCCGCCCCGGCCACGCCGACCTCGCCGGCATGCAGAAGTACGGTTTCGACGAGGCCCGCCCGATCCTGGAGCGCGCCTCCGCCCGCGAGACCGCGGCCCGCGTCGCGCTCGGCACGGTCGCCCGCTCCTTCCTCAAGGAGACGGCCGGCATCGAGATCGTCTCGCACGTGGTCGAGCTGGCCGCCGCCAAGGCCCCGTACGGCGTGGTCCCCGCGCCCTCGGACGTGGAGCGGCTGGACGCCGACCCGGTGCGCTGCCTGGACCCGGAGGCGAGCGCGGCGATGGTCGCCGAGATCGACCAGGCCCACAAGGACGGCGACACCCTCGGCGGCGTCATCGAGGTGCTGGCGTACGGCGTGCCCGTGGGCCTCGGCTCGCACGTCCACTGGGACCGGCGGCTGGACGCGCGGCTGGCCGGTGCCCTCATGGGCATCCAGGCCATCAAGGGCGTCGAGGTCGGCGACGGCTTCGACCTGGCCCGGGTGCCCGGCTCCAAGGCGCACGACGAGATCGTCTCCACCGACGAGGGCATCCGCCGTACGACCGGCCGCTCCGGCGGCACCGAGGGCGGCCTGACCACCGGCGAGCTGCTGCGCGTACGGGCCGCGATGAAGCCCATCGCGACCGTCCCGCGCGCCCTGGCCACCGTCGACGTCGCCACCGGCGAGGCCACGCAGGCGCACCACCAGCGCTCCGACGTGTGCGCGGTCCCCGCGGCCGGCATCGTCGCCGAGGCGATGGTCGCGCTGGTGCTGGCGGACGCGGTGGCGGAGAAGTTCGGCGGCGACAGCGTGCCGGAGACCCGCCGCAACGTGCGGTCCTTCCTCGACGGCCTGGCGATCAAGTGACGCCGCCGCTGGTGGTGCTGGTGGGCCCCCCGGGCGCGGGGAAGTCCACCGTCGGGGCCCTGCTGGCCGAGCGGCTCGGCGCCGGGTACCGCGACACCGACGCGGACATCGAGGCGGGCGCGGGCAAGCCCATCCCGGACATCTTCATCGACCACGGCGAGCCGCACTTCCGCGAGCTGGAACGGCAGGCCGTACGCGCCGCGGTCGAGAGCCACCCCGGCGTGCTCTCGCTCGGCGGTGGCGCGATCATGGACGAGGGCACCCGTGCCCTGCTCACCGGCCTGCCGGTCGTCTTCCTGGACGTCCAACTGGCCGACGCCGTACGGCGTGTGGGGCTGGACGCGCCGCGCCCGCTGCTCGCCGTCAACCCGCGGCAGCGGTGGCGCGAGCTGATGGAGGCGCGCCGCCCGCTGTACACGGAGGTCGCGTGCGCCGTGGTCGCCACGGACAGCCGGACGCCCGAAGAGGTCGCCGCGGCCGTACTGGACGCATTGCAGCTACACACATCACCGGAGGCCGGGGCGCCGGCGGCGGACGCCGCGGCCCCCGGCACGCCCGGGAGGAAGGAACACCCGTGACGGAGCAGGCCACCCGTATCCAGGTCGGCGGCACCGCGGGCACCGACCCGTACGAGGTCCTGGTCGGCCGGCAGCTCCTGGGCGAGCTGGCGGGCCTGATCGGCAAGAAGGCCAAGCGCGTCGCCGTCCTGCACCCGGAGGCGCTGGCCGCCACCGGCGAGGCGCTGCGCGAGGACCTGGCGGGCCAGGGCTACGAGGCCATCGCCGTCCAGTTGCCCAACGCCGAGGAGGCCAAGACCGCCGAGGTCGCCGCGTACTGCTGGAAGGCGCTCGGCCAGACCGGCTTCACCCGCACCGACGTGATCGTGGGCGTCGGCGGCGGCGCCACCACCGACGTCGCGGGCTTCGTCGCCGCGACGTGGCTGCGCGGGGTGCGCTGGATCGCCGTACCGACCACCGTGCTCGGCATGGTGGACGCCGCGGTCGGCGGCAAGACCGGCATCAACACCGCCGAGGGCAAGAACCTGGTCGGCGCCTTCCACCCGCCGGCCGGTGTGCTGTGCGACCTGGCCGCGCTCGACTCCCTCCCGGTCCACGACTACGTGTCCGGGCTCGCCGAGGTCATCAAGGCGGGCTTCATCGCCGACCCGGCGATCCTGGAGCTGATCGAGTCCGACCCCGAGGGCGCCAAGCGCCCCGACGGCCCGCACACCGCCGAGCTGATCGAGCGCGCCATCCGGGTCAAGGCCGAGGTGGTCTCCTCGGACCTCAAGGAGTCCGGCCTGCGTGAGATCCTCAACTACGGGCACACCCTGGCGCACGCCATCGAGAAGAACGAGCGCTACAACTGGCGGCACGGCGCCGCCGTCTCCGTCGGCATGGTCTTCGCCGCCGAGCTGGGCCGGATCGCCGGCCGGCTGGACGACGCGACCGCCGACCGGCACCGCGCCGTACTGGGCTCGGTCGGCCTGCCGCTGACCTACCGCGGCGACCAGTGGCCCAAGCTGCTGGAGACGATGAAGGTCGACAAGAAGACGCGCGGCGACCGGCTGCGCTTCATCGTCCTGGACGGCCTGGCCAAGCCCACCGTCCTGGAGGGCCCCGACCCGGCCATGCTGCTCGCCGCACACGCGGAGATCGCCGCGTGAGGCGCGTCCTGGTCCTCAACGGGCCCAACCTCGGCCGGCTGGGCTCCCGCGAGCCCGACGTGTACGGGGCCACCTCCTACGCCGGGCTGGTCGAGCGGTGCACCGCGCTCGGCAAGGAGCTGGGCTTCGAGGCGGAGGTCCGGGAGACCAACGACGAGGGTGAGCTGGTCCGCTGGCTGCACGAGGCGGCGGACGGATCGGTTCCGGTCGTCCTCAACCCCGGCGCGTTCACGCACTACTCGTACGCCATGCGGGACGCCGCCGCCCAGCGCACGGCGCCCCTCGTCGAGGTGCACATCTCCAACCCGTACGCCCGCGAGGAGTTCCGCCACACCTCGGTGATCGCGGCCGTGGCCAGCGGTACGATCGCCGGCTTCGGCATCGGCTCCTACGAACTCGCGCTGCGCGCACTGGCCGCCGAACTCACCGGCTGAGCGCGGCCCGCCCCGCCCACCGCGCCGCCTCCGGCCGTCGCAGAGCCGACGGCCGGAGGCACCGGCTGCCCCCGCCGGGGGAGGACTGCGGCCGTGTTCTGCGGGTACCGTTCGCCGGACAACCACCTCGGCCCACCCGGGCCGGACGCCCGGCGCGCCGGACACGCGAGCACCGTACGGACGGAACTCCCGCCCGTACCGCGGACACTGCGCATCCCCCGGGTGGCCCGCGAAGATTCGACCGCACGAGACGGAGAGCCACCGGATGCAGCACGCAGGGGGGACTCCGCTGCCACCGCCTCACGGGCCCGTGCCGGGCCACGGGGCCGCGATGACCCCGCATCCCGGCCCGGGCCACCCCATACCGCCGCACCAGCACCAGCAACAGCCGCAGGCCGCGCCGCCCGCGCCCGGCTGGCCCGCGCCCCCGCCGCACGGCGCCCCGCCGCACGGCGCACCGACCGCGCCGCCGCCCGCCGAGGCCACCGGGCACATCCAGCTCCCGCCCGGCGCCCCCGTGGCGCTGCCCAGCCCGCCCGCCGGCGCCTCCGCGCCGGACGCCGCGCACGCCGCCGTGGCCGTGCTGCTCATCGGCCCGGCCGGCGCCGGCAAGACCAGCGTCGCCCGGCACTGGGCCGACACCCGCCGGGTGCCCACCGCGCACATCAGCCTCGACGACGTCCGCGAATGGGTGCGGTCCGGCTTCGCCGACCCCCGGTCGGGCTGGAACGACCACTCCGAGGCGCAGTACCGCCTGGCCCGCCGCACCTGCGGCTTCGCGGCCCGCAACTTCCTCGCCAACGGCATCTCCTGCATCCTCGACGACGCCGTCTTCCCGGACCGCCCGGTCATCGGCCTCGGCGGCTGGAAGCGCCACGTGGGTCCCGGTCTGCTGCCGATCGTGCTGCTGCCGGGCCTGGAGATCGTCCTGGAGCGCAACGCCCGCCGCACGGGCAACCGGCGCCTCTCCGACGAGGAGGTCGCCCGCATCCACGGCCGGATGGCGGGGTGGTACGGCTCCGGCCTGCCCATCATCGACAACTCCGCGCACGACGTGCCCACCACGGCCCGCCTCCTGGACGACGTGGTCGCCCGCAGCATCGCCAGCCCGCCGAGCTGGTAGCGGGCACGAAGACGCAGGGGCCACGGGCTTCCCAGGGCTCCCGGGGTTCCCGCCACCCCCTCCGGGTATTCCCCCGTCGGGGGGACGATCATGTTCGATTCGCCCCGTAGGGCCACCTGCCCGCCCGGCCGATTCCGCCCGCCCGGCCTGGCCCGTCCGGCCCAGCTTGCCCGGCCAGGCCCGTGTGGGCGGCGCCGTATGCCCGGCTCTGACCACCCGGCCAGGCCCACCCGGCGTCGTCTGCCCGACCGCTGGTTGCCCGCTGGGCCGAGCCTGCCCGGCCCGGCGGGACTCGTCCGATCCAGTCCGCGCGCCCGGCCTGGCGCATCAGGCCGAGCCTGCCCGGTGCCGTCCGTCCGGCTCTGACCGCCCGGCCAGGCCCGCCCGGCTGAGCCCGCCCGGCGCCGCCCGCCCGAGCCTGCCTGCTCGCCTGGCCGAGCCCGCCCGGCACGCCAGCCCGGCCCGACTCGTCCGGTCCAGCCCGTGCGCTCGGCCAGGCCCATCAGGCTGAGCCTGCCCGGTGCCGTCCGTCCGACTCTGACCGCCCGGCGCCGTCTGCCAGTCCCTGCCCGCTCGCCGGGCCCGGCGGGACTCGTCCGATCCAGTCCGCGCGCCCGGCCTGGCGCATCAGGCTGAGCCTGCCCGGCGTCGTCCGCCCGACCCTGCCTGCCCGCCGAGTCGAGTCCGCCCCGCCAGGCCCGCGCGCCCAGCACCGTCCGCCCGTCCCTGCGCGTCCGCCCGGCTGGACCCGTCGCGCGTCCCCCCCCCGATTCCCCCGCCCCCCCGATTCCCGCCGCGCGCCCCCGGCCGCACCCGTCGGGCAGCCCCCGGCCGGGCTCGCCGTGCTCGTCCGCACCCGCCGCGCGTACCCCCAGCAGACCTGCCGCACGGCTCCCCGGACGGTCCCGCGCCCCCGGACGAACCCGCCCCACAGCCCCCCGACGCCCCCCCCGGTCCTCCGGCCGGACCCGCCCGTCCGCCCGTCCCTGCCCGTCCGCCCGGCCGGACCCGTCGCGCGTCCCCCCCCGATTCCCCCGCCCCCCCGATTCCCGCCGCGCGCCCCCCGGCCGGACCCCGCCGGGCAGCCCCCGGTCAGGCTCGCCGTGCTCGTTCGTACCCGCTGCGCGTCTCCCCGGTCAGGCCCCGCCGTGCCCGTCGGCACCCGCCGCGCGTACCGCCAGCGGACCCGCCGCACGGCTTCCGGACGGTCCCGCACCCCCCTGACGAACCCGCCTCACAGCCCCCCGACGAACCCACCCCCCCCGGTCCCCCGGCCGGACCCGCCCGACCGGCCGCCCCGGACCGGGGCCCGTACGCTCGGTGCATGTCCGAGCTCTACTCGGCCCGGCGTACGCGGCTGCGCGACCGCTGCGCCGCCGCCGGCAGCGCCGCGGCGCTGATCTCGCGTCCCGCCAACGTCCGCTACCTCGCCGGCTGCGCGCCGCCCGGCGCGGCGCTGCTGCTCGGCCCCGCCGACGACCTCCTGCTGACCGAGGGGCCGCTCAGCGGCGATCCCTCGGAGGGGCGGCCCGCCGAGGAGCTGCGGGTCTCCGAGCTGCCCACCCGGGACGGCGACCCGGTGGTGGCCGCCGCCGATCAGGCCGTGCGGGCCGGGGCGGGCTCGCTGGCGGTCGAGGAGCACCACCTCACGGTCGCCCGGCACCGCGCGCTGGCCCAGGTGGCGCCCCGGCTGCGGCTCGCCGACCTCGCCCGCGCCGTCGAGGCGCAGCGGGTCGTCAAGGACGACGAGGAGATCTCCTGCCTGCGGATCGCCGCCGAGATCACCGACCAGGCGCTCGGCGAGTTGCTGGAGTCGATCCTGGTGGGCCGTACGGAGCGGCACCTCGCCCTGGAACTGGAGCGCCGCCTGGTCGACCACGGCGCGGACGGCCCTGCCTTCGCCACCTCGGTCGCCACGGGCCCGCATTCGGGATGTCCCGGACATCTGCCCACCGACCGCCGGGTCGAGGAAGGTGACTTCCTGAGCGTCAACCTGGGCGCGAACTACCGCGGTTACCGCTGCGAGATCGGCCGTACCTTCGTCATCGGCACCACGCCGGCGGACTGGCAGATCGAGCTGTACGACCTTGTTTTCGCAGCCCAGCGGGCCGGCCGGGAGGCACTGGCGCCGGGGGTGGAGTGCCGCGAGGTGGACCGGGCGGCACGTCAGGTACTGGTCGGCGCGGGCCACGGCGAGCGCCTGCGACCGGGTACCGGACACGGCGTGGGACTCGAAATCGACGAGGACCCTCGGCTGTCACCTGCGGCCATGGGTAAACTGGACGCTTGCGTGCCGGTCACCGTCGATCCAGGGGTTCACATCCCGGGCCGCGGCGGCGTCCGGATCGACGACACACTCGTCGTCCGCCCCGAGGCGGACGGCGGACCCGAGCTACTCACGATCACGACCAAGGAGCTGCTCGCGCTCTGAGCCGGACCCGGTTCGACGCGCGACTGCCCGGGGTCCCACCACCCGCAGTCCAGGAGATTCCGCAACCGTGGCTTCCACGAACGACCTCAAGAACGGCCTGGTGCTCAAGCTCGAAGGCGGCCAGCTCTGGTCCGTCGTCGAGTTCCAGCACGTCAAGCCCGGCAAGGGCCCGGCCTTCGTCCGCACCAAGCTCAAGAACGTGCTGTCCGGCAAGGTGGTGGACAAGACCTTCAACGCCGGTGTGAAGGTCGAGACGGCCAACGTCGACAAGCGCGGCATGCAGTTCTCGTACATGGACGGCGAGTACTTCGTCTTCATGGACATGGACACCTACGACCAGCTGCACATCGACCGCAAGACCGTCGGTGACGCCGCCAACTACCTGCTCGAAGGCTTCGAGGCCGTGGTGGCCCAGCACGACGGCCAGGTGCTCTACGTCGAGCTGCCGGCCGCCGTCGAGCTGGTCATCCAGGAGACCGAGCCGGGCGTCCAGGGCGACCGTTCCACCGGTGGCACCAAGCCCGCCACCCTGGAGACCGGCTACCAGATCCAGGTGCCGCTCTTCATCACGACCGGTGAGAAGATCAAGGTCGACACCCGCTCCGGCGAGTACCTCGGCCGGGTGAACAGCTAACCGTGGCCGCCCGTAACAAGGCCCGTAAGCGCGCCTTCCAGATTCTCTTCGAGGCCGACCAGCGCGGTGCCGACGTGCAGACCGTGCTGGCGGACTGGATGCGGCACGCCCGGACCGATTCGCGGCAGCCGCCGGTCAACGAGTACACCCTGCAACTGGTGGAGGGGTACGCCGAGCACATCGAGCGGATCGACGATCTGATCTCCGACTACTCCGTCGACTGGCCGCTCGACCGGATGCCGGTGGTCGACCGGAACGTCCTGCGGCTCGGTGCGTACGAACTGATCTGGGAGGACGAGATCCCGGACGCCGTGGCGATCGACGAAGCGGTGCAGCTGGCCAAGGAGTTCTCCACGGACGAATCCCCGGCCTTCGTCAACGGCCTGCTGGCCCGCTTGAAGGAACTGAAGCCCGGCCTGCGGCGCGAGGCGCGCTGAGGCGGCGGTGGATCCCTGAAAGGGCCCGGAGCGTATCGACGCTCCGGGCCCTTCGCACGGGCGGGGGCGCAGGGGCCAGTGCGGCAGCCCTGCGTCGTCGGCACGGAAACTCTCCGCCCCGGCGGAGAACCGCCGTACCGACACAGAAAACCGCCGCCCCGACGGAGTCGGAAGCGGCGGTACGTTTCTGCAGGTGGCAGGTGACGCCCGTACGGGGTCAGATGTCCTCGTGCTGCACCGCGCGGCGCGCGTCCGCGTCCAGCACACCCCAGCTGATCAGCTGCTCGGTCAGCACGGAGGGCGACTGGTCGTAGATCACGGCGAGCGTGCGCAGGTCGTCCTGGCGGATCGAGAGGACCTTGCCGTTGTAGTCACCGCGCTGGCTCTGGATCGTGGCGGCGTAGCGCTGCAGCGGGCCGGCCTTCTCGGCGGGGACGTGGGCGAGGCGCTCCAGGTCCAGGACCAGCTTCGGCGGCGGCTCGGCCGCTCCGCCCGGGGTCGTGCCCGGCAGCAGTTCCTGCACCGGCACACCGTAGAAGTCGGCCAGCTCGGCCAGGCGCTGCACGGTCACGGCACGGTCGCCGCGCTCGTACGAACCCACCACGACGGCCTTCCAGCGGCCCTGGGACTTCTCCTCGACACCGTGGAGAGAGAGGCCCTGCTGGGTGCGGATGGCGCGGAGCTTGGCCCCGAGCTGTTTGGCGTATTCGCTGGACATAAAGCTCCCCGGACGCTGTGTAGACGTGCGGCGCGGGCCGCGCGGCTGGTAACTCACTGTGAGGTTACGCAGCGTAATTCGGCATCGTCAAGCCGAATGAGTCACACGGTGGCCCCGAAGGGGTGCGCTCGGACTCCGCCGCGGCTCCTGGTACCGTGAACGGCGTAACCCCGACGTCCTTTAAAGTCCGTCCTGTGAGGCGGAGAAGGAGGTCCGTTCGTCATGGACGCCCCCAGCTCCAACGCTGCGCGTCCGGTCCTCGAAGGGCCGGACATCACGCGCATGCTCACCCGCATCGCCCACGAGATCGTCGAACGCGCCAAGGGCGCCGACGACGTGGTGCTCCTCGGCATCCCCACCCGCGGGGTCTTCCTCGCCCGCCGGCTGGCCGCCAAGCTCGAAGAGATCACCGGCCGCGCCGTACCGGTCGGCTCGCTCGACAT
Source organism: Streptomyces sp. NPDC026394 (assembly GCF_055567735.1). NCBI lineage: Bacteria > Bacillati > Actinomycetota > Actinomycetes > Kitasatosporales > Streptomycetaceae > Streptomyces > Streptomyces sp. NPDC026394. Next base: position 448,835 of record NZ_JBVHPX010000005.1, read on the forward strand.
CACGATGTACCGCGACGACCTGCGCCTGGGTCCGGCGCGCGCCCTCGCGCGCACCGACATCCCCGGTGACGGCATCGAGGGCCGTGTGGTCCTCCTCGTCGACGACGTGCTCTTCTCCGGCCGGACCATCCGCGCCGCGCTCGACGCCCTCAACGACATCGGCCGGCCGCGCGCCGTGCAGCTCGCGGTCCTGGTCGACCGCGGCCACCGCGAGCTGCCGATCCGTGCCGACTACGTGGGCAAGAACCTCCCCACGTCGCTGCGGGAGACGGTCAAGGTCCTGCTCACCGAGGAGGACGGCCGCGACGCCGTGCTGCTCGGCGTCAAGCAGACCGCCCCGGCCGGCGAGCAGTAGCGCCTCTCTGGACGGACCCGGTACGGCCGGGCCGCCAGTCATGCCTGCTCGACGGACATACCCGTACACCTCCATCAATCACGGAGAAAACCGGATGAAGCGTCATCTCATCTCGGCCGCCGACCTCACCCGCGACGACGCCGTCCTGATCCTCGACACCGCCGAGGAGATGGCCCGGGTGGCGGACCGGCCGATCAAGAAGCTCCCCACCTTGCGCGGACGCACCGTCGTCAACCTCTTCTTCGAGGACTCCACGCGCACCCGCATCTCCTTCGAGGCGGCCGCCAAGCGGCTGTCGGCGGACGTCATCAACTTCTCCGCGAAGGGCTCGTCCGTCTCCAAGGGCGAGTCGCTGAAGGACACCGCGCTGACCCTGGAGGCGATGGGCGCGGACGCCGTCGTCATCCGGCACGGGGACTCCGGCGCCCCGCACCGCCTGGCCACCTCCGGCTGGATCGGCGGCTCGGTCGTCAACGCGGGCGACGGTACGCACGAACACCCCACCCAGGCGCTGCTGGACGCCTTCACCATGCGCCGGCACCTGACCGACGGCGCGGGCCAGGACCTGTCCGGACGCCACATCACCATCGTCGGCGACATCCTGCACAGCCGGGTCGCCCGCTCCAACGTCCACCTGCTGACCACCCTGGGGGCCGAGGTGACGCTGGTCGCGCCGCCCACGCTGGTGCCGGTCGGTGTCGAGCGGTGGCCGTGCGAGGTCAGCTACGACCTGGACGCGGTGCTGACCAAGTCGGACGCGGTGATGATGCTGCGCGTCCAGCGCGAGCGGATGAACGCCGCCTTCTTCCCCACCGAGCGGGAGTACGCCCGGCGCTACGGACTGGACGGCGACCGGATGGGCCGGATGCCCGACCACGCGATCGTGATGCACCCAGGACCGATGAACCGCGGCATGGAGATCACCGCCGAGGTCGCCGACTCGCCGCGCTGCACCGCCGTCGAGCAGGTGGCCAACGGTGTCAGCATCCGGATGGCCGTCCTGTACCTGCTGCTGGGCGGCAACGAGCCCGCCGTCACCACCACCCCGGACGGAGGCGCTGCGCGCCGCCCCTCCATTCGTACCGAGGAGAGCAAGTAATCATGAGCAAGACCCTGATCCGCGGGGCGAAGGTCCTGGGTGGCGAGCCGCAGGACGTCCTGATCACCGACGGCACGATCACCGCCGTCGGTACGGACCTGACCGTCTCCAGTGCCGAGGACGCCACCGTCGTCGAGGCCGCGGGCCAGATCCTGCTGCCCGGCCTGGTGGACCTGCACACCCACCTGCGCGAGCCGGGCCGTGAGGACTCCGAGACCGTCCTGACCGGCACCAAGGCCGCCGCCGTCGGCGGGTTCACCGCCGTGCACGCCATGGCCAACACCTTCCCCGTCGCCGACACCGCGGGCGTCGTCGAGCAGGTCTGGCGCCTGGGCAAGGAGTCCGGCTACTGCGATGTCCAGCCGGTCGGCGCGGTGACCGTGGGCCTGGAGGGCAAGAAGCTCGCCGAGCTGGGCGCCATGCACGACTCGGCCGCGGGCGTCCGGGTCTTCTCCGACGACGGCAAGTGCGTGGACGACGCGGTGATCATGCGCCGCGCGCTGGAGTACGTGAAGGCCTTCGACGGCGTGATCGCCCAGCACGCCCAGGAGCCCCGGCTGACCGAGGGCGCCCAGATGAACGAGGGCATCGTCTCCGCCGAGCTGGGCCTGGCCGGCTGGCCCGCGGTGGCCGAGGAGTCGATCATCGCGCGGGACGTGCTGCTCGCCGCGCACGTCGGTTCGCGGGTGCACATCTGCCACCTGTCCACCGCCGGGTCCGTCGAGATCGTCCGCTGGGCCAAGTCCAAGGGCTGGAACGTCACCGCCGAGGTCACCCCGCACCACCTGCTGCTGACCGACGAGCTGGTCCGGTCCTACAACCCCGTCTACAAGGTGAACCCGCCGCTGCGTACCGAGGCCGACGTGCTCGCGCTGCGCGAGGCGCTGGCCGACGGCACCATCGACTGCGTCGCCACCGACCACGCCCCGCACCCGCACGAGGACAAGGACTGCGAGTGGGGCGCGGCCGCCATGGGCATGGTCGGCCTGGAGACGGCGCTCTCCGTCGTCCAGCACACGATGGTCGACACCGGCCTGCTCGACTGGGCCGGCGTCGCCGACCGGATGTCCAGCCGCCCCGCGGAGATCGGCCGTCTCAAGGGGCACGGCCGTCCGGTCTCGCCTGGCGAGCCCGCCAACCTCACGCTGCTCGATCCGGCATACCGTGGACCCGTGGACCCCGCGGGCTTCGCCTCCCGCAGCCGCAACACGCCCTACGAGGGCCGTGAGCTGCCGGGTCGCGTGACCCACACCTTCCTGCGGGGCCGGGCAACGGTCGTGGACGGGAAACTGGCGTGACATCTTCAATCATCCAACTGGCAGCCGAGCAGAAGTCCGCCGAGGTCACCGACTGGGCGGCCCGGATCGGCTGGGTCGTCGGACTGCTCCTGTTCGTCGCGCTCCTGTACTGGCTGATGCGCGAGGGCTGGAAGTGGCGCGGCACCCTCCAGGGCGACCTGCCCGAGCTGCCCACGGCGCCCGAGGACACCGGGGAGCCGCGGCTGACGATGACCGGCCGCTACCACGGTTCCACCACCGCCGGACAGTGGCTGGACCGCGTCGTCGCCCGCGGCCTGGGCACCCGCAGCCGCGCCGAGCTGACCCTGACGGACGCCGGCCTGGACGTCGTACGGCCCGGTGCGCAGGACTTCTTCGTCCCGGCCGCCGCGCTGCGCGGCGCCCGCCTGGACAAGGGCATCGCCGGCAAGGTCCTGCCCGAGGGCGGCCTGCTGGTGATCACCTGGGCGCACGGCGACAAGGAACTCGACTCCGGCTTCCGGTCCGACCGGGCCGCCGAGCACACCACATGGGTCACCGCTCTGACCGAGCTGACCGGCAAGAACAGCAAGACCACCGAAACGGAAGGCGCACGATGACGACCTCCATCCAGGGGAACGCCTCGCAGAGGAGGGCGGCGTCTCCCGCCATACTCGTCCTGGAGGACGGCCGCAGCTTCCGCGGCCGCGCCTACGGGGCCGTGGGGGAGACCTTCGGCGAGGCGGTGTTCTCCACCGGCATGACCGGCTACCAGGAGACGCTGACCGACCCCTCGTACCACCGCCAGGTCGTCGTCATGACCGCCCCGCACATCGGCAACACGGGCGTCAACGACGAGGACCCGGAGTCCGCCCGCATCTGGGTGTCCGGCTTCGTCGTACGCGACCCCGCCCGCACCCCGTCCAACTGGCGCTCGGCCCGCTCCCTCGACGACGAGCTGGCCGCCCAGGGCGTCGTCGGCATCAGCGGCATCGACACCCGCGCGCTCACCCGCCACCTGCGCGAACGCGGTGCGATGCGGGTCGGCATCTTCTCCGGCCCCGGCCTCGACGGCCCGTCCGGCACCGGTCTCGCCGACGAGGCGGCGCTGCTCGCCAAGGTGCACGCGGCCCCGCAGATGAAGGGCGCCGACCTGTCCGCCGAGGTGGCCACCAAGGAGGCGTACGTCGTGCCCGCGCAGGGCACCAAGCGCTTCACCGTCGCCGCGGTCGACCTGGGCATCAAGGGCATGACCCCGCACCGCATGGCCGAGCGCGGCATAGAGGTGCACGTGCTGCCCGCCACGGCGAGCGCCGAGGACGTGTACGCCGTCAACCCCGACGGTGTCTTCTTCTCCAACGGCCCGGGCGACCCGGCCACTGCCGACCACCCGGTCTCCGTCATGCAGGCGGTCCTGGAGCGCGGCACGCCGCTGTTCGGCATCTGCTTCGGCAACCAGATCCTCGGCCGCGCGCTGGGCTTCGGCACGTACAAGCTGAAGTACGGGCACCGCGGCATCAACCAGCCGGTGCAGGACCGTACGACCGGCAAGGTCGAGGTCACCGCGCACAACCACGGCTTCGCCGTCGACGCGCCGCTCGACCAGGTCTCCGAGACCCCCTACGGCCGCGCCGAGGTCTCCCACGTCTGCCTCAACGACAACGTGGTGGAGGGGCTCCAGCTCCTCGACCGGCCGGCCTTCAGCGTCCAGTACCACCCCGAGGCCGCCGCGGGTCCGCACGACGCGGCCTACCTGTTCGACCGCTTCGTCCAGCTCATGGAGGGCCAGCGTGCCTAAGCGCACCGATATCCAGTCCGTCCTGGTCATCGGCTCCGGCCCGATCGTCATCGGCCAGGCAGCCGAGTTCGACTACTCCGGTACGCAGGCGTGCCGGGTCCTGAAGGCCGAGGGCCTGCGGGTCGTCCTGGTCAACTCCAACCCGGCCACGATCATGACCGACCCGGAGATCGCCGACGCCACGTACGTCGAGCCGATCACCCCGGAGTTCGTCGAGAAGATCATCGCCAAGGAGCGCCCGGACGCCCTGCTGCCCACCCTGGGCGGCCAGACCGCGCTGAACACCGCGATCTCGCTGCACCAGTCCGGCACCCTGGAGCAGTACGGCGTCGAACTGATCGGCGCCAACGTCGAGGCGATCAACAAGGGTGAGGACCGCGACCTGTTCAAGGAGGTCGTGGAGGCCGTCCGCCGCAAGATCGGCCACGGCGAGTCCGCCCGCTCCTACATCTGCCACACCATGGACGACGTCCTGAAGGGCGTCGAGGAGCTGGGCGGCTACCCGGTCGTCGTCCGTCCCTCCTTCACCATGGGCGGCGCCGGCTCCGGCTTCGCCCACGACGAGGAGGAGCTGCGCCGTATCGCCGGCCAGGGCCTGACTCTGTCGCCGACCACCGAGGTGCTCCTGGAGGAGTCCATCCTCGGCTGGAAGGAGTACGAGCTGGAGCTGATGCGCGACAAGAACGACAACGTCGTGGTCGTCTGCTCCATCGAGAACTTCGACCCGATGGGCGTGCACACCGGTGACTCCATCACCGTCGCGCCGGCGATGACGCTCACCGACCGCGAGTACCAGATCCTGCGGGACGTCGGCATCGCCGTGATCCGCGAGGTCGGCGTGGACACCGGTGGCTGCAACATCCAGTTCGCCGTCAACCCCGTCGACGGCCGGGTCATCGTCATCGAGATGAACCCGCGCGTCTCGCGCTCCTCCGCGCTCGCCTCCAAGGCCACCGGCTTCCCGATCGCGAAGATCGCCGCCCGGCTGGCCGTCGGCTACACGCTCGACGAGATCCCCAACGACATCACCGAGCAGACCCCGGCGTCCTTCGAGCCCACCCTCGACTACGTCGTCGTCAAGGTCCCGCGCTTCGCCTTCGAGAAGTTCCCGGCGGCGGACGCCCGGCTGACCACCACCATGAAGTCGGTCGGCGAGGCCATGGCCATCGGCCGCAACTTCACCGAGGCGCTCAACAAGGCGCTGCGCTCCCTGGAGAAGAAGGGCAGCCAGTTCGACTTCACCGGCGACCCGGGCGACAAGACCGAGCTGCTGGTGAAGGCCGAGATCCCCACCGACGGCCGGATCAACACCGTCATGCAGGCCATCCGGGCCGGCGCCACCCCCGAGGAGGTCTTCGACGCCACGAAGATCGACCCGTGGTTCGTCGACCAGCTCTTCCTGGTCAAGGAGATCGCCGACGAGATCGCGGCCGCCGACCAGCTCGGCCCCGAGGTCCTGGCGTACGCCAAGCGGCACGGCTTCTCCGACGCCCAGATCGCCGCGATCCGCGGCCTGACCGAGGACGTCGTCCGCGAGGTCCGGCACGCGCTCGGCGTCCGCCCCGTCTACAAGACGGTGGACACCTGCGCCGCCGAGTTCGCCGCGAAGACCCCGTACTTCTACTCGTCCTACGACGAGGAGAGCGAGGTCGCGCCGCGCGAGAAGCCCGCCGTGATCATCCTGGGTTCCGGCCCGAACCGCATCGGCCAGGGCATCGAGTTCGACTACTCCTGCGTCCACGCCTCCTTCGCGCTGAGCGACGCGGGCTACGAGACCGTCATGGTCAACTGCAACCCGGAGACCGTCTCCACCGACTACGACACCTCCGACCGGCTCTACTTCGAGCCGCTCACCCTGGAGGACGTCCTGGAGATCGTGCACGCCGAGCAGCAGGCGGGCCCGGTCGCCGGCGTCGTCGTCCAGCTCGGCGGCCAGACCCCGCTGGGCCTGGCGCAGGCGCTCAAGGACAACGGCGTACCGATCGTCGGCACCTCGCCGGAGGCCATCGACCTGGCCGAGGAGCGCGGCGCGTTCGGCCAGGTGCTGACCGACGCGGGCCTGCCCGCCCCCAAGTACGGCACCGCCTACTCCTTCGCCGAGGCCAAGGGCATCGCCGCCGAGATCGGCTACCCGGTCATGGTCCGGCCGTCCTACGTCCTGGGCGGCCGCGGCATGGAGATCGTCTACGACGAGCCGTCGCTGGGGGAGTACCTGGAGCGGCACGCCGGCCTCATCGACCAGCACCCGGTCCTCATCGACCGCTTCCTGGACGACGCCATCGAGATCGACGTGGACGCCCTCTACGACGGCCACGAGCTCTACCTCGGCGGCGTCATGGAGCACATCGAGGAAGCCGGCATCCACTCCGGCGACTCCGCGTGCGCGCTGCCGCCCATCACGCTCGGCGGCTACGACATCAAGCGGCTGCGCGCCTCCACCGAGGCCATCGCCAAGGGCGTCGGCGTGCGCGGACTGATCAACATCCAGTTCGCGATGGCCGGCGACATCCTGTACGTGCTGGAGGCCAACCCGCGCGCCTCGCGCACCGTCCCCTTCACCTCGAAGGCCACCGCGGTGCCGCTGGCCAAGGCCGCCGCGCGGATCTCGCTGGGCGCCACCGTCGCCGAGCTGCGCGCCGAGGGCATGCTGCCCAGGAGCGGCGACGGCGGCACGCTGCCGCTGGACTCGCCGATCTCCGTCAAGGAGGCCGTCATGCCCTGGTCGCGCTTCCGCGACGCCGCGGGGCACGGCGTGGACACCGTGCTGGGCCCGGAGATGCGCTCCACCGGCGAGGTCATGGGCATCGACTCGGTCTTCGGCACGGCGTACGCCAAGTCGCAGGCCGGTGCGTACGGCGCGCTGCCCACCAAGGGCCGCGCGTTCGTCTCCGTCGCCAACCGCGACAAGCGCTCGATGATCTTCCCGGCGCGGGAGCTGGTCGCCCACGGCTTCGAACTGCTCGCCACCTCCGGCACCGCCGAGGTGCTGCGCCGCAACGGCATCAACGCCACCGTCGTGCGCAAGAAGAGCGAGGGCGAGGGCCCCAACGGCGAGAAGACCATCGTCCAGCTCATCCACGACGGCGAGGTCGACCTCATCGTCAACACGCCGTACGGCACCGGCGGCCGCCTGGACGGCTACGACATCCGCACCGCGGCCGTCGCCCGCGCCGTTCCGTGCCTGACCACGGTCCAGGCGCTGGCCGCAGCCGTCCAGGGCATCGAGGCGCTGACCCGCGGCGACGTGGGCGTGCGCTCCCTCCAGGAACACGCGCGGCAGCTGACCGCGGCCCGCGAGGAGTAGGGCCACCGGAGGGGGACACCACGCGGTGTCCCCCTCTTCATGAGCCCCGTCCCGCCGGGAACATTCATGAGCCCCGCCCTCACCGGGACCGTTCATGAGCCCCGTCCCCTCCGACCTCCTCGACCCGCGGAAGGCCCCGCCCGCTCGTGTACTCCCTCTTCTTCAAACTGATCTTCCGGCGTATGGACCCCGAGAAGGCCCACCACCTGGCCTTCCGCTGGATCAAGCTGACCGCGCGCATCCCGGTGCTGCGCACCTTCGCCGCGGCCGTGCTGGCCCCTCGCTACAAGGAGCTGCGCACCGAGGCCCTGGGCCGCCGGATGCACGGTCCCTTCGGGCTGGCCGCCGGCTTCGACAAGAACGCCGTCGCGATCGACGGCATGGCCATGCTCGGCTTCGACCACGTCGAGATCGGCACGGTCACCGCCGAGCCGCAGCCCGGCAACCCCAAGAAGCGCCTGTTCCGCCTCGTACCGGACCGCGCGCTCATCAACCGGATGGGCTTCAACAACGACGGTTCGGCGGCCGTGGCGGCCCGCCTGGCGGCCCGCAACCCGGTCTTCCGCACGACGCTGGGCGTCAACATCGGCAAGACCAAGGTCGTCCCGGAGGACGCGGCGATCGCCGACTACGTGACCTCCACGGAGCGCCTCGCCGGCCACGCCGACTACCTGGTCGTCAACGTCTCCTCGCCGAACACCCCCGGCCTGCGCAACCTCCAGGCCGTCGACCACCTGCGCCCGCTGCTCGCCGCGGTCCGTGAGGCGGCCGACCGTACCGTCACCGGGCGCCGCGTCCCGCTGCTGGTCAAGATCGCCCCGGACCTCGCCGACGAGGACGTGGACGCGGTCGCCGACCTCGCCGTGGAACTGGGCCTGGACGGCATCATCGCCACCAACACCACCGTCGCCCGCGACAGCCTCGGCCTGGCCTCCGACCCGGCCCTGGTCCAGGAGACCGGCGGCCTGTCCGGCGCCCCGGTCAAGGCCCGCTCCCTGGAGGTGCTGCGCCGCCTGTACGCCCGCGTCGGCGACCGCGTCACCCTGGTCGGCGTCGGCGGCATCGAGAACGCCGAGGACGCCTGGCAGCGCATCCTCGCGGGTGCCACCCTCGTACAGGGCTACAGCGCCTTCGTCTACGAGGGCCCGTTCTACGCCCGCGCGATCCACAAGGGCCTCGCCGCCCGCCTGCGCAACAGTCCGTACGCCACCCTCGCCGACGCCGTCGGCGCCGAGCACAGGAAGGTGACCTCCTCGTGAGCCCCGAATCCTTCGGCGCCCGCCTGCGCCGCGCCATGGACGCCCGCGGCCCGCTCTGCGTCGGCATCGACCCGCACGCCTCGCTGCTGGCCGACTGGGGCCTGAACGACGACGTGGCGGGCCTGGCGGCCTTCTCGCGGACCGTCGTGGAGGCGCTGGCCGACCGGGTCGCCGTCCTCAAGCCGCAGTCCGCCTTCTTCGAGCGCTTCGGCTCGCGCGGCGTCGCCGTCCTGGAGGAGACCGTCGCGGCGGCCCGGCAGGCCGGTGCCCTCGTGCTGATGGACGCCAAGCGCGGCGACATCGGTTCCACCATGGCCGCGTACGCCGCCACCTACCTGGACCCGGCCTCCCCGCTGTTCTCCGACGCGGTCACGGTCAGTCCGTACCTGGGCTTCGGATCGCTGCGTCCGGCCGTCGACCTGGCCCGGGAGAACGGCTGCGGCCTGTTCGCCCTCGCGCTGACCTCGAACCCCGAGGGGCAGGAGGTCCAGCACGCCGTACGGGCCGACGGCCGTACCGTGGCCGCGACCGTGCTGGGCCACCTGAAGGCGGCGAACGCCGACGCGGCCGCCCGCGGGGAGCTGGGCTCGTACGGAGCCGTCGTCGGCGCCACGCTCGGCGACCTGTCCTCGTACGACCTGGCGACCGGCGGACCGCTGCTCGCGCCCGGCATCGGTGCCCAGGGCGCGACCCCCGCAGACCTCCCGCGGGTCTTCGGTGCCGCGGTCCGCAACGTCGTGCCGAGCGTCAGCCGGGGGGTGCTGCGGCACGGTCCGGACGTCGCGGCACTTCGCGCGGCCGCCCTCGGATGTGCCGCCGAGGTGCGTACGGCGGTCGCCGAGGTGCGTACAGCGGTCGAACGGCAGGGGCTTTAGTCCCGATATGTCCTGGTCAGCAGAGTCTGACCAGGACTTTTCGTCTGTTCTCGCTGACTCCGAGCGCCTTGGCCGCTAGTCTCCGACGAGAGCAGTGCACGTAAGCGCGTTGCTCGTTGCCCCGCAGGTGCGGGGCGACTAGGTTCCACACCGGTCCGTATCCGACAGTTCTACATCCGAGGTGACGTAGGCGTGGCTCTTCCGCCCCTTACCCCTGAACAGCGCGCAGCCGCGCTCGAAAAGGCCGCCGCGGCTCGCCGGGAGCGCGCCGAGGTCAAGAATCGGCTCAAAAACTCCGGCGCCTCCCTCCATGACGTCATCAAGCAGGGCCAGGAGAACGACGTCATCGGCAAGATGAAGGTCTCCGCCCTCCTGGAGTCCATGCCCGGCGTGGGCAAGGTCCGCGCCAAGCAGATCATGGAGCGGCTCGGCATCTCCGAGAGCCGCCGGGTCCGCGGTCTGGGCACCAACCAGATCGCTGCCCTGGAGCGGGAATTCGGCAGCAAGGCCGGCTGAGTTTTCTGGCACCGCCGGGGAACTGGAATAATCGCCGCATGGCTGCAACACCCCGGGGCTCATCCCCCGCATCCCCGGACTCCCGTCCGCGGCTGACCGTGCTCTCCGGCCCCTCCGGGGTCGGGAAGAGCACGGTCGTCGCCCATATGCGCAAGGTCCACCCCGAGGTTTGGCTCTCGGTGTCGGCCACCACCCGCAAGCCGCGCCCCGGGGAGCGGCACGGCGTCCAGTACTTCTTCGTGGACGACGAGGAATTCGACAAGCTCGTCGCCAACGGCGAACTGCTGGAGTGGGCCGAATTCGCGGGGAACCGCTACGGCACGCCGCGCAAGGCCGTCCAGGACCGCCTGGAGGCCGGCGAGCCCGTCCTGCTGGAGATCGACCTCCAGGGCGCGCGGCAGGTCCGCGAGTCCATGACGGAGGCCCAGCTGGTCTTCCTGGCCCCGCCGAGCTGGGAGGAACTGGTCCGCCGGCTCACCGGCCGGGGTACGGAGGCGCCCGAGGTCATCGAGCGCCGTCTGACGGCCGCCAAGGTCGAGCTCGCCGCAGAGACCGAGTTCGACGTCACCCTGGTCAACACCTCCGTCGAGGACGTCAGCCGTGAGCTGCTAGCCTTGATGAAGGTTCTTTGATCTTTACACCGGTTTTCACCCCCCCTTCGGAAGGCAGAGAGTGTCCTCTTCCATCACCGCGCCCGAGGGCATCATCAACCCGCCGATTGATGAGCTTCTCGAGGCAACCGACTCGAAGTACAGCCTCGTGATCTACGCCGCCAAGCGCGCCCGCCAGATCAACGCGTACTACTCGCAGCTCGGCGAGGGCCTGCTGGAGTACGTCGGCCCGCTGGTCGACACCCACGTGCACGAGAAGCCCCTGTCGATCGCGCTCCGTGAGATCAACGCGGGCCTGCTGACCTCCGAGGCCGTCGAGGGCCCGGCTCAGTGAGCAGTGCGGCGTCGAGCGGTACGGCGTCCTGAGGATTCCGCCCCGATGCCTTCACCAAGGGCCCGGCAGCGCCGCTGCCGGGCCCTTGGTGTGTCATGGGACAGATGACCAACCGGGTCCGCACCCCGCGGGGACGGAACCCACGGCGTGGGGAGAGAACGCGATGGACAAGCCGACACAGCCGCAGCCGGCCGCCGGACCGGCGCACGGAACCGGCGCGGCGGACGGGGGCGGCGCGGACCGCCGCCCCGAGGTCGTCCTCGGAGTCAGCGGCGGCATCGCCGCGTACAAGGCGTGCGAGCTGCTGCGCCGGCTCACCGAGTCCGGGCACGACGTCCGGGTCGTGCCGACCGCGGCGTCCCTGCACTTCGTCGGCGAGGCCACCTGGGCCGCGCTCTCCGGCAACCCGGCCTCCACCGAGGTCTGGGAGTCGGTCCACGAGGTCCCGCACGTGCGCATCGGCCAGTCCGCCGACCTGGTCGTGGTGGCCCCCTGCACGGCCGACATGCTGGCCAAGGCCGCGCACGGCCTGGCGGACGACCTGCTCACCAACACCCTCCTCACCGCGCGATGTCCGGTGATCTTCGCTCCGGCGATGCACACCGAGATGTGGGAGCACCCGGCCACCCAGGAGAACGTCGCCACGCTGCGCCGCCGCGGCGCCGTCGTCATCGAACCCGCCGTCGGCCGCCTGACCGGCGTGGACACCGGAAAGGGCCGCTTCCCCGACCCGGTTGAGATCTTCGAGACCTGCCGCCGTGTCCTGGCCCGCGGCCCGCTCGGCCTCACCCAGGACCTCGCCGGCCGGCACGTCGTGATCAGCGCCGGCGGCACCCGCGAGCCCCTGGACCCGGTCCGCTTCCTGGGCAACCGTTCCTCCGGCAAGCAGGGGTACGCGCTCGCCCGCACCGCCGTGGCCCGCGGCGCCCGCGTCACCCTCGTCGCCGGCAACAGCGAGCTGCCCGACCCGGCCGGGGTGGACGTCGTGCACATCGGTACGGCCGTCCAGCTCCGCGAGGCCGTGCTGAAGGCCGCGGCGGACGCCGACGCGGTGGTCATGGCGGCAGCCGTGGCCGACTTCCGTCCCGCCGCGTACGCCACCGGCAAGATCAAGAAGAAGGACGGCGAGGAGCCCGAGCCGGTGACCCTGGTCCGTAATCCGGACATCCTCGCCGAGATCTCCGCGGAACGCCCCCGCCCGGGCCAGGTGGTCGTCGGCTTCGCCGCCGAGACCGACGACGTCCTCGCCAACGGCCGCGCCAAACTCGCCCGGAAGGGCTGCGACCTGCTGGTCGTCAACGAGGTCGGCGACCACAAGGCGTTCGGGTCGGCCGCGAACGAGGCGGTGATCCTGGCCGCCGACGGCGCCGAGACCCCCGTACCGTACGGTCCAAAAGAAGCCCTCTCGGACCGGATCTGGGACTTGGTGGCCCCCCGCCTGACCGCCCCGCAGGCCCCTCCTTCCCCGCCCTCCCCGTGATCGAAAAGCCTCTTCCGAGCCGTTGCCGGAACGAGATCTTCCTCTCTCCGGCAAGGTGTCCCAGGTCACGGCGGGTCCAGAAATCGAGACTGCGTGCCCGAACGCGGCTCATGACCGATAAACTGGCCCCGGATCGCGCCGAGCGCAGCTCTCGGCCTTTCCGCCAATGATCAGCCAGCAGCCGCTGCAACCCCAGGGAGCGATGTGTCCCGCCGCCTGTTCACCTCGGAGTCCGTCACCGAGGGTCACCCCGACAAGATCGCTGACCAGATCAGCGACACCATTCTCGACGCCCTCCTGAAGGAGGACCCGACCTCCCGGGTCGCCGTCGAGACGTTGATCACCACCGGCCTGGTCCATGTGGCCGGCGAGGTGACGACGAAGGCGTACGCCGACATCCCCAACCTCGTGCGCAACAAGGTTCTGGAGATCGGCTACGACTCGTCGAAGAAGGGCTTCGACGGCGCCTCCTGCGGCGTCTCCGTCTCGATCGGCGCACAGTCCCCCGACATCGCCCAGGGCGTCGACACCGCCTACGAGAAGCGCGTCGAGGGCGACGAGGACGAGCTGGACAAGCAGGGCGCGGGCGACCAGGGCCTGATGTTCGGCTACGCCTGCGACGAGACCCCGGAGCTGATGCCGCTCCCGATCAACCTCGCGCACCGCCTCTCCAAGCGCCTGTCCGAGGTCCGCAAGAACGGGACCATCCCGTACCTGCGCCCCGACGGCAAGACCCAGGTCACCATCGAGTACGACGGCCACAAGGCCGTCCGCCTCGACACCGTCGTCGTCTCCTCGCAGCACGCGAGCGACATCGACCTGGACTCCCTGCTCGCTCCCGACATCCGCGAATTCGTCGTCGAGCACGTCCTCAACCAGCTCGTCGAGGACGGCATCAAGCTGGACACCGACGGCTACCGCCTGCTGGTCAACCCCACCGGCCGCTTCGAGATCGGCGGCCCGATGGGAGACGCCGGCCTGACCGGCCGCAAGATCATCATCGACACGTACGGCGGCATGTCCCGCCACGGCGGCGGCGCCTTCTCCGGCAAGGACCCGTCCAAGGTCGACCGCTCGGCCGCCTACGCCATGCGCTGGGTCGCCAAGAACGTCGTAGCGGCCGGGCTGGCCGCCCGCTGCGAGGTCCAGGTCGCCTACGCCATCGGCAAGGCCGAGCCGGTGGGTCTGTTCGTCGAGACCTTCGGCACCGCCACCGTCGACGTCGACAAGATCGAGAACGCCATCGCCGAGGTCTTCGACCTCCGCCCGGCCGCCATCATCCGCGACCTCGACCTGCTGCGCCCCATCTACGCCCAGACCGCCGCCTACGGCCACTTCGGCCGCGAACTGGACGAGTTCACCTGGGAGCGCACGGACCGGGTGGAGGCGCTGCGGAGGGCTGTGGGGCTGTAAGGCTCCGCACCGGTTCCGCACCTGCACGACGCCGGAGGCCCGCCCTTTCGGGGCGGGCCTTTGGCGTGGGCGGGGTCAGGGCTGGGGCGCGGGTGCAGCCGAGATACGCGCCGAAGGGGCAATGAGGTGATCTCGATGCGCCTCGGCGCAGGGTCGGTACGGTGACACCGCAGTTGATGCGTACATCTCACCCTTGCGGCCGGGACGTCCCGCCGCAGGCCGGGATGATGGCCGCAGGGGCCCTGTCGCGGTCGATCCAGTGTTTGCTGCGGCAGTTTTGACTACGTCTTCGACCCCGGACTTCTGCCCGCATGCCATTCCGCTGCGCGGACTTGGGGGAGGGATGTCAGCGCCCGACGCCGGCCATGCCTGGCGCCTGCATGTTTGCCGGGGTCAGGCCGCCAGATCCTCTGTCACGGGCAGGCACTCGGCGAGCAGGTCGACGATGTCGCGCCAGGCTCGCTGCGCGTGCCGTGGGTGGTGGCCGACGCCGGGACGCACGGTGTGATCGACCGGCGGGTGGTGGAAGGCGTGCAAGGCGCCGCCGTAGACCGCGAGGCGCCAGTCGACGCCCGCGGCCTGCATCTCGGCGGTGAACGCGTCCCGTTGCGCGGGCGGCATGATCGGGTCTTCCGACCCGACCCCGGCCCACACCGGGCAGCGAATGCGCGCCGCCTCGCCCGGTCGGCCTGTGGTCAGTGCATTGACTGTCCCGATCGCGCGCAGGCTGACGCCGTCGCGCCCGAGTTCCAGCCCGATGGCGCCCCCGGTGCCGTAGCCGATGGCGGCGATCCGGTCGGGATCGGTCCGCGGTTCGGCGCGCAACACGTCGAGCGCCGCATGGCCGATGCCCCGCATCCGGTCGGGGTCGGCGAGCAGCGGCAGGCAACGGGCCAGCATCTCCTCGGGGTCACTCAAATAGCGCCCGCCGTGAAGGTCGAAGGCCAGCGCTACATATCCCAGTTCGGCGAGAGCGTCGGCCCGGCGGCGCTCGACGTCGCTGAGCCCCGTGCCCTCTGGTCCGAGCAGCACCGCGGGCCGGCGGTCGACACCGGCCGGTAGCGCGAGGTGCCCGGTCATCGTCAGGCCGTCGGCCGGATACTCGACCGTACGCGTCGTAATCATCGTCATGAGGCTGGACTGTAGTGATCGTCGAGCCCGGCCCGGCCGCTGTTCTGCTGCTGGCAGAACGGCGCGGGTATCCCTCTGAAATGCGGCGAGGGCTCATGAGAACCGTCACCGACCCCGTCCCCACGGCAGCGCTATCGGATCATTCGCCCAGGCCACGGTGTTGGAGGCGGACCGTCGCGGCAAGTTTTAGGGACATACCGGCCCGCACCCGGGAAGGGCGTCACCTGTTGGTTCGTCTCACGGTTCAGGTGGCCTCGCCGAGTCCGGCGGTGGTCAGGTCCTGCTCCCCACGACGCTGAGCCGAATGGGTGGCGGGCAGCAGACGCGCACGGCTTCGAGACCATTCCGGTGCCCCTTTGGCGCGTGTCTCGGTCACGCCCCTGGTGGGGGCTTCTGGGCCGAAGGGGGTTCGGGGCCGGGGTCCGCGGGCGCAGACGGTCCGGGCCCCGGGGGCTCAGGCTCCGGGCCGGTGTCCTCCGGAACGGCGTTCTCGTACGGTGGGGGAGCGGGCGGAGCGAAATGATCGCGGACGGCCGCTGCCGCTTCGGCCGCGACCGGGCCGGAACACTTGGCGATGTTCTCCGCGACGCGCTGGGCCAGCATCGCGCCCTCCGCTGTGTCGGGGATGCCCAGCTCCTTCAGCAGGTGGCTGACGCAGTCGACGGTTCCGGGACCGGGGCCCGGCTCGCCGTGTCCCGGGCCGGCGGTGGCGTCTTCCCACGTGGTGTGCGGGCGGTGCCCGTCGGCCGACGGTGGTGCGGCCGCTTCCTCCACCTCGGCAGGTTCGGGGAAGTCCCTGGTGTTGGCCGCTCCGGCGAGCCGGGTGAGGGTGCCGATCAGGTCGACGGTGTGCTCGATCGCTTCCTCGTTCCGGGACAGGTACCAGACGACGGCGCTGCCGGGGTCTTTGAGTACGTCGTCGCCCAGGTAGGCGCGTTTGCTCTTCTCGTACTTGCGCTCGTGTTCCCAGACGGCCTCGTCCTTGCGCACGGTCGACAGTTTGCTCAGCCGGTCGCGGTCGGGCTCGCTCAGGGTGAGGGTGACGGCATCGGCCATCGCCAGGACACGGCCGGACGCATCGCCTTGCATGGTGCCCAGGACCCCGCCAAGCTGGTGCTGGATCAGCGAACAGCGCAGCGGCAACTGCTGAGCGGTGACGGCGCGGGCGCGCTCCAGTATGGCGCTCACGGCCAGGCCGCCGGGGCTCACCGGAGGGCCGTAACCGGATTCGTCGAGGACGGCCCAGCGGATCCGGGCGGAGAAGAGGAAGTCGTAGTCGGGCGATTGACTGGGCAGCGCCACGTCGGTGATGAAACGTTCCTGCGGCTCTCGGGGAGGGATCGGCAGATCGGGGTCGGCGAGCGCCTCCCGCGGAATCAACGGCTTCCTGCGGTCGGTGACCACGAACACGGTGACCGCTCCGGCCAGCAGGGACACGGCCAGCGTGGGCCACAGCCACAACGGCTGCCAGTCCAGCGCCAGCCCGGCGATGGCGACGAGCAGTTCGCCGATCACCGTGACGAACATGGTGAAGGTCTTATGTCCCGAACTCATCTTTCCTGTCCCCCGATTCAGCCGCTCACATTTTGCGCGGCGTTGATTTTCCGCCAGACCAGTGCCGAGACGTCCGCCTTCGCCGCTTGCTCTTCCTCGGAGGCGCACGGCAGGTGCCAGTCCAGTGCGTAGAGTTCACCGAGAAGATCGCCGCGTCCCTCACAGGCATGCACCAGAACATCCAGAACGCTTTCCCGCGCAGCCGGCCACTTGCGGGCGGCCCGTAGCCAGTCGGCTGTTCCGGCACGGCATTCGGCGAATGGGCGCGCCGTGAGAACCGCGCGCCAGCCGGCGGTCAATTGCCTCCGTACGGCTGGTTCGGCAATCAGCGGCCGAGTCCGGCCTCCTGGGTCGGCGAAGCGTTCCGGTTCGGCGAGCCGCCGGAACAACTCGATTTCGCGGGCGCGGCGCCGAGGAGAGAGCTGCCGCCCCCAAGCGCGGTCGATGCGGTCCAGGAGGCGCCGGGTCAGGCGGCCTTCGGAAAAGGCCAGGTCGAACAGTGCGTCGTGGGCGATGGGCGCGGTATCGGCGGTTTCCCGGCGAGCGAGGTGCAGGAGCCGTACCAAAGCGCTGTCGGGGTGCTGGACAGCCATGGCCCCGGAACAGACACCGACCAGAACCCGTACCAATCCGGGGCTCGGCTGCCGGCTGATCGCCCATTCGTAGGTCTTCTCCCGGAAATGGCCACCGTGCGTCTCGTCGCGCAGCCCGGTGTCCAGGGCGAGGTAGGCCGATCGATGCAGCCAGGACGGTGTTCCGCCGGATACGGAGGCCCACGCGACCGCGGCTCCGGACAGCTCTTCGGGGCTTTCGGTACGCAGACACTGCCGGGCATAGCGCAGAACGAGATCGTCGGGCCGCTCGCCGACGGCAGCGGAGTCCCGGACCAGGCGGTCCGTCCAGACGCGCAGGACGGGCCGTAATTCCGGGAAATCGTCCCAGAAACAGTCGCTGACCGCTTCGTCGTAACGAAGGCCGCGGAACACCACCCGGCCACCGGCCGTCAGTTCCGCGCCGACGTCCGCCAGTCGGTGCGGCAGTGCCGTACGGCTGAGCAGAGGCTGCACCACATGCGGCTCTTCCGCGGCCCGCAGCAATTGGGCGGCCGCTTTCTGGACGACCTGCCCGCGGGCTCCGTGCAGCATGGCGCACGACAGGAAGAGGGCGCGTTGCGCCCCGGAGGACCGCGCCAGAATTTCGCGTACCTCGTCCTGCCGTCGGAGGGTGGCGGCCAGGGCGCGGTCCAGCCAGTCCGTGAAGTGGCCGGTCTCCGCAGCCGTCTGATCGCGGAACTGCTTGACGAGGTCCGCGAACCGGGCGACCTCGCGCATGTGCGCGGTGGCGAGAAACGAGGTCAGCTCGGCTCGGGAGAATTCGGCCTCCTCCGGGACGATGTGCTCGGCGTGCAAGTGCCTGCGCAGCACCTTGAGGGCTTCCGGCCGGCCCACTGCGACGCGCAAGCCGCTCAAGTCGTCGTGGACACGGGTTTCGGACGGCAGCGCGACGGTGAGCCAGGCGGACTTCGCCTGTACGGCGGCGCGGAACTCGGACATCTCCCGTTGCGCTTGCTCCAGTACGTCCGGCCCGGCAGCCGTGAGATCCAACAGCATCAAGTCGGACTGCTGGACGTCGTCCGGGTGAAGAATGGACCCGTCCGACCCGTCCTTCTCCTCCACCCGGTCCGGCAGTCTGACGAAGCGGCTGCCGCTGCCCTGCTGCCGTTCGTACAGCAGCTCGCGCGCCGCCGCGCTGCGCCCGCTGCCGACGGGGCCGCTGATCAGGACGGTGCGGTATTCGGAAAGGCGGGTCCGGGCGCTCTCGAAACCCGGCGGGAAGACGAACCGGCGGTGCAGCCGGAAGAGTTCGTCCCGGGCGGCGTCCCGTGGAGGACGGCGGGGAGCACCGGTGGCTGACGAGCCGAAGTAGATGTACTGGTCGCCGGCCCCGGAATGCAGGGGCCCGGAAGCGTCACCGAGAGCCGTCCCGATGAATTCGGTCACCGGCCTTCGCTCTCGTCCTGGGGCGGAGTGGCGTTGAAGCTGATACCGCCCTGGTTTCCACCGGTGAAATGGACTCCGCTTCCCCCGGACTGGTGGTTGGAGTGGGTGTACTGGTCTCCTTGGTGCGAGTTGACGTACTGGTTCCCTTGGCCACTGTGCACGGCACCGCTCGGCTTGTTGAGCGCGGTGCCGATGGTGCCCGCCTGGAAGACCGTGCCGTGATTGCCGTCGACGGTGTTGCGGGTCCGTGCTTCGCCATCGCCGTCCCGGGCGGCCCGGGAATCCGCCTCACCCAGCCGGGGAACCAGCCGGGCGAGTTCGTCGGCGAGCAGGTCCAGGTCGTCGTGCGAGGTGTAGGAGGTGACCCGGCGATATTGGCGGCGCGTGAGTTCACGGATACCGACCGGCAGCCGGTCGGCGGCCGGCGGGGCGGTGTCCGGACCGATGAGGACGGGAATGACCTGGGCTCCGCTCTCCAGGGCTTCGGCGATCTCGCGGCACGTCCAGTCGTCTCCGCCGTCCGTGGCCTGTCCACGGAGGCTGTCCAGCCACCGTGGTCCGATGACGGCCAGCAGCACGCTGCAGTTCCGTACGGCTGACCGCAGCGCTTCGGGGAAGAGGCTGCCCGCCGGGATCGATTTACCGTCCCGGAAAACCAGCTCCGTACCGAACCGCTGGGACAGATGGTTTTCGATGAGAGCGGCACCGTCCGGTGCGTCCGCCGTGCGGTAATTGATGAATATCTCGGGTCGCTGAGTCACAGGATCTCCTGGTCGGTGCAGGACGATGACCGGCGCGGGCGGTTTCCCGACGCCGGCCGGAAGAAAATCAGGCGGTGGGGCGCAGGACCGAAGTGAGCTGCGGGGTGATCTCCCGCACCGCGGCATTCGAGCCGTGCCGGGTCAGCAGGCGGGCCAGCCGTCGTACGTCGGCCCGTACCGTTGCCGAATCGACCTGGGACACGGGGCCGAGCAGGGGTGCCGCCACGGAACAGGCGTGCTCGATGTGGCCGGCCGCGGCGTGGCTGAGTGCGCGGCGCATCCCGTAGCGGACCTGATTCCGTACGGAATGGCCGGGCAACCGGGCGGTCTCGGCGTCGAGGACGTCGGCTGCCTGGTGCGGACGGCCGAGGTCGTACAGGCACCACCCGGTCGCCATGGAGACGGGGTCCGTCAGGTTGCTGCTCCCGATGACCGGGAGGGTGGGGTCTTCGGTGTCGGCGCTCAGCAAGGCGCGTGCGGTCTCCAGCCGGCGCATACACGCCCGGTGGTCTCCCGCGAGCGCATGCCCTTGAGCTTCCTGCTGGGCGGCCAGACCTCTGATGCGCGGTGGCGCGTCCTGGGTGTCCGCCGCCCGGCCGGACAGGGCGATGGTCGCGGCGGCGTCGCCGGCGTAGAAGGAGATCAACGCCTGCCGGGCCAGCGCGTAGGTCGCCAGATGACGGTCGCCGCCGGCTTCAGCGAGGTCGACCGCGAGCCGGGTCAGCCACGACGCGGCGCGGTCGTTGCCGGACTCCTGGGCCATCCACCCCGCGAATTCCGCGTATCGGGAGGCCAGGACGAGAAGTCCGCGCCGGGTTCCGCCTGCCGAGCGGGTGGCGAGGTCGCGTAAGGCCTGGGCCTGGGCCACCAGGGGCGGCACCAGGGCACCGGGTTCCGCGCTCTGGCCCAGCCTGCGGTACTGGTCGAACATCGCCCGCGATGCCTGGAGCAGCCCGGCGTCCGCCGGGGAAGCCGCGGCCGGCTCCTCGCCCGCGGCCACGGCGAGCAGACAGGAGGCGCCCAGTGCCAAGGCACGGCGGCGGTCCACGGCGGCGAAGCGGACCGAGCCGTCTGCGTCCCACTGCATGATCCACACCTCTTCGTCGGGCCGGGACTCGGGAATCGGTGCCGCCTCCGTCGTTTCCGTCGGCGGCACCAGCGCCGCCAACGCGCCGTCGGCGCACAGAGCGGCGTCGCAGAGCCGGGCGAGCTCGGACGTCGGGCGTTTGAGACCCGTCTCGACCTTGCTCAGATGGCCCTTGCTGTAGTGCACCGCCATGGCCAGCCGGGTGAGGGACCACCCCGTGGCCGTGCGGCGCCTCCGGAGTTCGATTCCGAACGAGATCGGCTGCTCCGACACGTGAACCTCCGTCATGTCGACCGTGCGGCCGCTCGGGCGGTCCCGACTCCGGACGTCAGCCTGCTGTCGTCGAGCCGGTGCCGACAAGGCAGCCGGACGGTTTCCCGTTTCCTCTTCCTGTTCCGGGCGTCGCCCGGAGGGGCAGCGAACCGGAACGGCCGACACCTGTCGAGCCCCCGGCCCGCTCCCCGGCCCCACCGCCGCTGTCGGTCCCGTCTGCTAAGACTGATGCTGTGAGCAGGGAAGACGACGGGCCGGGTGTGGAGCCGGAGCAGCTTGCGTTGATTCGGGAGGCGGTGCGGGGGACGAAGGCGGCGCGGGCGAAGCCGCGGACGTGGCGGGGGGCCGAGCTGGCGGAGCGGTTGCCGGTGGCGCGGGTGCTGGTGGACAAGGGGCTGGTGCATCTCGACCGGTATTTCGACTATGCGGTGCCGGCGGCGATGGACGCGGAGGCGCAGCCCGGGGTGCGGGTGCGGGTGCGGTTCGGGGCCGGGGAGAAGGGGGGCCGGCGGGAAGGGGGGAAGCTGGTCAGCGGGTTCGTGGTGGAGCGGGTGGCGGAGAGCGAGTTCCGGGGGGTGCTCGCGCCGATCGCGCAGGTGCTGTCGCCCGAGCGGGTGCTGACGCCGGAGTTGCTGGGGCTGTGCCGGGCCGTCGCCGACCGGTATGCGGGGACGCTCGCGGACGTGGTGCAACTGGCGGTGCCGCCGCGGCGGGCGAAGGTGGAGGGGCAGGCGAGCGGGCCGCCGATGCCGCCCAACGCGATGCCGGACACGGGGAGTTGGGGGCGGTACCCGGCGGGTCCTGGGTTCTTGGCGGCGCTGGGGCGGGGGGACACGCCGCGTGCCGTGTGGACGGCGTTGCCGGGGCCGCACTGGCCGCAGGAGCTGGCGCGGGCGATGGCCGCGGCGCTGGCGTCGGGGCGTGGGGCCCTGGCCGTGCTGCCGGACGGGCGGGCCGCGGCGCGGGTGGACGCGGCGCTGGGGGAGCTGATCGGGGAGGGACGGCATGTGGTGCTGAGTGCCGATGCCGGGCCCGAGGAGCGGTACCGCCGCTGGCTGGCGGTCAGCCGGGGCGCGGTGCGGGCGGTGGTCGGGACGCGGGCGGCGATGTTCGCGCCGGTGCGGGACCTGGGACTGGTGGCCATCTGGGACGACGGGGACGGCAGTCACAGTGATCCGCATGCGCCGCAGCCGCATGCGCGGGAAGTGCTGCTGCAGCGGTCGGTGACGGAGCGGGCGGGGTTCCTGCTGGGCGGGCTGAGCTGCACGGTCGAGGCGGCTCAGCTGGTGGAGACGGGCTGGGCACGGCCGCTGACGGCCGAGCGTGAGCAGGTGCGGGCCGCGGCGCCGCTGGTCCGTACGGTCGGCGACGCCGACGAGGCGCGTGACGCGGCGGCGCGGGCCGCGCGACTGCCGACGCTGGCGTGGCAGGTGGTGCGCGAGGGGCTGAAGCATGGGCCGGTGCTGGTGCAGGTGCCGCGACGGGGCTACGTGCCGCGTCTGGCGTGCGAGCGCTGCCGGGAGCCCGCGCGCTGCCGGGCCTGCGCGGGGCCGCTGGAGGCGCGCGACGCGGGCGAGCTGCGGTGCGGCTGGTGCGGGCGAGAGGAGGGCGACTGGCGCTGCGGGGAGTGCGGAGGCGTACGGCTGCGGGCCCAGATCGTGGGGGCGCGGCGGACGGCGGAGGAGCTGGGGCGTGCGTTTCCGGCCGTTCCGGTGCGTACGTCGGGGCGCGACCATGTGCTGGACACGGTGCCCGGCGTTCCGTCCCTGGTGGTGAGCACGCCGGGGGCGGAGCCGGTCGCCGAGGGCGGTTACGCCGCCGCGCTGCTGCTGGACGGATGGGCGCTGCTGAGCCGCCCCGACCTGCGGGCGGGCGAGGAGGCGCTGCGGCGCTGGCTCCAGGCCGCGGCGCTGGTCCGGGGCCATGCCGAGGGCGGCACGGTCGCGGTCATCGCGGAGGCGACGCTGCGCCCCGTACAGGCGCTGGTGCGCTGGGACCCGGCCGGGCACGCGGTGCGTGAGCTGGCGGAGCGGGCCGAGCTGGGTTTCCCGCCGGTGTCCCGGATGGCGTCGGTGACGGGCCGTCCCGAGGACGTGGCGGAGATGCTCGCGGCGGCCGGGCTGCCGGAGGGCGCCGAGGTGCTGGGCCCCGTACCGGTGCCGGCTCCCGACGCGGGGCGGCCGCGCCGGCCGGGGGACCCGCCGCCCGGGGAGGAATGGGAACGGGCGCTGGTACGGGTACGCCCCGGCCAGGGTGCCGCGCTGGCGGCGGCGTTGAAGACGGCGCAGGCGGCGCGGCTGGTCAAACGGGAGGGGGAGGCGGTGCGGGTGCGGGTCGATCCGCCCGATCTCGGGTAGCCGGGCAGGGTCTTCGCCGGGCTGCCGGGCTGCCGGGCGGGGTGCCCCTGGGGCTGCCGGACGGCGTTTCCGCGGTGCTGCCGGACGGCGGTTCACGTGGGGCTGTCGTACGGCGTTCACGTGGGGCCGGTGGTGCGGACGCGGCTGGGGTGGGGACAAGGAGGCCGCCCCGGGGGCGGACCGGGGCGGTGGGCGTGGTCAGCCGTTGCGGGGGCCGGGGAAGACGCCGGGGCGCGCTTCCTCCCGTGCGGGAACGGAGGACTGCCCCGGCAGTGTGCGGGTGGCGGGGACCGCCGGGGCGCTCGGCAGACCGGGGGAGACGGCCAGGCTGCGGGCGGCGGACGGCTCGGGCGTACGGACCGCCTCGCCGTTCTCCGGGCCGGGCTGGGAAGTGGAGCGGCGGGCGCCGTAACGGCGGTGCACGGCCTGTTTGGTGACGCCCAGTGCGGAACCCACCGCATCCCAGGAGAAGCCCAGCGAACGGTCGAAGTCCACCGCCGCCGTGACGAGGGTCTCGACGCTGTCGCGCAGTTCCTGGGCGAGACGTACGGTCGGGGCGGGGGCGCGCCCGTAGACGACGAAGCCGGCGGACGGGCCGGTGCGCCGCGGCCGGTAGACGTTGCCGAGCTGAGCTGTCAGGGTGCGCAGGGCGTCCACCTGCCGGCGGACCCGCTCGATGTCCCGTACCAGAAGGTGCAGGCTGGCGCGTGCCTGGGCGTCGTGGGTTGCGTGGTCGGCCATGAACAAGCCTCTCGAACCGGCGTTGAATGTGCAGAGGAACGTGACAAATGGTGAAAACGAGCGGGCCGCGAGGGCGGCCCGGTCGGTCAATGCTGCTTGACCAACGCAACAGACGCGGCTTCGGTCACGGTATGGGGGCGTACGGGTTCCAATGAGGGGCGCGCGCCTGTTCGCACGCCCCCCGAAGGTGTGGCCCATAGACTGGTGCGCCGTTCCGCAGCGTGTGAGAGGTAGTACGCCACCCATGAGGCTCGTCTTCGCCGGCACCCCCGAGGTCGCCGTACCCGCCCTGGACGCCCTGATCGCCTCGGACCGGCACGAGGTCGTCGCCGTCGTCACCCGGCCCGACGCCCCCGCCGGCCGCGGCCGGCGCCTGGTCGCCAGCCCGGTCGCCGAGCGCGCGGAGGAGGCCGGTATCGAGGTGCTCAAGCCCGCCAAGCCGCGCGACGAGGACTTCCTCGCCAGGCTGCGGGAGATCGCGCCGGACTGCTGCCCGGTGGTGGCCTACGGGGCGCTGCTCCCCAAGGTGGCCCTGGACGTTCCCGCGCACGGCTGGGTCAACCTGCACTTCTCGCTGCTCCCCGCGTGGCGCGGAGCCGCTCCGGTGCAGCACGCGGTCCTGGCGGGCGACGAGGTGACCGGCGCCTCCACCTTCCTCATCGAGGAAGGACTGGACTCCGGGCCGGTGTTCGGGGTGGTGACGGAGGAGGTACGGGCCACCGACACCAGCGGCGACCTGCTGACCCGGCTGGCCCTCGCCGGAGCCGGACTGCTCGCCGCCACCATGGACGGCATCGAGGACGGCACGCTCACCCCGGTGCCGCAGCCGGCCGACGGCATCACCCTCGCGCCGAAACTTGAGGTCGAGGACGCGAAGGTGGACTGGACGGCGCCCGCGCTGCGCGTGGACCGGGTCGTGCGCGGGTGCGCGCCCGCGCCCGGCGCGTGGACCGTCTTCCGGGGGGAGCGGCTGAAGCTGATGACGGTCGGACCGGTGCCCGACCGCACGGACCTGGCCCCCGGCGAACTCGCCGTCACCAAGAAGGCGGTGTACGCCGGCACGGGCAGTCACGCGGTGGAACTGCTGTGGGTACAGCCGCAGGGCAAGAAGCCGATGCGCGGCGCGGACTGGGCGCGCGGGGTGCGGATCGGTGAGGGCGAGCGGCTGGGGGAGTGAGACGGGGGAGTGAAGCGGGCGAACGAGCCGGGGCGGAGGCGGCGGCTCCGACCGGCACCGCCCCGTGGCGCGCCCCGGCGCGCCACGTAGGCTGGGGGCGAACCTCGTCTCGTATCAGCGGAGCACATTTCTCGTGAGTGGTCAGTCGCGTCATCCCAGCAAGCCCTACCGCCGGCCCAAGAAGGACCCGGTCCGGATACTCGCCTTCGAGGCGCTGCGGGCCGTCGACGAGCGGGACGCGTACGCCAACCTGGTGCTGCCGCCGATGCTGCGCAAGGCGCGGGAGAACGAGGACTTCGACGGGCGGGACGCGGCGCTGGCGACCGAGCTGGTGTACGGCACGCTGCGGCGGCAGGGCACCTACGACGCGATCATCGCGCGCTGCGTGGACCGGCCGCTGCGGGAGGTGGACCCGCCGGTCCTGGACGTCCTGTCGCTCGGCGCGCACCAACTGCTCGGTACGCGCATCCCGACGCACGCCGCGGTGAGCGCGACCGTCGAACTGGCACGTGTGGTGCTGGGGGACGGGCGGGCCAAGTTCGTCAACGCGGTGCTGCGCAAGATCGCCGCGAACGATCTGGACGGCTGGCTGGAGCGCGTCGCGCCCGAGTACGACGACGACCCCGAGGAGTACCTGGGGATCGTTCACGCGCACCCGCGCTGGGTGGTCTCGGCGCTCTGGGACGCGCTCGGCGGCGGCCGCGCCGGTATGGAGGACCTGCTGGAGGCCGACAACGAGCGGCCCGAGGTCACACTGGTGGCCCGGCCGGGACGGTCCACCACCGAGGAACTCATCGAGGCCGTGGGGGAGGAGAGCGCCCTGCCGGGGCGCTGGTCCCCGTACGCGGTACGGCTCGCCGAGGGCGGCGAGCCCGGCGCCCTGGACGCGGTGCGCGAGGGCCGGGCCGGTGTGCAGGACGAGGGCAGCCAGCTCGTCGCGGCGGCGCTGGCCAACGCGCCCGTCGAAGGCACCGACCGCGTCTGGCTGGACGGCTGCGCCGGACCGGGCGGCAAGGCGGCCCTCCTGGGCGCGCTCGCCGCGCAGCGCGGTGCGCGGCTGCTCGCTTCCGAGAAGCAGCCGCACCGCGCGCGCCTGGTGGCACGGTCGCTGGCCGGCAACCCCGGTCCGTACGAGGTCATCGCGGCCGACGGCACCCGCCCGCCGTGGCGGCCCGGCTCCTTCGACCGTGTCCTGATGGACGTCCCGTGCACCGGTCTCGGCGCGCTGCGCCGCCGCCCCGAAGCGCGCTGGCGCCGCCGCCCGGAGGACCTGGCCGGCTTCGCGCCGCTCCAGCGGGAGCTGCTGCGCCAGGCGCTGGTGTCGGTGCGGGTCGGCGGCGTCGTCGGCTACGCGACCTGCTCACCGCACCCGGCCGAGACGCGCGCCGTGGTGGAGGACGTCCTCAAGGGGCGGGCCGGAGCGGACGTGACGGCGGAGTGGATCGACGCCCGCCCGCTGATCCCGGGCGTGCCCGCGCTGGGCGACGGTCCGGACGTGCAGCTGTGGCCGCACCTGCACGGTACGGACGCGATGTACCTGGCGCTGCTGCGGCGGACGGCGTGATGTCCGGGGTGCGTACCGGTGCCCTGCGAAGGGCGCTTTGCCTGGCATGATCATGCAGGGATAAGGTGCCGATGACAACGGGGATCACGGCCGCAGAGGTGTCGGGCAGGCACGCCACGACGCGTACGGACCAGGCGTCGGCACCGACCTTGTCGACGCATGTGCCGACGGAGGCCGAGTACCGGTCGCCACCTGTCTGCCAGATGGGCAGTCACTGCTGCCGGGGTCGTCAATTTCGACCCTAGAACGGGGAAAACACGATGATGAAGCGCCTGATAGGCACGGTCGCGGCCACCGCGGTTCTCGCACCGGCCCTGATGTTCAGCGCCTCGGGGCAGGCGTTCGCCGCCAGCAAGACGGTCACCTGGAAGAACAAGGGCAACGGCAAGTGCCTGGTGGCCAATGGCTTCTGGGTCGGCGTGGGGAGCTGCGGGGCCGCCGCGAAGTGGAAGGAGACCAAGCAGTCCGACGGAACCTTCGTCCTGAAGTCCGCGGACCACGACTTCTGCCTCGACAGCAAGAAGGACGGCACCGTCTACACCAATGTCTGCAACGGCGGCGCGAACCAGAAGTGGCGCGAGATCAAGGACTCCATGGGCTGGCGGCTGCAGAACAAGGCCACCAAGCTGACCCTCGGTTCCAAGACCAGCGCCGGCTCGCCCGTCTACGCGGGCTTCGACGGCGGCATCAAGCACCAGCGCTGGAGCTGACCCCCGAAGGCGCCCGGCGGGGGACATGACCGGTCCCCGCACGGTGACGCATCATCGAGATCATCGGCCGCCGGCCCTCCGTCCGCCTCAAGGCGGGCGGAGGGCCGGCGGCTTGCTGTCTCCCTCCCGCGGGGGCTACGGGCTCGTTCCCGTGCGCCCCGGCGGCCCCTGGCACCGCCTGCGGCCCGCGGCCCGCCCCACCCACTTCGGCGCCCGGGGCCGGGCAGGACATACTGGGGGTATGGCCTTGATCAACCCCAGCATCCTGTCCGCAGACTTCGCCCGGCTCGCCGAGGAGGCGAAGGCCGTCGAGGGCGCCGACTGGCTGCATGTCGATGTGATGGACAACCACTTCGTGCCGAACCTGACGCTGGGCGCTCCGGTCGTCGAGGCGCTGAGCAAGGCGACGGACACCCCGCTCGACCTGCACCTGATGATCGAGGACCCGGACCGCTGGGCGCCGCAGTACATCGAGGCGGGCGCCGGTTCGGTCACCTTCCACGCGGAGGCGGCGGCCGCGCCCGTACGCCTGGCGCGGGAGATCCGGGCCAAGGGCGCGCGGGCCTCGATGGCGCTCAAGCCGGCCACGCCGATCGAGCCGTACGAGGACCTGCTCCCCGAGCTGGACATGCTGCTGATCATGACCGTGGAGCCCGGCTTCGGCGGTCAGGCGTTCCTGGACATCATGCTGCCGAAGATCCGCCGGACCCGGGAGCTGATCTCCCGGCACGGTCTGGAGATGTGGCTCCAGGTGGACGGCGGGGTGTCGGCGTCCACGATCGAGCGGTGTGCGGAGGCCGGCGCGGACGTGTTCGTGGCCGGTTCGGCGGTCTACGGCGCGGACGACCCGGCGAAGGCGGTGCGCGAACTGCGCGCGCAGGCCGAGTCCGCGACGGCCGCGGCCGGCTGGGGCTGCGCCCACTGACGCCACCGTCACAGGGGCGCCCGCGTGATCGCCGCGGGCGCCGGCGCCGCACGTGGTGTGCGGGGAGCGCGCACCGATCCCCGTACGCCGGTGTTTCTTGGTGTTGCCGCTACCGGGTGTTCACGACGGCCGGGGCGGTGATGGTCCCCGACCACCTCGGGTTTCTGCAAGGATGAGCAAAGACTCGATCAGGTGCGCACAAGGGGAGAATCTCGTGGTTGCCAGCCGCCCGCAGTCCGCAATGGGCCCCGCCGAGCTGGTGCAGGCCGCGGCCATGGCCCGCCGCTTCTATCTGGAGGGCAAGTCCAAGATCCAGATCGCCGAGGAGTTCGGCGTCAGCCGCTTCAAGGTCGCCCGGGTGCTGGAGACGGCGCTGGAGCGTGACCTCGTACGGATCGAGATCCGGGTTCCCGCGGAGCTGGACGCCGAGCGTTCGGACGCGCTGCGGGCCCGTTACGGCCTGCGGCACGCGGTCGTGGTGGAGTCGCCCGCCGACGCCACCGACGACGCCCCCGACCCGGAGAACCTCGGCGAGGTCGCGGCCGACCTGCTCGGCGAACTGGTCACCGAGGGCGATGTGCTGGGCCTGGCCTGGGGCCGGTCCACCATCCACATGGCGGCCGCGCTGCACCGCCTCCCACCGTGCACGGTCGTCCAGCTGACCGGCGTGTACGACGCGGGCACCGCGGACCGCGGCTCGGTCGAGGCGGTACGCCGGGCGGCCGACGTCTCCGGCGGCGAGGCGCACCCGATCTACGCGCCGATGCTGCTGCCCGACTCGGCGACGGCCGCCGCGCTGCGCGGCCAGACCGGCATCGCCCGCGCGTTCGAGTACTTCGACAAGGTCACCGTCGCCTGTGTCTCCATCGGCTCCTGGGCGCCGGGCATCTCCACCGTCTACGACATGCTCTCGGAGCAGGAGCGGGAGCACTACGCCTCGCTGGGCGCCGCCGCCGAGATGTCCGCGCACCTCTTCGACGCCGACGGCCGCCGCATCGGGCGGGACCTGGGCGAGCGGTGCATCACGGTCGAGGCGGACCGGCTGCGGCGCATCCCCGAGGTCGTGGCCATCGCGGGCGGCCGGCAGAAGGCGGCGGCGATCGGCGCGGTGCTGCGGTCCGGGCTGGTGACCAGTCTGGTCACGGACACGGCCGCCGCCGATCACCTGCTGCTGGAGACCGGACCCGGCCCGCGTCCGGCGCTGGAGCGGGCGGACCCGGACGGGGCCTGAGTCCCGGGGCGGACGGGCCTGAGTCCCGGGGCGGACGGGCCTGAGTCCCGGGGCGGGCGCGCCTGAGCGGGCGCACCCCGGGCGGGCCTGAGCCCCGGTCGGGCGGGCGGCCCGTTCCCGTACCGGCCGCCGACCGATCGCACGTCAGCCGCCGTCCGCCCGGTACCGGTCAGCTAAGTGATCTTGTACGGGGTGCGGGCGCGCACCCCGTGCCGGGCTGTGACAGCATCGGCGCATGGTGATCCGCTCCGCTCCCCGCGCGGCCGCCGGCGTACTCGCTGCGCTGCTGGCCTGCCTGCTGCTGTTGGTGTCCGGCTGCTCCGGAGGCGGCGGCGGACAGGGGAGCGCGAAGTCCACGCACGGGGCGCCCTCGGCGAGCGCCGCCGCGCCGGACTGGGCCGAGGGCATGGCGACCGTACCGGCCGCGAAGCTGCCCGAGCAGGCCCGCGACACGCTGCGGCTGATCGACGCGCGCGGCCCGTTCCCGTACCCCAAGGACGGCACCGTCTTCGGCAACCACGAGCGGCGGCTGCCCAAGCAGAAGCGCGGCTACTACCACGAGTACACGGTCCGCACCCCGGGGTCGAAGGACCGCGGCGCGCGGCGGATCGTCACCGGCGACCGCCACGAGACGTACTACACCGACGACCACTACCGGACCTTCAAGGCGGTGCTCCGATGACGGCTCCCGTGCCCCGGCCGCTCGCGGCGGTGCTCGACGGCAGTACACCCCCCGGGGTCGTGCCCTGGCCGCACGACCGGCCCGCGCAGGAAGCGCTGGACGCCGCGCGCGCGGCCGGCTGGCACGGTGCGCTGCTCGACCTCGAAGGCGTCTCCGGCAAGGCGGAGTTCATGGACCGCTGCGCGCGGGCCCTGCGGCTGCCGGACTGGTTCGGCCGCAACTGGGACGCGCTCGCGGACTGCCTCACCGACCTGTCGTGGTGCCCTGCCGACCGTGGCCGGGTGCTGGTGGTGTGCGGCTGGCAGCAGTACGCGTCCGCCGCGCCCGACGACTGGAGCGTCGCGGAGGAGGTCATCGCGGACGCGGTGGGCTTCTGGCGCGACACGGACACCGGGCTGGTCGTCGTGATGGCGCGGGGCCGGGAGCCGGGGGCGCGGACGGCGTGACGTACGGGGGCGGGGGCCGGCGCGGCGCGGGGCTCGGCAGTGGGACGAGGACGCGGCTGGTGGCGGGTGTGGCGGCGCTGCTGACAGTCGCCGCCGGGCTCGGCGTCCGGGCCGGCGCGGCCCGGGTGGGGCTGGGGCCCGAGGTGGCCAAGTACGCGGGCGACGCGCTGTACACCGTGCTGGTCCAGGCGGTGGTGGTGCTGGCGGTGCCGCGCATCCGGCCGCCAGTCGCGGCCGCGGTGGCGCTGGCCTTCAGCTGGGCGGTGGAGTTCGCGCAGCTCAGCGACGTACCGGCGGAGCTTTCCCGGCGCAGCGTGGTGGCCCGCCTGGTGCTCGGCTCGACCTTCAACGCGCCGGACCTGCTCTGGTACGCGGTGGGCGCGGCGGCCGCGTGGGCGGTGCACGGGTGGCTGCGGGCCCGGCGCCGTACCGGGACGTACTGAGCCGGAAGCCGCGGCCCGCCACCACGAAACTCGCCCGCTCCCGAGCCGCCTCCCGTGCCCGCGCCCGCACCCGCGAGGTTTCACCCGCCCACCGCCGGGCACCGAGGTGCGGCGGGAGGTGACGCGGTGGCCGAGGTGCTGCTCCTACTGGCGGCGTTGGCGCTCACGCTGGCCTGTGCCGTGTTCGTCGCGGCGGAGTTCTCGCTGACGACGGTCGAGCGCAGCGCGGTGGAGCGCGCGGTCGAGGAGGGGGAGCGGGGCGCGGAAGGGGTGCTGGGCGCCGTCCGCGCGCTCGCGTTCCAACTGTCCGGCGCCCAGTTGGGCATCACCGTGACCTCCCTGGTCATCGGCATGCTCGCGGAACCGTCCCTGGCGGCGCTGCTGCGCGGCCCGCTCACGGCGGCCGGGCTGCCCGGCACGGTGGCCCCGGGCGTCGCGTCCGCGCTCGGTGTCGGTGTGTCCACGGTGGTGCTGATGGTGGCCGGCGAACTGGTGCCCAAGAACTGGGCGATCTCCCGGCCGCTGGTCGTGGCCCGGATCGTGGCCGGGCCGCTGCGTGCCTTCAGCGCGCTGTTCGCCCCGTTCATCCGCCATCTGAACCAGTCCGCCAACCGGCTCGTACGCCGCTTCGGACTGGAACCCACCGAGGAGCTGGAGTCCTCCCGCGGCCCGGCCGAACTGGTCTCCCTGGCCCGCTACTCGGCGCAGGAGGGCGCGCTGCCGGCCGACTCGGCCGAGCTGTTCGTCCGCACCCTGCACCTGAGCGAGCTGACCGCGCAGAGCGTCATGACGCCGCGGGTGGAGGTACGGGCTCTGGAGGCCCACGCCACGGCGGCCGACGCGGCCACGCTGACCCTGGCCACCGGACTGTCCCGGTTCCCCGTGTACCGCGGCGGCCTGGACGAGGTCGCCGGCACCGTGCACATCCGCGACGTCCTCGCCCTCACCCCGGAGCGGCGGGCCGCCACCCCCGTCGCGGAGCTGGCCACCGAGCCCGTGCTCGTACCGGAGTCGCTGCCCGTCGACCGGCTGCTGGACCGGCTGCGCACGGTCCGCACCATGGCCGTGGTGATCGACGAGTACGGCGGTACGGCCGGGATCGTCACCCTGGAGGACATCGTCGAGGAGATCGTCGGCGACGTACGGGACGAGCACGACCCGGCGGCGGGCCCCGACCTGCTGCGGACCGGGGCGCGCACCTGGGAGGCGGACGGCGGGGTACGCCTGGACGGGCTGGCCGGGATCGGCCTGGCGGCGCCCGACGGGCCGTACGAGACGCTCGCGGGGCTGCTGGCCACCCGGCTGGGCCGGATTCCGGAGCCCGGCGACGAGGTGGGGGTGGCGGGCGGCTGGCGCCTGACGGTCCTGGCGGCGCGTCGGCACCGGGCGGAGCGGGTACGGGTGACGGCGCCCGCGGGCTCGTCCTCGTCGGGCGCCCGGGCCGCCGACGGGGGAGGGGAGCGGCCGTGACCGCCGTGCAACTGGCCGTCGCCGTCCTGACGTTGTTCAGCAACGCCTTCTTCGTCGGCGGCGAATTCGCGATGATCTCCGTACGGCGCAGCCAGATCGAACCGCGCGCCAAGGCCGGTGACCGGCGGGCCGGCCGGGTGCTGTGGGGACTGGAACACCTCTCCGAGATGCTCGCCACCGCCCAACTGGGCGTCACCGCCTCCTCGCTGGTCCTCGGCGCGATGGCGGAA
Source organism: Streptomyces sp. NPDC026394 (assembly GCF_055567735.1). Classification (NCBI taxonomy): domain Bacteria; kingdom Bacillati; phylum Actinomycetota; class Actinomycetes; order Kitasatosporales; family Streptomycetaceae; genus Streptomyces; species Streptomyces sp. NPDC026394. Next base: position 481,917 of record NZ_JBVHPX010000005.1, read on the forward strand.
CCGGCCATCGCCCACCTCGCCGAGCCCGCCTTCGAGGCGCTGCACGTCCCGCACGGGCTGGTCCACCCGATCGCGTTCGTCCTGGCCCTGTCCCTGGCCACATATCTGCACATGCTCGTCGGCGAGATGGTCCCCAAGAACGTCGCCCTGGCCGCGCCGGAGCACGCCGCGCTGCTGCTGGGGCCGCCGCTGGTGGCCCTCACCCGCGCGCTGCGGCCCGTCGTCGTGAGCATCAACGCCCTCGCCAACGCCCTGCTGCGGCTCTTCCGGACCGAGCCCAGGAACGAGGTCGCCGCCGCGTTCACCGACGAGGAACTCGCCCGTATCGTCCAGGAGTCCCGCCATGCCGGGCTGCTCTCGGACACCGGCGGCGAGCGGCTGCGGGACGCGCTCGCGCTCGGGCGGCGGCCGGTCGGCAAGCTGCTCGTCCCGCTGGCGGAGATGGTCACCGTCGACCGGGACGTCACCCCGGACGAGTTGGAACGCACCGCGGCCCGCGCCGGTTTCTCCCGGCTGCCGGTCACCGGACCGGCCGGTACCGTCCTCGGCTACCTCCACATCAAGGACACCCTCGGCGTCACCGACCGGGACCGGCCGTTCCCCCGCGACGCGCTGCGCCCGATGCCGCGGGTCGGCTGCGGTACGCCGCTGGACGACACCCTGACCGCGATGCGGACGGCCGGCACCCAACTGGCCGCCGTCAGCGGTGCGCAGGGCGTGGTGCTGGGCTTCGTCACCATGACGGACGTGCTGGACGAGCTGGTGGGCCCGCCGGAACGGGCCCGGCGCCGGCGGGGTGACCGGGAACCGTGACCGGACCGCGGACCGGGAGTCATGACACGAAGGGGAGTTGTGGCCGGGCCGTGAATCGTGGCAGGGCCGGGGGCGTGACAGGCCGGGGATCGCGGCAGGGCCGGTGCGTCCGCGCAGCGGCCCGGACACCGCGGGGATCAGTCGGACACCGCCGCGGACGGCGAAGGGCGGCCGGCCGGTTTCCGCGGCCCACCAGGAGGCTCGGCACTCGTACGGGTGATGGCGGGCGGGGTGCGGCCGTGGTGCTGCCGGGGCATGCTCGGCTCCAGCTCGACCAGGACGAGCGCGACGTCGTCGTCCTGGGCGCCGTGGGTGTGCCGGCACATCGTCGACAGCACCGCCTCGATCGCGTCGTTGAGATCGGGCAGTGAGCAGGCGGGCAGCAGACCGGCCAGGTCGAGCATCGTGCCGTCGGGGTCGCGGGCCTCGGCGAGGCCGTCGGTGTAGAGCAGCAGCCGGTCGCCGGGGGCCAGCTCCACCTCCTGCACGCGCGGCAGCGGCAGCAGCCCGATGGGGGTGGTCGGCTCGGACGGGGTGAGCAGGACGGGTGGGCCGGCGGCGGGCAGGTGCAGGGGCGGGTGGTGGCCGCAGTTGACGAGCCGGAGCCGGCCGGGGGATATCTCGGCGATCACAGCGGTGATGAAGTCCTCCGGCCCGAGGTCGTCGATCAGCCGCCGGTCGACCTCCTCGGCCACCTCGGCGAGGTTGCTGCGGGTGTAGGCGCAGTCGCGGAAGTGCCCTATGGCAGCGGCGGACAGGCGTACGGCCTCCAGACCCTTGCCGCGCACGTCGCCGATCAGCACCCGCAAGCCGCTGGGGGTGTCGGCGAAGGCGTACAGGTCGCCGCCGATGACGGCGCGGGGCGCGGCGGAACGGTAGCGGGCGCAGACCGAGGCCCCGCTGACCCGGAACGAGGTGGGCCGCAGGATGGCGCGCTGGGCCGCGGCCGCCACCCCGGCGAGCTGGTTGTCCAGGGCGGCCTGCCGGTCGGAGGTCCAGGTCGCGTAGGCAGCGGCGGCGGCGAGCACGGTCAGGGACAGCAACTGGTCGGTGCGGCCCAAGGTGTGCTCGCGTGCGGCGACGGCCACGCCCAGGAGCAGGGCGGTGAACGAGACCACGGCCGTGCACGCGCCTTCCAGTCTCGTCGCCGCCACCAGTGGGCCCACCAGCAGCAGCCCGGCCAGGCTGACGTCGGGGCCCAGTGCCAGGTCGCAGGCGGCGACGGCGGCCCCCGCCACGGCCGTGAGCAGCAGCAGGGCGCCCTGTCGGACTTCGCGCATGTCCTCCCCTTCCCCCACGGCCGATGCGGCTGTGCCCGGCCCGGCCGGGCACCACCGCGCGTCGCGGTTACTGTACGTATCCATATGCGAAGTGTTCGCCCAGGCGCTCGGTGGCCCGGCGGTCGCACCGGATGGACACCCGAAGCGGCCTGTACACGGTTCTACCCACCTGCTGGCCAGCAAGAACCTCCCGGCCCGTCATATGGTCACATCGGTTTCGAACCGCAGGTGGCCGGCCGTCCGCACCGACGAAGACCAGCCATTTCGATTACCGTGCGTCACGAAGTGGCGTTCCGTGAGAGAGTGCCGCGCGGTGTCCGGCGCCGTCCCGGGAGGGGTGCGTGGCGGGGTCGAGGGAACACCGGTTCGCCCCCGACCGGATTCATCAGGGATGATGTCCTAGGAGCCGCATCCTGACCGGTGCCGGTTCGGAAGCTGACTCCCCACCCGCCCGAGCAGTGAACCCGCAGGTGAGAGAGCCAGTATGAAGTTTCTGAACGATGCCAAGCCGCCGTACGACCTGACGTACGACGATGTGTTCATGGTGCCCGGCCGCTCCGCGGTGGGCTCCCGTCAGGGCGTGGACCTGTCCTCGCCGGACGGCACCGGTACGACCATCCCGCTGGTGGTCGCCAACATGACCGCCATCGCCGGCCGCCGGATGGCCGAGACCGTGGCCCGCCGCGGCGGCATGGTCGTCATCCCGCAGGACATCCCGATCGAGGTCGTCGCCGACGTCGTCGGCTGGGTCAAGCGCCGCCACCTGGTCCTGGACACGCCGATCGTGCTGTCCCCGGTCGCCACCGTCGCCGACGCCCTGTCGCTGCTGCCCAAGCGGGCGCACGGCGCGGGCATCGTCGTGGAGGGCGGCCGCCCCGTCGGCATCGTCACCGAGCACGACCTGACCGGCGTGGACCGCTTCACCCAGGTCTCCGAGGTCATGTCCAAGGACCTGCTGGTCCTGGACGCGGACATCGACCCCCGCGAGGCGTTCAACCGGCTCGACGCCGCCAACCGCAAGCTGGCCCCGGCGGTCGACGCGGACGGCATGCTGGCGGGCATCCTGACCCGTAAGGGCGCCCTTCGCGCGACCCTCTACACGCCCGCCACGGACGCCGACGGCAAGCTGCGCATCGCCGCCGCCGTGGGCATCAACGGCGATGTGGCCGGCAAGGCCGAGGCGCTGCTGGCGGCCGGTGTGGACACCCTCGTGGTGGACACCGCGCACGGCCACCAGGAGTCCATGATCAGCGCGGTCAAGGCCGTCCGGGCGCTCGACCCGCAGGTGCCGATCGTGGCCGGCAACATCGTCGCCGCCTCGGGCGTACGGGACCTGATCGAGGCCGGCGCGGACATCATCAAGGTCGGTGTGGGCCCGGGCGCCATGTGCACCACCCGCATGATGACCGGCGTGGGCCGCCCGCAGTTCTCCGCCGTCCTGGAGTGTGCCGCCGAGGCGAAGAAGTTCGGCAAGCACGTCTGGGCGGACGGCGGCGTGCGCCACCCGCGCGACGTGGCGATGGCGCTGGCCGCGGGCGCGTCCAACGTCATGATCGGCTCCTGGTTCGCCGGTACGTACGAGTCGCCCGGCGACCTCCAGCACACCGCCGACGGCCGTCCGTACAAGGAGAGCTTCGGCATGGCCTCGGCGCGTGCGGTCCGCAACCGCACGAGTGAGGAGTCGGCGTACGACCGGGCGCGCAAGGGCCTGTTCGAGGAGGGCATCTCCACCTCGCGGATGTTCGTCGACCCGGCCCGCCCCGGCGTCGAGGACCTGATCGACTCGATCATCGCGGGCGTCCGCAGCTCCTGCACGTACGCGGGCGCCGCCTCCCTGGAGGAGTTCGCCGAGAAGGCCGTCGTCGGCGTGCAGAGCGCCGCGGGCTACGCGGAGGGCAAGCCGCTGCACGCCAGCTGGAGCTGATCCGCCGCCCGCCAGGGCACCGGCCGTCCGGCCCCGCACCGAGTGCTTCGGTGCGGGGCCGGACGCGTTGACGGGAGGGGCCGGCCGGGAACGTCCGACCGGTGAGATTTGTCGTTTGTGCGCAACGAACGACCGTTCAGTGACAGGGTGCGCAACGAAAATTCACTGTTGCGCAAGGAACCTGCATTACGGCAGCTCACACGCGCCCCGTACAGTCAGGCGCTGTACGTGGAGTGGCGGGGACCGCCTGCTCGGCGGTTCCCCCCTTTCTGGCACGGGTCGTTTCGGCGTACCCGCACCCGGGAACCCCTGGCGGTCGTCCGCCACCGTGACCGGCAGCGATAAGGAGCCACCCCAGTGTTGGAGCACGGCGCAGCCCCGCCCTCGGCGGGCAGCGATTCCCGGCCCCCCTCTCCTTCCGGAGGGCTCGGCACCCGGCTGATGCGGCGCAAGCCCGTCGAGCGGCTGGTGGCCGAGGGCGGCCAGGGCGAGGGCGGCACCCTGCGCCGCTCGCTGGGCATGTGGCAGCTGACCATGATCAGCATCGGTGCGACGCTGGGTACCGGCATCTTCGTCGTGCTCGGCGAAGCGGTGCCCAAGGCCGGTCCGGCCGTCATCATCTCGTTCGTCATCGCCGGCGTCACCGCGCTGTTCTCCGCGCTGTCCTACGCGGAGCTGGCGGGCTCCATCCCGGTCTCCGGCTCGTCGTACTCCTACGCCTACGCCACCCTCGGCGAGCTGGTCGCCTGGGTCTGCGGCTGGTGTCTGATCCTGGAGTACGGCGTCTCCGTCGCGGCCGTCGCCGTCGGCTGGGGCGAGTACCTCAACGAGCTGCTGTCCGGCACGATCGGCGTCACCATCCCCGCCGCGCTGTCCGCGCCGCCGGGCGACGGCGGCATCTTCAACCTGCCGGCGCTGATCGTCGTCATGCTCGCCATGGTCTTCCTGCTGGGCGGCGCCAAGGAGAGCGCCCGCGCCAACGCGATCATGGTGACCGTCAAGATCATCGCGCTGCTGCTGTTCTGCGGCGTCGCCGTCCAGGGCATCTCCTCCGGCAACTACGCCAACTTCATGCCGCTGGGCATCGCCGGCGTCAGCGGCGCCGGGGCCACCCTCTTCTTCTCCTACATCGGCTTCGACGCCGCCTCCACCGCGGGCGAGGAGGCCAAGAACCCGCAGCGCGACCTGCCGCGCGCGATCATGCTGTCGCTCATCATCGTGACCGCGCTGTACTGCCTGGTCGCGGCGGTCGCCGTGGGCGCCAAGCCCTGGAAGGGCTTCGAGGGCTCGGAGGCCGCGCTCGCCGGGATCATGAAGGAGGTCACCGGGCAGGGCTTCTGGTCCGTGCTGCTGGCCGCCGGTGCCGTCATCGCCATCGCCAGCGTCGTGCTGACGGTGCTGTACGGGCAGACCCGCATCCTGTTCGCGATGTCCCGCGACGGCCTGGTGCCGAAGGTGTTCTCCAAGGTCCACCCGAAGACCGGCGCCCCGCGCGCCAACACCGTGATCGTCTCGCTGTTCTGCGGCATCCTGGCCGCCGCCGTTCCGCTCGGCCAGCTCGCCGACGCCACCAGCATCGGCACGCTCTTCGCCTTCGCGCTGGTCAACATCGCGGTGATCGTGCTGCGCTTTACCAAGCCGGACATGCCGCGTACGTTCCGTACGCCGCTGGCACCGGTCTTCCCGGCGATCGGTTTCCTGCTGTGCCTGTACATGATGGGCAGCCTCGGCCCGGTCACCTGGGTGGTCTTCGGTGTCTGGATGGTCGTCGGGCTCGTGGTCTACTTCGTCTACGGCATCCGCCGGTCCCGATTGGCCACCGCAGAGAAGTGATCCACCCGCAGTGCGACAGATGAACGAACTCGACCAGCGCATCGTCCATGCCCTGGCGGAGGACGCCCGCCGCTCCTACGCCGACATCGGGGCGGAGGTCGGGCTCTCCGCCCCGGCGGTCAAACGCCGGGTGGACCGGCTGCGCGCCGAAGGCGCCATCACCGGGTTCACGGTACGGGTCGACCCGGCGGCGCTGGGCTGGGAGACCGAGGGGTTCATCGAGCTGTTCTGCCGCCGCAACACCTCACCGGACTCCATCCACCGGGGCCTGTCGCGCTACCCCGAAGTGGCGTCCGCCTCCACCGTCACCGGTGAGGCGGACGCCATCGTCCAGGTCTTCGCCTCCGACATGCGGCACTTCGAACGGGTGCTGGAACGCATCGCGGGCGAACCCTTCGTGGAACGCACCAAGTCGGTCCTGGTCCTCTCCCCGCTGCTGCGCCGCTTCAGTTCGGGGTCACCGGGCTGAGGGGCGGGGACCGGACCGCCGCGGCCGGCCCAGGGGCCGTGCGGCGCTGCCGCCCCCGCGCCGCCCCCGTTCAGACGCTCAGCATGGTGAGTGCGCCGCCCAGGGCGAGCAGTCCGCAGATGCCGAGGTTGACGAGCTTGTAGGAGAGGAAGACCGCGGCGAACTCGCGGATGGTGGCGCTCGGCCAGAAGTACGCGGCGGTGGGAGCCCCGACGACCTGGCCGTTGACGCCGGCGCGGCGGGCCAGGATGGCGGCGCGCAGGACGTGGTAGTTGTTCGTGACGATCACGCACCGGTGGTCCGGCACCGCCTGCTCCATGATCTTCTTGCTGAACGCCAGGTTCTCCTCCGTGGTCCTGGACTGTTCCTCGCACAGGATCCGGTCCGCGGGGAAGCCGCGCTCGACCAGGTAGTCGGCCATCGCCCGGGCCTCCGGGAGCTGTTCGTCGGGGCCCTGGCCGCCGGAGGTGAGCAGCATCGGCGGGTTGCCGCGCCGCGCCTGGCGCTCGTACACCGCACGCCCCCGCTCCAGCCGGTTCGCCAGCAGCGGCGGTACGCGCGTGCCGCCGATCAGCCCGGAGCCCAGCACCACCACGAAGTCGGCGTTGCGGCGCACCCGCAGCCGCCCGTAGAGGAACGCGTAGCCGACGAAGCACAGGAAGAGGAAGGACACATAGCCGACGACCAGCAGCGTGGTGCCGGCGAGCGCCACCAGGGTGCGCGACCCGGTGGCGAGGGCTGTGATCAGCAGCGCGATGACCCCGAAGATGCCGAGTCCGGCCAGCAGCGACAGCAGGTTCGCCAGGCTCCGGCCCTCCTTGCGGATCATCTTCACGCCGTTGAGGATCAGGAAGACCCCGAGGACGAGGACGCCGAGCGACGGCAGCAGCAGGATGAGCACGGTGACCGCCACGGTGGCCACCGTGGGCATCCGCTGCACCTGCATGAGCAGTGCCGGCACCAGGAAGACGACGGTCAGACCGAGGTAGACGGCGTTGCTGAAGCGGCGTCGGTCGCGCAGCACACCGATCGCGAACAGGACGAAGAACAGGGCCGGTAGGGCATACGCGAGCATGAACACATCGTAGCCAGGCCGATCATGTGTTCGGCGTCGTTCGCGGCAGGTACCGGGCCCTGGACGAGGGGTGGCAGGTCCGCTCGGCGCACGGGCTCGTCCCACGGGACGACGGTGAAGTCACCGCGCTCCACCGTCTCGAACGGTGCCGCACTGACGCACCGGGGCAGATCCTTGGTGGTGGCGGGGCCCGGGGTGGCGGCCCAGTCTGTAGCCCAGCCGGTCGGCGCCGCCCCGGCCGACGGTGTTGCGGACGTCGTGGACTCGCGGACGGAGAACCCGACCCGCTCGCCCTTGAGTCCGGGAATATCGGTCTCGGTGACGATGCCGCCGGTCGTCGCGGCTTTCCCGCCGGTCACCAGGCAGTCGATACGGCCCCTGGCCCAGCCGCTGTCCGTCCTGCCGACGTGCCGGAACCCGAAGGTGCCGCGCGCGTCGCCGGGTGTCCGGTCCCGGCGGAAACGCGCGTCGAAGGAGCAGCGGACGTCGTCGCCGTCGAGGCGGCGGAGTTTCGCCGCCCCGGTGAGCCGTGGGCCGTCGGGCTGGTGGGCGGCGCTCCGCGCGGCGGCCGCGGGCGGTGCCGGGTGCGCCGCGCCGGGCGGGGGCACGGCGAGCGCGGAGCCGCCCGCGCCCGTTGCCGGCAGGACCGCCGCCGAGACGGCGAGGGCCCGGAGGTGTCTGCGGGTGGTGGCGCGTGGGGCGGTGCGATGCGTGCGGGTGCTGTGGCGGTGGACAAAACGGTGCATGACGGACCCTCCCCGGCTGGAATCGTCAGCGTTCACCCGGCTTTTCCGGGCGCCTCGTGCGATGCCGTCCGGCCGTGGGCGCCACATCGGACCCGGGGTGACCCCGGCTCCGCCGTGCGGCGGGCCGGGATGAGGCCGGAGGGTGACCACTCGGCCCGGACGCGCGCGAGTGCCGCCTCACGGGCCCCCTGCGTCACCCGCCGCACCGTACGGCGCAACGAATCGCCGTACCGGCCGTACAACACGCAACGAAATACCCGGCCGCACGCAATGGTGACGCCTTGTACGCGCGGTTCGGCGAACCGTACCGTCTAGGCGTCCCGCCGATCGCCGGGCCGCCGCGGCGCCGGAGCGCCCGAACCGGCCGGCCGGTCCGCCCAGTCGTGTCCTCCGAGGGGTCCCATGTCGTCGCTGCGCACCGCCCTGCTCCAAAGTTCGGGACGGCCCGGCGACGTCGCGTACAACCTGAAGGCCGTCGAGGACGCGGCCCGCGAGGCGGCGGCGGGCGGCGCCGGACTGCTGGTCTGCCCGGAGCTGTTCCTGACCGGCTACGCCATCGGCGAGGACCTGCACCGGCTCGCCGAGCCGGCCGACGGCCCGGCCGCGCGGACCGTCTCCCGAATAGTCGCCGAGCACGGCATCGCGGTGCTCTACGGCTACCCCGAGCGCGACGGCGCGGCGGTGTACAACGCGATCCAGCTCATCGCCCCCGAGGGGCGTAGGATGGTGAATTACCGTAAAACGCACCTTTTTGGATGTTTCGAGCGTGATTGGTTCACCCCCGGGGACGATCCGGTCGTCCAGGCGGAACTGGGCGGCCTGCGGCTCGGCCTGATGATCTGCTACGACGTGGAGTTCCCGGAGAACGTCCGCGCGCACGCGCTGGCCGGCACCGACCTGCTGCTGGTGCCCACCGCCCAACTGCACCCCTTCCAGTTCGTCGCCGAGTCGCTCGTGCCGGTACGGGCCTTCGAGAACCAGCTCTACATCGCCTACGTCAACCGGGTCGGCCCGGAAGGCGATTTCGAGTTCGTCGGCCTGAGCTGTCTGGCCGGTCCGGACGGGACCGTACGCGCCCGCGCCGGACGCGGCGAGGAGCTGGTGTCCGGCGACGTCGACGCCGGTCTCCTCAAGCGGTCGCGGGAGGACAATCCGTACCTCGCCGACCGGCGCCCCGGCCTCTACGGCTCGCTCACCTGATCTCCGCACCGGCCTGAAGGACCCCGCGGCGGCGCCACCGCGCCGCTCGCGCGCCTGCCCGCGCGCACCCGCACCCCCCTCATGTACCTGCCTGCAAGGAGCCCGAACCGATGACCGTGCCCACCGCCGCCCACCACGCGGACGCCCAGCCGCCCGTCACCATGTTCGGGCCGGACTTCCCGTACGCGTACGACGACTTCCTCGCCCACCCGGCGGGTCTCGGCCAGGTGCCCGCGACCGAGCACGGCAAGGAGGTCGCCGTCATCGGCGGCGGTCTGTCCGGCATCATCACCGCCTACGAGCTGATGAAGATGGGCCTCAGGCCCGTCGTCTACGAGGCGGACCAGATAGGCGGCCGGCTGCGCACCGTCGGCTTCGAGGGCTGCGACCCGGGACTGACCGCGGAGATGGGCGCCATGCGCTTCCCGCCGTCCTCCACCGCGCTCCAGCACTACATCGACCTGGTGGGCCTGGAGACCAAGCCGTTCCCCAACCCGCTCGCGCCCGACACCCCGTCGACCGTCGTCGACCTCAAGGGCGAGACGCACTACGCGCGCACCGTCGAGGACCTGCCCGAGGTCTACACCCAGGTCATGGACGCCTGGAACGCCTGCCTGGAGGAGGGCGCGGACTTCTCCGACATGAACCGCGCCATCCGTGAGCGCGACGTCCCGCGCATCCGGGAGATCTGGGCGCGGCTGGTCGAGAAGCTCGACAACCAGACCTTCTACGGCTACCTCTGCGACTCCAGCGCCTTCACGTCCTTCCGGCACCGCGAGATCTTCGGCCAGGTCGGCTTCGGCACCGGCGGCTGGGACACCGACTTCCCCAACTCCATCCTGGAGATCCTGCGCGTCGTCTACACCGAGGCCGACGATCACCACCGCGGCATCGTCGGCGGCAGTCAGCAGCTCCCGCTGCGGCTGTGGGAGCGCGCCCCGGAGAAGATCATCCACTGGGCGCCGGGCACCTCGCTGTCCTCCCTGCACGACGGCACGCCGCGTCCGGCGGTCACCCGGCTGCACCGCACGGCGGGCAACCGGATCACCGTCACCGACGCGAGCGGCGACATCCGTACGTACGAGGCGGCCGTGTTCACCGCCCAGTCCTGGATGCTGCTGTCGAAGATCGCCTGTGATGACGCGCTGTTCCCCATCGACCACTGGACGGCGATGGAGCGCACCCACTACATGGAGTCGTCCAAGCTGTTCGTGCCGGTGGACCGGCCGTTCTGGCTGGACAAGGCCGTCGACGACGAGGGCAACGAGACCGGGCGGGACGTGATGAGCATGACGCTCACCGACCGGATGACCCGCGGCACCTACCTGCTGGACGACGGCCCGGACAAGCCGGCCGTCATCTGCCTCTCCTACACGTGGTGCGACGACAGCCTGAAGTGGCTGCCGCTGAACGCCAACGACCGGATGGAGGTCATGCTCAAGTCGCTCTCGGAGATCTACCCGAAGGTCGACATCAGGAAGCACATCATCGGCAACCCGGTGACCGTCTCCTGGGAGAACGAGCCGTACTTCATGGGCGCGTTCAAGGCCAACCTGCCGGGCCACTACCGCTACCAGCGGCGCCTGTTCACCCACTTCATGCAGGACCGGCTGCCCGAGGACAAGCGCGGCCTCTTCCTCGCGGGCGACGACATCTCCTGGACGGCGGGCTGGGCCGAGGGCGCCGTGCAGACCGCGCTGAACGCGGTCTGGGGCGTGATGACGCAGTTCGGCGGCAGCACGGACCCGGCCAACCCCGGGCCGGGCGACGTGTACGACGAGATCGCGCCGGTCGAGCTGCCGGAGGACTGAGAGCGACCGGGCCGCTGTCGCGGGGCCGCGTACGGTACGCCGCACGCGGCCCCGTCAGCCCAGCGGTGTCAGCAGGCAGCGGCCCACCAGACCGACGCCCGCCCCGAGCTGCTCGGCGAACTCCTGTGCCGTCTCGGGCAGCCCGCGCAGGCTCCACAGCACCCGCGCCGCCGCCCACGCGCCGTCCCGGGCCATGTCCAGGCTCCAGGAACCGGCGAGGTGGGTGAGCGGGTCGGCGACGTCCAGCAGGTCGGGGCCGGGCATCAGGCTCTCCCGGATGCGTTCCTCCATGCCCGCCAGCAGGTCGCCGACCCGGTCGAAGTCCGCCGCGAGACCGGCCGGTTCGCACTCCAGGACGCGGCAGGTGTCCACGACGGCCAGCGCCAGGTCGTGGCCGATGTGGGCGTTGATGCCCGCCAGCGCGAACTGCAACGGCCGCACGCCGGGGTGGCGGCGTAGCTGGAAGACCGGGCGCCAGCAGGCCGGTACGGTCAGGCCGGCGCCGGTCGCGTCCACCGCGGCGAGGTAGCGCCGGGCGAAGACCGCGTTCAGTTCGCCCGCCGCCGACGGGTCCTGGAAACCGCCCGTGCCGAGCCGCCGGGCGATCTCCTCGGTGACGGACAGGTACACCCGGTTGAAGACGGCGATGCCGTCGGCGGGCGGGAGGGTGGCCTCCAGCGCCCGCATCCGCGCCAGGACCGCGGCGACGGGGGCCGGGGGCGCGGGGGCCTGCGAGGGGACCGAGCCCGGCCGGGCCGCGCGGGCGGCCGTTCCGGTCTGCGGGCCGCCCGGGACCTGCTGAGTCGTCGTCATCCGCACAGCGTGGCAGCCGGGCGCGTACCGGGGCGGCGGGCCGGTGACGGTTGACCGGATCGGGGTAATCCGCGGCGCCCTCTTGCCCGTACGGCGCCGGTTCGCCGATCACTGTTCAACCAAAACCCCACCGACACTCGTCCGAAGTGATTATTTTCGGCCTTCGACGAAGCGGTCCGTCCTGCCAAGGGACCGCTCTCCCTCGGAGGTTGAAGATGTACCGAAGATTTGCCGCCGCCCTGTCCGCCTCGGCCATGACCGTGACCGCTCTGGTGGCGGCCGCGGCCCCGGCGCAGGCCGTCCCCGCCGACAGGTCCAAGGTGCTGGCGGGCTGGACGCAGACCGACGCCGGCAGCTACAGCGGCTGGCTGGCGGCCCGCGGCAACCAGGGGAAGTGGGCGGCGTACCAGTTCGACTGGAGCACCGACTACTGCACCAAGTCGCCCGACAACCCCTTCGGCTTCCCGTTCGAAACGTCCTGCGCGCGCCACGACTTCGGCTACCGCAACTACAAGAAGGCCGGTACCTTCGCCGCGAACAAGCCACGCCTGGACAGCGCGCTGTACGCGGACCTCAAGCGGGTCTGCGCCAAGTACAGCGGCGCGAAGAAGACCTCGTGCGACGCGCTCGCCTGGACGTACTACGAGGCGGTCAAGAACCTCGGCTGAGCCGGGGCCTCACTCCGTCGGCTCCGGCTTCTCCGGCCCGTCCGGGGCCGACGGCTCGTGGGGCGCGTCCTCCTCGTCGTACGCGCTGGTGCCCTCGTCGAGCAGCGGCCCCTGCTGCTTCAGATGGGCGGGGGCCAGGGCGCGCAGCACGTGGTAGCCGGAGAGCACCACGATCGTGCCGAGGGCGATGCCGCCCAGTTCGAAGTTCTCGCTGATCTTCAGGCTGACGCCGCCGATGCCGATGATGACGCCCGCGGCGACCGGCACCAGGTTCAGCGGATTGCGCAGGTCGACCTTGTTGTGCACCCAGATCTGCGCGCCGAGCAGGCCGATCATGCCGTACAGGATGACGGTGATGCCGCCCAGCACGCCGCCGGGGATCGCGGCCACCACGGCGCCGAACTTCGGGCACAGGCCGAAGAGCAGCGCGAATCCGGCCGCCGCCCAGTAGGCCGCGGTGGAGTAGACGCGGGTCGCCGCCATCACGCCGATGTTCTCGGAGTACGTGGTGTTGGGCGGGCCGCCGAGCGCGGTGGAGAGCACCGAGCCGACGCCGTCGGCGGAGATCGCGGTGCCCAGCTTGTCGTCGAGCGGGTCGCCGGTCATCTCGCCGACCGCCTTGACGTGCCCGGCGTTCTCGGCGACCAGCGCGATCACCACCGGCAGCGCGACCAGGACGGCCGACCACTGGAAGGACGGCGCGTGGAAGGACGGCAGGCCGATCCACTCGGCCTTGCCGACGCCCGACAGGTCCAGGCGCCAGTGGTCGGTGAGCTGTCCGGCGCCGTTCACCGAGTGGATCTTCCCGAAGACCAGGTCGAGGAGCCAGGAGACGCCGTACCCGAAGACCAGCCCGAGGAAGATCGCGACGCGTGACCAGAAGCCGCGCAGACAGACCACGGCCAGCCCGGTGAAGAGCATGGTCAGCAGCGCCACCCACTGGTCCTGCGGCCAGTACGTGCTCGCCGTCACCGGCGCCAGGTTGAAGCCGATGAGCATGACGACCGCGCCGGTGACCACCGGCGGCATCGCCGCGTGGATGATCCGCGCGCCGAACCGCTGCACCGCCACACCGACCAGGAAGAGCGCGACGCCGACGACGAGGACCGCGCCGGTCACGGTGGCGCTGGTGCCGCCCTGCGCGCGGATCACGGCGGCGACACCGACGAAGGAGAGCGAACAGCCGAGGTAGGACGGCACCCGGCCGCGGGTCGCCAGCAGGAAGATGACGGTCGAGACGCCCGACATCATGATGGCGAGGTTCGGGTCCAGGCCCATCAGGACGGGGGCCACGAAACTGGCGCCGAACATGGCCACCACGTGCTGCGCGCCGAGGCCGGCGGTCCGCGGCCAGGACAGCCGTTCGTCCGGTCTGACGACGGCTCCGGGGGCGGGGGTGCGCCCGTCGCCGTGCACGGTCCAGCGCACACCGAGGCCCATGAGTGCTCCACTTCTTCACGTACGTCGCGGGGATCGGCCGGGCGAGACACCGGCCGGGTCATGTTAAGGCGGCACCGTGCCGACCTGGGGCGACCGGATCGGCCCGGCCCGCCGCGCGGCGCTGCCCGCCCCGGCGGCCGGAGCATTTTAAGCAGGCGCTTACGATGGCTGGGTTCACTTCTTGAACAGTCAACAGCATCGGGCGGGGTCCGCCGTACCTCCGTACGGCCGGGTCGCCGCCCCGCGTACGCCGGCGGCACGGCCCGCCGCAGAACCAGGAGCACCAACCCGTGAGCGTCGAAGCCCTTGAGGCAGCCCCCGCCGTCCCGTACGGCCAGCTGGTCCCCGTCACCGTGCACTTCGACGACCTCGACGCGCTCGGCATGCTCCACAACTCGCGCTACCCGCTGCTCGTCGAGCGCGCCTGGGCCGAGTTCTGGCACGCCCGCGGCTTCGGCTTCGACGGGGACTGGGCGGCGGCCGGCGACATGTGCAACGTCATCAAGGAGATGAAGGTCTCGTACGAGCAGCCGGTCACCCGGCCCGGGTACTACGCCGCCCACCTGTGGGTCGAGCGCCTGGGCCGCACCGGTCTGACGTACGGCTTCCGGCTCTGCTCCGCCGACGGCGAGCAGACCTACGCGCGCGGCCACCGCGTCCTGGTGCGCGTCGACCCGCAGGCGCTGCGGCCCACCCCGTGGTCGGACCACGCCCGCGGGATAGCGGCCGAGCTGCTGCACCCGGAGGCGCAGACCGCCTGAGCGCACCGTGGTCCCCCCGCTGACCAGGGGGGACCACCGTCGGCTCGGGACCGCTCCGGGCCCGTCGGCTCAGGGACGCTCCAGGCCCGTCGGCACCGCGTCGCGCCCGGCGGCGCCCCGGCCCCGGCCCGGCACCCGCAGCACCCCCGCGCCCGCGACCAGCCCGCAGGCCAGCACCGTGACCAGCAGGAACGAGCCGGTCAGCGAGGTCGCCTGGGCGATGGAGCCGATGGCCGACGGGGCGATCAGCCCGGAGGTGTACGTGATGGTGGCGACGCCCGCGATGGCCTGACTGGGGGCCGGGCCGCTGCGGCCCGCCGCCGCGAACGCCAGCGGCACCACGACGGCGATGCCCAGGCCGATCAGCGCGAAGCCCGTCAGCGCCATGGCCGGGTGCCGCGCCAGCACGATCAGGACGCCGCCCACCGTCGCCAGCACCCCGCTGACCCGTACGGTGCGCACCGGCCCGAAGCGGGCCACCACCCGGTCGCCCGCCAGCCGGGCGACGGCCATGGTGCACGAGAAGGCCGTGGTCGAGGCGGCCGCCAGGCCCGCGTCGGTGCCCAGGACGTCCCGCAGGTAGACCGCCGACCAGTCCAGGCTGGCGCCCTCCGCGAAGACCGCGCAGAACCCGATCGCGCCGATGACCAGCGCGGACTTCGGGGGCAGCGCGAAGCGCGGCGGCGGGTGCTCGTCGGGGGTGCTGCGCAGATCCAGTACGCCCTGGCAGGCGACGGCGCCCAGGATGGTCGTCACGGCGGCGGCGACGGCCAGGTGCAGCCGGGCGTCGGTGGCGGCGTGCGCCGCGGCGGTGCCGGCCGCCGAGCCGAGCAGGGCGCCCACGCTCCACATGCCGTGCAGCCCCGACATGATCGGTTTGCCGAGCCGGTCCTCGGTCTCCACGCCCAGCGCGTTCATCGCCACGTCCGCCATGCCCGCGGTCGCGCCGTACACCAGCAGGGCCCCGCACAGTCCGTACAGGTTGGGGGAGAGGGCGGGCAGGGCGAGCGAGAGCGTCCACAGGGCGAGCAGCGCGCGCAGCGCGGCGCGGGCGCCGAGGCGGTGGCTGATCCGGCCGGCCAGCGGCATGGCGAGGGACGCGCCGATCGCGGGGAAGGCGAGGGCGAGGCCAAGCTCTCCCGCGCCGATCTGGGCGTGGTCCTGGATCCAGGGGACACGGGTGGCGAAGCTGCCGGTCACCGAGCCGTGCACGAGGAAGACCACCGCGACGGACCAGCGGGCGCCGCGCAGCCGGCCGGGGGAGAAGGGCTGCTCCGGGGGCTTTCCGCGGGGTGCGGCGGGTGGGGGAGCCGGATCGGGAACGCCTGTGCCATCCATGGGCGGTAAACTATCAGGAAGCCTGCCTGATAATAAGGAAAATTCACCGGCCGATACCGCAGCGACTCCCGCACCAGGGGGTCTGGAAGGATCCGGGCATGGATGAGACGCGCGGCCCCGCCCCCGCCCGTACCGCCTCGGCCGCCGTACGCACCGGCCCGCGCACCGCCTCACCGAGCACTGCGCGGGCCATCAACGACCGTCTGGCCCTCCGGCTCCTCCAGAGCGAGGGCCCGCTGACCGCCGGGGAGCTGAAGGCACGTACCGGACTGTCCCGGCCCACCGTGGCCGACCTCGTCGAACGTCTCCAGACCGCCGGACTGATCACGGTGGTCGGCGAGTCGGGCGCCCGGCGCCGCGGGCCCAACGCCCGGCTGTACGGCATCGTCGCCGGCCGCGCCCACCTCGCCGCCGTCGACCTGCGCACACACGGCGCCACCCTCGCGGTCGCCGACCTGCTCGGCCGGGTGCTGGCCGAGGCGGCCGTCCCGGTCGGCCCGGACGCCGGCCCCGGCCAGGCGGCGGCGAACGGCGTGGCCACCCTGGAGAAGCTGCTCGGCGAGGCCGGGGCCGGACGGCCGCACGTCGTCGCGGTCGGCGCGCCCGGCCTGGTCGACCCGGCCACCGGGCGGTTCGGCGGTACGGAGTGGGTGCCCGCCTGGCACGCCGCGCTCGTCACGGCGTTCGGCGACCGGCCCGCCGCGCCGGTCCTGCTGGAGAACGAGGTCAACCTCGCCGCCATCGCCGAGCAGCGGGACGGCGCCGCGTGCGACCGGGACACCTTCGTCCTGCTCTGGCTGGGCCACGGCACCGGCGCCGCCGTCGTCCTCGACGGCCGGCTGCGGCGCGGCGCCTCCGGCGGCACCGGCGAGATCGGCTTCCTGCCCGTACCGGGCACCGGCACGCTGCCCACGGCCGCCGGCTGCGACGGCGGCTTCCACTCGCTGGCGGGCTCCGCGGCGGTGTGCCGGCTGGCCGCCGAGCGCGGCATCGAGGCGAGCCCGGAGGGGTCCGGCCTCGGAAGCGCGGACGCGACCGGCGCCCCCGCCGCCGAGGCGCTGGTACGCGCCGCCGCCGGCGCGGGCGAGTCCGGCGCCGACTTCCTCGACGCGCTGGCCGCCCGGGTCGCCATCGGGGCGGCCGCCGTCTGCGCCGTACTGGACCCCGGCTGCGTCGTGCTCGGCGGCGAGACCGGCCGCGCGGGCGGCGACGCGCTGGCCGGCCGGGTCGCCGAGCACCTCGCGCGGATGTCCCCGCTCCGTACCGAGGTGCGCGCGGGGACGGTCGGCGGCCGGGCCGTGCTGCGCGGCGCGGTGCTCGCGGCGATGGACGCGGCCCAGGACGACCTGTTCGGGCCCGCGGCCTGAACCAGGCGCTCAGAGAGCGCCAGCGGGCGCCCGGGTGCTTCCGGGCGCCCGAGCATCCTGGTTCCTCGCTGTCGGCCTCCTGTCGCCCGGCCTCTGTCCCGCGTCCTACCGCCCCGCCTCCTATCGCCCGGCCTCCACCGCGCCACCAGCCTCCGCTCCGCCGCCGTCCCGCCGCCGCTCCGCCAGGAAGTCCCCGTAGCCCACCGTGCCGTCTGCGTGCTCCAGTGTCAGGTTCTCGCCCCGCCGCAGTGCCCCGAACAGCCTGCCGGGCACCCACAGCGGAACCAGCACGCGCCGCCGCCCGCCGGCGCGCAAGGTGTCCCGTACGAGGTCGCGGGCGCTGCGCGCCTCGGGGCCGCCCAGGTCCGCCACCCGGCCCGCCGGTGCCGCGGACGCCAGCTCGACCAGTCGGGCGGCGACCTCGCGGACGTCCACCGGCTGGAGCCGCACCCCCGCCGGCACCGGCAGCACCGGCAGCCGCGCCCCCGCCTTGACCAGTCGCAGCACCAGGTCGTGGAACTGCGTGCTGCGCAGGACGGTCCAGCCGAGCCCCGATTCCTCGATCAGCCGTTCCACGTCGAGTTTCGTGCGGTAGTAGCCGAGCGGGACGCGGTCCACGCCGACGATGGAGATGTAGACCAGGTGCCGTACCCCGGCCGCGCGGGCCGCCTCGACGAGCCGCCCGGCCGCCTCGGTGTCACCGCTCGTCGATGAGGCGCAGTGCACCACGGTCTCCACGCCCGCCATCGCCGGGGCCAGGCCCGAGCCGTCGCGCAGATCGACCGCGTACGAGTGCAGCCGGGGCCGTTCGGTACCGGTGTGCGGGCGGCGGCTGAGGCTGCGTACGTCGTGACCGGCGGCGAGCAGCCGGCCGACCACGGCCCGGCCGAGCGTGCCGGTGCCGCCGGTCACCAGAATCGTCGTCATCGCGATCAGTCCTCGGGGTAGGGGGCGGGAGTGGTCCGGGCCGAGGGCCCGTCGGTGAGCGGCGCGGTGGGGCGGTGCGCGGCCTCCGCGCCGCTCCCTGTGAGCCACTCCACAGGTCGCCGCCCGCATGGCCGACGATCAGACGTGGCAGACTGAAGCCGTACTGAATTGACATACGCAGCGCACTCCGGGGTCGGTGAAAGTCCGAACCGGCGGTAACAGTCCGCGACCCGGCCGCCTCCAGCGGTCGGTTGAGCAGGTGGAATTCCTGCACCGACGGTTAAAGTCCGGATGGGAGGCAGTGCGCGGCGGGCGAGCAGCGGTACACCGCCGTCGGCGGCGGTCGTCCTCGTGTCCACGAGTGGCGGTCCCCTTTCCGGCCCGGTGTCCCCGTTGTCCCGTTCCCGTTTTTTCCTGTCCTTCGTGACAGCCCCGGAGTCCGTGCCCTGAGTGGCAGGAGGACCCGGTGGCCACCCCAGCCCCCGCGCAGACCGCGGCGATGCGCCGAGCCATCCAGCTTGCCGCCCGCGGCCTCGGGCACACCAGCCCCAATCCCGTCGTCGGGTGCGTCGTCCTGGACGCCGCCGGACACGTCGCGGGCGAGGGCTGGCACGAGCGGGCCGGCGGCCCGCACGCCGAGGTCAACGCGTTGCGCGAGGCCGGCGAGCGGGCCCGTGGCGGCACCGCCTTCGTCACACTGGAACCCTGCAACCACACCGGTCGCACCGGCCCCTGCGCCCAGGCGCTCATCGAGGCGGGCGTCGCCCGGGTGTACTACGCCGTCCCGGACCCCAACCCCGCCGCCACCGGCGGCTCCACCACCCTCGCCGCGGCCGGCGTCGAGGTCGAGGGCGGCCTGCTCGCCGACGAGGCCGCGGCCGGCAACGAGGCGTGGCTGACCGCCGTACTGCGCCGCCGCCCCTTCGTCCTGTGGAAGTACGCCGCCACCCTCGACGGCCGGATCGCCGCCGCCGACGGCACCAGCCGCTGGATCACCTCGGCCGAGTCCCGCGCCGACGTCCACCGGCTGCGCGCCCGGGCCGACGCGGTGATCGTCGGGTCCGGCACCGCCCGCGCCGACGACCCGCACCTCGGCGCGCGCGTCGCGGGCCTGACCGACGCCGAGGTCAGCCAGCCGCTGCGGGTCGTGATCGACACCGGCGCCGCCGTCGTCAAACCCGGCGCGCGCGTCCTGGACGGCACCGCGCCCACCCTGATCGCGGTCGCCGAGGACGCCGACACCGGCCACCTCGACGGACTCGCCCCGATCGTCCGGCTGCCGCGCTCGGCGGGCGGCACCGGCGTGCACCTGCCCGCCCTGCTCGACGCCCTGTACGAGCGCGACGTCCGGTCGGTGCTCCTGGAGGGCGGCCCGACCCTGGCCGGCGCCTTCCTCGCCGCGCACGCCGTCGACAAGGTCGTCGGCTATCTCGCCCCCGTCCTGCTGGGCGCCGGTCCCGCCGCCCTCGGCGACGCCGGAATCGCCACGATCGGCCAGGCGTTGCGCCTGGAGGTGACCGACACCGTCCGGCTCGGCCCCGACCTGCGCATCACCGCCACCCCAGCCCGCCACACCCTGAACGAGGAGAACTGACGTGTTCACCGGAATCGTCGAAGAACTGGGTGAGGTCGCCGCCGTCGAGAACCTCGGTGACAGCTCCCGGTTCACCCTGCGCGGCCCGCTCGTCACCGAGGACGCGAAGCACGGCGACTCGATCGCCGTCAACGGCGTCTGTCTGACCGTCGTGGAAACCGGCGCGGGCACCTTCACCGCCGACGTGATGGCCGAGACGCTCGGCCGCTCCAGCCTGGGCGCGCTCGTCCCCGGCTCACGGGTCAACCTCGAACGCCCGATGGCGCTGGGCGGACGCCTCGGCGGCCACCTCGTCCAGGGCCACGTGGACGGCACCGGCACCATCGTCTCGCGGACGCCCGGGGAGCACTGGGAGATCGTCGAAATCGCACTGCCCGCCGGACTCGACCGTTACGTCGTGGAGAAAGGCTCCGTCACCGTCGACGGCGTGAGCCTCACCGTCGTGGACGCGGGCGACGACTTCTTCACCATCAGCCTCATCCCCACCACCCTCGCCCTGACCACCCTCGGTATCAAGCAGCCCGGCGACCCGGTCAACCTGGAGGTCGACGTCCTGGCCAAGTACGTCGAACGGCTGCTGGGCCAGGGCGCGGGCCGCGACCAGGACCGGGGCCGGGACACCACGACGGCCGTCGCGGCCGGGGAAGAGAGCCTGCGGTGAACCCCCTCGGCTGGCTGAACGGCCCGGCCTTCACCGCCTTCGGCCAGCACGTCATCTGGTCCGACATGATCGGCAACAGCATCGGCCTGGCCGCCCTCGCCTTCGGCTGGCGGCGCTCCATATGGACCTGGCCCGCCCAGTTCCTGTCCGGCCTGATCCTGGTCTCCGCGTACGCCTACGCCCACCTCAGCGGCGGCGTCGGCAAGCAACTGCTGGTCATCGGCGTGGCGCTGTGGGGCTGGCGGCAGTGGCAGCGTGGCCGGCAGCAGGCCCAGGACGGCTCCATCGCCGTACGCTTCGCCACCTGGCGCGAACGCGGACTCCTGCTCGCCGGCACGGCGGTCGGCACCGCCGCCGTCGGCTCGCTGTTCGCCCTGCTGCCGCAACTGTCCTGGAACCCCTGGCCCGACGCGTACATCTTCGTCGGCACCCTCGCGGCGATGGTCGCCCAGGCCCGCGGCCTGGTCGAGTTCTGGTTCGCCTGGCTGCTCGTCGACATCGTGGGCGTCCCCCTCGCCTTCAGCAGCGGCCTGGCCTTCTCCGGCCTGGTCTACGTCGTCTACCTCGGCCTCGTCCTGTGGGGCCTGCGCGACTGGTGGCTGCGCTCCCGTACGAATCCGCAGCCCGTCCTGGAAGGAGCGGCGGCATGACCGCACTGCAGAGCTGGTACGACCCCGAGGGTGCCGTCGAGCGTGACGCCGTCCTCGCCCTGGACCCCGTCGAGCAGGCCGTCGCCGACATCGCCGCCGGCCGCCCGGTCGTGGTCGTGGACGACGAGAACCGCGAGAACGAGGGCGACCTCATCGTCGCCGCCGAACGGGCCACCCCCGAGATCCTCGCCTTCATGATGAGCGAGTGCCGCGGCCTGATCTGCGCCCCCATGGAGGGCGCCGAACTGGACCGCCTCGCCCTGCCGCAGATGGTCGAGCACAACACCGAGTCGATGCGCACCGCGTTCACCGTCTCCGTCGACGCCACCTCGGCACACGGCGTCAGCACCGGCATCTCCGCCGCCGACCGCGCCACCACCCTGCGCCTGCTCGCCTCCGGCGAGGCCGGGCCGGCCGACTTCGTACGCCCCGGCCACATCTTCCCGCTGCGCGCCCGCGAGGGCGGCGTACTGGCCCGCAACGGCCACACCGAGGCCGGTGTGGACCTCGCCCGGCTGGCCGGACTGCGGCCCGCCGCCGCCATCGTGGAGATCGCCGGCGAGGACGGCACGATGCTGCGGCTGCCCGAGCTGGTGCCGTTCGCCCGCAAGCACGGCCTGTCGATCATCTCCATCGAGGACCTGATCGCGTACCGCCGCAGCTCCGAGCCCACCGTCCGGCGTGAGGCCGAGACCCGGCTGCCCACCCGCCACGGCGAGTTCACCGCGTACGGTTACCGCTCCACCGTCGACGGCGTCGAGCACATCGCGCTGGTCGCCGGCGAGATCGGTGACGGCGAGGACGTCCTGGTGCGGGTCCACTCCGAGTGCCTGACCGGCGACATCTTCCACTCGCTGCGCTGCGACTGCGGCCCCCAGCTGGAGGAGTCGCTGCGGCGCGTCTCGGAGGCGGGCCGCGGCGTGGTGATCTACCTGCGCGGCCACGAGGGGCGCGGCATCGGGCTGCTGTCCAAGCTGCGCGCGTACGAGCTGCAAGAGCGCGGCCGCGACACCCTCGACGCCAACCTGGAGCTGGGGCTGCCCGCCGACGCCCGGGACTACGGCGCCGGGGCCCAGGTGCTCGCCGACCTCGGCGTGCGCTCGCTGCGGCTGATGACCAACAACCCGGAGAAGACCGAGGCACTGGTCCGGCACGGACTCAAGGTCCTCGGCCGGGAGCCGATGCCCGTACAGGCGGGCGAGCACAACCTGCGGTACCTGCGTACCAAGCGGGACCGGATGGGGCACGACCTGCCCTGGCTCGACGCGGACCGCGCGTCGGCCTGCGGCAACCAGTAGGACCGCGCGGCCGGGGCCCGGCCGTCCCACCACGTACGTACACGAGCACCGGACCACGAGGAGACCAGAACCGTGAGCGGCAAGGGCGCACCCGAACTGTCCGTGAAGAACTGTGGCGACCTGCGGGTGGCCGTCATCGCCGCCCAGTGGCACGAGAAGGTGATGGACGGCCTGGTGGACGGCGCCCTGCGCGCCCTCTCCGAGCTGGGCATCGACGAGCCGACGCTGCTGCGCGTGCCCGGCAGCTTCGAGCTGCCGGTGGTCGCCAAGGTCCTGGCCGGCCGCGGCTACGACGCGATCGTGGCGCTCGGCGTCGTCATCCGGGGCGGCACCCCGCACTTCGACTACGTGTGCCAGGGCGTCACCCAGGGCCTGACGCAGGTCAGCGTCGACACCGGCGTACCGATCGGGTTCGGCGTGCTGACCTGCGACACCGAGGAGCAGGCCCTGGACCGGGCCGGGATCTTCGGCTCCACCGAGGACAAGGGCCACGAGGCGGTGACCGCGGCCGTCGCCACCGCCGCGACGCTGCGCACCGTCGCCGAGCCCTGGCGCTGAGCGCGGCCGGGCGACCGCGTAGGGTGGGTCACATCATGTCCAAGAAGACGTTCGAGGAGCTCTTCGCCGAGCTCCAGCAGAAGGCCGCCACCGGCGACCCCGCCACCTCCCGCACCGCCGAGCTGGTCAGCTCCGGCGTCCATGCGATCGGCAAGAAGGTCGTCGAGGAGGCCGCCGAGGTCTGGATGGCCGCGGAGTACGAGTCCGACGAGGCCGCCGCCGAGGAGATCTCCCAGCTCCTGTACCACCTTCAGGTGATGATGGTCGCCAAGGGCATCTCCCTCGACGACGTGTACGCCCATCTCTGAGCCGTCGCCCGGCCCCCGCACCACTCCTTTTCTCCTGTTCCCCCCTCACCCCCTCCCGCACGAAGGAAGTCGTTCTCATGCTGCGCATCGCCGTCCCGAACAAGGGTTCACTGTCCGAGCCTGCGTCGGCGATGCTCCATGAGGCCGGCTACCGCCAGCGCAAGGACCGCAGGGAACTGGTCCTGGTCGACGCGGAGAACGAGGTCGAGTTCTTCTTCCTGCGCCCGCGCGACATCGCGGTGTACGTCGGCTCCGGCAAGCTGGACATCGGCATCACCGGCCGCGACCTGCTGCTCGACTCCGGCGCGCAGGCCGAGGAGATCATGCAGCTCGGCTTCGCCGGTTCGACCTTCCGCTACGCCACCCGCCCGGGCACGGCCGAGGAGGTCACCGACTTCGGCGGCATGACGGTCGCCACGTCCTTCTCCGGACTGGTCACCCGGCACCTCGCCGACCACGGCGTGAACGCCTCCGTCGTCCACCTGGACGGCGCCGTGGAGACCGCCATCCAGTTGGGCGTCGCCGAGATCATCGCCGATGTCGTGGAGACCGGCACCACCCTGCGCAACGCCGGGCTGGAGATCATCGGCGAGCCGATCCTGAAGTCCGAGGCGGTCGTCATCCGCGGCAAGGGCGCGCCCGAGGACGACCCGAAGGTCCGTCAGTTCCTCCGCCGGATGCAGGGCGTCCTGGTCGCCCGGCGCTACGTGATGATGGACTACGACATCCGCGTCGAGCACGTCGAGAAGGCCGTCGCCCTCACCCCGGGCCTGGAGTCGCCGACCGTCTCCCCGCTGCACCACGAGGGCTGGGTCGCGGTCCGCTCGATGGTCCCGTCCAAGGACGCCCAGCGCATCATGGACGAGCTGTACGAGCTGGGCGCCCGCGCCATCCTGACCACCGGCATCCACGCCTGCCGCCTCTGACCCAGGCCAGGCGGCCCGGCCGCCGCCGACGGGCGGCGGCCACACCCGCCGCCGGCCCGCGCCGGCGGCCCGTACGAAAGAGCCCAGCGACGTGTCCGCGCCCGCATCCGCGCCCCTGCCCGCCCTCCCGGTGACCTTCCGGCCGGGCCGCACCCGTGCCGTCCTGTACGGCGTCGGCATCGCCCAGCTCGCCGTGCTGACGGTGATCGCCGTCCTGCTGCCGAACCTGGGCGGCGGCGAGCGGATCAGCTTCGTGTTCACCGGACTGATCATCCTGGGCGTCCTGCTGCTGCTCGCCCGCCCCAAGGTGGTCGCCCACCAGCAGGGCATCACGGTCGTCAACCTGACCACCAAGCGCGAGCTGGCCTGGGCCCAGGTGCTGCGGGTCAACCTGCGCCAGGGCGACCCCTGGGTCCACCTGGACCTGGCCGACGGCACCAGCCTGCCCGCGATGGGCATCCAGCCCGGCATCGCGCGCGACCAGGCCATTCGCGACGCCCGTACGCTGCGGGCGCTCGCCGAGAACCACGGCACCGGAGACCAGCCGGCCCGGTGACCCTGCCCGCACCCCGGCCCTGCTGATTACCCTGGTTCCCGGGGCGCGCCCCGCGCCCCGCCCCGCCAGCGGGCCCCTGCAACATGAGGAGTGACTCCCTCCAGCAATGGACGGATCGTCCGGTAGTACCTGCGCCGCCCCTCCACCGGAACCCCCGCAGCAACGGGAGTTCCCCTCCACGGAGGCGGCGGCATGACCGCCACACTGCTGCTGCTCGCGGCCGCCCTCGTCCTGATCCTCGCCAACGGCTTCTTCGTGGCCGCCGAGTTCGGCCTGGTCACCGTGGAGAAGGCGGAGGCCGAACGGGCCGCCGCCGAAGGGGACCGGCGCGCCCGCACCGTCGTCGGCGCGCTGCGCGAACTCTCCTTCCAGCTCTCCGGCACCCAGCTCGGCATCACCATCACCTCCCTGGTGGTCGGCATGCTCGCCGAGCCCGCCCTGGCCCGTCTGCTGTCCGGGCCGCTGACCGCCACCGGGCTGCCGGTCGGTGCCGTACCCGGCATCGCCGTCGTCATCGGGATGCTGCTGGCCTCCGCCGTGCAGATGGTCCTCGGCGAACTGGTGCCCAAGAACTGGGCGGTCTCCAAGCCGCTCCAGGTCGCCCGCTTCGTCGCGTGCCCGCAGGGCGCCTTCTCGCGGTTCTTCCGCCCGGTGATCTCCCTGCTGAACACCGTCGCCAACCGGCTCGTACGGGCCCTGGGCGTGGAGCCGACCGACGAGCTGGCCTCCGCCCGCACCCCCGGCGAACTGGTCTCGCTCGCCCACCACTCGGCCCGCGCCGGGGTGATCGAGCAGGACACCGCCGACCTGTTCGTGCGCACCCTCTCCCTCGGCGGGCTGACCGCCGAGAACGTGATGACCCCGCGGGTACGGGTCAGCGCCCTCCAGTCGTCCGCGACCGCCGAGGACGTCCTCAACCTCACCCGCGCCACCGGCCTGTCCCGCTTCCCCGTCTACCACACCCGGCTCGACGAGGTGGTGGGCATGGTGCACCTCAAGGACGCCCTCGCGGTGCCCGAGCACGACCGGCTGCGCACCCCGGCGGCCCGGATCGCCGTACCGCCGCTCCTGGTCCCGGCGACGCTGCCGGTGCAGCCGCTGCTGGAACGGCTGCGCAGCGAGCAGCCGATAGCCGTGGTGGTCGACGAGTACGGCGGCACGGCGGGCGTGGTCACCCTGGAGGACATCGTCGAGGAACTGGTCGGCGAGGTCCGCGACGAGCACGACCGGATCGATCTCCCCGAGCTGGCCCAGGCGCCGCCCGAGGACGGCCGCCCCGCGTGGGACGCCGACGGCGGCTGCCGGGTCGACACCCTGCGGCGGATCGGCCTGGACACGCCCGACGGCCCGTACGAGACGGTGGCGGGCCTGGTGGCCCAGATACTCGGGCGGGTGCCCGCCCCCGGTGACACCGCCGAGCTGGACGGCTGGCGGCTGCGGGTGCGGCTGGTGTCCCACCACCGCGCCGAGCGGGTCCGGATCATACGGACCGCGGGCGCCGCGGCACCCGCACCGACGCCGGCGGAGGTGGCCCGGTGAGCTTTCTGCAACTCCTCTTCGCCGTCTTCCTGGTCCTGGTCAACGGGTTCTTCGTGGGCGCCGAGTTCGCGCTCGTCTCGGTGCGCCGCAGCCAGATCGAACCGCTGGCCACCGCGGGCTCCAAACGGGCCCGCAAGGTGCTGCACGGCCTGGAGAACCTGCCCCAGATGATGGCGGCGGCCCAGTTCGGCATCACCGTCTGCTCCCTGACGCTCGGCGCGGTCGCCGAACCGACCGTCGCCCGCCTCCTGGAGCCCCTCTTCCACGCGGCCCGCCTGCCCGAGCCGCTGATCCACCCCCTCGGCTACGTCATAGCCCTGGCCGCGGTGGTCTTCCTCCACCTCGTCATCGGCGAGATGGTCCCGAAGAACCTGGCGATGGCCGCGCCGGAGAAGACCGCGCTGTGGTTCAGCCCCGGCCTGGTCGCCTTCGCCCGGCTGTGCCGCCCGGTCACCGCGCTGCTCGGGGCGTGCGCCCGCGGCGTCCTGCGGCTGTTCCGTGTCGAGCCGAAGGACGAGGTCGAGGCGGTCTTCACGAGCCAGCAGCTCACCGACCTCGTCGAGGACTCCAAGCAGGCCGGCCTGCTGGCCCCCGCCGAACAGGA
This sequence comes from Streptomyces sp. NPDC026394, assembly GCF_055567735.1. Lineage (NCBI taxonomy): Bacteria > Bacillati > Actinomycetota > Actinomycetes > Kitasatosporales > Streptomycetaceae > Streptomyces > Streptomyces sp. NPDC026394. Next base: position 509,076 of record NZ_JBVHPX010000005.1, read on the forward strand.
ACGCCTCTCCGACGCGCTGGAACTGGGCAGCCGGCCCGTCACCGACGTCCTCCTGGACCCGGCCGGGCTGGTCACGGTCGACCCGACCGTCACACCGCGCCGGGTCGAGGAGCTGACCGTCAAGACCGGCTACTCCCGCTTCCCGGTGTCCGCGCCGGGCGGCGCCTACATGGGCTACCTGCACGTCAAGGACGTACTGGACCTGGAGGAGGGCGACCGCGCGGTGCCACAGCACATCTGGCACCCGATGACGACACTGCGCGCCGAACTTCCCCTGGACGACGCCCTGACCGCCATGCGCCGCTCCGCCTCCCACCTGGCCGCCGTCGCGGACGCGACCGGGCGGGTGCTGGGGCTGGTCGCGCTGGAGGACGTGCTGGAGAAGCTGGTGGGGGAGGTGCGCGACCCGGCGCACCGGCAGGAACTGCCCGCCGTACCGCCCTTCGGCGGCGCGCAGGGCACCCGTGTCCCCGAAGTGCCCGGCGACCGGCTCTCCGGTCCGCGCACCGCGGCGGGACCGGCCACCCGGGAGGACCGGGCGCTGGCGGGGTGACCCGGCCGTGACGACGGTGTGAGCCCGCGGTGGTCCGCGGGCTCACATCGTTTCTGCGGGCGGCAGTACGCGCCGGAGGCGGTCCGTGTCGGAAGCGGCGACCGCGCGTGGACGAGCAGGACATGTCCGGTTCAACGGCGTAGCTTGCGCAGTTGGACGCCTGCCGCTTCGTGTCAGAGCGGCGGCGCCTCCGGTCCGGTCACCGGGCCGCGCCCCGAGAGCACCTCGCCGTACGCCTGCATCAGGTCCGGCAGCCGCAGGGTGGCCAGGTCGTCGCGGGACGGTGCGCCGGACCAGGTGGACAGCCGCAGGTCACGGTAGGCGCAGCTCTTCTCGTACAGCGTGCGCAGGAACCGGCCGTTGCCCAGTTCGTCGATCCAGCCCTGGCCGACGACGTGCGCGCTGATGCTGCGCAGCTCCTCCAGCGACTCCTCGTCCCAGTGGTCGCCGTTCTCGGCGGCCAGCACCTCACCGATGGCGGTCAGCTCCGGCGGCCGGTAGCTCGGGAAGTCGACGCGCGAGGTGAAGCGCGAGGACAGGCCGGGGTTGGCGGCCAGCAGGCGGTCCATGCCCTCCGGGTAGCCGGCCAGGATGACGACGAGCCGGTCGCGGTTGTCCTCGGCCCGCTTGAGGAGGACCTGAAGGGCCTCGTCGCCGTACGCGTCGCCCTTGCTGTACGCGGAGTTCGAGAGGCTGTACGCCTCGTCCACGAACAGCACCCCGCCCAGCGCCGAGTCGATCAGCTCGTTGGCCTTCACGGCGGTCTGCCCCAGGAACTCCCCGACCAGGTCGGCCCGTTGCGCCTCGACCAGATGATCGCCGCCGAGCAGGCCGAGGGCGTAGAACACCCGGCCGAGTATCCGGGCCACGGTGGTCTTGCCGGTGCCGGACGGGCCGGAGAAGACGAAGTGTCGTTTCGGCGGCTGTACCGGAAGGCCCTGGCCCGCTCGCAGGCGTGCCATCCGCAACTGCGCGGACAGCGCCCTGACCTGACGCTTCACCGGCTCCAGACCGACCATCCGCTCCAGTTCGGCGAGCGCCTTCTCCAGCAGCACCGGGTCGGACGGGCCGGCCGGCAGCCGGTCCGAGCGGCGCGGACCGCCGAGCACCGCCTTCTCCCGTACGGCCGGTCCCGCGTCCCCCGGCGAACCGCCCGCCAGGTCGCCGTCCGGGCCCTCCGGGTCGGTCGCGGCCAGCAGCTCCCGGCCGTCCACCGGGTCGAGCGGGGAGAGCGGGTCGAGATCGCCGCCCGCCTCCTGGCCGAAGCCGGCGGTCACGGCCGCGAGGTCGGTGCCCTCCTCCAGACCGTCCCCCTCGGCGATGGCCGCGAGCCGTGCCGCGGTGTCCATGAACGCCGGGTCGACCCGGTGCACGGAGCGGTACAGCGGCAGCGCGGCGGCGCTGCGGCCGGTGCCCTCGTGGGCCCGGGCGAGCCAGTACCGCAGCTCCTTGCGCTGCGGCTGCTCGCTGCGGCAGCGCATCAGGGCGGCCGCCAGCAGCGGCTCGGCCTGCCCGAACATCTCCTGGCGCACCCGTGCCATGCCGCCGAACAGTCCGGCCTCGATGCCCAGCAGCGGATCGTCGAGCAGCGGCTCGGTGTGCCGTACGAGCTGGTCCCAGTCCTTGACGAGATAGGCGCGGCAGGCGTGCAGGAAGCGCACCTGCGGGTCGGTGTCCACCGGCGGGCAGCCCGCCAAGGCCTGGTCCAGCTCCGCGACATGGCGGCCGTCGAGCCAGTGCGAGGCGTACGCCAGCAGCAGGTCGCGGCCGGTCTCCAGCACCGGCTGGACCCACCAGCCCAGCCAGTACCAGGAATTGAGTGTGCGTCGGTGCCGGGCCCGCTGTTCCCCGAACCGGTCGCGGTGCCGGTGCATGTGCAGCAGCGCGGTCGAGGTGTCCGCACGCAGTGCGTGCAGGCCGAGCCAGCCGTCGGCCATCGTCGGGTCCATCCGCACCGCGGCCCGGAACTCCTCCTCGGCCTGCGGGTACGCGCCTACCGTGTAGGCGTCCACCGCGCGCAGCCAGGCGAGTTCGGCCGGGGCGTGTGTGCCCTGGGTGCCGAAATCCATCACGTCCCCCACAAAACGTCCCCCGTGGTGTGCCGCCGGGCGAGTGCCAGGCCACAGCGTGTTCGAACGAACCGGCGTGCTCGGGGCGGCAGTTGCAGGTCGCCCCCGGCTGCTCTTCGACTGCGTCCTTCGGTGGCACGGACTCGCATCGTACCTGCGGTATCGGTGCAGGCCGAAGAGGGCGGAGCAGGGGAAGCCGAGGCTCCGCGGCGCGAAGGGAGCGGTGACATAGGGTGAGGAGGCGGACGGCGCGCGGCGCGCGCTGGGCGCCCGGGCACAGAACGAAGCCCCCGATCACGGGGGAACAACCGGGGGCTTCGCGTCTGCGGGCGGTCCGTCAGAACCGCACATTGAGAACGTAAGTCCTGTACGCCCCCCAGGTCAAGCCGAGTTGAGGCAGTCGGCGGTACGCGCAGGGCGACGATCTGCGTACCGGCCGTGGTCCGTCACGTACGGTGATGATTCAGGGGGTACCGCACGCCTCACCGGGCCCCGGCAGCACCTCGTACCCCTCGGTGCGCGCCCGTACCAGCAGGCCGGCGTGCGGACGTGAGGGGTCCGCCGCGAAATGGGCGCGCTCCGCCGGGATCCAGTCATCCCAGAAGGCGGCCTGGGCCGGACCGTCCCGCCGTCGCCCGCGTTCCCAGGAGTGACACGCCGTCAGTTCCATCCACAGCAGGCACGCCAGGTACGGGCGCAGTGCGCGGCGGCCCGCGCCGACACCCTCCACGACGACGGCGTGCGCCGGTGCCAGCTCCCGGCGCGCGGTGAACTCCCTGCGCTCCCAGTCGTACACCCCGTAGCGCGCGTGCTCTCCCCGGGCCAGCGGTTCCAGGACCTCGGTACGGAACCGCTCCGTCCATGCGAACAGCTCGTCGTGGGTCGCGATGTCGTCCAGACGGACGACCGGGGCGCCGCCGAGCGCCGTGGCCAGATGCCGCGCGAAGGTGCTCTTGCCGGACCCGGCGTGTCCGTCCACCGCGATCAGCCGGACGGGGCCGCAGGACGGGGGCAGTGCGCGCAGCCGGCCGGCGAGGCCGGGCGGGATCGGCTCTTGACGCACGCTGCTGCCTGTCTGCTGTGACGGGTGAGACGGTTGAGATGCTGCAAGATTACCGGTACGCGAGGTGCGGGCCCGCGGACCCACGGTCGCCTCCGCACCGCCACTCCGGCGGGCCGTCCGTGCCCCTGTACGGCCGCCCTCCACTGCCGCAAACTGCTGATCCCTGCGGCGACGCGCGACGAACGGCTGGCCGAAGGGTGGGTGCGGGGGAATAGTTGAGCTCCACCGTTCTCCTGGCTCAATCCTTCGCATCCGACTGGGGGACTCCACCATGAGCAGACCCACGCCCCGGCGTACCGTTCTGGCCGCCGCCCTCGCCGCCGCGGCAGGCGCGGCCACCCCGCTGGCGCACGCCGCCACCCCTTCCGCACCGTCCGCCGCACCGAAGGCGAAGCGTCTCGTGGACTACCGAGCCTGGCACACCGCAGCCGACTGGAACCAGGGTGTCGCGAACGGCACCCGGGTGGCCGACGGGCGCCGCCCGGGCGTGGTGATCGACCGCCCGGCCGGCACCGCCGACTACCGTGATCCGCACACCGGTACGACCGCGGCCTGGGAGTACGCCGTCTGGACCTCCCCGGCCCGTACGCTCAAGGTCCCGTCCACCGAAGCCGTCGTCTCCTGGAACGCCCAGACGCCCGCCGGGACCTGGATCGCCGTCGAGCTGCGCGGCACGTACGGCGACGGCGTACGGACCCCGTGGTACGTCATGGGCCGCTGGGCCTCCGGGGACGGCGACATCCGTCGTACCTCCGTCGACGGCCAGAAGGACGGCCGGAGCAGCATCTCCACCGACACCTTCGCGATCGACGCCCCGGCGAGCGGCCTGCGGCTGGCCTCGTACGAACTGCGCGTCACGCTCTACCGGAAGCCCGGCACAACGCAGACGCCCACGGTGTGGCGGCTGGGCCTGATGGGCTCCGACATCCCCGACCGCTTCGACGTGCCGGCCTCCAAGCCGGGCGTCGCGACCGGCCGCGAGCTGGTCGTGCCGCGGTACTCGCAGGAGACCCACAAGGGGCAGTACCCGGAGTACGACAACGGGGGCGAGGCGTGGTGCAGCCCCACCTCCTCCCAGATGATCATCGAGTACTGGGGCCGCAAGCCCACCGCGGCCGACCTGGCCTGGGTCAACCCCGCCTACGCCGACCCCCAGGTCTGCCACGCCGCCCGCTACACCTTCGACTACCAGTACGAGGGCTGCGGCAACTGGCCGTTCAACACGGCTTACGCGGCCACGTACCAGGACATGGAGGCCGTCGTCACCCGGCTGCGCACCCTCTCCGACGCCGAGACCCTGGTCCAGGCGGGCATCCCCGTGATCACCTCGCAGTCCTTCCTGGCCCCCGAACTGACCGGCGCGGGCTACGGCACGGCCGGCCACCTGATGACCGTCGTCGGCTTCACCCGCACCGGTGACGTCGTCGCCAACGACCCCAACTCGCCGACCAACGCCGCGGTCCGCCGCGTCTACAAGCGCCGCCAGTTCGAGAACATCTGGCTCCGGACCAAACGCAAGAACGCCGAGGGCAAGATCGTCAGCGGCACCGGCGGCATCTGCTACGTGTACTTCCCCACCGAGGTCACCGCGGCCCAACGCCACGCCCTGGCCATCGTCGGCATCACCTGACCCTCGCACTCCGCTTCCCGCCTCCTCCCGCCCGGCCGCAGAGCGCCGGCCCGGTGCCGCCCGCCGTCTACCGCGCGGGGCGACACCTGTGGCGCAATGGACCGGGCGGGGTCGACGGGGCTCCCGCCGTCGGGAGTTGAGGGAGGGACAACAGATGTCCGTCGTGGTGTGTTCGCTGCTCTGGGACGCGGAGAAACACGGGGCCGGGTCGCAGAAGATCTCGTACGACAGTGACGGGTACCACCTGGTGCGCTTTCCGTACGGAGCGGGCGACGAGTCGTACGACCCGTGGAAGATGCACGACCCGGCCAACGGAGGCGGCACGCCGTCGACGTTCCCGGACGCCCGGTCGGGCCTGATCTGGCCCAGCCACGAGGGCTGGGGACTGCTGTCCGCGATGGTCTTCTGGGAGGCGGACGACCGTCCGAACGAGTACCGGGCACGCTTCGTACGCGACCCGCTCGGCCCCGGCTACGACTCGACGGGCACCACCGACACGTGGAAGACCGGCGGCGGGCAGTACAAGACATACCTGTGGCAGATGTTCGTCCACCCGGGCACGCCCGTCGGCCTGAAAATCTCCGCCCGCGGCCCCGGCGACACCAAGGTCCCCGCCGCGATCACGCACGCCCAGTTCAAACTCGCCATCCACACGGAGGTACTCCGGCCGTAGACGGATGGCCGGGGCGGGCCGGGGCCCGCCGGGCGTGCGTGGGGGCAGCCGGCCAGGGCGGGGCGGAGGCCGTCCTAATCCGCCTTGCCCCACGGCGGGTTGGACGGGCGCCGGTGCCAGTACCAGGCCCGACCGGCGAAGGACGACTCCGCAGCCGCCGCGAGACCCGCTCCGCCGTCCTCGGTGGTCAGCCGGTGATAGGCCTGGTCGACCTGCTCCAGTGCTGCCTGCACGGGCCGCTGCATCTCGGCGGGCAACTGCGCGATCACTCCGGGCACCTGATCGCGCAGTTCCAGGTCCTCGATGTACATGCTGACCGGATACCACCCGGAAGGGGGCCAATCAGCTCCCATGCGAGCGGTGAGACGTTCCCAGTTCAGCAGCGGCCAGACGGCGTCTCGCCACATGTTCCCGTCGGGGACGCAGGCGTCGGTGAGCGGCGTCGGCAGTTGCAGAGGCTTGATGATCTCTGGAATGCGCCGGACTTCGGCGTGGGGGAATGCGGGGACGGAGACCTCGGAGACGGCAACGGTCCACCGGGGGAGCTCGCCCTCTTCTTCGACGGTGTTGACGTAGCCCACCTCGCCTGCGGGGGTCGCGACGCGGTCGATCCACGAGATGTCCGGGTAGTCGGACGGAAAAATGACATCGACACGGAGCGACCGCGCTACAGCCAGCGCAAGCTGCTCTTCGGAAAGATGCGGTGTATCGCCGGAGGTGATGGCCAGCGACCACTTCAGGTCCCCGTCCAGTGCCATGTACTCACAGGTGACGGAGGCTTCCCAGTTCCGGTTCTCGAGGTCCCAGGCATCACAGACGTCAACGTCCGGGACGGGGACACCGAAGAAATCCGCCAGAGTCGGGGCAATGCGTCCCGGAACTCCGTCCCCGGTTGTCAGCAGGGTGCACATCATAGCTGGTACATCCTATACAGGTCGATCGCTGTCTGAACGGCGTTGGGCTCGTTCTGGAACTGCTTGGCATTGGCGAAGAACTTCTCGCACTGAGCCACATCGCCGTTGGCGCGCATGATGGCGCCCAGGGCGCCGTATTCGGCGCGGCTCAGGTTGGTGAATCCGGGGCCCGAGACGGGGAATACGGTACCGGAGGGTTCCACTGCGTAAGAGCGTCCGTTGATTTCGTAGACCTGCCGTTCCGCATTCCATGCGGCTTTTCCGGCTGCTATCTCCGATATCTCGTCTTTCACTGCTTGGTTGTACCCCGGCAGGATGACCGTGTTGTCTTCCTTGGCCGGACCTCGTTTGATTCCGCCCCAGGTGTGCCGGGGGTGCGGGGCCTTGAGCGTCTTGCCCCTGGCGGCTCCTGCGACATCTTGACCGGCCTCCCAGGTGGACCGGCCTCCGGAACCGCCTGATCCGGTGGTGTTGCGCAGCAGTGGACGTCCGGTCGGCCCGACAGGACCGATGTCGGCCATTGCCAGGCGCGGGCCGCCCACGTTGGGCAGTGTTATCTCGAAGTCGCGCAGTGGGTTCTTGAGGTTGCGGAAGCTGTCCAGCTTCATGTGGCCCAGGACGTTTTTGACGCCCCCGGCTTCCCCGATGGCCCTGGCGCCGCGGGCGGCTCCGCCGAAGGCGCCGCCCAGGAGGAGGCCGGAGGTGCCGGCGTCCTGGATTTCGGCGAGGTTGACGCCCTTCTGCTCGCCGAGCAGGTTGCGGCCGCCCTGGGCCACCACGACATCGACGGTGATGGCTTCCACGCCACCGATGGCCGCGGTGGCCAGGACGGTCCCGGCGAT